>CAYSLU010000001.1:0-85107 GCA_964431965.1 uncultured Verrucomicrobiota bacterium
CCACCCAAGCCGCGCCGCGGTTCGCCCCGTTCCGTCGCGGACTCGGAACGGTGGGGCGGGGGTCGGTGCATGCGGGAGGGGTGAGTTCCGCTGGTAGGGACACCTCGCCGAGGCGGCCGCTCTTGATCGCTCACGTGAGGAGGCGCGGGCCGCAGACTCGGAACCGAGCCACCGGGGATTGCCCGCCGTGTCCGTAAGCCCCGCGGGTGAGCGCGCGGTTCCTGAAGGGAACTGGCTACCGTGCGGCGAACACGGCCCACTGCTTTGGCTCTCTATCGAAACCCGCGTTCGGCAGAGAGGTCGAAGTAGCGCTTGATGGCGTCGCCGGGGACGTTCCAGGGGATGTGGTTGCCGATGCACATCATGTAGCCGCCCGACATGCGGCCGGTTTCGACCATGGAGTCGACCATGGCTTCGATCTCGGCCGGATTGTTCCGCATGAGCACGCGGTTGTCGCCCTCGCCGGCGATGAAGCAGTCCTTGTAGCGGCGGGCGATCGCCTTGTAGTTGGTGTACGGCTCGCTGATGATGCCGCGCGCGCCGCAGGCCATGACGTCGTCGACAAACGCGTCCACGCACCCATCGACCATGAAGATCACTTCCTTGCCGGCCTGCTTGAGGATGCTCCAGAACTCCTCGTAGCGCGGAAAGATGAACTTGCGCATCCAGGCCGGGCTGCACACCGGGCCGCTCGTCAGGACGATGTCGTCATGGCAGACGACGAAGTTGACCGGCAGCCGGGCGAAGGCGCGGAAGACGCGCCGGTTGATCTCCGCGAACTCGTCCATGATCCGCTCGAACTCCGGCTCGAGGCAGAGGTTCAGGAAGTTCTCGTAGCCGAACACCAGCATCGGCCACATGAACATGCTGTTGTAGAAGGAGGTGCCGGCGGCGGTTCCCGCCGGGGCCTTGTCGCCCCACTCGGCCGGGTAGTGCTTGCGGTAGCGCTCGTAGATGATCTCCTCGCTGCGGAAATCGCCCGACTCCACGACCTGCCAGCCGGTGAAGTCGCCCTGCGCGAGCGGGCTGAAGCGCAGCATCTCCTCGCGGCTGGCGAAGTGGTGGGATGCCTCCTCCTGCTGCCAGTAGTCGCGGTACGCGTGGCCCCACCGCCCCTTCCCGTGGTCAGCCTGCTGATCCAGGCGGGGGATCGGATCGTCGCTCGCGGGTACGCCGATATTGACGAAGGGGTACATCTCCTTGAGCCGCGCCATGCAGCTTCGCGGGCGCTCGTAGAAGTCGATGCCGGTGATGAAAGTCGCCGCATCCGGGTTGGACCAGTGCTCCCAGTGGCCGATGCGCTTCGGTCCCAGGCCCATGTAGCTCTCGTACGTCGGATCCGCCATGATGTCCTCGCTCCTGCCGGCTGATGTCCCATTCCGGGACGGGTGCCATGCGTTCGGCTTTGTAGCGCGTTTGCCGCATGCGGGTCCAGCACGGATGACAGCGTCGCGCGTGTTCTGGTAGTCTGCGCGCGCGGGTCGTGTCCGAGGGATGGCACCGACGCCCGCGTGGTATGCAGGAAGAGTTCAATAGGCTGGGCGGGTCGCGGCCAATCTCGCGCGTGGAGCTGCTGATCGTGTTTCTGGCGGCGCTGGTCGCGTTCACCGCGCACCTCAATCTCCCCGGGATCGAGCAGCGCGACGAGCTGTTCTATCTGGGGGGAGGCCTCGAGCTCCACGAGTCGGGTCAGTTTGCGCTGCCGTGCTATCACGGAGAGCTGCGGCTTCAGAAGCCGCCGCTGCAATACTGGTTGGTCGCGCTCTCCTACCGCGCATTCGGAGTCGGCGTGTGGCAGGGGCGGCTGCCGTCGGCTCTTGCGGCGCTGGCGGTCGTGGCGCTCGTCTACCGGCTGGGGCTGCGGCTTTTCGGGTCGCCGCGCTCGGCGCTGTACGGCGCGGTGGCGCTGTCGAGCTCCTACCTGCTGATCCGCCAGTCGCACCAGGCGCTTACGGACAGCCTGCTGGGCCTCTTTGTGGCTGGCGCCATCTACGGCTTCGTTGCGGCATGGCAGGGAGCCGGCCGCTGGGCGCCGCGGCTGGCGTGGGCCGCCACGGGGCTGGCCGCCCTGCAGAAGGGCCCGATCGGCTTCGCGATTCCGGCCGGCGTGATGCTCGCGTGGGTGCTGCTTGATCGGGCGGCTCGCGAGCGCTGGCGGCGGCTGGTGTCGCCTTCCGGCGTCCTGCTCTTTCTGGCGATCGTGCTGCCGTGGCCGCTGGTGGTGGTTCACCGTCTGGGCTGGGCCCGGGCGGCGGGCGCGACCGGCTCGGAGCTGGCGTTTCACCTCGGCGACGCTCCGGAGCGGTGGACGGGGGGCGTGGCGCACTATCTCGGCGCTGTCCTGCGCGGCCTGTTCCCGTGGTCGCTTGCGTGTCTGGCCTATGCGTTCCGCCGGAATCGCAGCTCCGGGGAGCGCCTGCTGCTGATCTGGGGGCTGGGCGTGGCGGCGGCGCTCGGCCTGGCCATGTCCCTGCACCGCGCGCGATACGTGGTGCCGCTGCTTCCGGCGCTGGCTTTGCTCGCCGGGCATGCGCTGGCGCGCGCCGAGCGCGAGCCGGCGCTCGGATGGGTGCGCCGCGCGTTCGGGTGGGGGCTGGACGCCGCATTCCTGCTGGGCGCGCTGCAGAGCCTGTCGCTGGCGCTCGCCGGCGCGCTCCTGGTGTTTACGGCGGGCAGCGTGATCGTCGGCATGGCGGGCCTGGCGTTCTGTGCCGCGGCGGGCGTCGCCGCGCGGCGGATGCGGCTCGCCGAGCGCCCCGGCTGGGTGGCGGCGTCGGGGGCGCTGCTGGTTGTCGCGCAGGTCGTCCTGCTCTTCTCGTGGCCGGCGGCCGGCGAGGGGCGTCCGCCGTACGACCTCGCGCGCCGGCACCTGCGGGGGAGGCCGGCCGACGCGACGGCTGTCGCCGTCGGGCTCGACAAGGGGGCGCTGGCATGGGCGTCGCTGGGCGCGGGATTCCTGCTGCCCGGAACGCCGGACACGGGCGGCCCGATCGCGTGGGATCGCGTGCCGGCTGCCGCGCGCCTGCTGCTCGACGACGAGGCGTGGATCGACATGCCCATCGAGCGGCGGGATCGATACCGGAAGGTGGAGTCGGCTTCCGCGAGCGCCATGACCCTCCGCCCGCTGTGGTTCGGGGAGGGGCTGGCTGCCGCGCGGCGGAAGTGGCGGGAGGAGCGGCGAACCATGGTGCTGCTGGAGCGGGCGGCGGCCGGCGGCCGGTAGACGGCGAGGAGCATATGAACCATCGCGAGCGATTCGTGCGGACGCTGACCGGCCGGCCGGTGGACCGCGTCCCGTTCATCAAGGTGTTCGGCGGAACGAATGCCATCCGGCCGGCGTGGGAGGCGGAGTGCCCGGGGCTGTCGAAGGACATCGACCGCATCCTTCAGTTCGAGGGCGTGTACCGCGGCTGGCAGATCACCCCGGTCAACTTCTGGATGTCGCGGCGCGGCCAGCCGGTCGTGCTCGAGGACACGCCGGAGCGTGTGGTCCGGCGGTTCCCCGAGGGAACGGTGGAAGTGCTGCAGAAGGGGCAGGACTACGGCCACCAGACCGTCGAGTGGCCGGTGAAGTCCCGGGCGGACTGGGAGCGGATCCGCGACCGCCACCTGCGGGCCGACGACCCCGAGCGCTTTCCGGCGGACTGGCCGGACCGGGTTCGGGAGTACGCCGCGCGGGACTACCCGCTGCAGCTCACGCACGGCGGCGTGTATGGCTTCGCCCGCAACCTGATGGGCGACGAGTCGCTGCTCTACGCCTTCTACGACGACCCCGCGCTGGTGCACGACATCATGGACGGGTACACCGACCTGATGCTCGCGCTCTGGGATCGCATGGCCGGTTCGGTGGAGTTCGACCTGGTGGAGTTCTGGGAGGACATGGCGTCGAAGAACGGACCGTTCATCTCGCCCGCCACGTTCCGCGAGTTCATGCTGCCCAACTACCGGCGGGTCGCCGAGTTCGCGAAGGCGCACGGCATCGAGATCATCCTGGTCGACTCGGACGGCTATACCGACGACTTCGCGGGGCTGCTGATCGAGGCGGGCGTGACGGCGCTCTACCCGTTCGAGGCCGGGGCCGGCTGCGACGTGCCGGCCGTGCGGCGCCGGCATCCGAAGCTGGGAATCATCGGCGGGCTGGCGAAGGAGGCGATGATCCACGGCCGCGAGGCGATCGACCGCGAGATGGAGAAGGCGCGCCGCCATATCCAGCTGGGCCGCCTTATTCCCGGGCCCGATCACTTCGTGCTGTCGAACGTGACCTGGGCGAACTACCGCTACTTCATGGAGCGTCTGCGCGAGGTGGTGATGACGACCCAGCCGGGCGAACCGGATTCCGGACACGGGGAATCGTAAGGGCCGTCGAGCGACCCGCCGCCGTGGCACGAGCCTCCGGGCTCGGGTCCTCCTCCCCCGGCGTCGGCCGGGTCAGCCTCCGACCGGCGCGGCCTTGCGGACGCGGAAGCGCTCGCCATGGCGACAGCGGAAGGTCTGCAGCCCGGGGTACTTCACCCGCACGTAGCTCTCGAACGCGTCGGGGTCGCCCGCGTTCGATTCGAACATCTCGTAGTGCGTCGGAACGACGACGCCCGGCCGCAGGTCGCCGGCCAGGTCCACCGCCTCCTGATAAGTCATGTTCCCGATGCAGCCGGCCGCGAGCCGCTTCGCGTCGCGCCCATTGATCGGGAGGAAGGCGATGTCCAGCGTCCACTTCTGGAGCCGGGCGCGCATGCCGTCGTAGATGCAGGTGTCCCCCGCGTGGTAGAGCGCGCAGTTGTTGAGCTCGACGACGTAGCCGAGGTAGGGATAGCGCCCCGTCGCCCGATCCGGGTCCAGGAACTCGTGCGCCGCAGGGATCGCGGACACGCGGACGGCTCCGATCCGCGCGGACTTGCCGTCATCCAACCCAACGAATCGGTCTTCTGCGATGGCCAGGTCGGCCGCCAGCTTGGGCAGCAGCAGGTCGGGCACAACGAACTTGGCCTGGGGGGATGCGTCGGCCAGCACCGGCCAGACGGCCCGGTCGATGTGATCGGTATGGTCGTGCGACCCGCACACGACGGTGGCGTGCCGGATGTCTGCCGGCGCGAGCAGCGGCGGCACGGTGCGGCCGGGCAGGGGCGACAGGAACGGGTCGAGGTAGACGACGGCATCGCCGCCCTTCACGATGAAGCTGTGCTGGCCCAGCCACCAGACGGCGAGCTCACCCCGCGGCACGGTGACGGCGTCGATCTCGGCGATGAGCTCCGCTCCGGTCTTCACGATCGCTCTCTCCTGAATCGCGGCGCGCGCCGCGCCGGCGGGCTACTTCGTCTCGGGTGGGACCGCAGGGGCCGCCGCGGGCGGCGGCGGGGGCGGCAGCGCCTTCGGCCAGTCCTCGGGCGGCACCTGGCGCAGCGTGGCGGCCATGGCCTCGACGCACGAGTCGATCATGACCTCGCCTGCCTTCGCGTTGGCGCTGTCCATGCCCCAGGCGCGGCGGCCGACGCCGCCGGGGACCGGAATCCAGCCGGTGGGGACGATCGACATCCACCCGGTGTCGATCCGCGTAAACGAGGTCGGCTGGGCCAGAGCCTTGGAGAGCGGGGGATGAGGGGACTTGAGCTCCACCCGGTATTCGTTCCGATCGACCGATCGCATGGGCAGGATGGTGAGCGTGAGGCAGGACAGGCACGCCTCGCCGCCGCCGTCGTTGCGGCTGGCCGTGTGGACGATGGCCACCTGGAGCGGCGTGGCGGTGGCGTCCTCGCTGAACGCGCCTGGGTAGAGCGCGATGGCGCGGGCGGACAGCCGATCGCGCACCTCGACCGGCGTGATCTGCCATACCCCGAAGCGGGTCAGCGTGCCCGGCGCGACATTGGTCGGCGTGACCACATCGACACTGGCGATCCGGAACCGGACGTCGGCCGGCGTCGGAACCGGCTTCCGGATCGCGATCATGGTGGAGCCGACGCGGTAGGACGCGCAGCCCGCCAGGAGGCCGGCCAGTGCGGGGGCGACAACGATGCAGGCGATGCGGCGCGCGACGGACATGAACTGCCTCCCATGGGACTCGTGTGTTGCCCCCGCCGTTTATCCGAAGGGTCGGATCAAGTCAAGCGCCCCGCCGCCAGTCCGGCCACCTCCGACGCCTGCGGAGTGTGCGCCGGGTTTGACGGATGCGCCCGCGCGCGGCTACCGTACGCGCTTGAACGAAACGGGGCGGCTGCACGCGGAAGGAGCGCGGGGCGATGAGGAAATGCGTGGTCCTGATGATGGGGGTGGCCCTGAGCCTGGGGGCGGGCGCCGCGCCGGGCGAGCCGGCGGTCACCGCCGGCGGCCTGATGGACAACCTCTCGGCCGGCAGGAAGCAGACGATCGTCGCATATGGCACGAGCCTCACGGCCCAGGGCGCGTGGGTCCGGCACCTGCAAGCCGCGCTGGACCGACAGTACCCCGGACTGGCGACCATCACCAATACCGCCCGCTCCGGCATGTGGTCGAAATGGGGCGTCGACAATCTGGACCAGCGGGTGATCGCGAACCGGCCCGACGCCGTCTTCGTCGAGTTCGGCGTGAACGACGCGGTGGCGCGATTCTCCTGTCCGCCGGCGCTGGCTCGGACCAACCTCGAGGCGATGGTCGACCGCATCCTGGCCGCGGCGCCCGCGTGCCAGATCATCCTGATGACCATGACTCCGGGCGACGGATATCCGAAGGGGCACTTCTCGTATCGCGACAATGTCGCGGCTTACTACCAGGTGTACCGTGACGTCGCGAAGGCGCGGGGGCTGCTCCTGGTCGATAACTACTCCGCCTGGACGGCCCTGCAGGCATCCGACCCGGCGCTCTTTCGCCGGTATGTCCCCGACTCCGTTCACGCAAACGAGGCGGGCTGCCGCGAGGTTGTCACTCCGGCCATTCTCCGCGCGTTGGGTCTTGCCGCCGGGCCGGGGGTGGCGGTGGATGGGCCAGCGGGTCGCTGAGTGAGGCTGCGGTATGCGTGGCGGCCGGTTGTGAGTGCGAACCCGAGCCTGCGCCTGGAGGGTGGAGCGCAGCGACGACCTGGGGGGTAGGGCTCGCGGAGCTCACCCCTCCAACGGGATACAGCGGGCGGCGGGGAAGTGGAATGCCGAATGGCGGAGATCCAGCGCCTGCGCCTGGGGTGGGGATGGCGGCGGTGGAGGAACGAATGAACACGATGATCGCAGTCCATCTCGACCTGAAGGGCCAGCTCTTTCGACCGCGGTACCTGCCTCAGTATCTGGAGGATCTCGCCAGTCTGGGCGTCAACGCGGTCCTCGTCGAGTACGAGGACGTGTTTCCGTTCGCGGGCGTCGACGCGGCGTGGCGTTCGGAAGACGTATGGCCGCCCCGGCTCGTGCGCCGCTTCCAGGCCGATGCGGCGCAGCTGGGCATCGAGATCATCCCGCTGCAGCAGTGCCTCGGACACCTCGAATGGCTCCTCCGGTGGAAGCGGTACCGCGGCCTGGCGGAGCATGCGAGGTATCCCTGTACGCTCTGCCTCTCGCGGGAGCGCGGCAAGGCGCTCGTGCGCGACATGCTGCGGCAGGTGATCGAGGCGCACCCGGACAGCCGCTACGTACACCTGGGCATGGACGAGGCGCACGGACTGGCCTCGTGCCCGCGCTGCAAGGCGAGGGGCGACACGCTGGGCGTGTTCGTGGACTACCTCGAGGAGCTGTGCGACTTCGTCGAGCCCTTCGGCAAGACGCCGATCATCTGGTCCGACATGTTCGAGGACCACTATCGGCCGGGCGTGGCCGACCGCGTGAAAGACCGCGTCGTCCTCTGCATCTGGGACTACAGCTCGAGCGGGGAGCAGGTGCCCGGCGCGCGGATGCTCGGCTGGCGCGTCAGCCGGGAATGGCTGGACGACCCGGCGCACCCGGACGCGCCGCCGGTCGGCGAGAACACCCGGTTCATCGAGGATCTGCCGGCTCCGGTGCGGAAGCTTCTGGCTCCGTATCGGCGCGGACGCATGTTTCCGGCGCTGTTCCAGGTCGATCTCTGGACTCGTCTGGGGTTTCGCGTCCTGGGCGCGGGGTGCTCGCGAACGGGAGGCGACGCGGTGATTCCGGGCTTCGCCGATCGATACGGTAATCTTCGGGCGTGGGCGAAGGCGATCCGGCGGACCCGCCAGATCGGGGCGGTCGCCACGTCGTGGGGCCGAGGCACGACCTTCTGTCCGCCGCTGTCGATTCCGGACCTGACGTGGCCCGCGGTGGAGGAGTTCGCGCGTGCCATGGGCGCCAGGCCCAAGCCGTTCTGGCCGGGTCTTCCGGCAGCGACGGTGGAGCGCCTGACGGCCCAGCTCGGCCGATGCACCAAGGACTGGCGGCGGGAAGGCGCGATCGCGCGCGAGATGGAGACGCTGCGGCCCCGGGTGAACGCCCACCGGTACGAGTGGGATGGGCTGATCCTGATGGCGAAGGTGCTCAACTGGCACCGTCGCGCGGACTTTGCGGTGCTCGAGGTCGAGTACTTTCATGCCGGCCAGCGGCTGGTGGAGCCGGAGTGGGAGCGGCGGATGGCCGAGCAGGCCCGCCTGCTCGCCGAGGAGCCCAAGCTGGAGCGGATGGTTCGGCGCCATTTTGCGAAGCGATACGCCGGCGACACGTTCGAGGAGTGGGTGCGCGACCTGTTTGCGCTGCGCGTGGAGAAGCTCGAGCGCTGCCGCGAAGCGTGCCGCCTCAAGCTGGAGGCGGCACGGCAGGTGTATGGGCGCTGAGGACTTGGCGCTTGCTCGCCCGGCCGCCCTTGTGCCTGTAGGATGCGCACCGAACTTGGAGTCGAGCGCCCGCCGCGTCCGCGAGAGGCCCTACGCATGACAGACATCAACAGGAGGGAGTTCGTGCGACGGGTTGGGGCTGGGATGGCTGGCCTGGCTGTCACCGACCGGCTGTTCGCGGCCGACGCGCCCGCCGCAACGCCGCCGAAGGTCCGGCCGAACATCGTCTGGTTCTACTGCGACGAGCTCCGGACCGACGCGCTCGGGTGCTACGGACACGCCACGCTCAGGCTGCACACGCCGAACATCGACCGGTTGGCCGGGCAGGGCGTGCGCTTCGCCAACCACTTCTGCACCTCTCCGGTATGCGTCCCGTCGCGCGTGGCGACCCTGACCGGGCGCTACCCCGAGGACACCGGCGTCTACAACAACGAGGCCGCGTGGGCGGGCTTCAGGCTGCCGAAGCCGGTTGTGACGTTTCCGCACGTTTTCGCCCAGGCCGGATACCGGACGGCCAACTTCGGCAAGATCCACGTGGCCCACGGCATGTATCCCAACGAGGCGCCGGGCCTGATCTTCCAGCATCACGATGGAACCGGCGGTGACATGGGGTTCTGGGTGAAGCTCGGCGAGAAGGCGGTCCAGATGATCCGCTCGCCGGGCGGCGGCATGAACGGGGGCGTGTTCCCCGACGACGTGCCGTATCCGCCCGATGAAGTGACGAGCCGCGCGCTGAAGTGGATGGCCGGAGACCAGGGCCAGCCGTACCTCGTCCGGCTGTCCATCCTTCAGCCGCACACGCCGGTGATGCCGCCCGCGCGATTCCTGAAGCTGTACGCCGGTCAGGATCCCGGTCTGCCAGGCCCGCTGCCCGCCACCCTCTCGGCCTTCGAGCGCCGCGTGGCCGAGGTGCACGGGCTGGACCGGATGGAGCCGGAGAAGCTCCGTGCAGCCCGGCTGCAGTACTATGCGCAGGTGTCGTGGGTCGACTCGCAAGTCGGCCGCGTGCTCGAGTTCCTCGAGCGACAGGGCCAGCTTTCGAACACGATCGTGGTGTTCGGCGCGGACCACGGGAACCCGCTGGGCGACACGGGCGCGTTCGAGAAGCACACGTTCACGCCGACCGTCCACCGCGTGCCGTTTCTCTTCAGCTGGCCCGGCTCGCTGCCGGCGGGCGCGGTTCGCAACGACCTGTGCGACAGCCTCGACCTGGCGCGGACGTTGTTCGGCCTGACGGGGATCGCGGCGCCGGCGTCGTTCAAGGGCCGGAACGTGTTCGCCGATCCGGCGCCTGAGGCGATCTATGCGACCATCGGCTACGGCGAGACGGACAGCCGCATGGGCCCGAACGGCGGACGCGGCGCCTGGTTCGACGGCCACGGCTGGCCGCGGCGCAGCTGCGTGCGCACATCGCGGTTCCGGCTGGATCAGAACATGCGGATCGACGCCCGGCCGGTTGAGCCGAACGACCGTGACATCTTTCTGGCGGACGTAGTCGCCGACCCGCGCGAGTTCAAGAATCTGGCGGGTGAGCCGGAGCACGCCGAGGACGTCCGCCGTCTGAGCGCGCTGCTCGCCGAGCACGCGAAGGGATCCGTCGAGGTCCCCCATGAGTGCGTGACGCGTCCCGCGAAGGCCAAGCCCGCAGCCGAGGCGGGATAGCAGGCAGACACGCGGAGTTCGGGCGCGGTGGCGATCAGTGCGGTGCCCCGGAACGGTCATGGCTCAGCCATGCAGCGTTGGAGGCTCGCGCTGCTCCATACGCCACGCCAAGTATTCAGATCCCTGTTGCGTTAGCCTCGCGTAATCGCCAGACGCAGCGTGTAATCTATAAGAACTTGAAGGATAGCGTTTTGAAACTATTGACCGGTCTGTAGCAGATTGAATGATCTGATGTATATCGCTGATGACGTGCATACTAAGCGACGATTATTGAACGATAAAGCGGTTATCTGTATACAATTGCGTCAAACGTGAACACGGAGGACGCATGGACGGATTCGATCTGAAACCCCTACCGCCGAGTGTGGAGGTTGAGACCAGAGCGGTTCTTCGGGGACTTGCCGATGCCCACCGCCACCTTGCAGAGCTCAAGGGCATTTCGGCCTCCATTCCGAACGAGACCATCCTTATCCAGACACTGGCGCTTCAGGAGGCGAAGGATAGTTCCGAAATCGAGAACATCGTCACCACCCACGATGATCTCTTCAAGGCCGAACTGGCGGACGAGTCCGCCAAACCCGCCGCCAAGGAAGTCGCCCGGTACGTTGCCGCTCTGCGTGTCGGCTTCGAGTCCGTCCGCAAGACGAGCCTGATCACCGTCAACCAGATCCTCGAAATCCAGCGGATCCTCGAGCAAAACGATGCCGGGTTCCGTAAACTCCCGGGCACGTCCCTACGCAATCAGGCCACCGGCGAGGTCGTGTATACACCTCCCCAGGAGTACGACCGCATCGTCGCGCTTATGACCGACCTCGAACGGTTCATCAACGAGCCGACGCGTATGGACGTCGATCCCCTCATCAAAATGGCCATCATCCATTACCAGTTCGAGAGCATTCATCCGTTCTATGATGGGAACGGTCGCACGGGCAGGATCCTCAACATCCTCTATCTCGTGGCCAATGGGCTCCTGAACCTGCCGGTCCTCTATCTCAGCCGCTTCATCATTCAGAACAAGCCCGACTACTACCGGCTCCTCCAGGCGGTGCGCGAACGCGAAGCCTGGGAGGAATGGGTCCTGTTCATGCTCAAAGGCGTGGCCATCACCTCCCGTCAGACCATTGACCTGATCGTCCGTATCCGCGAGATGATGCTCGACTACAAGCACCGCATCCGGAAACAGCTTCCGAGGATCTACAGTCAGGACCTGCTCAACAACCTATTCCGACATCCCTACACCAAGATCGCGATCCTTCAGGAGGACCTATCCGTATCGCGCCTCACAGCCACCCGCTACCTCGACCGGCTCGTGGCGGCCGGCTATCTGCAGAAGCGGCGCTATGGCCGTGTGAACTACTATCTCAACACGCCGCTGGTGAACCTGTTTCTCAATCTGCCAAGCGCACCGCAGTTGCCGGCGTCCCAGCAGATCGCATCCGTTCGGAGTTCGGCCCCTTGATCACCGCGGCGCCAACCGCCCGGCTACAAGCAGACTCGGGTGTGATGCATTCCGGACGAATGTGAGTGTCGTGCCATGTAAGCTTGTCACCGCGCTCCCGATCCCCTAGATTCCCGCGCCTGATTTGGAGGGCTCCCCGTGGCGTTGCGTCGAAATCGTGGCCGTCGTCCTCCCGCGCAGACGGGATGGCTGCTTCTGCTGCTGGCGGCGGTCTCCGCGACGCTGGTGGGCCTCTGCGTCTGGAAGATCCTTCAGGACCGCCGGGGGCGGTTCGAGGTTGAGGCGCCGGAGATGGCCACGAACGTTGTGGAGATCGCTCACCCGTTCCGCCGGGTCGTGCTGCCCACCGAGCAGGACCGGTTGCTCGACGCCGAACCCGGGCAGGTGCTGCAGCCGACCGCGTCCGGCCGCCCCGAGTCGGGCACGTTCGGGTCCGTCCGTACGTCCAGCCGAGGGGGGGCGTCGCACCACGAGGGCATCGACGTCGCCGCCGTGAAGCGGGACCGTGGCGGACGGCCTCTCGACGACGTCCGGGCCGTGGCGGACGGCCGCGTGGCCTACATCAACCGGCAGCCGGGGAACTCGAACTACGGCATGTACATCGTGCTGCTGCACCCGGACCCGATCGGGGAGGTTTACACGCTCTATGCGCATCTGGCGCAGTCGGCCCCCGGCGTGGCACCGGGCCGGTCCGTCCAGGCCGGCGAGGTGATCGGGCGCATGGGCAACACGCCCGCTTCGATCATTCCCATGGCGAACGCGCACCTGCACTTCGAGGCGGGGATGGTGGTGAATGCGCGGTTCGGGCTGTGGTTCTCCGCGCAGCGGCTGAAGCCCGACCACGGCGCCTACAACGGGTGGAACCTGCTGGGCGTGGACCCGATGGCGTTCCTGCGCCTGCAGCGCGAGCGGGGCGAGGCGTTCGATTTCATCGACTCGCTGCGGGCCACCGGGCGCGCGTTCGACGTGGTGGCGCCGGCGCGGTCGAGGCCCGACTATTTCCGGCGCTACCCGGCTCTGTGGACGGGCGAGCCGTTCCGGGGCCCCGCGGTGGTGCTGGCGTGCGCCCAGAACGGGCTGCCGCTTGGCGGGCGCAACGCGACGCCCGACGAGGCGCAGCGGCTGGGCCGGCGGAAGGCGCTCGTCGAGAACGTGGACGATGCCGTGCTGGGCCGGAACGGCTGCCGGCTGGTCACGCGCAAGAGCGGCGCCTGGCTGCTCGCGTCGAGCGGCGAGCGCTGGCTCGACATGCTGATGTACTGAGCCCTCCCGCTACTTCCAGCGGACCGTGAGGAAGAGGGGCTCGTCAAACGCGACGGGCCGCGGGTATCGAAGGACCATCCGGCCGCCCGCGCGCTTCGTCCGCACGCCCGGCTCTTTCACCCACCGCCCGGCCGGCGTCAGGCGCTCGATCGCCGCCACCCGTCCGACGTGTGCCAGGTCGAACTCGGCGTGCGGCCACGGATCGAGCGAGAGGTTGAAGAGGCCGATCAGGCAGCCGTCCTCCAGGTCCTTTCGGAAGGCCAGCGGGTATACGCCGCCGCGCACGACCAGGGGGAGCGCGCCGCGCGACGCCCACAGCAAGGCGTGGTGCAGCTGGCGCGTGCGGAAGGGGTTGTTGAAGCCGGGGCCGTAGGCCGATGCCAGGTCGAGCGCCTGGACGATCACCCGCCCGCCCAGGGCGTTCTCGAACGCGTACATGCAGACGTGGTGCCGCCGGGCGTCCGGATCCACGACCCGGCTGATCACCTGCGCCGCGGGCTCCAAGTCGAGAACGCTCAGCGAGGGGCGGCCGCCCAGATGCGGCAGGGTCAGCGTCAGAAAAGTCTTGTCCGCTCCGCCGAAGTCCGCGTTGAAGTACTCCTCCGCACCGAACGCCCCCAGCGTGTCGATGCATACGGGCTCCGCTGCCGAGTGGGCGCCGACCAGCGGCCCGAACCCGCGCGAGCAGAGCGCGTGCACGGCCGTGCCGTCGAGCAGCACGCCGCCGCCGAGCAGGGCGCGGACCTCGGAATCGCCGAGCGCGCGGATCGTCTGGCCCGACGTCGCGGCGACAGGCGCGTCCTCGTAGGTCGTGGCAACGCCGTGGGTTTCGAGCAGGTTCATGGTGGGCGCGCCGTCGGCGACGAGCGCATGGTACGGGGCGCTTCCGGGGAGCCGCTTATGGTAGCTGGCGCGCTCGTGGTACAGCAGGCGGACGCCGCGGTAGGCGCCCGGCTGCTGGGCGCGGCCGGCCAGGGCTTCCAGGTATCCCTTCCGCTCGCCGAGCATGCGGCCCAGCTCCGGGTCGGCCGCGAGCGGCGTGCCCATGTGGTCGTACAGGTTCAGGGTGACGCCGTGGCTGCCGTAGGCGAACGAGAGCGCGGTCTCGATGAAGGTGAAGACGACGCTCTTCGAGAACGGCGTGAACGGCCAGCTCTCCACCTCGGTCTGCTCGATCGTGCCCGCCGGCATGCAGTGCCGGGTGATCTTGATCGAGTCGTGCGAGTAGTAGAAGCCGCGGAGCGAGTCCTCGTTGTAGTTGCCCATGGGCGGGCGGCTGTAGACGGGCCCGCCGTCGGCCATCGCCAGGGCGAACTCGCGCCAGCGCCGCCCTTCGAGGCAGTGGACCAGCGGGCCGCTCGACATGAGCCCGAGCGCGGTGTCGGGCGACGTCCGGTGCACCGTCCGGCCCAGGAAGGAGACGGTTTCGATCATCGCCTCGGCCTGCATGTCGAGGTACTCGGCGCGCCACGGGTGCGGGGCGCCGGGCTGGAGGATGGCGGCGACCAGCGCCTCGCGGGTGACCGCGGTGCCGACGCGTTCCGAAAACCGCCTCAGGTGGATCGGGCAGAAGCAGCCGAAGCGGACGGGATTGTGGTTGAACGTGCGGATGTCGTCCTCGACCCAGATCACGTGCGGGCGCGTCTCGGCGTAGAGCGTCCAGACCTTCGCCACGTGCGCGCGCCACGCCTCGTCGAGCGGGCAGGCGCAGCAGATGCACTCCGTGCCGTCATGCCCGACGCAGCAGGCCAGACCGGGCACGTCGCGCCGGGCGTCGCGGCCGCGGTCGCAGTGGCCGACCGTGATCCAGGGGTTGATCGAGAAGCGGACCCCGAGCCGGTCCATGGACTCGCGGATGCGGAGCAGCTTCGGCTGGTACGCGCGGACCCACTCGAGCGGCGGCTGCCCGTGCGTGAACTCCTCGGTATCGACCTTCACGATGATCTCGTCCACGCGGTAGCGCGGCAGCAGGCGCTCGAGCTCCCGGAGGTTCTCCTCGAAGCTCCAGAGCGGCAGCGTGCGCCGGAGGGCGTACCAGGCGCGGGGGGGAACGGCGGACGTGGGCGTGGCGCGGCGGACGCGTTTTGTCGGCATGGCAGACCTCCGGTTTGCGGTCGGGCGGCTCGGATTCGGGGCGCCGGCGGCCCGGCCGAGGCTCACCAGTAAATGAAGCTCGCGAGCCGCTGCTGGTCGAGGGACGGGAGCTGCTCCACGTTCGGCACGACGTACCGGTTGTCGAGCGCGTCGAGCAGGATCTTGCCCTTCTCGCCGTACTCCTCGGCCCGGTCGCCGCGCCACGGCATGGCGAACTCCTCGCGGCCCCGCTGGGTCTCCACCTCGAAGAACAGCAGGCCGTACTCGTCGCGGATCTTGTAGATGCGCCGGATGAACTGCTCGTGGTATTGCGCGGCGAGGCTGCTCTCGATGAGCTTCTGCTGGGCCTCCGGAAACACCGTCATATCCTCGATGACGCCGATCTCGCACTCCTTGTCCGTGGCGTCCGTATAGTGCAGCGAGATGAACAGGCTGGGGTGCCGCACGGGAAACATGCGGACCGCGAACACGCCGCGGTAGAGGTCGTCGTTCTTGACCGCGCAGTGCAGGAGCGAAAAGGTGCCTTCAAAGATCGTCGTGCCGTCCGGGTGGAGCCGGCGGACGCCGGTGGCCTTCAGCCGTTCCTCCGGCGACAGGACTTCGGTCGGGGTGGTGGTCGTCGTCATGCCTACATCTCCAGTCGGGTCAGCTGGGTCTGAATCTCGACCAGCTTGCGGTAAATGCCGGACTCGATCCCCATCAGCTCTTCGTGGCTGCCGGACTCCGCGATGCGGCCGTCGTCGATCACGAAGATGCGGTCGGCGTTCTTGAGCGTGGACAGGCGGTGCGCGATGGCGATCGTCGTGCGCCCCTTGCACAGGCTGACGAGGGCCTTCTGGATCTCCTGCTCGGACTCGGTATCGACGGAGCTGGTCGCCTCGTCGAGGATGAGGATGCGGGGGTCGCAGAGCAGGGCGCGGGCGATGCTGATGCGCTGGCGCTCGCCGCCGGAGAGCCCGGAGCCGTGCTCGCCGAGCTTGGTGTCGTAGGCGAGTGCGCGGCGCGTGATGAAGAAGTGGGCGTTGGCGGCCTTGGCAGCGTCCATGATCGTGATGGCGGTCGCGTTCGGGCGGCCGTAGGCGATGTTCTCGGCGATCGTGCCCCGGAAGAGGAACGGCTCCTGGAGCACGAGCCCGACCTGGCGGTGCAGGTCCTCGGGGACGATGTCCGCGACGTCATGCCCGTCCAGGAGCACCTGGCCCTGCTGCGCGTCGTAGAAGCGGCAGATGAGGTTCACCAGGGTGGTCTTGCCGGAGCCGCTCTTTCCGACGATCCCGATGAACTGGCCCGGCTCGATGGCGAAGCTGACGTTCTTGAGGACCGGCGTATAGGGATCGTAGCCGAACGTCACGCCGCGGAACTCGATCCGGCCGTCGACCGTGGGCAGGCGGACGGGCGTGTCGGACGGCGGCAGGACGGACGTCGAGTCGAGCACCTCGAAGATGCGCTGGCCGGCGGAGAGGAAGCCGGTGACCCAGTTGGAGAACATGCTGAGGGCGGAGATCGGGGCATAGAACATGCCGAGGTACCCGAAGAACGCCATGAGCGTGCCGAGGGTCATCTCGTCGCCGATCACGTTCCGGCCGCCGGCGTACCATACGATCAGGCCGCCGAGGCCGAACACGAAGCCCATGATGGGGTTGAACGTCGCGGAGCCCATCTCGAGGTGGCGGCGCGAGGTCTGCATGTAGCCGGAGTACTGTCCGAAGCGCTGCTGCTCGCGGTCCTCCTGGCCGAACGACTTCACGAGCCGGATCCCGGAGAGCAGGCTGGAGAGCTGCTGGGCCATCTTGGACTGGCTGTCCCAGAACCGGTAGTAGCGCGGGTAGATGTGCTTCCAGAAGAAGATGGTGCCGAGGATCACGAACGGGATCGGCACGAGCACCAGGAGCGCCAGCTTCCACTGCATGAAGAACAGCATGGCGCCGACGCCGATGACGAGCATGAGGTTGAGCAGGAATCCCTGCGCCACCTGGCCCACGAAGCCCTGGAAGTAGTCGACGTCGTACAGCACGCGGCTCATGAGCGAGCCCACCGAGTGGCGGTTGTAGTACTCGACGCTCATGCTGAGCAGCTTGGCCTGGAGCCGTTCGCGCAGCTCCTTGGTGATGCGCGTGCCGACGACGCTGCTGACGCGGCCGATGAACACGTTGAAGACGCAGCGCAGGGCCGCGGCCGACAGGAGCGCGAGCAGGATCAGCGGCAGCTTGGCCACGTCCTTGCTCGGCAGCACCTTGTCGACCAGGATCCGGGTGAGCTGCGGCGGGATCAGGTCGAGCGCGACTCCCGCGAGCATCATGAGCAGCAGGAAGACGATGGCCTGCCAGTACGGGCTCATCATGCCGAGCGACCGCAGGAAGATTCCGTGCGAGCGGCTGCACTTCATGCAGCTCGCCCGGCGGCTCGGCAGGGGCAGGCCGCACGTGCCGCAGATCAGCTCGCTCGGCTGGCCCATGGCCTCTTCCTGGACGGGCTTCTTGTCGATCCGCCGCTCGAGCTGGATCCGCGCGCGGCCGAACAGCTCGCGCCGGTTGTTGCTGAAGCGGATGACGTTGACGTAGACGCCGTCGATCATCAGCTGCAGGAAGGCGCTGCCGACGGTCTGGAAGTTCCGGATCTTCTGGACGGTGTCGAGCGCGAACGGGCCGGCGAGCGGCTTGCCGTCGGCGCTGTCGGACGCGAAGGCGGCGACGGCGTCCTGGCCGGCGACGAGCCACACCTCGCGGCGGACGCCGTCCGGACCGAGGTCGCTCCGGATGCTGAAGTAGACGTTCGAGTCCGTCAGCCCGGCGGCTCGCGCCTGCTCGGCGACCGACGGCGGAACTCGATGGATATGCAGGTCTTGCTCGGTTGCGGACATGGGAAAATCCTGTTCATGGGAATCGCCGGTCAGGCGGCCGGACCCGGCTCGCAGCTACTGGCGGTTGAAGGGCTATGCCATCTCTATTCGACAAACCTCCTCCGGCGAACCACCGGAACGGTCCATCGCGGCGCAGACTATACAAACGGCCTCCGGCGTGTACAACAAAAAGCAAAACCGATTCTCAGCGCGCCGGCAGGAAGGCCGGCGCGGACGGGTTGCGCTGGCCCGGTGCGAACGTGAAGCGCGATCGCCTCCGGCCGTCGCGGAGCGTGAGCACCAGCTTCCGCCCCCGGCCGGAGAGCTCGGCGCACACGCGCGGGCCGCGCCGGGCCGGAAACGCTTCCAGCACCGTGACGAACAGCGCCGAGCGCGCCGGGTCTTCGTTGAAGAGCCGCAGGATGCAGATATCGTGGTCGCCGTGCTGGCTTGCGACGCGCTGGATCTCCGGCACGCCGCGCACGCCGGCCGGGGCCAGGGCGGTGATGCGGACCTGGCCGCGCTCGCCGCCCGTGATCCATTGCCCGGCGCCTTCGGGCCGGAAGGGCCGGTCGGCCCCGTGCTCGTCGGCGCAGGCGTGGAAGAACAGTTCAAACGTCGAGGGCTGCGCCGCCTGCAGCTCGTCCGCGATGACCCACACGTCGGGCTTGACGTAGAGGACGTGGCGGAGGAACCGCGTGAGCCCGGCCTTCGGGCCGTAGGCCGGCGCGACGTTGCCGATCACGTAGTCGTATCGCGGGCGCGTATCGACATGGACGATCGACGGCGCCCGGCGCTCGCGCCGAAGCTCCGAGCACTCGAACCACTCGCCGCCCTCGCCCGTCTGGCCGACTCCGTTCACGAGGACGGTGTTGCGGGTGGCGGTTGCCTTCTTCGCGTAGCCGCTCTCGGTGATCAGCCAGTCGCCGTGGGCGAAAAGCTGGAACGACCCGGCGTCCGCGCCCATGTGCCCGCCGCCCACGCATTGCCGGAAGCGGCGGAGCGCGAAGTGGCCCGCGTGGGGGGCGCAGCGGAACCCGAAGACCGACTCCGTGCCGGACCATCCGGAGCGCATGACCACGATGTCCTGATCCGTGAAGTGGTGGAGCGTCGGCAGCTTCGCCGGGCTCTTCGCGCGGACCGACGGGTCGTGCCAGATGAGGTTGCCGAAGTTGCCCGCGCCGTTGGCGCTGGCCCCCGCCTCGTCGAGCGCGTCGGCCAGCCATTGGGCGTGCGGGTCGCGGTAGACCGACGCCAGGCGGCGCAGGAAGAAGTCGGGCCCGTACCACGGGTAGCGGACGCCGTCGCCGAAGAAGATGTGCACGGAGCGCGAGGGGATGCCCGGCGCGTGCGGCGGCGCGATGTGGCGCCGGCCCAGGACGCTGTACTGAAAGAACAGGGGCACGTTGCGAAGGAACGCACACGGCTCGTACAAATCCCAGCCCAGCAGGGTCCGCGTCAGCTCGAGGACGCGCACGATGCTCTCCACGTAGAAGCCGCCGTAGCAGATGCCTTCCTGCGATGCACCGTCCGGCCCCAGCGCGGACGTGAGGACGTATGCCCGCTCCATGGCGTAGCGGAGCCACGGGCCGACGCCCGGTACCTCGCCGTACACGGCGCAGCCGGCCGTCACGATCTCCGCCAGCTCCTCCGCGGCGATGTTGCACGTGAGCGTGCCGGAGTGGTACGTGCGCCGCAGGGCCGACTGCTCGTATCGCTCGCGGCCGTGCCGGTCCAGGAAGGCGATCGCCGCGGCCCGCCGCCCGTCGTCCAGGTCGGTGTACAGCCAGTCGAGCAGGAACGCGGTGTCCGACAGATGGTAGAAGCGCGTCGGGTGCTCGGCGGCCACGAGCCGGTCCAGCCCCGCCACGGCGCGGTCGAAGGACGCCCGCTCGCCGGTCAGGAGGAAGACGAGGGCGTGCAGGGAGTCATACCCCAGATCCGCCTGGTGCCGCACCCGCGCGAAGAAGTCCGACCAGGGCTTCCGCCCGATGCGGCCCTTCAGGTCTTCGATGATCTCGGGCGTGAAGAAGAGGCGGGGGCGAAGCCCGGCCAGGTCCGTTTCGAGCGGTGCGATGCCGTTGATGACGTCTTCCTGCGGGGAGATGCGGGTCATGTGATGGAGTCCTCCGTGTCTTCTAGCGGCGGCGGTCGGGCGGTGTGTTGCGGCCTGGCGTCCGGTACTCCACGCCGCGCATCAGCGCGCGCAGCTGCGGCACGTCCGCCACCTCCATCAGTCCGAAGCAGAGCATGGAGCGGGCTTCCTCGGCCCTCAGCGGCCAGTCCACCACGTAGCAGAGCGTCTCGAGCGGCATGTACGGCGTGTAGGACGCGAAGAGCCCGGGCTCAAGCGCGCACGCCACGAGCAGGACGAAGCACGTCTGCCAGCCGTCACCGACGAGGTGCACCGGGCGGCCGCCCTCGCGCTTCGCGACGAGGCGGGCGAGGGTCAGCACCTGGGCCACCTGGATCCCGAGCACGCGGTGGCCGGCCGACTCGAGGATCTGCAGGAGGCTGTTCGGCGGGGCCAGCTCGCCGGTCCCGAGGATGTCCGCCAGGTAGCGTGTTCCCTCCTGGGCGATCGGCATGGGCGGATGCGTGGCCCGGCCGGCCTGGCTGATGATCAGGACGGGCTCCTCGCCGCGCGCGCCGGGAGCGACGGCCAGCGGCAGCGACCACGGCCCCGCGCGCACGGTGTAGAGCGCGTTCCGGCCGGAGCGCCGGGCCAGGCGGGCGGCGGCTGGCCCGTAGCCGGGCAGGCGGATCACGTCCGCCAGCCGTCGGCGCAGCCGGCGCTTGTCGGCCGGGGTGCACGGCAGCGGGAGGCGGCTGGCCAGGTCCCGCATCCGCTCCCAGGCGATCCGCGCGAGGGTCGTCTGGCACGGCGGCAGGCCAACCTTGAGCTCGGCTTCGCTGTACAGCTCGTCGTCTCGGTGGATGTCCGCCACGGGCGCGTCCAGGCCGAAGTGGCGGTTGAGGAAGCGGTAGAACTGGCTCCGGTTGTCCGCGTCGTAGTTGTGCGTGCCCGGGTCGGTGTTGTTGTGCGTGGCGAACCGGTCCGCCGCGCCCATGGCGGCGTAGGTGGGGCGTACGGCGTCGTAGATCACGGGCCGCGTGCGGGCTGTCTGGAAGCAGCAATCGTCCTTCTCGTTCAGGATCACGAGGGCGGGGCGCGGGGCGAGCATCGCGGTCATCGTGTCGTAGTCGAGCACGGTTGTCAGGTCGGGCGGCATCTGCTCGTGATCGCCGCGGTCGCTCGGCTCGCCGATCCGGACGCGCATGGGCGTGTAGCCGGCCACGGGGACGCTCATCGTCACGCGGGGATCGAGCGCGGATAGGACGATCGTCTGCCAGCCGCCTCCGGAGAGCCCTGTGACGCAGACGCGCTTCGGGTCCGCGTGGCGGTGGGCGAGGAGCACGTCGAGCCCTTTCTGGAGGGCGAGGTAGAAGAGGCCGACCCCGGCCAGGCCCGTGACGTCGAGGTAGGCGGCGTTGTTATGGAAGCAGTCCGCCTCCAGCTCGCTCATCCCGATGAACTCCATGCTGAGGGCGATGACGCCGCGCCGCGCGAGGTTGGCGCAGCGGATCTGCTTGTAGTCGGCCGCCTTGCCCCCGCGGTGGTGGCCGTTGGGGTTGAGCACGACGGGCACGCGTCCGCGCAGACGGGCCGGCTCGTACATGAGGCCGGGGATCCAGTAGTCGGGGTAGGCCTCGTAGCGGAGCGTGCGGATGACGTACGCGCGATCGGGCCGGAGCGTTTCGCCCCAGACCACGCGGGGCCGGCCGGCGACGACCGAGGCCGGGTAGCCGCGCAGGTAGACCCGATCGAGCGCCGCGCGCCGGAGCGCGGCCGCCTCGCGCGGCCAGGTGCGCGGGTTGGCGGGCGCGGTGAATTTCGGGATCTGGGTGTAGAGAAAGCGAGAGAGCTGATCGTCGCCTGACGGGACCGCGCGGGCCTCGAGCAGTCGGCGAAGGGCGGCTGGATACGCTGTGGTCATGACATGCTCCTCCTCGTGAACGGCCCGAAGCGCGGGGAGTCCCCAGCCCGCTTGGGGCTGCCGCCGGCTACCGGGCGTACGTCCGCCGTGCGATCGCGAGCTTGCGGCGGCACACGGCCCGGCATGCGGTGATGCGCTCGACGTAGAGATCGAACAGGTGGCGCACCCACTCGTTGAACGCCTCGCCGTGGTAGCGCTTGCCGAAGTGAGCGACGACCCGCCGGCGCATGGCCTCCAGGTCCTTCAGGGTCTGCGTCTGCTCGTCGATCCGCCGCTGCCACTCGGAGTCGACCGGCCGGCAGTTGGCGTGGAAGAAGTCCACTTCTTCGATGTTGTACGCGGCCCGGCGCTGGAGCGCCATGAGGCGCGCCATGAGCGCGATTCCGTCCCACTCGTGGCGGTGAGCCGTAAGCTGCGGCGCCAGGCGGTCCATCTCGTCTGCGATCGGCAGCTCGAGGCGCCAGTCGAAGCGGCAGCGGCCGAGCGTGCGGATGATCCGGTCCGCCGTCTTCGGCGGAACGCCCGGCCAGAAGTTCCGCGGCTTCGCGCCCATTGAGCGGGCCATCTCGGTGATGAGCGGCCAGGTGAGGTCGATGCACAGGTTCGGCGGACACCAGCTCGTGCCGCGCGCCCACGAGGTGCCGATCTGGCCCATCTGGCGCGTGCGCTTCACGGCGGCGCTCCAGCCGCGGACGTTCGTCGCGTGCTGGTTGTAGCGCGGCATCACCGAGAGGTCGGCGCTGACGCGGAGCGCGCTGACCGGCAGGCAGCGCATGCCGAGCTTCGTCCAGAGGTCGACCTGGAAGAGCGGCCGGAAGAGCCGGCCCTTCCGGTATGGAGCCAGCGCGCGCTTGATGTCCGGGGTGTGGTCCTCGACGAACTTCGTGCCGGGCCCGATGCTGGGCGCCTCGGGGTTTTCCGGCTCGTTGAGCCAGGTGCGGCTTACGCGGACGCCGCCGGACAGCCGGGCGGCGGGGCTCAGGCCGGCGGGCACGGGGCTGTAGTCCCACGTTGAGAAGATCACGCGGTCCTTGAACTCCGCGAACGCATCGGGCTTGAAATGGTCCTCCAGCATGTCCGTCCAGATCATCGGGATCTTTCCGGTCGGCTCGACGACCTTCAGCAGTGCGCGCAGGTGCTCGAGGAAGAGGTCGAGCACGCTGCGGTTGAGCCGCTTCGCGGCGTCGTGAAGGGCGTGCGCCTCGTCCATGCCGAGGTGGACGTAGCGGCTGTCGGGGTGCCCCGCGATGATCTGGCGCAGCATCTCGGAGACGAGCGCCACGGCGCGCGGGTCGTCCAGCCGGATCGTGCTCGGGTACTTCCCGTTCTCGGCCAGGCGGCGGAAGCGCTTCCAGCACAGCACGTACTCCAGGTGTCCGAGGCACTGCTGCAGCGGGATCACCTCGATGCGGTTGCGCTTCGCCTCGGCCTGGAAGCGCTTGAGCGTGGCGCGGGACCAGACGGCGGGGCGGTCGAGCGCGATGTCGAGGCTGCCGATCGCGGCGCTGTCGCGGAACGGGAAGATGTCCTCGTACTCCACGAGCACCGCGTTCACGCCCTGGCTGGCGAGGTCGGCCATGAGCTGCGGGATATAGGAGGGCTTGAAGTTCATGCCCTTCAGGTCGAGGTGGACGCCGACGATGGGCTTTGGAGGCAGCGGAATCTTGCTCATGGATGCTCCTGTGGTGACGCGCCCGGGTCCGGACTCGGGCGCAGAACGGCGAGCAGTCTACGGGAAACGCGAGCGCCGTGGCCAGCGGTTAGTGGGCTCGGTCTACGGCTTCTCCGCCGGCGCCATCCGCAGCATGTTGACTTTCACCCAGTTCCAGTTCAGGACAACGTGCAGCACGGCGACGACGGCCAGGGTAATGCCGCCGCCCTCGTGCAGGACCTCGAAGGCATCGTGCGACAGCACGTCGCCGAGCAGGCCGGTGGTGATCTGGCTTATCGCGAGAAAGCCCAGCACGGGGTTCACGATTCTCAAGAGCGCGTTTCGATTCATGGATGACTCCCGGTTCGACGGCGGAACACAGACCACAGACCACCGACCACACGGTGCTACAGCAAGTCGAGTTGCTCGTGGGTGGGGCGCGAGCGGGCGCCGGGCTCGCCCCGGCTGCGCTCCAGCAGCTCTTCGGCGATCGGGCTCAGGAACGGCGACGGCTCCATGTCGCGGGTCGTCCCCATCCAGCGGCGGCGGCGGGCGTGGCTCAGGTACAGGCGGCGGCGGGCGCGCGTCAGGCCGACGAAGAAGAGGCGGCGCTCTTCCGCGAGATTGGCCTCCGATTCGTCGCCGCCCCAGCGCAGGGGCAGGATGCCATCCTCGCAGCCTGCGAGGAAGACGACGTCGAACTCGAGCCCCTTGGCCGCGTGCAGCGTGAGCAGCGAGACCCGGTCCGCCCGCGGATCCCACAGGTCGGCGTCCGATGCCATTGCGATTTCCGACCGGAATGCCGCCAGGTTCTGGCTGCGCGCGGCGACCGGGTGCAGCATCTGCGCGGCGCGCTCGATCTCCGCCTGCGCGGGGTCGTCGGCCAGCACCTCCACCGCCCGCGCGAGTGCCAGCCGCGGGGCCCGGTCGGCTCCGGGGCTCGCCTCCATGGCCGCGATCAGCCGGGCCACGGCGGGCGACTGGGACAGCCGCCCGTGCGTGCGCGACTGGAACGGCATGCCGGATCGCGCGAGCGCCTCGATGAGCGCCTCCGCCTGGGCCTCGGTGCGGTAGAGCACGGCGAAGTCGGAAAAGGAGAGCGCCTCGCCTTCGCCCGCGCCCACCCGCCCGCTGTCCATCGAGAAGAACCCGGACCCGCCGACGAGCCGCTCGATCGTGTGCGTGATGAACTCTGCTTCCGCGGCCTCGGACGCGCACGGCCGGACCGCGACGCGGGTCGCGTCGGCCGACTGTGCCTCGAGGGTGCGGCTCTCGACGAGGGTGGAGGGGGCGATCGCCTGCACGGCGGCGGCGACGATGCAGCGGCCGGAGCGGTAGTTCCGCGTCAGGCGCGCCACCCGCGCGCCGGGGAAGTCGACCGCAAACGCGCCGAAGATGCCGACGTCGGAGCCGCGGAATCCGTAGATCGACTGGTCGGGATCCCCGATGGCGCAGATGTTTCCATCCGGCGGCACGAGCAGGCGCACGAGGCGGTATTGGAGCGGGTCGATGTCCTGGTATTCGTCGATCGAAACCCACGGGAACCGGGACTGGTACGCGGCGCGCACATCCTCGCGCTCCGCAAGGAGATCGACGGGCAGGCGCACGAGATCGTCGAAGTCGACGAGGGCCCGTTCGCGCAGGACGGCGGCGTAGCGGGTGCACGCCCACTCGGTCTCGGCCGTGCCGGCCGGGCGGGCCTCCGCGGCGGCTTCCCGCTTCCACGCGCTGACTTGGCGGCGCAGCCGCGCCGCCTGGCGCTCGGTCACGTCGAGCACCTCTCGGAGGATGGCGATCGCCTCCGGTTCGTCGATCACGCGCGGCTCCGAGTCGTAGCCGAGCCGGCGCGCGTTTTCGCGCACGATCAGCCAGCCGAGCGCGTGGAACGTGGTGACGCGGATCCGCGCGGCGGCACCGGGCAGGAGCGCGGCCAGCCGCACGGCCATCTCGTTGGCGGCCCGGTTGGTGAACGTGATCGCG
This sequence comes from uncultured Verrucomicrobiota bacterium, assembly GCA_964431965.1. Lineage (GTDB taxonomy): Bacteria > Verrucomicrobiota > Kiritimatiellia > CAIKKV01 > CAYSLU01 > CAYSLU01. Next base: position 25,678 of record CAYSLU010000001.1, read on the forward strand.
AGGCAGGACTCGGGCGGCACGCCCTCGTCCGCGACGAGGCGGGCGATCCGGCGCGTGAGCGTGCGCGTCTTGCCGGTGCCCGGGCCGGCGACGATGAGCAGGGGGCCCCGGACGATTTCCGCCGCGGCGCGCTGCTCGGGGTCGAGCGCATCGAGGATGGCGGCCGCGGCGGCCTCGGTGCCGGGCGCCTCGGGTTCACGCGCGGCGGACGCCGCTTCCGGGATGTCCGGCCTGGCTCCGCCGCCCGGCTCCGCGCGTGTGCGCGTCGGCTTCGGGGCGGGCGGATCGGGAGGCACGTCGAAGAGGGCGGAGACGCCGGCGCCGGGGGTGAGTTCGTCGGGCCGGAACAGCCGGATCACGCCGTACTCGCCGTCGTAGCCAGCGTCGCGGATCACTTCGGCGCGGCGCATGCGTCCGATGCCGTCGGCCAGCAGGGCGGAGCCGGCCCGGGCGATGGCCTCGATTGGCGCCTCGTTCAGGATGAACAGCTCGGGTCCGAGCCGGGCCACGAGGTGGTCCCACGCGGACTGGACCTTCCGGCTGTCGGGTCCGGCTCCGACGATCTCGGAGAGCGCCTCGGGCAGCGGAACCCGGCAGCGGTAGTCCGCGGCGCCGGGCGGCCGCGCGCCGTCCGGCCGGTCGGCCAGCTCCTCGACGCGGTTCATCACGCCGACGGTGAGCGGCTTCCCGCAAGTCGGGCAACGGCCGGCGAGTTTCCGGGTCTCGGCGGGCTCGAGCCGCACGTTGCAGGCGCGATGCCCGTCGAGGTGGTACTTCCCTTCCTCGGGGAAGAACTCCACGGTCCCGGCGTAGCCGGCGCCCGTCTCGAGCGCGCGGCGCATCGCGAAATAGTCCCGATCCGTGTCGAACACGCAGGCCTCGCGCCCGAGCTTGGCGGGCGAGTGCGCGTCGGAGTTGGACACGAGCCGGAAGCGGTCGAGGCTCGACACGCGCCAGTTCATCGGCGGGTCGGAGGAAAGGCCGGTCTCGACGGCAAACACGTGCGGCGCGAGGTCGCCGTAGCAGTCGTCGATGCGGTCGAAGCCGGACTTGGAGCCGAGCGCGGAGAACCACGGAGTCCAGATGTGGGCCGGGATGAGGAAGCAGCCGGCGCCGGCCTCGAGCGTGATCTCGAGCAGGTGGCGCGAATCGAGCCCGAGGATCGGGCGGCCGTCGGACGCCAGGTTGCCGACGCGCGCGAGCGCGGCCGAAAGCCGCTCCGCCTCGTCGAACCCCGACGCAAAGACCAGGTGATGCACCTTCCGCGTGGCGCCGTCCTTCTTGTAGATCGTCGAGATCTCGACTTGGAGGAGGAACCGCGTGTCGGCGCGGCACGCCGGCGGCACGCGCTCGGCCGCGGCCCGGGCGAGGTCGTCGCGCAGGCGGAACAGGCCGGGCTCGGCCGGCACCAGCTTGTCGCGGATCTCCGCGCGCCAGGCGGGGTGGGTGAAGTCGCCCGTTCCGAGCACGGCCAGCCCTTTGCGGGCGGCCCAGGCGGAGAACTCCTCGAGTCCCGCGTCGCGGCTGGTGGCGCGAGAGTACTTCGAGTGAACGTGCAGATCGGCGTAGAATTTCATCGTGCCCGTACAGGTGCGACATCCTACCCGCGCCGCCGGGCCGTGGCAACGCAATCGGCCGCGGCGAAGTAATGGGCCAGTGACGCGAGGGGCGAAGGCGCCGAACCGGCCGGGGACGGCCGGCTCCAAGGAGCCCGCTTGGCCTCGGTCCGTGGAGACGGCGGTCTCCGCCGTTCCGACCCGCCCGTCACTGAAGCTTTACGCGGCGAAAATCGCCAGACGCATCTTGGTCTTCTGACGGCGCTCACGCGCGCCCGGCATCGACTCCGGGGTAGCCTGAGGCGGCCGTGTTGATGGAGGGCTTCCAGCAGAGAAGACGGCCTTGTCCGCCCTCGGTGGGGGTGCCATCATCCGTGGCGACGCGGGAGCAGATGGCAAACGCCGATCATAGTCCGGGCCAGGCCGGGCCCGCGAGGCCGCGGGCCATCCCGTATTTCGGGGGGCATCGATCAGCCCGATGAACCGCGCGGCGGGAGGGACGCCGGCCCCGTCGCCCGGTGGCTGGCGAGTGCACGTGCGGCCCCAAGCGGGAGGGCGAACCGTCTCTGTGCGACACACGGATCTCATGCGGATCGTGAAGCGGTCTCTGAGCCGGGTGCTCCGGGCGGCCGGAGCACTGGGTGTCCTCGCGGCGCTGTGCCTGGCATACGCGCGCTATGTCGAGCCGACCTGGCTTTGCGTTGGTCACATCGCTCTTTCCCCAGCCCCCACGGTCCGCGTCATTCACATTTCCGACATCCACTTCGCCGGAGACACCCAGTACCTCGAGAAGGTGGTGGCGACGATCAACGGAATCGATGCCGACTTGGTTTGCTTCACCGGCGATCTGGTCGAGGATGCCGCCTTTCGTGATGGCGCGCTTCAGATCCTCGCGAGAGTCAACAAGCCCATGTATGGCGTTGCCGGGAACCACGACTACTGGGCCATACGATCCTTTGACCGCATCGCCGAGGCCTTTCGGCGAACCGGCGGCAGTTGGCTTTCCCACAATTCGATCATGCTGCCATCGAAGCACGTTGCCTTGCTGACGTTGACCACCCGCCACGAGCAGACGCCTCCGGGGTACAAGCGCGTCTTGCTGGAGCACTATCCGCGCGCGGTCGTGCGGATCCGCGACGTACGGTTCGACCTGGCTCTTGCCGGGCACACGCACGGTCGACAGATCCGGCTTTCAGCCCTGCAGCGATTCGTCCTGCCGTACGACCCCGACCCCTATGACCGTGGACTCTTTGAGACGCCCAGTGGCCCACTGCACGTCAGCCCGGGCATCGGCACGTACTCCCTGAAGATGCGATTTCGCTGTAGACCGGAAGTGACGCTGATTGAGCTGTGAGCAGACCGAGACGAGATGGCGCTGCATCAGCCGTGGACTGGGGCGGACGCCACGCGCTCACGCGCGCAGCTGCGGCTCGCGCTGAATCACGGGCCGCGTGATGTAGCCGCGGCCGTGAGGCCGTGGCCTCTGTCGGCAGGAGCGCCAGACCGGTGGTTGTTCCAGGCGATGGCCCTGCACAGCCGGCCGTGTCATGGTATCTGTTGGACGAAGGACAGGTGACACGCGATGAGATGGATCCTGATGATGGTGGCTCTTGCCGCGTCGGTGGCGACTGCGGAGCCAATGCACGTGAGGAACTGCCGGACCCGGCTGATCTACGGCCCGATCGAGCCGGGCGCCAAGCTGGAACTCCCCGCAGGGCGATACGAGTCGGTGACTCCATCCGCGCTCGAGATCCAGACCGTCTCCAATCTCCACGCCGTGGTCATTCCTCTTGTCCGCTTTTCCAACGCGCCCATTGCTCAAGTCGCCGCAGATATTACCACGCTGGCGCATCAGGCCGGCGCCACATCACTCACGGTGTCATTCGACGTGGCGGGGTACTACTTGAGGAAGGACATCCCACCGCTTTGCGGCCTCGAATCGGAACTCCGAACCAACGTGCCGCCCGTTTCGCTTGTCTGCCGGTACGGCTCCCTATTCGGCATCCTGGCCGAGATCTCCGAAAGAACCGATCTTCCCGTCAACCTCATCGATGGCCGGATCGTCCTGAGCCAGAGATCCCACGAGGCGGAACGGCCGCGGAGCAAGAGCCAGGTCGTCCGGTGACTCGCCAACTCCTCTCTGCGATCGCTGTGCCGCGGCGAGCGTCTCCGCGCCGGAGCGGCCGTCCGCTTCGCGCAGGATGGAGTTGACGGGGTGGGGGCGGAGGCGAAGGATATCGCGACTTGGCCCTGCGGCCACGGGAGGCGGAGCATGAGTGGCATCAGCCGGCGCGATTTTCTTCACGGGATGGCCTTGGCCGCGGGGGCGTGCGCCTGGCCATCGCTCGGACTAGGCCAGACCGGTGCGGCGCCTGCCGTCGCTCGCTCGGCCAGGGGCCGGCCGAACGTGCTGTTCATAGCGGTCGACGATCTGCGTCCCGAGCTGGGCTGCTACGGGAAGAAGCACGTGCTCAGCCCGAACATCGACCGGCTCGCCGCTGCCGGCACGGTCTTTGACCGCGCGTATTGCCAGCAGGCCGTCTGCTCGCCGTCACGGACCAGCCTGCTCACCGGCTGCCGGCCCGACACGACGCGCGTCTACGACCTCGTCACGCACTTTCGCAAGAGCCTGCCCGACGTGGTCACGCTCCCCCAGCATTTCAAGAACAGCGGCTATCACGTGGCGGGGCTGAGCAAGATCTACCACGGCACGCTGAACGACGAGCGGTCGTGGTCGGTCCCGTGGTGGCGGCCGGACGTGTCGGCGTACCAGCTCAACGAGAACATCGACCGGCTGCGCGAGCGGCTTCGGCAGGCCAAGCAGGCCTCGGTCTCTGCCGGATCCGCGGCGGACGTCCGAGGCGCGGCGTACGAGTCCGCCGATGTGCCGGACAACGCCTACGCCGACGGAGCCACGGCGGACAAGGCCATCGGCATGCTCCGGCAGATGGGCGACCGTCCGTTCTTCCTCGCTACGGGCTTCCTCAAGCCGCATCTGCCCTTCATCGCGCCGAAGAAGTACTGGGACTTGTACCAGCGGGACGAGATCCGGCTGGCCGACAACCCGTACCCGCCGAAGCATTTTCCGGCGATCGCCGGCGCGTCGTGGGGCGAGCTGCGCCGCTACGACGGCATCGCGCAGCAGGGCGCCGTTCCGGACGAGACGGCCCGTACCCTGATTCATGGCTACCTCGCGTGCGTCAGCTACGTCGACGCGCAGATCGGCCGCGTGATCGACGAGCTGGACCGGCTCGGACTGCGCGAGCGCACCGTGATCGTGCTGTGGGGTGACCACGGCTGGAAGCTGGGCGAGCACGGCATGTGGTGCAAGCATACGAACTTCGAGCTCGATACCCGTTCGACGCTGATCTGCTCCGTGCCGGGACAGAAGGCCGCCGGGGCGCATGCCGCCGGCCTGACGGAGTTCGTGGACGTGTATCCGACGCTCTGCGAGCTCTGCGGTCTGGATAAGCCCCGCCACCTCGAAGGGCTGAGCTTCGCGCCGCTGCTGGGGGCCCCGGACCGGCCCTGGAAACAGGCGGCGTTCAGCCAGTACCCGCGCGGCCATTCCATCATGGGCTACAGCATCCGCACGGACCGGCACCGCTACACCGAGTGGCAGCGCAAGTCCGGCACACCGGAGGCAGTCGAGCTGTACGATCACGCGACGGATCCGAACGAGAACGACAACGTGGTCCGCTCCGGCGCCAACCAGGAAACGGTGAAGCGGCTCGCCGCCGCGCTGAAGGCCGGCTGGCGCGGCGCCCTCCCGGCCGCCGAGAGCGCGCTCCTGCCGGTGACCGCGTCCGAGGGCCTGTCATCCTGAGCGCAGCGAAGGATCTCGGCCTCGCCCCCGCGGCGTCGCTTGAGTCCACACACAGACGAGACACCACGTGCAAGACATGAAGCCGCCCAGCACCGGATCGAGTCGTCCGTCGCGAAACGCCTGTGGCCGGCTACTGGCCGGACTGGCCGCGGGCCTGGCGCTCGCCATGGCCGCGCCGGCCAGCGCCGAACGGTCGGCGTGCGACACGAACCACGTGCTGGTCGTGCCGACCGCACGCGCCGTCGACGTCTTCGGTTTCGTCGCGGCTCAGGGCGCCCCGGCGTCCGCCGCGACCGCGGCGTCCGTGCGATGGGATGACGCCGGCCTGACCGTCTCGTTCGCCTGCGACGACTCGGCCGTGACGGCTTCCAACCGCGCGCGCGACGCGGCGGACCTGTGGCGCGACGACGGCGTCGAGCTGTTCGTCGATCCCGGACACACGCACGACTTCGGCAGCCGGTGGTTCCATGTCGTGCTGTCGGCAGCCGGATCGGTCTACGACGAACGCGGCCCCGGCGTGCTGTATCCGTCGGGCGACCCCAAGAGCGGCGATCTCGCCTTCACGGCTTCGGGCGTGCGCCGCACCGTTCAGCGGACTGCAGCCGGCTGGCGGGCCGAGTTGACGGTTCCGTGGTCGGCGATCGGCGAGCGCCCGGCCGCGGGCGACGTGTGGGGCATCAACCTGGCGCGCACGGAGCAGCCGGGAGACGCCTTCCTCTGCTGGTCGCCGACCCACGGCTCGTTCCTGGACATCCACCAGTGGGGGCATATCGTGTTCGCGGACGAGGCGGGGGATGCGGGTGACGCGCGCCAGCTCATGGCGGCTCGGCACACCCCGATCCTGGCCCGTGGGGCGGCCCGCGAGTGGATGGCCGGCTTCCTTCGGCGCATGCGCGAGTCGCGGCCCGAGCGCCCGACTGCGGGCCGGGCGCTGCCCGACTCCCTGCCGTTCACCCTGGGCGCGTGGGCGGGGCCGCGGTTCGACCTGGCCACGTTCGAGGCCGACCGGACCTGCGCCGACAACTGGGCGGACGCGGGGCTCAACGTTGCGATGGCGCCCTACTCCTCGCTCGCCCCGGAGCAGATGCGCCGTACCCGGAAGATGCTCGACCGCGCGCAGGCGCGCGGCGTGCGGCTGATCCTGGGCGTCGGCGGCCTCTACGCCGGCGACTTGGCGAGCAAAGGCGAACCCCAGTACCGGCAGACGATGGCCGAAGCCCTCCGGCAGTACGGCCGGCATCCCGCGCTGTTCGGCTTCTACGTCGGCGACGAGCCCGGGGAGGAGCGGATGCCGAACGTCGCCCGAGCGGTCGCCATCCAGCAGGAGATGGCGCCGCACCTCCACGCATTCGTGAACCACCAACCGCTCCTGGCGCAGGATCCGGACCGCTGGGCGGATGCTGTCGGCCGCCTCATCCGCGACGGCGGATCGCGGTTCCTCTGCTACGACTGCTACGAGCAGTTCTGGACGGGCCGCCCCGAGGCGGAGAACCTCGACATCTACTTCCGGAACCTCCTCTTCTACCAGGCGGTGGCCGCGCAGGCCGGGGTGCCCCTGTGGTCGAGCGGGCTTTCCTCGGCCTTGTCGCTCTATCGCCCGATGACCGAGGACGACTTCCGCTGGCAGCTCGGCACCGCCGTGGCGCACGGCGCGAGCGGGTTCATGTACTTCATCTTTCACTCGTACGACTCGCGCGAGAATTACCGGAGTGCGCCGGTGATGTTCGACGAGCGCACGGAGCAGTTCACGTCCATGCGCCGCGTCCACGACCGGTTCCGAGTCGAGATGGCGCCCCTTGTGCGGCATCTGCGCCTCCGCGACGTGCGGCACTACGGCCGCGCCTACGGCGGCGCGCCGCTGTTCGACGGCTCCGGGCTGGTCACCCGCGTCTGGGCTGAGACGCCGCTCATCGTCTCCGAGTTCCGGCACGACGACGGGAGCGACTATGTCATGGTGGTGAACAACGACGCGCGGCGCCCGACGCAGGCGGCGATCCGCTTCCGAGGCCCGGCCACGGAGGTTTTCGAGCCGTACCGGCTCAATCGTACCGTGACGGAGCGCAACGTGTTTGATATGCACTACGAGTGCTGGGAGCCGAAGCGCATGCCGGATGGCGGCGTGGAAGTGACGCCGAACGGCCTGGCGCCGGGCCAGATGCTGCTGTATCGGGTGGTCCGGCGGCCGGACGCGGCTCCGGCGGATCCGCAGTAGGGAACGCATGCCCGCGCATGGACGGGGAGAAGGCAATCGGTGACAACGAAGCAGGCTGCGCCGCGCGAGTCGCTCAACTGGCTGGGGTTTCCGTCGCCGTTCTCCGCGCCGGGATCGCGGGGAGCCGTGCCGTGGGCGCCCGCGACGGCGCCGCTCGGCATCCTGCTGAACCACCGCGGTGACGCCGCGGCGCTGGAGGAGACGGACGTCCGCCTCTCGCGCGACCGCGACGCGCTCCGGATCACGGCCTGCTGCCGGACGGCCGACATGGCGCGCGTGCGCGAGCTGGCTGCCCGGACGGTCGCCTATGCGCGCGACGCGTGGGGGGATGACGCCATCGAGCTCCAGATCGACGTGCAGCGGACCCGGACCCGGTACTTCCATTTCATGCTGCCGCCGAACGGCATCGCCGTCACGCTGCTGGGGTTCAGCAACCGCCAGGTGCAGGGGTGGAACCCGCGCTTCGACTTCCGGGTGGAGCTTCGCGATGACGCGTGGCTGGTGGAGGTGGTGCTGCCGTTTGCGATCCTGGGGCGGATCCCCGAGGACGGCGAGGCGTGGGGCTTCAATGTCATGCGGGTGAACCGCTCGGAGCCCACGCGATACGCCCAGTGGGCGCCGACGTTCGGCGAAGCCCTGCGGCCCGAGCGGTTCGGCGAGATCCGGTTCGGCGGGGAGCCCGGCGACCGGGCGGCCGAGGCGGCCGCCTATGCGCGGCACGCCGCGGAGCGCCGGGCGTTCTTCATCGATACGATCAACGGTGTCCGCGACGAGGATGCGCTGAAGGAGCTGGGCGAGGCCGATTGGACGGCGTGGGGCGCGCGGCTGGCGCGGCGGGAATCGCCGCTGCCGCTGAGCTGGTTCGGCTTTGCGCCGGGCGCAGCCGGCATCTCGGCGCTCGACCGTCCCGTGGTCCTCGCGAAAGCCGACATGCTCGTCGACGGGATCGCCGGCTGGCCGACGGACCCGCCCGACCCCGCGGCGTTCGTCTTCGATCGGCTGGAGCTGCTCGGCGACGCGTTCCTGCTGACGGGCGCGCGAAAGTACGTGGAGGCGTTCGAGCGGGCCGTGGACATCCATGGCCGACTGGTCCGCGATATCCTTCGCGGCGTGACCGATCCGCGTCAGCTTCCATACAGCCGGAACCCGTACTACGACATCTACGTCGTTCGGACCGCGCGCGTGGCGTACACGTACCTCACCATGCGCCGGGAGGGGCTCTCGCCCCGGACGCACGCCGTGATGATGTGGACCGTCCTGCGGAGCGGGCGATTCGCCGCCTTCAACATCGCATCGGATTACACCTACGGCAACCACCAGACATACGAGAGCGGCGGGCTGGCGACCGTGGCCGCGCTGTTCCCGGAGTTCCCGGACAGCGACGGCTGGGCCCGGGTCGCGGCACGCGCCATCCGGCTGCATCTCGAGCGCGAGGTCTATCCCGACGGAGGCTACTACGAGCGGTGTGGCTATCACGAGGTGGCGCTGACCTTCACCATGCAGGCCGTGGCCACGATCCGCGCGAACGGCGCCGAAGCGCGCTTTGCCGATCTGATGAATCCGGCTACGCTCGGCACGCTCGAGCGCATGCACCAGTGGTCCATGCTGATGACGGCGCCGGACGGCTCCTTCCCCGCGTTTGGCGACTATGCGGCGCATCCCCAGGTGCGCCTGCTGCGCCGCGGCGCCGCGGTGTTCGGCCGGCCCGACTTCGCATGGCCCGTCCGGCAGGCCGTGCCGGAGCTGGTGCCGCCGGGAATCGTGCCGCGCGAGCCGGAGCCGCGGGGATCGGTCGCGCTGGACTCGCATTTCACCGTGCTTCGCGACGGCTGGGCGCCGACCGACTTCTACATGGCGGTCGATCACGGCCCGCTCGGCGGCCAGCACAGCCACATCGACACGGTCGGATTCGTCGCCTTCGCGCACGGCCGTCCGGTCGCGCTGGACTCGGGCATTGGCGCCAACTACGAGGACCCCCGGTACGGGGCCTGGTTCCGTTCGCTGCGCGCGCACAACGTGGTCGCCATCGACGATCTGGAGCCGGAGAAGGTGGCGGAGCGCGTGTCCTGGGAGCCGGGTGCGGATGTGGACGTCTTGGGCACGCGCAGCCGCGCGTACGAGCGCGCCTTGGGCGTGGTCCATGACCGGACGATCCACTTCGCGAAAGGGGTGGGGTGGCTGGTTCATGACCGGCTGGCCGGTCCGGCGAGCTTCGATTTCGCCGCCCACGCGGTCGACTGGCTTCTGCACACGCCGTATGAGCTGGAGCCCGTCGGGCCGGGCGTCCTGGATGGCGGGCTCGACGGGTTTGGGCTGATGGTGCTCGCCGGGCGGCCGCACGAGCTGGAGGCTCCGCAGCTCGAGCTCAAGCCGGCATCCATGCCCGGGTCCGAGCTGCGCGAGCTCCGGAATCGGGACGTCGGCCCGCGGGCGGACCCGTCGGTTCCGATTACCAGCCTGTCCTGGCGGAAGAGGCCCATGCCGGGCCGCGCGTGCGAATTCGCGTTCTTCGTGCTGCCGTACCGGGGGGGGCGGCCCGACGCGCGCCTCACGCCTGGCCCGGCCGGCTGGACGCTGAGCATCGCCGGCCGGCCGGATCGCGTATTCCGCGCATCGGAATAGATGAAGCCGGGAAGCTGGTGCTCCCTGCGGGGATTGCCCGGGTACGCTCATCATCCTCCGCAGACGGGGCACCTGCGGGACGGAGGCGGCGGTTGATTCCCATGGCGGGCCATGACATCCCTGACGAAGCGCTGATGCGGCAGTTTCAGGAGGCGTTCGACGAGGTCGCCTTCGACGAACTCGTGGCGCGGTACTACCGGCCGGCGCAGGTCACGGCCCGCAATCTGCTGGGCCAGTCGTCGGCGGCCGAGGACGCGGTCCAGGAAGCGTTCGTCCGCGTGGTCGGCGCCCGGAAGAGCTTTGATCCCGCCCGCTCCTTTGCCCCCTGGTTCTATTCCATCCTGCGCCATGTGTGCGTCGATCTCCAGCGCAAGGAAGGCCGGCGATCGAAGCAGCTTGAGGCGCTGGCCGAGCAGGCCCGCGACGAGGCGCAAGCCCCTCCGAGCGACGGCCGGGCGGCCGCCATGCTGCAGTCCCTTCCGCCGCCGGATCAGGAAGTACTCGCCTTGCGACTGGTGCACGGCATGCCGTTTCATGAGATCGCCGCACACCTCGGCTGCTCCGTTGAGACCGCCAAGAAGCGAGCCCAGCGGGCGTTGAAGCGTCTCCGCGCCGACGATTCGCTTCGGGGCTGAGCCTGAACACGGAGCGTCCAGTCCGAAGCCGCGTTCCGGGCTTCGAGGCCCAGCTGTGAATTCCGGCCGACCTGTCCCTTTTGGGCGACGGCGAACGTATATAACAAGTGAGGGGCACCAGCGCGGGAGGTCGAACGTGGACTGCACGGAGATACTCGAGAACGTGGAACGGCATGCGCTGGGAGCGCTGTCCGTCGAGGACGCCGCCGCCGTCGAGCAGCATCTGGCGGCCTGTCCGTCCTGCCGGGCGGAGGCGGAACGCGTGCAGAGACGGATCGACGGATTCCGCCGATCGATGCGGGCCGATGCCGCTCAGGACCTTGCCCTGCCGCATCTGCGGCAGCGGATCCGCCAGGAGGTGTGGAAAAGTCGCGTGCGCGAGCGCGCGTGGCGTCTCGGGCGCGTGGCGGCCGTACTCCTAGCCGCGGCGGGCCTCTTCGGCCTCTGGTCCGCGCTTCGGGGCGCGGGCGACGGCGGCCCGTGCGTCTGCACGCCGTGGGCCCGGCACGGGATTGCATCGCGCGCCGGAAGCGGATCCGCCTATCCGGTCGTCACCAAGCGCCAGGTGCTGGCGCTGGCAGAAGAGCCCGACGGGTCGCACCTGCTGGTCATGGACCGGCGCACCGGCGCCCGCCTGTGGAAGACCGCGTTCCCCGTCGCCGGCTGCCCCAGCCTGGACGCCAGGCGGGTCTACGCCTGGAGCGAGCAAGGCGCGGGCCGAATCGAGCTTGTCGCCCTGGACGGCGCCAGCGGCGCGCCCGTATGGCGCCGCGCCGTGGCGGACTCCCGTCGCCGGCCGAGCGCACCGCAGGTCGTCGTGGCGAACCGGCTCGTCTGCTGGAGTGAAGGGGGGGCGGTCGAGGCTCTGGACGCACGGACGGGCGCGCCGCTCTGGACCCGGGCGGTGCCGCGCGAGGGGCTGCTGTCCGCGCCGTCGGTCAGCCCCGATCGGCTGTACGTGGCATCCGGCAAGGCGCTATACGCGCTGGACCCGGCGGACGGCCGTGTCCTGTGGCGGCGCCCGCATGATCGGCCCGGGATGCCGCTCGCCAAGCCGTTTGTGGAATTCGACGGCCGGAGCGTGGTCGCCGCCATCCAGACAGCGGACGGCCGGGGATGGCTCCAGTGCTGCAGCGCGGAGAACGGCGAATCGCGCTGGCAGCAGGAGACCGACGCTCCGAGGCACCTGCTGGCATACCGGGGGCGGGTGTATCTGCGCGGCGCCCGGATCCAGGCCTTCGACGGACAGACCGGTTCGCGTGTCTGGTCGGTGCCTGTGGGAGGCTGCAGCCCCGTAGTCATGGGCAATGACCGGATCTACGTGTCCGAGGGGCGCGAGCGAAAGGGGATTCTCGCGCTGCGGGCCGACACGGGGCAGACGATCTGGCACCGCCCGCTGCTGAGTTCATGCAGCGGGCTCACGGTCGCGGGGAGGATGGGGTACGTGTGCGCCCAGGATGGATCGCTCCACGCCGTGGTGCTCGAGACGGACCATTCATACGAAGGAGCCGGTGCATGACGCGTGTCCGGCGGATGACGGCGGTCGGGTTCGTCGGGCTGCTGGTTGGGATTCCGCTGGCATCCGGCCAGGAAACGAACAGGGCCACGGATGAAATCGTGGTCACGGCCACGCGTGTCGGAGTCGCGTCGTACCGGGTACCCGCCGATGTCACCGTGATCCCGGTGGACCCTCTGCGGAAACCGGGCGTTGCGAACTACCAGCAGGCCCTGAGCGGCGCATCAAGCGTCAAGCTGACGCCGCGCCAGGAGAACGAAATGGCCGTTCCGGGCATCGAGGTCCGGGGGCTGGGCAGCAATCCGATGAGCGGCGGGAATGTGCTGATCCTGCTCGACGGCATTCCCCAGCGGCGCCTGTCCTTCGGCGGGCCGTACGTGGGGTCGCTTCCCAGTGATGCGATCACGCACATGGAACTGGTCAAGGGCCCGGTGGCGTCGCTCTACGGCCGGGGCGCCATGTCGGGCGCGCTGCAGCTCTTCAGCAGCCCGGGGACGCCCGACTGGGAGGGCGCCGCCTCGGGCACGTACGAAAGCACGATCGATCAGCTCCGGTCGGCGCTCCGGATCTCGGGGCCGCTGAGCCCCGCCCGCGATTCCACGTTTTCCCTCACGGGAAGCAGGAGCGTCATCGGGGGCTGGCAGCCGCGAACGGACGGCGATCGCGAGGACGCCTATGTCCACATGGCCCTCGCGCCCGGCGCGGCCGACCGACTGAACGTGATGGCGGGCTACGTCGATGCGTCGCAGGACAAGGCGGCGCCGGTCCTCATCGGCAAGAATGGGAAGCGGCTTCCCGGCATTGACCGCGACGAAAACCTCGCGGTGCCCGGCCAGAACTCGGGCGACGTCACGGAGTACCGCGCCGCCGCCATCTGGGAGCGGGCCCTGTCCGACCGGCTTGACTCCAAGCTCAGCCTGGCGTTCTGGAATGCCGACACCTACTGGAAGGTCGGCCGCCCGGACGACAGCCCGGCGACGGGCACGATCATCAGCCGCTCCTCGAGCAATCGCGACTGGGCGGAGGACTCCTGGTTCTCGGAGTACCAGCTCGCCGCGGACTACGCGGCGGGCGAGGAGGTCGCGGGAACCCTGGTCGGCGGCGGCAGCCTGGAGCGCTGGACGTACAACAACCGCTACCAGTCTATCTGGTCGCCCGGCAGTGACGCCGCCCGGGGCATCCTGCTCGACCTGTCCAGCCGCATCGAGCCGGACCCCGGCACGTGGATCTACGGCCCATGGGGCGAGCTCGACGTCGAGGAGCTCGACTACGGCGTGTTCCTGAAGAACCGGCTCGCCTTCGGCCGGCGCATCGACTTCGATCTCGGCGGGCGCTACGACGGCTACACGCGCGAGCAGGAGGACCGCGTCCGCGGCACCGGCTCCACGATGAGCGAAGACGCGGTCTCGCCGAGCGCCGGGGTGGCCTATCACTTCTTCGAGGAGCAGCCGGAGGTCACGACCGCCTATGCCAGCTGGGGCAAGGGCTTCTGGCCGGTCTATCGCAACGTCGGGCCGGCGGAGATCGCGGAAATCCCCCCGGAGACGAGCACCAGCTATGAGCTGGGCCTGAAGAACTACCTGTTCGCCAGGCGGCTGGTCGTGAATATGGCCGCGTACCAGCAGGAGCGAAACGATGTGGTGGGGACCGACCCGACGACCCAGAAGCCGGACAACGTCGGCGACTGGCGGATCACGGGTGTGGAGCTGGAGCTGAAGGCCCGCGTCGTCGGCAACCTGGATGTCTACGGCAGCTGCACGCGCCGGTCGCCGGAGATCGTGCGCGACGACTCCGCTCCGGCCACCGAAGGAAACGACATCCCGCTGGTCTCCGAGGACATGTTCACCCTGGGCCTCGGCTACGAGCCGCTGCTCGGCTGGTTCGCGGGCGTTGAGAACCGGCACGTCGGCGGATCATACGCCGACACCGCCAACACGATACGCGTGCGCGGCTACAACCTGGTCGATGCGCGGGTGGGCTACACGTGGAAGTCCGTCACCGCCACGGTGTTCGCGCGGAACCTGCTGGACGAGGAGTACTTCTCCGACGTGTTCCTGGGCGTGAAGAACGGTTCGGCGTTCGAGGGAACGCCCCGGACCGTCGGCGTGTCGCTCTGCGCGCGGTTTTGACGCCCGATGAACTACCCGCTGATAGCGCTGGTGCTGGGGGGGCTGCTGGCCGGCGCCGGCTGCTCCACGGGCGCCGAGAGCACCCTGGGTCCCGGACCGTCGCCGACGTCCACGGTCGTCACGGACATGGCCGGGCGGACGGTCTCGCTCAGGCGTCCGATCAAGCGCATCGTGCTCATCCGCAGCCGGGATATCTACGAGCTGTCGCTTCTGCTCGGGGCCGCCGTGGAGGATCGCGTGGTGGCGTGGGGTGACGACATCCAGAGCGCGGACGCGGATGCGTATGCGGCGTTCCTGAAACAATACCCTCGCCTGGGGCGCATCCCGCTGGTGGGCTCGATCTTCCAGGATGCGCTGAGCGCCGAGCAGGTGCTGGCGCTCAAGCCCGATCTCGTGGTGGCCGACACGTTCATGATCGACCGCCGCTACAAGAGCATGGACCAGCTCGGGAAAGCCGGGCTGCCCGTCCTCTTTCTGAACCTGTCCGACGATCCGTTCAAGGGGCCCCAGCAGAGCCTGCTGCTGCTTGGAACCGTGCTGGGCTGCGAGCCGCGCGCCCGGGAGATCGTGGCGTTTGCAGACGCCGAGATTGCGGCCGTCGTCGCGAGGCTCGACCGGATCCGGACTCCGCCCCCGTCCGTCTATCTGGAGAGCGGCAGCGCGGGCGCCGGGACGTACGGGAGCACCTATGGTCGCAGCGCGGACGGCACGCTCTCCAGCTGGGGGCACGTGCTCGACCGGGTCCGCTGCCGGAACATCGCGTCGGACGTGGCTTCCGGCATGGCCCGCATCAGCCCGGAGTACCTGATCGCGAAGGACCCCGACGTGATCGTCATCACCGGCGCCGGCTGGCCGGCCCTCCCCGACACCATGCGCCTCGGCTACTCCGCGACGCCGGCGGACTCCAGCGCCCGTCTGCGCGCCTTTGCGAAGCGCCCCGGATGGGAGCATCTCCAGGCCGTCCGGAGCGGGCGCGTGTACGGCCTGTTCCACGGGTTCTGCATGCATCCGACGAGCTTCGTGGCCCTGCAGCAGATGGCGAAGTGGCTGTACCCGGCGGAGTTCCAAGACCTGCGTCCCGAGGAGCGGCTTCGCGAGTTTCACCGGCGCTTCATGCCGATCGCCTTCAGCGGAGTCTGGGCCGCCGGCCTGGAGGCGGCGCCATGACGCGCCCGCAGGCCTTCTTCGATGTGGACTGCTGCGAAGCGGACGAGTCGGGGGCCGGCCTCGCGTTCCGCCCGCGTGTGCAGCCGATCGCCGCCCGCGTGGCCCGCCTTCACGCCTATGCGAAGGAGGCCGGCCTTCCGCTGGTCTTCACCACGTGCTGTTCGGGCCGCGCGCCTCGGGGAGGTGAGCTGCCGGGCGTGCTTCATATCCCGCGCGATCCGGCCGACACGGGGTGGCTTGAGCAAGTCGGCCGCCACCGCCTGTTTCACATCGAAAAGCTGACCTGCGGTGAGCCGGGCGCGAACTACGCCCGTGAGGCGTTCAACGCCTTCCGGCATAATCCCAACGCGGCCCGGATGGTGGCTGCGCTGGACGTGGCCCAGTGGGTGGTCTTCGGCAACGGCTTCGACTTCTGCGTCAACACCGCGGTGCGCGGGCTGCTTGCGGCCGGCCAGCGCGTGCTCCTCCTCACCGATGTGCTGATCGCCAGCGCGGTCGGCTACGGAGCCTCCGGCACGGCGGAGAACCGCGCCCGTATTCTCGGCGAGCTGCGCGCGATGGGCGTGGTCGAGCGCACGCTCGACGAGTTCCTGGAGGCGCCCCGCCCATGACGCATTCGCCCGCTCCGCCTGCCCGTCCCGCGGTCGCGGACTACGGCCGGATGGTCGGCCGGAAGCTCGGATCGCTTGCGCTGATGGCCGCCGCCGCGGTCGTGCTGCTCGTGGCGGACGTCATGACCGGCCCCGCGCGCGTGTCCGTCCACGACGTCCTGGCATCGCTCTTGCGCCTGGAATCCGCCTCCCCGTCCAACCTGACCATCGTCTGGACGTTCCGGTTGCCGGTCGCGCTCATGGCGGTGCTGGTGGGGATCGTGCTCGGCGTGGCCGGCGCGGAGATGCAGACCATCCTCAACAATCCGCTGGCGAGTCCCTACACGCTGGGGATCTCTTCGGCCGCGAGCTTCGGCGCCGCGCTGGCGCTCGTGTGCGGCGTGAGTGTCATTCCCGGCGGGGCGCTGCTCGGCGTGCCGCTCAGCGCGTTCGTCTTCGCCTTGGCGTGCGCCGCCGCCATCTACGGGCTGGCCCGGCTCAAGAGCGGCTCCACCGAGACGCTGGTCCTCGGCGGCATCGCACTCATGTTCCTGTTCAATGCGGCTCTGTCCTTTCTCCAGTACATTGCATCCGAGGATACGGCCCAGGCGATCGTGTTCTGGACCTTCGGCAGCCTTCAGGGCGCGACCTGGCTCAAGCTGGCCGTCATTGCCGTGGCCGCGGCCGTCGTGCTCCCGCTCATCGCCCGGCAGGCCTGGCCGCTTACGGCTCTGCGGCTGGGTGACGCCCGGGCGCGCAGCCTGGGCGTTGACGTTCAGCGGCTGCGGCTCCGGACGTTGATCCTCGTGTCGCTGCTCACCGCGACGGCGGTCAGTTTCACGGGGTCCATCGGATTCATCGGGCTGGTGGCGCCGCACCTGGCGAGGCGATGGGCCGGCGAGGACCAGCGCTTCCTCGTGCCGCTCTCCGGGCTGGCGGGGGCGGTGCTTCTCTCGGCGGCATCCGTGGCCGGCAAGCTGGTGGTGTCGGGCGGGGTGCTGCCGATCGGGATTGCCACCGCGCTCTTCGGCGTTCCCTTCTTCGCCGTCATGGTCGCGAGCCGGAAGCAGGAGTGCGGATGACGCTGGAAGCGCGCCATCTGTCGTTCGCCTACGGGTCGGCGTCCGTCCTGTCGGATGTAACCCTGGCGCTGAGGCCCGGCATCACGGCCATCATCGGGCCGAACGCGGCGGGGAAGTCGACGCTGCTCAAGTGCCTGGCCGGCCTGCTGCGGACCCGGGCGAGCGTCTGGCTGGAGGGGCGGGACATCGCCACGGTCCGGGGGGAGGAACTCTCGCGGGCGGTGAGCTACATGCCGCAGGACCTGGCCAGCCACGCCGCGCTGACGGTCTTCGAGACGGTGCTGATGGGGCGCCTGCACCGGCTGTCCTGGCGCGTGAGCCCGGAGGACCGCGAGGCGGCGGCCGGCATCCTCGCCGAAGTGGGGCTGAGCGAGCTTGCGGGCCGGCGGCTTGATACGCTCAGCGGCGGCCAGGCGCAGCTGGCGTTCATCGCGCAGGCACTCGCCCGCCAGCCGCGGGTGCTGCTCATGGACGAGCCCACCTCCAGTCTCGATATGCGCCACCAGTTCCAGATCGGCGAGCTGGTCCGGACGCTCACCGTCACCCGCGGGATCTGCACCGCCATGGCGCTGCACGACCTGAACATCGCATCGCGGTTCGCCGACACGGTCTGCGTGATGGAGCGCGGCCGGGTCATCGCGCAGGGCGATCCGACCGCCATCGTCACCGCGTCGATGATTGGCTCCGTCTACGGCGTCGAGGCGTGCGTGATGACGGACGGCGTCGGCCGGCCGCTGGTGTGCCCGCTGCGCGCATGCTCACGAACCGCGAACCAGACGATCCAGCAAGACATCCTCGATGTTCCGCCGGCCATCCACGATGGCGAGAACCGAGACGGTCTTGCCGCTGATCCGATACACCACGCGCCACGGTGACAGGACGAGCTCCCGGTAGGTCTGAATGCCAAACGCGGCGAGTTCCGGCACCACCCGCCCCCGCTCCGGCATCCGGCTGAGCGTGGAGCACCGTGCCTCAATCTGATCGAGCACCGGAAGGGCGGCGTCCGGACTGTCGGCCGCGATGTACTGGACGGTGGCCTGCAGGTCGCCTCGCGCAACGGCGGCAAACTCCACCGTGTATGACCGGGGCGAGGCCATGTCAGGCCCGGCGCGCTGTCAGCGTCTTGCGCAGGCTCGTGAACACTTCGTCGGCCGCCATCGTGCGCCCCGCCTGCACGTCCGACTCTCCCTGTGCGACGAGCTTGAGCAGGCCGATCGCGCGCCGCATCTGTTCGTAACTCTCGGGATCCTGGAGGACGGCCCGCGCTTCGCCGTTCTGTGTGATGACAACCGGCCGGTGCGTGGCATTGATCTGATCGAGCAGATCCGCCGCCTTGCTCTTCAGGTAGGTTATCGGACGAAGGTCTTCTCTCATGTTCATCGCATTGTCCTCATCGGTCTGAATACCGTACCGAATTCAGTCCGATCCGTCAATCCGCGCGGTTGATAGGACCAGAACGGTCTTGAGTTCATGGCATCGCAGTAAGGCGCAGTGCCGGACGGGCCGGAACGGCGGAGACCGCCGTCTCCAAGGCGCGGACAATGGGACTTTGGAGCCGGCCGTCCCCGGCCGGTTCGGGCTCCTTCCTCACGTCACTAGCCCACGAGGCCATCGCACTACGCAAACGGTGCTACCAGATGCAAAGTGCGGTAGCGCCATGTGGGGGAGGGGCGCATCTTACGTGTCACCGTTTCGGGACTCTTGCCTTCCCCTTGGCGCTGGGGTCCACCATGGCCGGGGTCGGCTTGGCGGTCTTGGTTGCCTCTGTCGTCGTCGCATGCTCACCGGTCGCGCAGCTAGCGGAAGCCGCACTCGACTGCCGGGCTCGACCTACTCCTCCTCGATCATGGAGTCGTAGAATTTGACGATGCCGCGGTTCTGGCCGCTCTCCATGAACTTCATGGCCTCGCGCGGATGCTGGTTCAGCTGGCCGCTGATCATGTAGGGGATGCTGAAGCCCCACAGGAACTTCTCGCGCAGCGGCTCGATGTGATCCTGGATGCACTGCAGGACCGGCCGGAGGCGGAACTTCGGGTTGTGCAGGAAGCCCAGGAGCAGCTCGGTCTGGCAGTTGCCCGCGCCACGCCCCAGGCCGCCGATGCTCGCGTCCATGTAGTTCGCGCCCTGGATAATCCCCTCGATGGTGTTGGCGTACGCCAGCTGGCAGTTGTTGTGGGTGTGGATGCCGACCTCCTTGCCGGCGGGCTTCGCGTGCTTCCGGAACTTTTCCATCAGCACCTCGACCTGCTCGCGGTACATGCAGCCGAAGCTGTCCACCAGGTAGAGCACGTCCACCGGCGACGCGGCCAGCGCCGCGAGCGCCTCGTCCAGCTCCCAGTCCTGAACCGTCGATACCGCCATCAGGTTGACGCAGGTCTCGTAGCCCTTGTCGTGGGCGTCCCGGATCATGTCGATGGCGATCGGAATCTGGTGGATGTAGGTGGCCACGCGGATCATGTCGAGCACGCTCTGGTCCCGAGGCAGGATGTCCCGGTGGTAGTTCGTCCGGTCGGCATCGGCCATGACCGAGAGCTTCACGCCGCCCTTCTTCTCGCCCACGATGTCGCGCAGGTCGGCCTCGTCGCAGAACTTCCACGGCCCATACTGGGTGGGGGAAAACACGCCCCGATCCCCCTTGTAGCCCATTTCCATGTAGTCGATCCCGGCCGCCACGCACGTCTCGTAGACCGCCTTCACGAGGGCGCGATCGAACTGGTGGTCGTTCATCAGTCCGCCGTCGCGGATGGTGCAATCGAGGACCTTGATTTCCGGCCGGTACGAAATCCAGCCCTTGCCGCCAATGCTCTGACCTTCGGGTGCCATCGTCGTGGTTCCTTTCCATGCCTCATCCGTCACGGACAGGCGCGTATGTTAGCAGGGGCGGCGCGCCATTCAACCCGGAGTCCTCGGACGCCGGGGGCGCGTCCCTGGACGAAGAACCCACCCCGCCCTACGGGCACCCCTCCCAGGAGGGGATCATGCCGGATGCCCTCGCGGGAGGGGTGGGCGAAGCGGGGGTGAGTGTGGGCCACGAGTTGCCTAATGGGGGGCCATGCGGGCTTTGCTGGACACGCTGTGGAGCCGGCGCATCCACAGCAGCAGCAGTGCCATGGCCAGCGGGCACAGGGTTGCGGTGGAAAGGCCCAGCCGCATGCCCGCGCGGTCGGCCACCACGCCGACCACCCACGGCATGGTCACGCCGCCGAAGTTGCCGAACGCGGCCAGGAGGCCGAACATCGACGCCCCGCCGCGCGGAAAATGGTCCGCCACCACGCCAAGCGTGCTGGGCCAGAGGCAGCTGCCCGTGATGCCCACGACCATGCACGCTGCAAGCGCCACGCCGGGCCACGGGGCGAAGCAACCCACGAGGTAGAGGACGACCGAGCCCCAGCAGCAGGCGAGCAGGATGCGGAACGGGCTGATCCGGTGCCCGATCATCCCCACGGCGATTCGCCCGACGGCCATGGCGAGCGAGAAGAAGAGCAGCGACATGCCGCTCGCCCATCGGGTGTATCCGAGGCTCATCTCCGCATAGGCCGGCAGCCACTGGGCGAGGCCCACTTCCGTCGCGCCGCCCAGGAAGATGGCCGCGAGCCCCACCAGAAAATACGGCTTCCACATCAGCTCCCGCAGGCGCATGCGCTCGCCGCCCTCGGCCACGAGCGCCGGAACCTGCATGACGGCGAATCCCGCGGCCACCGCCGCCGGCATCGGGATCAGCCAGAGCGAGAGCGTGCGCCACCCGACCCCCAGGCGCAGCGCGAGCGCGCCGATCAGGACCGTCACCACGGCGCCGGTGCAGTAAAAGGAGTGCAGCCAGTTCATCGCCGCCGTGCGCCGGGTGGGCTGGAGCGCGCACACGATGGGGCTCAGCACCATGTCCAGAATTCCCGCGCCGACTCCCATCACGAAGACCGCGAGACATACCGTCGCGTAGCCCGGGGCCAGCCCGAGCATCAGCAGCCCGAGCGCGATGAGGCCGTTGCCGGCCACCGTGAACGGCTTGGCGCCCAGCCGATCCGCGAGCGGCCCGGTCAGCAGGATACCGCCCACCAGCCCCGCGAACGTGATGCCGGCCAGGCGGCCCAGCTGCTCGTTGGTCAGGCCGGCGGTGCCGCCCAGATCCGCGCTCAGCGAGGTGAGGAACACCGGCAGCAGGTTGATCGCGATCGCCAGGCACATCATGCCCGCGTAGCTCACCGCCCGCCCGTATGCCATCGATCGGTTCATGGTGCATCCGCTTCTGCCGCGCCACCAAGATTAGATCAAAGCCCCGCCTCGATGCCAATCCGTCTGGTCCCCGGCGTTTTCTGTTTCAGCGCCCCGCGCGCGGTAGTATTGTCCCGCGATCTCGCCGCCGGCCCGCGCCGCATGCGGTTTCAGGAGGAGTCCCCGGATGAAGAAGCTCAGCTTGGCTGCCATTGGATGCGGCGGCCGTTCGTTCACCTACATGTCCCTCGCGGCGCAGATGCCCGAGCTCTACGAAGTCGCCGCCGCCGCGGACCCCCGTCCCGAGCGCGTGGAGCGTATCCGCGCGGCATCCGGAAACCCCCGCTTTCGGGCCTTCCGCGATGATGCGGAGATCCTGGCCGCCGGCCGGCTGGCCGACATCATGATCATCGGCACCCAGGACTCCGACCACTTCGGGCCGTGCCGGCGCGCGATGGAAAAGGGGTACGACATCCTGCTCGAGAAGCCCATCGCCACCCGGCCGGATGAGGTGCTGGAACTCGCCCGCATCGCCGACCGGCTCGGCCGCCGCGTCCTCGTCTGCCACGTCCTGCGCTACACGCCGTTCTACCGCAAGATCCGGGAGATCATCGACTCCGGCGCCGTCGGCGACATCGTCACCGTGAACGCGATCGAGTCGCTCGGTCCCTGGCACCAGGCGCACTCCTACGTGCGCGGCCACTGGGCCGTGACGGAGAAGTCCTCGCCGATGATCATCGCGAAGTCGTGCCACGACATGGACATGCTCTCCTGGCTTGTCGGCCGCCGCTGCGAGTCGCTCTCGAGCTTCGGCGCGCTGAGCTGGTTCACGGCGAAGAACGCGCCGGCCGGCGCCCCGGCGCGCTGCACGGACGGCTGCCCGGCCGGCGCGACCTGCGAGTTCAACGCCACGCTCTACGCGACCCGCGAGCGCGCCTGGCTGGGCTCCGTGTACGACGCCGAGCCCGGCGCATCGCCCGGGCAGATCCGCAGCTGGCTCGCCACATCGCCCTGGGGCCGCTGCGTGTACCGGTGCGACAACACGGCCGTCGACCATCAGGTGGTGAGCATGCGGTTCGCGAACGACGTCACCGCGACATTCACGATGACGGCCTTCGACGCGGGCCGCTGCATCGAAATCTACGGCACCAAGGGGTTCCTCACGGGGCGGACGGAGCGCCAGACGGAGGGCGCCGACATCGTCCTGATCGACCATCACACGTACAACCGCACCCGGTGGACCATCAGCGCGCTGCCCGGCGGCTACGCGGGCCACGGCGGCGGCGACCCGGGCCTGGTCATGGCGCTCCACGCCGAGATGACCCGGCCCGATGCCGCCTCCATGGAATCGTCCATCCAGCGGTCGGTCGAGAGCCACATGATGGGCTTCGCCGCCGAGGAATCCCGGCTGACGGGCCGGACCGTATTGCTGGCCGACTACGTGAAGCGCATCGGCGGCTGAGCGCGGCCGGTCCGGCGCCGCGTCTACGCCAGCCAGGGCAGGTTTCCGGCCTTCCGGATCTCCGCGGCCTTGCGCGGCTCGTCCCAGCCCAGCTCGGCACCCGCAAGTTCGGCGCAGCGCCGGAGCACCGGCTCGGGCGGGATCGCCGCCGTGCCTAGGTCCGTCCGCCGGTACACGATGTCCGGCAGCGTCATCGCCATTTCCGCGCGGACGGCATGCGTCACCTCAGCTGCCGTGCTGAGCGCCCCGGGCCAGAGCGGGGCCAGCATGTCGGCGCGGCGCTCCCCCGCATCCAAGACAGCCCGGTATGCGGATCCGTAGTGGTGGATGAGGTGCCGCAGAACCTGCGGCGTCACACCGGCCGGCACTTCGTCTTCCGCGCCGCGTACGAAGGCTCCGAAATCCCGGATATCGCCGCCGGCGAGCGGTCGCTCGGCTGTCGGTGACGGGCGGCGAGGCCGGCCGAGCCGGGCCAGCGCCAGGTCCACGGTCTTTTCGGCCACGTGCCGGGCGGTCGTGTACTTTACCCCGACCACCGAGATCAGGCCCCCGATCCCGTCGCGGGCGGCGTGGTCGACGAGCGCGTAGTGGTTCGCCAGCTTCGGCTCGGCGCCTGGCGTGCTCGGGAAGCTCCGCGCCGGCAGCAGGCCGCCGTGGATCATCAGGACGTCCTCGCGGGTGACGCGGGCCGCCGGGTGCGCTGCGTTGATGTCGGCCAGGAGAAGCTCGATGTCCCTGTCCGTTGCCCGCAAACTTCCCGGGTCGCCCTCATGCCGGCGGTAGTAGGTGCCGGCGACGGTGTATCCCTTCCACGGGGCGAAGAAGAGCAGCCGGCTCTCGATGTCCGGCCGGGCGCGGGAGACCAGACCCACGGCGTGGGTGCGCACCGGCCATCGCTTCAGGACGAAGTTCATCCCGAACGCCAAGCCGCGAAGGATCGGCGCGACTCGCTCGGGCAGCAGCTCGAGCAGGCGGTCGGCCCACGGCCCTGCCGCGTTGATCACGATGCGTCCCCTGATGTCCAGCTCCTGCCCGGTCAGCCGGTCGACGGCTCGAACGCCGGCTAAGGCTCTTTCCCGAGTCAGGAACCCCGTGCACGCCACGTGGTTGGCGGCCACAGCGCCTTCGTCTGCGGCGGAGGCCAGCATCGCGAGCACGACGCGCTCCGTGCTGTAGGCGCTGGCATCGTTCCACACGGCCCCGCCGGTGATCGTATCCGGCGGCAGGCCCGGAACGATCTCCAGGCACTTCGCCTTCGAGATGACGCATCCGTGCGCCAGCATCCGTTCGGGGTCGCAGCCGCGGTTGCGGTCCCAGCTGATGATGTCGTTCGCCAGCATGGCCGCGAACATCGCGGCGCGGCTCTTCATGAGCTGCCGGAGCGTGGGCATCAGGCAGGGCAGGGGGAGCACCAGGTGGGGGGCGGTGCGGAGCAGCGCGCGGCGCTCGAAGATCGACTCGCGCATGCGGACGAGATCGAGCTGCTGGAGATAGCGGAGCCCGCCGTGGATGGTCTTGAGGCTGTTGGCGGATGTCGCGCCGCAGAAATCGCCCTGCTCGACCAGCGCCGCCGAGAGCCCTCGCAGCGCCGCCTCGCGGAGCAGCGCGGCCCCGTAGATGCCGCCGCCCACGATCACCACGTCGAAGTCGCCCGCCGCCAGGGCCTTCAGATCTCGATTCATGGAACGCAGGATAGCGCTTTGCACGCCTCGGCTCAACCGATTCGCTGCGCCCGGAAAGAAGACGTGCACCGGAGGCCGAGTCACCCCGCTCGAGCCCACACCCTGCTGCCCGCAGCCCTTTCGAACCGCGGCCGGTGCACTGCCAGAGAACCGCTCCCCAACTCGATCCGCCACCCTTTCGCCCGGGACGATACCGTGCCCCTCCCCACCCCCGTCAAGCGGAAAAGGCATAAATGCAGCAATTCGGGCTATTCTTAGGAACAGCCGGTGTATGGGCATGGATTCGCTGCTGCGCTTGACTTGGCTTTCCGCGGCTCCTACAAGTTCGCGATCACAAGAGCTTCTGGAGAGACACCGCACCATGATGACCCCCCGCGAGATTATCCGCCGGAACCTGGAGCTGAATCATCCCGAGCGCATCGGCATGGCGTTCGGCGGCGACGGGCGCCTGAACGATATGCACATGGTCGGCCTCGCGCCATCCCGGGCGTGGGCGGCCCGGCGCTGGACCGAGGGCAACATGGAGTACTACGACGACGAGTGGGGCAACCTGTGGGCCCGGCTCGTCGGCATGAGCAAGGGCGGCGAGATTCACGAGCCGGTCCTCACGGACTGGGCCAACGTCGATACGTTCCGCCTGCCCGACATGGCTGAGCCGTACCGGTATGAGGGCGCGGCGGCGGCGATCGCCCGGGCCGGCGATCGCTATCGCATGTTCTTCCTTCCCGGCTTCCCCTTCGCGATCTGCCGCTACCTGCGCAAGATGGAGAACTATTTCCAGGATCTGATCCTTGAGCGCGAGAACATCGATCGCCTCCACGAGCGGGTGACCGCCCTGCTGGAGGCGGTGATCCGGCAGTGCGGGAAGGCCGGGGCCGACGGCATCTTCTTCTGCGAGGACTGGGGGACGCAGGAGCGCCTGCTCGTGAGTCCGGCCATGTGGCGCGAGATCTTCAAGCCGCTGTTCCGCCGCCTGTGCGGAGCCGCCCGCGAGTGCGGGATGAACGTGGTCATGCACTCGTGCGGGTGCATCGACGCGATCATCGACGACCTGGCCGAGGTGGGGGTGAACGGGCTGCAGTTCGACCAGCCGTCCCTGCATGGGCTCGAGCCGCTGGCCGAGCGGCTGCAGCGGATCGGCGTGTGCCTGTATGCCCCGGTGGACATCCAGCGCGTGCTGCCGACCGGCGACCGCGCGCGGATCGAGGGCGAGGCGCGGCGGATGGTCGAGCTGTTCGGCGGCCCGCGCGGGGGGCTGATCGCGACGACCTACGGGGACCTGAACGGGATCGGTGTGAAGCCCGAGTGGGAGCAGTGGGCCTACGACGTCTTCGCGTCCGCCGCCGGCCGCTAGCGGCGCGCCTGCGTCTGGTGCGTATCGATTCCATTCTCCTGCTCATCGCCGATTGGTCATGCGGTCGGCCCTGAAGAAGCGACACGGCTTGGGCCAAAGGCGGGCGCGTGATCTTGGCCCATCTGCGGCGTTGTCGCGGGCGGCGCGTACAGGAGTACAGCGCCGCCCGCGACGCCTTGCATCTGGGCCAAGCTGACGCGTCCGTCTTTGGACCCCTCGCAGACTCGGGGCGACCCAAGCCGCGTCGCGGCTCGCCCCGTTCCATCGCGGACTCGGAACGGTGGTGTCCCGGCCTTCGACATTCTGCGGTTCCTTGTTCTGCTGTTCGATATTGGTGTCACCCGATTTGCCCTTGACCTATAGGGAGGGGGCAGGTACATCACCGCCCGAATCCCGTTCTCGAGGAACCAGAGTCAGATCATGGCCGCACATCGCGAATACACGAGAGAAGACCTCGTCGAGTTCAAGCCGAAGCACGCCACCTTCGTCGGGATCGATTCCGACGGATGCGTGTTCGACACGATGGAGATCAAGCAGAAGAAGTGCTTTCACGGGCTCATCGCGTCGCACTGGAACCTGCTGCCGATCGAGAAGTACGTCCGGGAGTCGGCGGAGTTTGTGAACCTCCATTCCAAGTGGCGCGGCCAGAACCGGTTTCCGTGCCTGCTGATGAGCCTCGAGCTGCTGCGCGACCGGCCGGAGGCGAGGGCCTCGGGTGTGAAGCTGCCCGATACGACGGCCCTGAAGCGGTTCATCGAGTCCGGCGTTGCGCTGGGCAATCCGGAGCTCGAGAAGATGGCGCGGGACACGGCCGACCCCGATCTCGCGTCGCTGCTCACGTGGAGCATGGACGTCAACGCCCTGATCGCGAAGACGGTGCGGAAGATCCCGCCGTTTCCATGGGCGCTGGAGAGCCTGAAGAGGATCCGCGGCCAGTCCGACGCGATCTGCGTGTCGCAGACCCCGACCGAAGCGCTTGTGCGCGAGTGGGCCGGGAGCGACATCACGAAGTACGTGAGCATCATCGCCGGGCAGGAGCTCGGCACGAAGACCGAGCACATCGCGCTGGCCACGAAGGGGCGCTACGAGCCGGACCGGATCCTCATGATCGGCGACGCGCCGGGCGACTACCGGGCGGCCACGGGCAACCAGGCCCTGTTCTACCCGATCAACCCCGGCCACGAGGACGCCTCGTGGGAGCGGTTTCACAAGGAGGCGTACGACCGGTTCCTGAACGGGACCTACCGCGGCGCCTACGAAGACGCGCTGGTCCGCGAGTTCGACGCGCTGCTGCCGGATACACCGCCCTGGAAGAAATAACCATGAGCCGAATGCTGACCCCGAAGTCCCTGCCTGGCGCCGTGGCGCGCGTGCTCGAGCGCACGCCGTTCGTCGATATCCACACGCACCTGTTCGACCCGGCGATCGGCGGGCTGCTGCTGTGGGGCATCGACGAGCTGGTGACGTACCACTACCTCGTGGCCGAGCTGTTCCGGGCGCGCCCGGACCTGGAGTACGACGCGTACTGGGCCATGCCGAAGACCGCCCAGGCCGACCTCATCTGGCGGGAGCTCTTCGTCGAACGCACGCCGATCTCCGAGGCCTGCCGCGGCGTGCTGACCGTGCTCGACCGCCTCGGGCTCGACCCGAACGCGCGCGACCTGAAGGCCGCGCGCCGCTACTTCGCCAAGCGGACCGCGCGCGGCTATGTGGACCAGGTGTTCGAGCTCGCGAACATCAGCGCGGCCTACATGACGAACGACCCGCTGGACCCGCAGGAGGCCCCGGCCTGGGTGAAGGGGTTCCGCCGCGACCCGCGCTTCCTCGGCGCGCTGCGCCTGGACAGCGCCGTCATGGCGTGGCCCGCCCCCGTCCCGAAGCTGCGCTCCCTCGGCTACGACGTGGACGCCACGCTTTCCGGCCGCACGATGGGCGAGCTGCAGCGCTACCTCAACGAGTGGTGCGACCGCATCGAGGCGCGCTATGTGGCCATCAGCCTGCCGCCGACGTTCCGCTACCCCGATCTCGACTCCACAGTGACCACGCTGCTCACGAAGGCTGTGTTCCCGGTGGCGCGTGCGCGCGGCATTCCCGCGGCCCTCATGATCGGGGTCAAGAAGCTGACGAACCCGAAGCTGGTCCTCGCCGGCGACTCCGTCGGCCCGTCGGACGTCGGCACGGTCGAGCGCCTGGCGCTCGACTTCGCCGACAACCGCTTCCTCATCACGATGCTGGCGCGCGAGAATACGCACGAGCTGTGCGTGGCGGCGCGGAAGTTCAAGAACATCACTCCGTTCGGGTGCTGGTGGTTCCTGAACAACCCCAGCCTGATCCGCGAGATGACCGCCATGCGGCTGGAGCTGCTCGGGCTGTCGTTCATTCCGCAGCACTCGGACTGCCGGATTCTCGACCAGATGATCTACAAGTGGAGTCACTCCCGGGCGATCATCGGGGAGGTGCTGGGCGGCAAGTACCGCGACCTGCTGGCGACCGGCCGGCGGGTGACCGAGGACGATATCCGTCGCGACGTGCGCGCGCTCCTTCAGGCCCGGCCGTAGCGGGAGCGCCGGAGGCTGGAACCACGGTGAAGGGATACTTCCAGGTCTATACGGGCTGCGGAAAGGGCAAGACCACGGCGGCGCTTGGCCTGATTCTGCGGGCGGCCGGCGCCGGGCGCCGGGTCTTTCTGGGGCAGTTCCTGAAGCGCGGCGCCTACAGCGAAATCCGCGCGCTGGAAGGGAAGTTCCCGGAGGTGACCGTCCGCCAGTATGGCAGCGGACGGTTCGTTCGCGGGCAGCCCACGCGGCAGGAGGCGGCCGATGCGCGCCGCGGGTGGGAGGAGATCGCCCGGGTGGCCATGAGCGGCCAGTACGACCTTGTGGTCGTCGACGAGGGAAACGTGGCTGCATCGCTCGGCCTGATCGACGTGGAGGACGTGCTGGCCCTGGCGGCCGCTCGGCCGGCGCACGTGGAGCTGGTGATGACCGGGCGTGGCGCCGACCGGCGCATCCGCGCGCGAGCCGACCTCGTCACCGAGATGGTCGAGCGCAAGCACTACTACGCGAAAGGCGTCAAAGCCCGCCGCGGAATCGAGTTCTAGTGTGCTGTCTCGGAAATAGGCTTACAAAATGAAGGTCATCCTGAGCAAAGCGAAGGATCTCTTGCCGTGCGATCAAGCCCGAGATTCCTCGCTCCACTCGGAATGACAGGCACTTGCGCGTTTTGCGTAGTCATTTGCGGGACAGCACACTAGCCCCGCCGCCATGGCGCGGCGGGCCGGAGGACGGCATGCAGATTACGGTGCGGTTCGAGGATGGCAGCCAGATCCAGTGCGCGCGGCATTCCGACGTCGCGTCGCTCGTGCCGGCCGCCGCGGCGGGCGCCTTGCCGTTCATCGGCGCGCTCGTGAACAACGAGGTTGTATCGCTCTCCTACCGCCTCGACGTCAACTGCACGGTCCGGCTGCTGACCTTGGCGGATCCGCACGGCTGGAGGATCTACGAGCAGTCGCTCTCCTTTCTCCTCGCGAAGACGGTGCGCGAGCTGTTCCCCGACCGGAAGTTCACGCTCGATTACTCGATCGGCCCGGGCCTCTACTGCAGCTTCGAGGAGAACGGCCACAGCCACGGCCGCGCGATCACGGCGGAGGATGTCGGCCTCATCCGCGACCGCATGCGCGAGCACGTGCGCAGCAACGTCCGGGTCTACCGGGAGAAGCTCTCGTTCGATGACGCCGCCCGCATGCTGGAGCAGTCCGGGCAGCACGACAAGCTGAGCCTTCTGCGCTTCCGGAACTCGCCGAAGATCCACATGTACCGCTGCGGGGATTTCTGGGACTTCGCCTACGGCCCGGTGGTCGCAAGCGCCGACGTCCTGCGCCACTTCGACGTCATCCCGCACCCGCCGGGGTTCGTGCTGCTGCTGCCGGCGAAGGGGAGCCTGACCGATCTGGCCCCGTTCAAGGACCAGCCGCTGCTGTTTCAGATCTTCCAGGAGCACAAGGAGTGGGGGCGCATCCTGGGCGTCAACACGGTCGGCCGCCTGAACGAGGTCATCGCCGCGGGCGGGATCTCGGAGTTCATCAAGATCTCCGAGGCGCTCCACGAAAAGAAGGTGGCCCGGATCGCGGACCGGATCTGCTCGTCGGCGCGCCGGCCCCGGATCGTGCTCATCTCCGGCCCGTCCTCGGCCGGCAAGACGACGTTCGCCAAGCGGCTCGCCATTCAGCTCCGGGTCAACGGGCTCCGGCCGCAGGCGATCTCGCTCGACAACTACTTCTTCGAACTCGACCGCACGCCCCGGGACGAGGCCGGTCAGCCGGACTTCGAGCACCTGGACGCGCTCGACCGGGAGCTGTTCAATGGACACCTGCTCGACCTGCTGGCCGGCCGGCCGGTCGATCTGCCGATCTTCAGCTTCCAGACCAAGAAGCGCGAGGTCCGCGGCAGCCCGCTCCAGATCGCGGACGACCAGATTCTCATCGTGGAAGGCATCCACGCCCTGAACCCGGGCCTGACGCCGCTCGTGCCGGCGGATCAGAAGCTCCGGATCTACGTCAGCGCGCTCACGCAGCTGGGCATCGACTCGAACAACCGGATTTCCACGACCGATAACCGCCTGCTGCGGCGGCTCGTGCGCGACAACAAGTACCGCAAGAACACGGCGCTCATGACGCTCCAGATGTGGCCGTCCGTGCGGCGCGGCGAGGAGCGCTGGGTCTTCCCGTACCAGAACGAGGCAGACGTGATGTTCAACTCGGCGCTGGACTACGAGATCGCCGTCCTGAAGCAGATGGTGGAGCCGCTGCTCATGGAAGTGAAGCCCAGCCAGCCCGAGTACGCGGAGGCGCGGCGGATGCAGGCGTTCATGTCGCACTTTCTGGAGATCGCGGACCGGGAGGTGCCGAGCACTTCCATCCTTCGCGAGTATATCGGTCGCAGCTCGTTCCATTACTGACCGGGGCCGGGGGAACAAGGGGAGGGGGCCATGAGGGGGAGCGCCCGGGCGGATGAACGGTTCTTCATTGGTGGCGGCGCCTTCCCGCGCGCGTCGCGCTATCACGAGCTGAGGGCGCCCGGCGGCGGCGGCCGGGTGCGCGAGCGTCGGCCGCCGGACCCGGACTTCCCGTTCGCGGAGCGCCACCTGCGTTGCGTCTGGTTCGACGCCGAACACCGCCCGCCGATCCTGCACGCCGGGAACGGGGAAGAGGTGCGCGTCGAGTCGCCCGGCCGCTGGAACGTCGAGGCCGGGCCGGACTTCCTGGATGCTGCGCTCTCCATCGGCCCGGGCCGCCGCCGGGTGCAGGGCGATGTCGAGATTCACATCCGTCCGGGCGGCTGGCGCGAGCACGGGCATGCGCGCGACCCGCGGTACGGGCGGGTCGTGGCGCACGTGACCTATCTGCCGGGCCGTGTCCCCGAGCCCGAGCTGCCGCCGGGCGCGATCCAGATCGCGCTGCGAGACGACCTCGCACGGAACCCCTTCTTCGCGTTCGAGAACGTGGATCTCGCGGCCTATCCCTACGGCGTGAGGGCCGATCCGGCTCCGTGCGCGGCCGCTCTGGCGGTCGGACCGGCCGACGTGCGGGGCGAACTGCTCGACGCCGCCGGCGAAGAGCGGCTGAGGCGCAAGGCGCAGCGCATGGCCGCCGCCATCGCGGAGCGCGGACTTGACCAGGCGCTCTACGAGGAGGTCATGGGCGCGCTGGGGTACAAGCGGAACCGCGTGCCGTTCCGCACGCTCGCGCGACGCGTGCCGGTGGAGCGGCTTCGCGCCGACTCGGGCGGGCGGCCGTCGGATGCCTTCGCGCTGCTGCTCGGCGTGTCCGGCCTGCTGCCGGAGCGGATGCCCGCGAAGTGGGACGACGAGAGCCGGCGCCGGGTGCGCGGCCTCTGGGACGTTTGGTGGCGGCGCAGCTCGGAGTGGGACGCGCTGGTCATGGACCGATCGGCGTGGTGCCTGGCCGGACAGCGCCCGCAGAACCATCCCGTGCGCCGTCTGATGGCCGCCGCCGCGCTGTTCGCCGGGCCGGTCGATCCCGCGGCCCGCCTGCTCGAAGTCCCGCTGGATCCGGCCGCGGATTGGGTGCGGGCGACGATCCGTCTGTTCGAGCCGCGTGATCCCGATGGCTACTGGGGACGGCGCTGCGTGTTCGGTGGCGCGGTCCAAGCCGAGGAAACGGCGCTGGTCGGCACCGGGCGCGCGGCCTCGATGCTGGTGAACGTGGTCGTGCCCCTGCTGGCCGCGGCGGGGCGGGACGGTGTCGACCGACCGGACTTTCTGGCCGCGCTGCCGCCGGAGCCCGAGAACGCGCTGGCCACGCACATGGCGCACCGCCTGTTCGGCCGGGACCACAACCCGGCGCTGTACCGGTCGGCCCTGCGACAGCAGGGCCTGCTGCAGATCCTCCACGACTTCTGCCTGGACGACCGCTCCCGCTGCGCCACCTGCCCGCTGCCCGGCGCGCTGCGGCCGGGCTGATCGCGGGATTGAGGTGGTGACTCATGCCATCTGCGATGCAGTGGTCTGCACGCCCGGAAAGGTGGCCCGCGACCTCCGGGCGCGGGCAGGCGCCCACTTGGCCAATGTCGTGGCTCGCCTGCGCTCGGAGAAGCTGTGAGGGGATTGGTGGACGACACGGAGGTCGTCCCTTCCAGAGCCGAAGAACACGACGTTTCCTCTGGTTTGTGGGTCGGGCTGGACGCCACTTGTTGAAGGTCCAGCCCTACAGCTTCACATCCGCTTATCCGGTCAGGACTCCCGAATGGTCGGCGCCGCGCGGGGGAGCCGCCATGGAGCTTGAGAAGCTCTTCCGGGACGCGGTGCGCGAACTGCGCGGGCGGAGCTTAGCCTTCTCGGCTCGACTCAGTGCCAGCCGTTCCTCTTTGCGGCGATGTCCGCAGGGGTGAAGTCGAGCTCGGTGAACTCGTCAGGCGTGACGAGGAAGATGCGATCCCCGAGCCGCGCAACTCGCGCCGGTTTGTCGAGTTTGATGCCCGGCGTCCACCGCCCGAGCACCGCGCCGGTCTTGATGTCCACCGCGGCCAAGTCCGCTGCGATGAACAGGAATACGTCGTGGAACAGCTCGATAGAGGCGACGTAGCGATCGAGGTCGCGAACGGGCGAGGGGATTTCCCATATCCGCTTGCCCGTCCTCGTGTCCACCAACCTATACCCGGTGTACGTGCAGAGGAGCAAGCCGATCCCGTCGGGCGTTTCCGCCGGTGTCGGGCGGCCCGCGCCGTCCTCGAGGGTCATCCACTCCCCTCCGGCCCGCATGCAACGGTACCGCGTGCGGTGCTCGCCCGCGCCGCTGGCCAGGACGATCACGCCCTTGCCACCGTCGAGCGGCATGCAGAAGACCGCATCCGGGCTGCACTCGGCCGTGAAGCTGACCTTCGCATCCGGCCCGACGACGACGACCTGAGGGGCTTCCTTCTTCGGCGACTTCCACGTCGTGAAAGCGATGCTGCCGTCCCGCGAGAGACGGGGCATGCTGAGGTCAAAGTACTGAACGAACGGCCCGACCGTTCCGATCAGCCTGCCCGACCGATAGATATCGGCAGCGATCTCCCCTTCGGCCGGGTTGTACCCGTGGATGAACGTGTCGCCCGCAGCTGCGATGAAACCATCCCGTCCCGGCTTTCGTGGTGGATCGACCTTCCATCGGCCGTTCACGTCGTGGTAGACGGAGTGGAAACTGGCTCCCTCGCCACGATACTCCTCGATGTAGTCGCTATGCTGCTCGAGCTTTCCCGTCAGCTCCCTCACGATGCGACCCTTGTCGTCGAACCAGCGCACGGTGGAAACACGCGTCTGGCCTATGCGGTACCGCGTCGCCAGCGCGAACGGCGCGATCCAGAGGCTCTCGGTCTCTCCGATGCGCCGGCCCGGCAGCTTCCACATCGCCGGGGGCTGATCCGCTTCCACACGCAAGGTGGTGAGCCCGATGAGCAGTAACGCCGCCCCGCGCGCCACCGTCTTGCCGAACGGCCGCCGATTCATGGACGGTCTCCTTGCCTTATCCCCCCCGCATCCCCGACCGCGTTGCCGAGAATAGCCGCAAACGGTCGGAGTCTCAAGGGCCTCAGCTTAGCTCTGGAGGGACGACCTCCGTGTCGTCCGCTGATTCCTTCACAGCTTCCCACCCGCGGAGGTCCGGTTTCCACGCCAGCCGTCGATTCGTTCGCTGTTGAAATCCCTGGTCGGCGGGCATAGCGTCAACCCACAGCGGATGGGTATACCGCCGCCGCGCGGCGCGCTCGCCGCCCGGGGTACGGCATTCCCGAAATCAACCCGCCCAAGACAAGAAAGGAGAAAGCAGATGAAAGCATCACGGAGAAGCATCGGGTTGCTTGGAATCATCATCGTTTTGGCTGGGGCAGTTGGCTGTGACAGGAATAGCATCGTGGTTGACAGGATCGCTGGCGTCAGCGGAACAATCACGAACGACATGCCCTACGCTGATGCCAGGAAGCTGCTGATGGACGCACGGGCGAAGGAGTTGGTCGGATGGAACCAAGAAGGAACCGGCCCCCTAAGCAATCGTCGGTTTGATCTCGCCGATGGAAGCCCATTCGAGCTTTCCGTTGAGAAAGCGACCGAACGCATCAAGACCATCAAGTACTGTGATGCGGCGACAGTGAAGCGCCGTCCGGAATGGTGGAGATGGCGCACACTGACGGCCTATCACATGGAAGACACAGCACGGAAGGGCTCCCAGCCAGACGGCGGAAGGTAGCTCGTGCCCGCGGCGGGCACTCGCATCTTCACCGCCGTCGGCGGCGGCTGGCATGATGAACCGACGAAGAATGGGGATGGCCGTGACCGCGGCATTCGTGCTCACGCTGGTAGTGGGCTCGGTGTTCGTGCTTGTCGTCGTGCCGACTGTCTACCCCCATATGGGGTCTCAACCGAGCTGATCTCGGTGACCGGGAACGCGGGGGATGGCATGCAGTACTTCGTCTGGTGCTTCCCGATCTGCTCGTGGCTCGGCTGTTGCGACGGGGCCGTGTCGTTCCGTTTCCGGCAAGGTCTCCTTGACGAAGTCGCCATCTACAGCCCGATCAACCGTTTTCCCAGCGATGGTGGGAAGTGGCCGGAAAGTCTCGATATTGCACGACATGATGAAGGCGACCACCCTTGGCGCAGACGGTTCTCGCCAGCGAAGACATTGAGGGAGATTCTCGGGCAGAACTCTCCACGCTTCGTCGTGCTCGCACCGGATGGAGCCGCAAAGAGAGATGAGGCGGACAAGACGCAGCGGGACGACGGCTAGTCGCCGCGCCGGAGCTGTCGCGGCTTTTGCCTTGAGAGCCGCGCCACCCGCGCCTATTCTGCCGCCCCATGAAACGCATTGATCTTGCCCGGTTGCCGGAGGCGCTTGAGGCCGCGCGCCGGACGTTCCACTCCAGCTACTACGCCATGTACTCCAGCATCTATGGCGGAATCGTCACGGATCCCGTTCTGATGCTGCTGCCGATCGACGACCACATGGTGCACCGCGGCGACGGCGTGTTCGAGGCGTTCAAGTGCCTGGGCGGCCGCCTCTACAACATGCGGATGCACCTGGACCGCCTCTGGAGCTCGGCCGAGAAGCTGGGCATCCGCAGCCCGGTCAGCCGTGAGGAAATGGAGCAGGTGGTCGTCGAGACGGCCCGGGCCGGGGGGCGGCCCGACTGCATGCTGCGCCTCTTTCTCTCTCGCGGCCCGGGCAGCTTCGGCACGAACCCGTCCGACTGCCCGGCGCCGCAGGTGTACGCGGTGGCCGCGGCGCTCGGCCAGCCGTTCATGAAGCGGCACCCCGCCGGCGCGCGCGGCCGGCGGTCCGCCGTTCCGGTGAAGCCGCCGCTCTTTGCCACCATGAAGAGCTGCAACTACCTGCCCAACGTCCTCATGGCCCGCGAGGCGAAGGAGCTGGGCGTCGACTTCGTGATCGCCTTCGACGACCAGGGCTTCATGAACGAGGGCGCGACCGAGAACGCGGGCATCGTCTCGCGCGAGCGGTGCCTGCTCTTCCCGAGCCCGAAGCGAATGCTCGGGGGAACCACGATGTACCGGGTCATGCAGCTCGCAGAGGCGCTGGTGCGCGACGGGACGCTGACGGGCGTCGAGTTCGCGGACATTCCGATCGAGGATGTGCTGGCCGCCGAGGAGCTGCTCGTGACGGGGACCACGCTGGACGTCGTGTCCATCGTCGAGTTCGAGGGGCGTACGATCGGGGCCGGAGCGCCCGGGCCGGTCAGCCGCCGCCTCTGTGAGCTGCTGGAGCGCGACATCCGCGAGAACGCCGCGTTCCAGACGCCGGTGTTCTGATTCGGCTCGTCGCTACCGCGCGGCGTAGCCGGGCGGCAGCTCGGCCGCTTCGCCGTAGATGCCCAGAACGATCGCGAGCGTGTGCAGCGCATCCTCGGGCGGAACCGGAACCGGCGCGCCGTCGAACACCGCCGCTGCGAAGTCCTCCATCAGGTCCGAGTAGCCCTGCGGACGGCCGGATGCGGGGACCGGGAGCTCCGTCCACTGCGCTGTCGGAATGTCACGC
Source organism: uncultured Verrucomicrobiota bacterium (assembly GCA_964431965.1). GTDB lineage: Bacteria > Verrucomicrobiota > Kiritimatiellia > CAIKKV01 > CAYSLU01 > CAYSLU01. The sequence continues at coordinate 62,260 of CAYSLU010000001.1, forward strand.
CCCGACGCATCGCGCAGGAACACGGGCAGCTTGTCGGCCGCTCCCGCGAACAGCTCCGTCTGGCCCTTGGTGCCGAGGATGCTGATGTGGCGCGTGAGATCACCCGTGTAGCAACTGGACGCCAGCACGGTCAGAATGCCGCCGTTCGAGAGGCGGGCCGACCCACTGCCCAAGTCTTCGACCTCCACGTCCGGCGGGCTGTTGAAGGTCCCGGAGAAGCCGCGCACAGCCGTGGCCGCCAGGCCGGTGATGCTCAGCGCGAGGTCGATGAAGTGGCTGGCGTTCATGAGCGTCACGCCGCCGCCGGCCTTCTGCTTGCTCTTGCGCCAGTCGGTCTTCGTGATCTTCGACCAGCCCTGCTGCCAGTAGTCCTCGGGCTTGTGCCCGCAGGTGACGATCGTGATGGCGAACACGTTTCCGAACACGCCCTCGGCGATGAGCTGCCTGGCGTAGCGGTGCTTGTCGGACGAGCGCATGGGGTAGTTGATCGTAAACTTCCGGCCCGTGCGGGCGGCGGCTTCGATCATGCGGCGCCCGTCCGCGATGGTGGTCGCGATCGGCTTGTCGCACATCACGTGCTTGCCGCGCTCGAGCGCCTGGATGGTCATGGGCGCGTGCAGGAAGTGCGGCACCGACAGGATCACCGCATCGACCTCGGGGTTGGCCAGGACAGCTTCGTAGTCGGCCGCCCAGGGGACCGAGAACTCGGCGCCCCGCTGCTGCGCGAGCGGCGCATTGACATCCATCACCTGGACGATGCGGCAGCGGGCCGCCTTTTGTGCGCCGGTGAGATAGGCGCCGGCAATGTCGCCGCAGCCGACCATCGCGAGCCGAAGGCTCTGAGACATGACGCGTGTTCCTCTTGCTGTGCTTGCGTCCAGGTGGCCGGGCGCGGGTGAGACGCCAGGTTGGCTCTACTGGGCCGTCCAGCCCCCGTCGATCACGACGCTCGATCCGGTCATGAAGCTGCATGCGGGGGACGACAGGTAGAGGAGCAGCCCGCGCAGCTCGTCCACTTCCGCCCAACGGCCGATCGGGAGACTCCGGAGGAAGGCCTCGTTCCTGGCCTTGTCCTCGAGCACCGGCAGGTTCATCGGCGTCTTGAACGGACCCGGGCACACGGCGTTCACGCACACGCCGTCCGCCGCGGACTCGAGCGCCAGCGTCCGCGTGAGCCCGAGGAGGGCGGCCTTGGACGACGAGTAGGCCGCGCGGCCGGGAAGCGAGATGAACGAGAGCATCGAGCCGAAGAACACGATCCGGCCCCACTTGCGCTTCCGCATACCGGGCAGGACGGACTGGGCGACCAGGAAGGAGCCCTTCACGTTCGTGTCCATCACGGCGTCCCAGTCCGCTTCCGTGAGCTGCGGCGTCTCCTTGCGGATGTTGATGCCGGCGCAGCAGATGACGATGTCGAGCGGCCCGAGCTGCTTCTCCGTGTTGAACACCAGGCGGTCCACGTCGGCCTTCTTCGTCACGTCGGCCGCCGTACCGATCACGCGCCGGCCGATCTGGCGGGTCAGCTCGTCAGCCGCAAGGCCTGCTTCGCCCGGGCTGCGGCTGCAGATGGAAACAACCGCGCCGGCCCGGGCGAGCGTGGCGGCGACCAGCCGTCCCAGACCCTTGGTGCCGCCGGTCACGAGCGCCACCCGACCGGACAGGTCAAACAGTTCATTCCACAGCGGATTGGCCGACTCCTGCACGCGCGCCTCCGATCCCGATTTCCTTCCGTCCCACGCTCCGGCAAAGTAGGGAAAGACCGGTGGAAATGCCAGCCCAATTGCCGGGGGCGGGTTGGCTCTCCCGCCGGAGAGTGCGGCCCGTCCGCCGTCGGACTACGGGCGCGACCGTGTCGCGCCGCATGAGGGCCGACCGGCCTTCTGCCGCGCGGTCGCGGGGCCTCAATCCTCGCCTAAGCCATCGGTCGATCCAGGGGCGAGTCGTGTGTCCGCCCATGAGCACGGCTCGGCGCAGCCTCGCCCTTCACGAGTCGCCATCGAGTGAGTCTATGGATAGTCGCGTGGGCGAGGCTGAGCCGAGCCGCGTGGGTGTTGAGTCCCGTTCGCGCCGTCGGCGCGACCAGACACTCTTAGGCGAGGATCCGGGCGGGCTTGGTCGGCTCGACATCGGTTGCCCGAATATGGTAGTTATTTCGCCCGAATTCACGGAAAACGCATGAGAAAGTCCCTGCGATATCGCGAAGTGATCGCCGATGCCCGGCGCATTGTGGTCAAGATGGGCAGCCGCGTGCTGGTCCAGAAGACCGGCCGTCCGGAAATGCGCCGGATCGGCGCGCTGGTCCGCGAGCTGGCGGCGCTCCAGAACGACGGGCACGAAGTCTTGATCGTGACCTCCGGCGCCATCGGCGCCGGCATGGAGGCGCTCGGCATGAAGACCCGGCCGACCGCGCTTCCGGACCTGCAGATGGCGGCGGCGGTGGGCCAGAGCCGGCTGATGGCCCGATACGACAAGTTGTTTTCGGCGGGCCGCTGCAAGGTCGGCCAGGTCCTGCTCACGCACGACGACTTCCACCACAACATCCGGCTCTCGAACGCCCGGCGGACGATGGAGAACATGCTCCGCCACCGCGTGATCCCCATCGTGAACGAGAACGATGTGGTCGCCGATGAGGAGATCAAGGCGGATATCCGCAAGCTGGGAGACAACGATCTGCTGGCCTCGCTGGTGGCCCGGCTGATCCGGGCCGACCTGCTGGTCATTCTCACCACGGTCGACGGGCTCCAGGCGCCCGATGACGCCGGCCGGCTGCGCCGCGTTCGTTACCTCGAGACCATCGACAGCCGCACCTTCCGCTGGGTGTTCGGCAAGGGGAGCGCCCTGTCCACCGGCGGCATGGCGACCAAGCTGAAGGCCGCCGAGGCGGTGGCCAAGGCCGGCGGGTGCGCCGTCATCGCCGACGGACGCCGCACTGGCATCATCGGCCGCATCATGCGCGGCGAAGACGTCGGAACCATCGTCCCGGCCTCCGTGTGAGGCGTTCGGAGCTACGACCATGAACCTGCACGATCTGATGGTGGCGATGGGCGACCGCGCCGTGGTGGCATCCCGCGAACTGGCCCGCCTCAACGCCCGGAAGAAGAACGCGATCCTGGGCGCCATGGCGGACGAACTGGACACCCAGCGGCCGGGGCTGAAAGAGGCGAACGCGAAGGACATGGAGGCCGGTCGCGCATCCGGCCTCTCGGACGCCCTCCTCGACCGCCTTCTGCTGAATGACTCGCGCATCGACGGCATGATCAAGGGTCTGCGCGATGTGGCCGGCCTCAAGGATCCGACCGGGTCGGTCATCAGTCGCTGGATCCGGCCGAACGGCCTCGAGATCCGCAAGATCCGCGTGCCGATCGGCGTGATCGCCATCATCTACGAGTCGCGCCCGAACGTGACGGCCGACGCCGCCGGGCTGTGCTTCAAGTCCTCCAACGCCGTGATTCTGCGGGGTGGCAAGGAAGCGCTGAACACCAATGTGGCCATCGCCGACGCCCTGTGTGCCGGCGGGGCGAAGAAGGGCATGCCGGAGCATGCGATCCAGCTGGTGCGGCTGCCCGACCGTGAGGCTGTCCGCGAGCTGGTGCGGCTGGAGGGCCGGGTGGACCTCGTGATGCCGCGCGGCGGCGAGGGCCTGATCCGCGCCATCGTCGAAGACGCCACCGTCCCGGTCATCAAGCACTACAAGGGCGTGTGCCATCTCTATGTCGATGCGAGCGCGGACCTCGACATGGCGGCGAAGATCGCCGAGAACGCGAAGTGTCAGCGGCCGGGCGTCTGCAACGCGATCGAGAAGCTGCTCGTCCACGAGCAGGTGGCCGGGAAGTTCCTGCCGGTCGCCTGCGCCCAGCTCCGCCAGCGGGGCGTGGAGCTGCGGGGCGACGCCGCCACCCGCCTGCTGGTCCCGGGCGTGCTGGAGGCCACCGAGCAGGACTGGTACGAGGAGTACCTCGATATGGTCCTGACCGTCGGGGTCGTGCCGTCGGCCAAGGCGGCCATCGAGCACATCAACCGCTACGGCTCGCACCACTCCGACGCCGTCATCGCGGCCGATGAGTCAGTCCAGAAGGAGTTTGCGCAGGAGGTCGACTCCGCGGCCGTTTACGTGAACGCATCGACCCGGTTCACCGACGGCGGCGAGTTCGGCATGGGCGCCGAGATCGGGATCAGCACGGACAAACTTCACGCGCGCGGCCCGATGGGCCTAGAAGAGCTGACGACGTACAAGTACGTCGTGTACGGAAACGGCCAAGTCCGGCCGTAGCCGGATGCCGCCCCCCCCTTACTTATCCTCGGGCTTGAACACCGCTTTGGCCGGGGCCGCGTTGCTGGCGGCCGGCGCTGCGTTCGCCGGCTCGATCGCGGGAGCGGAGACCGGAACGGGAACCGGGGCCGGGAGCGGAACATCGGCTGAGGCCGGAATCGGGTCCAGCTTCACGGTGAGCGGCTGCAGGGTCTGGGCCGTCTCGGCCGCAGGCGCGGGCGCCCGCGCGGGAACCTTGGCGCCGGGAGGCCCGTAGCGGCCGTAGCGGCGCCGGGCGGCGTTCGTGTCCTCGATCTTCAGCTCGTGGCGGTCGGCCAGCCACTTCAGCTCGGATGACTCGAACCGGAAGATCGTGTTCAGTTCGTTCACGAGCTGGCCGATGTCGATCGACTCGATGACCTTCGCGTCGGGGCCCCACGCGACGGAAGACTCGACCAGCGACTCCGGCATTTCCTTCGTGCCGATGAAGATCGCCTGCCGGACCGGCTGGGCCAGGAACGCGCCCGACCCGAAGTCCCCCTCGCTCAGCGACTCCCACTTCGCCCCGTCCCAGCGGTGAAGCTGGACGACGGACGAGCCGGGATAGAACTGGTACGTTACGAGCGCGGAGTGACGGATCGCCGCGATGTCGAACGCCAGGCGGACGACCCGTAGCCGGGCTGGCACCACCAGAACGGAGGATGCATCCGCCGCCGCCGCCCCGCCAACCATCGCCGCCAGTGCCAGAAGGAAAACGATAAATCGTTTCATGATGGAAGAGTCCTTTCTTTCGAATCGGGTTAGTATCCCACCCGGGAAGGCCCTGTCAAGCGCGCCATTGGCCCGATCAGCCCTTGCCGAGCAGCTTGCGGAACTCCCGCGTGAGCAGCGGCATGACCTGGAACAGATCCCCGACGATGCCGTATGTCGCGACCTTGAAGATCGGCGCGTCCGCGTCCTTGTTGATCGCCACGATGATATCCGATGCCGACATGCCCGCCAGGTGCTGGATCTGGCCGCTGATGCCGACGGCGAAGTAGATCTTCGGGCACACCGTCTTTCCGGTCTGGCCCACCTGGTGCGAATACGCGATCCAGTTCGAGTCCACCGCGGCGCGCGAGGCGCCCACGCCGGCGCCGATGACCTCGGCGAACTCGCGGAGCAGCGCGAAGCTCTCGGGCTTCTGCATGCCGCGCCCGCCGGACACGATGATATCCGCGTCCGCGATGTTCACCGTGGTCTCGACCTCGGGCTCGAAGCGGATGCGCTTGGCCCGGAACTGAAGGATGGCCTGGGCCACATCCTCGAGCTGCACCCGGCCGGCGCGGCCGGCTGTCACGACGGCCTCCTTCATCACCTTCGGCCGGACCGTGGCCATCTGGGGCCGCGCGTTCGGGGTCATGATCGTGGCCATGATGTTGCCGCCGAACGCGGGGCGCGTCTGGAGCAGGTCCTTCGTCTTCGGATCGATCGCCAGGCCGGTGCAGTCCGCCGTGAGGCCGGCGCGCGCCGGGACTGCCACCCGCGAGACCAGGCTCCGGCCCACGGTCGTGGCGCCGCAGAGCAGGATGTTCGGCTTGTGGCGGCGGATCAGCTCGACCAGCACGGCCGCGTACGCCTCGTCCTGGTAGTAGGCCAGCTCGGGCTTGTCCACGGTGTAGACGATGTCGGCGCCGCGCTCCACGAGCGTTTGGGTGAGCGGCTGCACGCTGCTGCCCAGCAGGACCGCGCAGAGCTTCATGCCCAGCTCGTCGGCCAGCTTGCGGCCTTCGCCCAGCAGCTCGTAGGTCACGCTCTGGATCACGCCGTCGTGCTGCTCGGCGAACACCCACACGTCGCGGTACGCGCTCAGGTCTTCCTTTGCGCCGGACTTCTTGCGGAGGATGATCGCATCGAACTTGCATGCCTCGACGCAGGCGCCGCACAGGGTGCACTTGTCGAGGTCGATGACCGGCGTCTCCTTGCGGGCCGCCTGGGTGATGGCGCCGAAGGGGCAGGAGCGGACGCACAGGCCGCAACACACGCACGTGTCGGTGACGATTTCGATCGGGGGCTGGTTCATGGATGCTCCGTCCTTGCTAGTGCCTGGCGGCCGCCAGAATGGTGTCCTGCAGCTTGCCGACCAACTGCGTGACCGCCTCGGCGGGGTCGCCCGTGAAGACCTGGCCGCCCGTGCGGGGCGGCGGGGTGAAGACCTTGGCCACCTTCGTGGGCGATCCTTCCAGGCCGATGCACTTCGGATCGCACTCCAGATCCGCCGCCTTCCAGTGGGCGATCACGGCCTTCTTGGCGGCCATCTTCCCCTTCAGCGACGGGAGCCGGGGCTCGTTGAGCTCCTTGACCACGGTCATGACGCAGGGGAGGGGGACATCGACCACTTCCGTGCCGTGCTCCAGCAGGCGCTCGGCCACGATGTGCTTCTGGTCGACCTCCTCGATCTTGCGCACGTAGGTGACCTGGGGCAGGTTGAGGTGCGCCGCGATGCCCGGGCCCACCTGCGCGGTGTCGCCGTCGGACGCCTGTTTGCCGCAGATCACGATGCTGTAGTCGCCGATCTTGTGGATGGCCCGGGCGAGCGTGTAGCTCGTGGCCCACGTGTCGCTGCCGGCGAAAGCCCGGTCGGACACCAGGATGGCCTCATCGACGCCCATCGAGATGCACTCGCGGAGCGCCGTCTCGGCCTGCGGGGGGCCCATCGTGATGGCCGTGACCTTCCCGCCGAGCTTGCCCTTCAGCCGCAGGCCCTCCTCGATCGCGTACATGTCGAAGGGGTTGATGATCGCCGCCACGCCCTCGCGCATCAGGGTGTGCGTGACGGGGTCGATCTTGACGTTCGTCGTTTCCGGAACCTGCTTGATGCAGACCACGAAATGCATGGGCCGATCTCCTTGTCCCGACATCAATTGAGCGCGGGATTATAGGGAAGCACCCCCGAACATGCAACTGGGCGCTCTCGCTACCGGTGGCGCCCGCTCCGTGACGGTTGGGGATCGGGCGGTGCGGTACAGTCCGTCCGGGAGCCCCGGCGATCCCTTCGGGCAGGCGCCGCCTGCCGGGGTTCGACATCGGCAAGCGGCCGGACGGCGCCGCCCTGCTTGCGGAATCGGACGACCGGGTCGCCGAAGGCCGCCACGCGCCCATCCGGCCACACGCAGAGGGCGCCATTCGTCGGCAGGCCATAGCCGACGGCGCCGGGCCCGGCCAGTCGGAGCAGCGCCTTCAGCTCCAGCCAGCCCTCGTCCTCGCCGTGCGCGTCGCAGAGCAGCGGGGCAAAGCCCAGGCAGTCGAACGCCTCGGCGGTGTCGTCGTCGTCGGGGTCCGCCCACCGCAGCCAGCTGCGCGCCAGCATGATGCTGCCGGCCGAGACCCCCACGAACGGGATGCCCGAGGCCCGGAACCGGCGCAGGTGCTCCACCAGATGCAGCCCATCCAGCACGCGCATCCCTTCTTCGACATCCCCGCCGCTGACGAATATGAGGTCGGCAGCGGATAGCACCGCCAGCGCCGGGTGCGGGTCTGCCCGGCGTCCGGCCGTTGGAGCGAGGAGGACTTCCCCGGCGCCGGATTCCCGGAGCATCCGCGAACACATCCGGAAGAAGGGCCCGTCATCTCCGCTTGCGGCGCCGATATAGGCGACAGTCGGTTCCGGCTTTGCGGCCTCCCTCAGGGCGCGGCCCAGCAGCGACCGGAGCGTGTCATGATCGACGCCCGGTCCGCTTCCCAGCAAGTGCACAGGTTTCAGCACGTTCCATCGCTTTGCATGTGGGTGTCCAGAGTTGCCCAAATGCCGGGGCATCGTCAATGCAGGAACGGCTGTTCTTCCGCCGATCCGTCGGCCGTGGTACAACTCCGCCACGTCGCCTGCGCAAGAGGAGGAGTCCAAGGATGAAGACAGCCTGGCCCATTCTGGTGGTCGGATTTCTGGCGTCGCGCGCGGTCGTCGGCATGGGCTCCTCGGCCATCGCCGCGGATTCCCCTGGCACACACACGCGCATTCTGGCGGAAGCGGAGGCGGCTTATCCGGGTCAAACGAACGCGATCGCCGGACAGTGGCGTGTGCAGGGAATGCCCGGCGCCAGCGGCGGCAGCGTGCTGGCCAGCCAGGGCGCCGCTCCGGAGTCGAACCCGATCGCCGTCGGCATCCCCTATGCCGGAGCCTATCGCGTATGGGTGCGCTACTTCAAACGGAACACCAACAGCCTGCGCGTGCAGGTGCTGTTCCGCGATGAGCAGGGCGAGGAGCTGGCGTTCCACTTCTGTGACTGGGCTCCGCCATCGCACATGGCCGCCACGACCGAAACGCCATACGTGAAGCCGGCGACCTGGGCGGGCGAGCAGACGAACTTCGTGTGGGAATCATTTGACGCCACGTTCGAGCGGCCGGTCGCGGCGGCACTCTCGTTTGTCGGCGGAATCGTAGACTGCGTGCTGGTGACCGACGACATGGCCGTCGATCCGGCGAAGGCCGACGTCGCGGCCCTGGCGTCCTCCGGCCCGGCGAGCACGGTCAGTCTGCCTTCGGCGCCGAGCGGGCTGGTCTGGTCCACCGGCCTGCCGGCGAATGTCGGCTTCTTCACCGCCATCCGGAGCCCATCGGACCGCTTCTACGCGGGCCTCATCAACTGCGGCTCGTACTTCATCGATACGGCGCGCCAGGTGCACATGGGGTTCAACCGTGACCACTCGGCTCTCGCGATCCGCGATTTCACGAACAGCGGCGTCCAAGGCATGGCGAACGTGGAGTGCTACCTGGGCGGCCCCGAATTGGCGAAAGCCTATCCGGCGCCGGAGGGGCGATTCGTCAATGCGGCCGGGCAGACCGGAACGGTGTTCAGTTTCCATTTCCCGCCCGTGGTTGAGTCTTCGGCGAGGCAGCTCGAGGCCAACGTCCGGAAGGTGATGGCCGAGCGTGACAGCGCCATCGGCTGGTGGCGGATCAGCGTCGAGGACGGCGGCTTTCTGGACTACTCCGCCTACTCCGTGGCGGCCTTCCGGAAATGGCTGGCGGACAAGCACGGCACGGTGGCGAGGCTGAATGAGCGCTGGGGCACGAGCTACGCCGACTTTGCGGAGATCGCTCCGCCGGCCAAGTTCGAGGACGGCCGGAGCGCGTGGCTCGAGTTCCGCGACTTTTCGGGACACGCCTACGTGGCAGCCGTGAGCCGGCAGCTGCCCATCATCCGCGCACTGGACCCCCGGAAGCGACCGTGCCTGGGCGCGAACTCCAACCTGGACGCCTTCTCGCCGTATTTCAGCGCTTTCCGGCCGATCGACTACGAGGAGTTCATTCGAGTCGCGCTGGCTGGCGAGCGCTACATCGCCTGGGACACGTACTGCGCGGACGATCAGCTGGCCTGTGAAGCCGAGCTGCTCGGCAGCCTCAGCGAGGGCCGCAAGACCATGGTGCAGGAGTGGAGCAACCATGCGGTCGATCCGCGCATCGCCGCGCGGAGCTACTGGACGTACGTGTCCAAGGGCGTGGCCGGGATCCATCTCTTCATGTTCCAGGAGGGCATCATCCACGCGTCCTACCCGAAGTGGGCCCTGCTGAGCCAGGACCGTGCGCCGAAGGCGAAGCTGGCGGCCTACTCCGATGCCGTCCAGGAAGTGCACCGCCTCGAGCCGCTGCTGATGGCGGCCCGCTACACCCACGCCGTGAAGCCGGTGGCCATGTACTGGTCGCGCATCGACCTGTCGGTGGACACGCCCCATGAGAGCCTGTATGGGTGCTCGCTGGACTCTCCGTTCCATGTCTACGGGACGCTGCGGGGCCTCGGATATGCGGTGCGCTGGATCACGCCGCGACAGATTGCGGCCGGCGAGCTCGACCAGGTGGCGGCCGTGGTGCTGGCGGGAACCCGCTACATCCCGGCGGAGGCCGCGCGGAAGCTGGAGGGGTGGGTGAAGGCGGGCGGGACGGTGATCGGCGACAGCTGGCCGGGCATGTTCGACGAATACGGGCAGCCGCAGGCGACGCTGACGCCGGTGTTCGGCGTGCGGGCGCTGACGAAGCCCCAGAAGACGAAGGCCACCGACCTGAGCCTGCAGCAGTCCGTCCAGGGGTACGGCGAGATCACGGACGCCGCAGTGGTCCGGAAGGACTACTTCCAGCAGGTTGAGGAGGTTGCCCAGCAGCCCGGCGCGACGCATCCCGTCGCCCGGGCGATCGGCGATTTCATGGTGTCGGGGATCGGGCTTGAACCGGTGGAGTGCTTCGCCGGGCACGTGGTCGGCATGTCCCATTCCGGCCGGCCGGGCTTCGTTGTCAACGAGCACGGCAAGGGCAAGGCGCTCTACTCATCGATCCTGCTGGGCACGGTCTACGAGAGCGGCGGATCGCGTTACGAGTGGGATACGACGCATTCCGGCCTGTCCTACGGCCGGGTGCTCAATGCGTTCCTGGGGTATGCGGGGTTGCAGCCGGCCTCGGTCGCCGGGGGACTGGCGCCGCGCGTGCGGGCCAAGCTGCGCGTGGAGTCGCCGCTGGTCACGCGTGAGGGCAACGTCGTGATCGGGCTGACCAGCATGAACGACGATGTCGTGCGCGGGTTTGACCTGCAGGTCGAGCTGCCCGCGTCCGCCCGGGGTCCATTCGCCGGTGTCTTCGTGGTCAGCCAGGGCAGCCGGCGGCTGCAGCCCGTCGGGGCGAAGGTCACGGGATCGCGGCTGGCGCTGAGCATGCCGGAGTTCGATACGCACGCGTCCATCGTCGCGCTGAAGGACTTCACCCCGCTGGTTGGCCTGGAGCTCAAGGGCGTCCGCCGCGGTGTTGCGGGCCTGGCGCGGATCGACACCAATCAGGCCTTCGAGGTCGAAGCGACGGTGTACAACCCGTCCGGCCGCAAGCTGGCGGCCGGCGAGATGTCGCTCGCCATACCCGCGGGATGGCTGCAGTCGGCCGGGAAGCAGGAGATCGCGGCCGTGCGCGCGGGCGCATCCGAGCGGTGCACGTTCCGCATCCGGGCCCCGGCGCTCGCGGCCGCCACCCGGATCCACCCCTTGGTGGCCCACTATCGGAGCGGGAAGACCGAATCCACCCCCGCGACCGAAATGGTCTGGTGGGGCCCGAACGTTCCGGCCGAATGAGTACTCTCCATGAAGTGCGCCGATTCTGAGAGCGGGTTGGTCTACTACGGCCTGCGATACTACAACCGTAACCTAAGGGGCGTCTCGCCTGATGGACTCACGACCCAACATCCTCCTGATCACCTCTGACCAGCATCACCACCGGGTGATGGGTGTCACGGAGCCCAGGCTGAAGACGCCTGCCCTCGACCGGCTCTGCCGGGAAGGGGTCCGCTTTGATCGGGCCTACTGCTGCAACCCGACGTGCACGCCCGCGCGGGCCAGCATCATCACGGGCATGTACCCGTCTCAGCACGGGGCATGGTCCCTGGGCACCAAGCTGTTTGAGGACGTGCCGACGGTGGGCGGGGCCCTGCGGGAGAGCGGCTATTTCACCGGCCTCGTGGGGAAGGCCCACTTCCAGCCCCTGGCCAGCGAGCCGGGCATGGAGTCCATCGAGTGCCACCCGACGCTGCGCGACCTCAATTTCTGGCGGGAGTTCCGGGGGCCGTGGTACGGCTTCGACCACGTCGAAACCGCCCGCATGCACACCTGCGAGCACCTCGTCGGCGGCCACTATGCCGCTTGGATGGAGGAAAAAGGCTTCGCGGAGTGGCGCGAGTATTTCGATGACGCGCCCGGCGCCAAGCCGGAGGCCGAAGCGTGGGCGAGCACCAATCCGGAGAAGGCGCGCCGGCTCCGCGCCAGCCGGCACTGGGCCTTGCCCCAGCAGTTCCACTACACGACGTGGACCGGCGAACGGACGATCGCGCAGATCCAGCAGTCGGCTCAGGAGAAGCGTCCCTTCTTCATCTGGTCCAGTTTCCACGATCCACACCCCGCGTATCTGGTTCCCGAGCCGTGGGCCAGCATGTACGACCCGCGAGACATGGAGCCCGGCCGGCTTGTCGATGGCGAGCACGACCGCAATCCCGAGCATTTCCGGAAGACGCAGGAGCGGGACGAGCATTACTGGAACCGCATGCGTGAAGGAGAGGGCACCGTTCACGGCGGGCACTGCCACCTGCGCGACCCCGAGGAGCTGAAGAAGGACATCGCCTGCTACTTCGGCATGGTCAGCTTCATGGACGAGCAGATCGGACGGGTGCTCGCGGAGCTCGATCGACAGGGACTGGCCCGGAACACGATTGTCGTCTTCACGACCGACCACGGGCATTTCCTGGGACAGCACGGGCTCACGGCCAAGGCCATCCATCACTACGAGGACCTGATCCGCATCCCCTTCGTCGTTCGCTGGCCCGGCAGAACGCCCGCCGGGCAGGTCAGCTCGTCGCTCCAGAACCTCGTCGACCTGGCGCCCACGTTCCTGAGCGCGTCCGGCCTGCCTGTCCCCGGGATCATGACGGGCATCGACCAGACGGCTTCATGGTCCGGCGGCGAGCCGGCTCGCTCATGGTCCGTGACCGAGAATCATCACGGCTATCGGCGGTTCCACCTCCGCACCTATGTCAGCGGGCGGTACAAGGTCACCGTCTATCGTTCTGGTGATGACGGCGAACTCTTTGACCTGGAGACCGATCCGGGAGAAGTCTGCAACCTCTGGCATGAGCCTTCGGCCATCGAGTTGAAGTGCCGTCTGCTGCACGAGTTCATGCAGGCGACGCTCCAGATGGAGCCGGAACGCATGCCCCGCATCGCCGGGGCGTGACGACGGGTATGCGGGCGAGATCGCCAGGTTCTTCGACGCGGACCTGCACGGCATCCAAAAGCAGCTCGACAAGCTGGAGGCGGGAGGCGTGCTGGCGGGGCGTCTGGCCGGAATGACGAGGCTCTATGCGTTCAACTGCTCCCGGCATCCGGACACGGACATCCTCGTCGAGTTTCCTCCGGGGCCACTTGGCGTTGGCGAGGAACCGGTGAAGCAGGTCGAATGGACCGGCAGCCGATCGAACGCCTGCTCCAATCTCGCTCTTCGCATTCTCGATGGCAGAAAGGAAGCGCTCCGGCCATCCCCGAAAAACGTTGTCGGTCCCGGCACCCGGGGAATACCATGAAGCCCACGCAGCAGCCGGGGGGGGACAAGCAGGATGAGCATATCGAATGTGAGCGCATGGTATCTGGCCGCCGCCGGCGTTCTTCTGGCGTCGGCTGCCGCCGGAGCCCCCGATGCCGTGCCGCCGAACTCGGGCCCGTCCTCCCCGGCTGCGGCTGCAGGCAGCCTGGCCGGCGGGCGCATCCGGATCGGCGCGGAGGCGGCGTGGACCCGCGGGGCCGGGGCGTTCGACATCAGTTTCCGCGGCACCGACCCCGGTGGCATCCTGCCGGTGTCCGAGCCGGTCCGCTACACGGGCCGCTCGCGGCTCGAGTGGGAGGGCATCGATGCGCTCGTCTGCCGGATTCGCGGCGCGGCGGACCTGACCCGGGCGTTCGGCATCGAAGGGAGCTACGCGTGGGGCACGATCCCGAACGGCGACGTGACCGATACCGACTGGATCTCGGCTCCGAGCGTGGGCGTGAACGACTTCGTGCTCTCGGAGTCCACCGCTGACGCCGAGGGCGACATCCGGTCGTGGGAGATCAACCTGATCTACCGCCTGGACGATCTGACCCGGGCCTGGAAGCTGCCCTTCTCGTGCTACCTGCTCGGCGGCTACCAGTACTATGCCGACGAGCTGAGCAATCGCGGCGGCGTGCAAACGATCATCGACGAGGAGTCCGTCTCCATCCCGTTCTCGGAGGTGGGTGCCATCCTGGATTCGACGTATGACTTCACGTGGAAGGCGTTCCGCGCCGGCGGCGGCGGGGAGTGGCCCATCGGGCGGGCGGTGGCGATTGCCGGCCGCGCCGCCCTGCTGCTGGGCGTGGACTACCGAGGCGAGGGATACTGGAACCTGCGCGAAGACTTCCGGGCGCAGTCTCCGAACTTCGTCCACGAATCGACGGCCGGGTGGGGTGCCGATGGCCGGCTGGCGCTCGAATGGCGGCCGGCGTCCGCGCTTGTGCTGCGGGCCGGCTACGAGCAGCTCTGGCTCCGGGCGGAGGCCGGAAAGGACACGACCTATTTTGCCGACGGCTCCACGGGGACGGCCTCGCTCGACGAGGTTACGAGCAGCCGCGGCGGGCCGTTCGCGGGCGCAGAGTATCGGTTCTAGCGCGGCGTGCCGCCCGCGCCCGGAGGTCTCGGACCATCAGGACGACTCGGGCCGAAGGTGGGCGCCGACCTCCGGGCGGCCCTGAACGAGGCAAAGCGTCAGACGGGTGACAGGGGGGCGGGTTGCGGGACATGGACAAGGACATCAAGCCGGCGTATCTCGAGAAGCTCGACCAGCGGGGCGACCTCCAAGTCTGGGTCGTGGACGGGACCTATATCCGCGGGCGCGTGGACCGGGAGTTCACGAACTTCGGGCAGCACTACCGGCACCCCTACATCCCGGCCGGCGAGCTGTGGATCGACCGCGAGTCCGATCCCGACGAGCGAACGTTCTTCATCGACCACCTGCTGGTCGAGCATCGGCTCATGGGGCAGGGCATGCCGTACGAACGCGCTCTGGAAGCCGCGAATCTGGCGGAGCGCCGCGAGCGGCGCCGGGCCGGCGACATGCGCAAGGTCATGCGCCCCGGTCAGCCGCTGCCGGACCCGCGCGCCGTGCACGTCCGCCTCTGGAAGACGCTGGAAAGCGGCGTGAGCGTGTGGATCGTCGACGGCCGGCTCGTCCGCAGCGTGTTCAATATCGACTTTACGGCGGGCGGCCACGACTACGTATACGAGTTCGTCCCGGCGAACGAGGTGTGGATCGATAACGACATATCCGAGACCGAGCGCGGCTACGTGCTGCTGCACGAGCTCCACGAGCGCAACCGCATGGCGGGCGGCTGGCCGTACAGCCGGTCGCATGCGGAGTCCAGTCGCATCGAGTGCCGCAGCCGTCGGCACCCCGACGAGCTGCACGACGCGCTCGCCGCGGAGGGCTGGGCATGAGGCCGGCGCGGGGCATCCCGGTGGAGGTCGAGCGGTGAGCGGAGCGCGAATCGTGCGATGGCTTCCCGTCCCGCTTGCGCTGCTGGCGCTTGTCGGGCTCTGGCTCTGGCTGGACCGGATCCCGCGCCTGCCCCTCGCCGAGCGCGTCCCGGGCACCGATCGCCCGCCGGAAGCCGGCGTCGGCGGCACCGGCGAGATCTTTACCGCCCGCGGGCGGCTGGCGGCCGGCGTCGGCGTCGCCTCCGTGCGCCCCGGACTGTGGCCGGGCTTTCGAGGAGCCGGCCGGGACGGGATCGGCCGTGATGGCGTGCCGCTGGCGCGTGCGTGGGGCGCGTCCATGCCGCGCGCTCTCTGGCGCCTCGCCGTTGGCGAAGGGCACGCCGGGGTGGCCGTGCGCGACGGGCGCGTGTACCTGCTGGACTTCGACACGAACACGCAGGCGGACACGGTCCGCTGCCTGTCTCTCGACGACGGCCGCGACATCTGGCGCTACGCCTACCCGGTGCGCGTGAAGCGCAACCACGGGATGTCGCGGACGGTCCCGGCCGTCAGCGGCCGGCACGTCGTGTCCCTCGGTCCGAAGTGCCACGTCGTGTGCCTCGACGCGGCCGACGGCCGGCTGCGATGGGGGCTGGACCTCGTGCGCGAGTTCGGAACCCAGATTCCGCCGTGGTATGCGGGGCAGTGCCCGCTGATCGACGGCGATCGCGTGATCCTGGCTCCGGCGGGCGACAGCGTGCTGATGGTCGCCGCCGACGTGGAGACCGGCCGCATCGTCTGGCGGACGCCCAACCCGCGCGGCTGGACCATGACGCACACGTCGATCACGCCGGTCACCATCGCCGGCCGCCGCCAGTACGTCTACAGCGGCAGCGGCGGCGTGGCCGGCGTGTCGGCCGACGATGGCGCGATCCTGTGGGATTCGACCGACTGGAAGATCAGCATCGCCGCCATCGCCTCGCCGGTGGATCTCGGAGACGGCCGCCTGTTCCTATCCGGCGGCTACGAAGCCGGATGCCTGATGATGCGGATCTCCGAGCGCGACGGACGGCTGGCGCCGGAGGTGCTCTGGCGGCTGCCGGCGAAGATCTTTGGCGCCACGCAGCAGACGCCGGTGTGGCACGAGGGCCACCTGTACGGAGTTCGGCCGGACGGGCAGTTGATCTGCCTCTCGGCCGATGGCAAAGTAGTGTGGTCGAGCGGGCCGGGCTGCCGGTTCGGGCTGGGCCCGTACACCGTGGCAGACGGGCTGATCTACGCCCTGAGCGACAACGGCGTGCTGCGTCTGGCTGAAGCCGCCCCGGTTGCCTACCGCCAGCTGGCGGAGGCCCGCGTCCTGTCCGGCCACGACGCATGGGGCCCCATGGCGGTCGCCGGCGGGCGCCTGTTCGCCCGGGACCTGTCCGAGCTGGTGTGCCTGGATGTCTCGGAAGCCGGCATCGCGCACGAGTGATCGAATGTCAAAAGGCCGAAAACTGGGCTTGGTGGTCCTGCTCGTCGCCCTGGCCGCGCTGGCCGGCGTCGCCGTGCTGCGCATGGACACGTCCGCCGACAAGGGCTCGGGGCTCGGGCCGGCGTTCAGCTACGACGTCAGTCAGTGGGCTCGCACCGACACCGCGCTGGTGGGCTACGTGGAGTCGGCCGTCATTCCGACGCAGTTGACCGAGGCCCGCGCGATCGCCACGGGGCCGGACGGCCGGATCTACGTGGGCGGATCGACCTCCATCGTCGTGTTTTCGGAGTCTGGCGCCTGCGTGGGTGCGTTCACGGTCGATTCGCCGGTGCTCTGCCTGGCGATCCAGCGACGCGATCTGATGGCCGGAACCAGCCGCGGTATCCGGGTGTTCAACCCCTTGGGGACGCTGATTGGTGATTGGGAGCTGCCGTCGGAGCGGTCGCTGCCGACATCGATCGCGTGGCATAGCAACCTGGTGGCCGTGGCCGACGCCGGGCTGCGCGAGGTGCTCGTGTTCTCGCCCGGCGCGATGCACTGCCGGATGGCGGGCTTCCTGGTGCCCAGCCCCTACTTCGACGTCGCGGTCGACCCGTCCGGCCGCCTGTGCATCGTCGACCCGGGCCGGCACCGCATCGAGATCCGCGACTGGGACGGCCGCGAGGTCAGCGCCTGGAACCGGACGTCGCTCGCGATCGACGGGTTCTCCGGGTGCTGCAACCCCTCGCACATCGCGTTCCTGCCGGACGGCGGGCTCGTGACCAGCGAGAAGGGGATTCCGCGCGTCAAGGTGTGCGGGCCCGACGGGGAGCTGCGGTCCGTCGTCGCCGGGCCGGAGGCGTTCGGCGACACGACGTGCGTGGCCTGCTCGGGCCCCGAGCAATGCAGCACGGGCGGGAACGATATTGCGGTGGACCGGCTGGGCCGGATCCTGGTGTTGGATTCGCATGCGCGCGCCATACGGGTGTTTGTGGCCAAGACGCCGGCTGCGGGCGGTGCCTCCGGGGGGACACCCCGATGAGCTCGCCCCCGGCCACGACGAATCGGCGCGAGTTCTGTCGGTCCCTGGTCCGGGTCGCGGTGCTGGCCGGGCTCGGCGTTCTGGGCGCCGTCCTGGTCCGGCGCCGCGCGGCGGCCGGGGCTGACGTCTGTGCGGGCGACGGCGTCTGCAGCCGCTGTCCGGAGCTCGACGGCTGCGGCCTGCCGCCGGCCCGTTCGGCGAAGAGCGTTGCGCGGGAGCGAACCTGATGGCGGAGCAGCCAGACAACGCGGGGCCGGGCGTGACCCGGCGGCAGTTCGTCCGCCGGTGCGCGGCCGGCGCCATTGCGGCCGGGCTCGGCGCGCTGGCGGGCGGCCTGGCCACGCGGTCGCGCGCGACCAAATGGGTCTGGCAGCTCGATCCCGCCAAGTGCGTGGCGTGCGGGAACTGCGCGACGCAGTGCGTGCTCGAGGAGTCGGCGGTGAAGTGCGTGCACGCGTTCGCCGTGTGCGGCTACTGCCAGCTGTGCACCGGCTACTTCGAGCCCCAGCCGAACGCGCTCAACACGGCGGCGGAGAACCAGCTGTGCCCGACGGGCGCCATACGGCGCTCGTACATCGAGGATCCGTACTACGAGTACACGATCGACGAATCGCTCTGCATCGGCTGCGGCCGCTGCGTGAAGGGCTGCACGATGTTCGGGAACGGCTCGCTGTTCCTGCAGGTCCGCCACGACCGCTGCCTGAACTGCAACGAGTGCGCCATCGCCCGGTCGTGTCCGTCCGGCGCCTACCGGCGCGTGCCGGCGGACGAGCCGTATCTCCTGAAGGGCCCTCCCCGCCCCGGGGAAGGGACGCACGCGTGACCCGGGGTCCCACCCAGCGGAGCGCATGGCTGGCCGGCGCGGCGGCCGCGCTGGCGGCCGGAGCCGCCCACGCGATCGAGCGCTTCCCGCCGCCGGAGTTCGAGCGCCACGCGCTGCCGGTGACGACGACGCCGGGGCCCCGCGCGCCCGGGCTCGAGTGGCTGGACGTCGCCGTCCTGGCGGCCGCGCTCGCGGTGGCGGCCTGGCTCGTGCTGCGGCGGCGCAGCCGCGCAGGCGTGGTCGGGCTCGGCCTCTTCTCGCTCGCCTATTTCGGCTTCTACCGGCGCGGCTGCATCTGCCCGGTCGGCTCGCTCCAGAACGTCACGCTCGGCCTGGCGGATCCAAGCTACGGCGTTCCGCTCGCGGTGATCGCGTTCTTCCTGCTGCCGCTGGCTGCGACCCTGCTGTTCGGGCGCGTGTTCTGCGCCGGTGTATGTCCGCTCGGCATGATCCAGGACATCGTCGCCGTGCGTCCGCTGGCGGTCCCAGCCTGGCTCGACCGGCCGCTGCGCCTGCTCGCGCCGGTCTACCTCGCGTCCGCCGTGCTGCTGGCGGCCGCGGGCAGCGGGTTCCTCGTGTGCCGGTACGATCCGTTCGTCTCGTTCTTCCGGCTCAGCGGGAGCGGGTCGATCCTGCTGGTCGGCGGGTGCCTGCTGCTGATCGGCGTGTTCGTCGCGCGCCCGTACTGCCGGTACTTCTGCCCCTACGGCGTGCTGCTCGGGTGGATGTCCCGGCTGGCGAGGCGGCATGCGACGATCACGCCCGACCGGTGCATCCGCTGCCGCCTCTGCGAGGACTCGTGCCCGTTCGGCGCGATCCGGACGCCGACTCCGGCGGCGGGTGCGATTCCGCGCCGGGCCGGCCGGCGGGCGCTCGTGCGTGCGCTGGTGGTGTTGCCTCTGGCCGTCGCGGCGGGAGCCGGGATCGGCCGGCTGGCGGCATCCGCTCTGTCGCGCACGCATCCCACCGTCCGGCTGGCCGCGCAGGTGCTGGCCGAGGATCGCGCGACGGTGACGAATACGACTGTGGCGAGCGACGCATTCCGGAATACGGCCCGGCCGACCGGCGAGCTGTACGCCGAGGCCGCGCGCCTGCAGGGACGGTTCAGGCACGGGGCCCCGATCGCGGGCGGGTTTGTCGGGCTGGTGGTCGGAGCCGGACTCGTCCAGCTGTCCGTGCGGCGCCGGCGCGAGGACTATGAGCCGGACCGCGAGACCTGCCTGTCCTGCGCCCGCTGCTATGCGACGTGCCCGCGCGAGCACGTGCGGCTCGGCCTGATCGGCGAGGCGGCGGCGGAGGCCCTGGCGGGCGGAGCGGCGAAACGGGAGGGCGCGTCGTGAGGCGCCGCCGCTTCTCGTCTCCGCCGAGCGTGGCCACCGGGCTGGCCGTGGTGGCCGCCGCGTTCGCCGCCGCCGTGCTCGCCGCCATGGTCCTCGCGTCCGTCCACCACCGCGCGTCGAACCCGCTCTACTCGGCCGAGTTCGCCGCGCTTAAGGAGGCGCTGCGGCTGGATCCCGGGAACCGCGCGGTGAAGCAGAAGATCCGTCGGATGGACCTGGAGCTGCGCCGCGATTTCTTCCAGCGCCGTCGCATCCAGCGCAGCGGCGCGTTCCTGCTGGCGAGCGGGCTCGGCGTGTGTCTGCTCGCGCTTCACGCGGGGGCGTCGGCCCGGCGGCGCGAGCCGCACCCGGAGGCGGCGGGCGTCACCGCGGCGTCGGACTGGCTTCGTGCGGGCTCGTCGGCGCGGGTGGCGCTGGCCGGGTTCGGCATCGCGCTCGGCGTCGGCTCGTTCCTGCTGGCCGGCCTGATCGGCGGGGCCCCCGACTTGCGCGTGCGGCCGGCGGAGCCGGCCCCCGGCGGGGGCCGGCCGGATCCCGCCCCCGTGGCGGCCGCGCCCTATCCGGCCTGGGAGGAGGTCGCCCGCAACTGGCCGGCTTTCCGCGGCCCGGAGGGGCGCGGCGTATGCGCCGACACGAACGCGCCGCTCGCGTGGAGCGCGGACGCGATCCGCTGGAAGACGCCGCTCGATCTACCCGGCAAGAACTCGCCGGTGGTGTGGGCCGGCCGCGTGTTCGTAACCGGTGCGGACACGGCGAGCCGGAAGATCTACGCGCTGGACGGCGCGACGGGCCGCCTGGTCTGGCAGCACGCGGTGAGCGGCGTGCCGGGCTCGCCGGCCGAGGCGCCCGAGATCATGGAGGACACGGGCCACGCGCCATCGACGGTGGCGACCGACGGCCGTCGCGTGTACGCGATCTTCCCGAACGGCGATCTGGTGGCGGTTGACTTCGCCGGCCGGCGCACGTGGGCGCTCAACCTCGGCCTGCCGGCGAATCCGTACGGGCACGCCGCCTCGCTCGCGGTCTGGCGCGATCGCGTGATCGTGCAGTACGACCAGGGCGCGGCCGAGGATGCGAAGTCGCGACTGCTCGCCATCGACGGTGCGACCGGCAAGACCGTCTGGGAGGCCGGCCGCGACGTGGGCGCCTCGTGGTCGAGCCCGGTCGTGATTCGGACTCCGGAGGGCGAGCAGATCATCGCGTGCGCCAACCCGTCGGTCGTGGCCTACGACCCCGCGAACGGGGCCGAGCGGTGGCGCGCGAGCGTGCTCGGCGGCGAGGTCGCGCCGACTCCGGCGTTCGACGGGGCGATGGTATTCGCCGTGAACCAGGGCTCATACCTGGCGGCCATCCGGCCGGATGGATCGGGCGATGTCACGGAGACGCATGTCGCGTGGAAGTCGACTGACGGGCTCCCGGACATTACGAGCCCGCTGGCGGACGGGAAGCGCGTGTACCTGCTGACCACGCCCGGCCTGCTCACGTGCGTTCGGTCGTCGGATGGGACCACGCTGTGGGAGCACGACCTTGGCGTGTCGTGCTACGCTTCGCCGACCCTGGTCGGCGACCGCGTCTACCTGGTCGCGGAGACCGGGGCTGTGCTCGCGATCCGCGCGGCGGACGCGTACGCGGAGGCGGGGCGCTGGGAGCTGGGCGACAAGGTGTACGCCAGCCCGGCGTTCGGCGACGGGCGCGTGTACCTGCGGGGCTCGAAGCACGTGATGTGCGTGGGAGGCGTAGCGCGGTGACCGAGTCGGCAACCAGCGTGGCGGGTGCGGAGGCTCCGGCGGCGCCGGAGTTTATCGACCAGGCGGTGGCGAAGATCGGCCACCGGGCGGAGCACTGCATCCCCATCCTGCAGGCCATCCAGGCCCAGTACGGGTATCTTCCGGAAGAAGCGCTGCACCGAGTGTGCGAGCGGACGCAGATCACGCCGGCCCAGATCGAAAGCGTGGCCTCGTTCTACGCCGGATTCCGCCGCCGGCCGCGGGGCCGGCACGTCGTCCGCGTGTGCGTGGGAACGGCCTGCCATGTGAAAGGGTCGGCCGCGGTGATCGAGGCCGTTCGGCGCCACCTTGCGATCCGGGACGGCGACGATACGGCGCCGGACGGCTCGTACACCGTCGAGCCGGTCGCCTGTCTGGGCTGCTGCACGCTGGCGCCCGTGGTGCAGATCGACGACGTGACCTACGGGCACGTCGCGCCGGACACGGTCGCCCAGATCCTTCACGATTTCCGGGAGGAGCGACGGCTGGCGGCCGGCAGCTCCGGGGAGGAGCGTGCCGGCCCGCCGGCGGGCGGGGCGGGCGAGATCCGCGTTGGGCTGGGCTCCTGCTGCATGGCGCGGGGCAGCCGCAAGGTGCAGGCCGCGCTGCAGGAGGCTGTGGCGGCGCGCGGCGCGGCGGTGGCGATCAAGCGCGTGGGCTGCGTGGGCATGTGCCACCAGACGCCGCTCGTCGAGGTGCGCGCGCCGGAGGGGCGCTCGTACTTCTACGCGCGGGTCCAGCCCGACGACGCCGCGGCGATCGTGCGCCGGCACTTCCGCGGCGGCGCGGCGCCGCGCCGGTTCCGGGCGTGGCTGTCCGGCGCGGTCGACCGCCTGCTGACCGACGAGAACTGGACGCCGGTCACGCGCTACTCGATCGATGTCCGCGACGCTCCCGTGGCCGCGTTTCTCGGGAAGCAGAAGCGGATCGCCACGGAGCACTTCGGCGACGTCGATCCGCTGGATCTCGACGAGTACGTCGCGGGCGGCGGGTTCCAGGCGCTTGAGCGCGCCGTGCGCGAGATGGGGCCGGAGGCGATCGTCGATACCGTCGAGCGGAGCGGGCTGCGGGGGCGCGGCGGGGCGGGCTACCCGACCGGCGTGAAGTGGCGCCAGACGCGGGCCGGGGCGGGCGCGCACCGGGTCGTCATCTGCAACGGCGACGAGGGCGATCCGGGCGCGTTCATGGATC
>CAYSLU010000001.1:85117-95197 GCA_964431965.1 uncultured Verrucomicrobiota bacterium
CGGAGGGATGCGGCACGCTGGGGCCATTGGATCTGGACGGGTACCTGGCCAGCGGCGGCTTTGTGGGGCTTCGAAAGGCAATGGCGGCGACGCCGGACGAGACGATTGTGAAGATCAAGGCGTCCGGCCTGCGCGGGCGAGGCGGAGCGGGGTTCCCGACTGGCCAGAAGTGGGCTCTGGTTCATGCGCAGGCGGAGCCGATCCGGTACATGGTGTGCAATGGCGACGAGGGCGATCCGGGCGCGTTCATGGATCGCATGCTGCTGGAGTCCTACCCGTACCGGGTGATCGAGGGGATGGCGATCGCGGCGCTGGCGATCGGGGCGCGTTCGGGCGTGCTGTACATCCGCGAGGAGTATCCGCTCGCCGTGCGGCGCGTGCTCGAGGCGCTCGAGCGGTGCCGGGCGAGCGGACGGCTGGGGCGCGGGGCCCTGGGCCGGGGCGCGGACTTCGATCTGGCGGTGGCGCAGGGCGCCGGCGCGTTCGTGTGCGGCGAGGAGACCGCGATGATCGCGGCGCTCGAGGGCCGGCGGGCGATGCCGCGGCTGCGGCCGCCGTTTCCGGCGCAGTCCGGCCTGCGCGGTGCGCCGACGCTGGTGAACAACGTCGAGACGCTCGCATCGGTGCCCTGGATCATCCGCAACGGGGCGGCGGCGTACGCGGCGATCGGCACGGAACGCAGCCGCGGGACCAAGGTGTTCGCGCTCGCGGGCAAGATCGCGCGGGCCGGGCTGATCGAAGTGCCGATGGGGATCACGATCCGCGAGATCGTCGAGGACATCGGCGGCGGGGTTCCCGACGGGCGGAAGCTGAAGGCCGTGCAGGTCGGCGGCCCGTCGGGCGGCTGCATACCGGCCGCGCTCGCGGATACTCCGGTCGAATACGAATCGCTGGCCGCGGCGGGCGGCATGATGGGATCGGGCGGGCTGGTCGTGCTTGACGACTCCGACTGCATGGTCGAGATGGCGCGCTACTTCCTCGCGTTTACGCAGGACCAGTCGTGCGGCAAGTGCACGTTCTGCCGGATCGGCACGCGGCGCCTGCTGGAGATCATGAACCGGCTGTGCGAGGGGCGGGGTGAGCCGGACGACCTGGCGGAGCTGGAGCGGCTGGGTGCGCTCGTGCAGAAAGGGAGCCTGTGCGGGCTCGGGCGGACGGCGCCGAACCCGGTGCTCTCGACGCTGCGGTACTTCCGGGACGAGTACGAGGCGCACCTGAAGAAGCGCTGCCCGGCCGGCAAGTGCCGGCCGCTGATCCGGTACCGGATCACGGAGCGCTGCGTCGGATGCACCATCTGCGCGCAGCACTGCCCGGCGGATGCGATCGCGATGGAGCCGTACAAGCGGCACCGGATCGACGCGGAGAAGTGCACGAAGTGCGACCTGTGCCGCCGGGTGTGCCCGGAGCAGGCGGTGGCGGTGGAGTAGGGCGGTGGACTCATGCCGAAGCTGAAGATCGACAACCAGGACGTGGAGGTCGCGCCGGGCGGGACCATCCTCGATGCGGCGCGCCTGCTGGGGCTCGCGATTCCGACGCTGTGCCATCGCGAGGGGCGCCGGCCGAACACCTCGTGCTTCGTGTGCGTCGTGAAGCTGCGCGGGCGCGACCGGCTGGTTCCGTCGTGCGCGACCGTGGCCGAAGACGGGATGGAGGTCGAGAGCGAGACGCCCGAGGTACTCGAGGCGCGGCGGTCCGCGCTGGAGCTGCTGCTCAGCGACCACCTGGGCGACTGCCTGGCGCCCTGCCAGTGCGCCTGCCCGGCGCAGATGGACATCCCGCGCATGATCCGCGAGATCCGCGAGGGGCGCGACGCAGACGCGATCCGCACGGTGAAGCGCGACATCCCACTGGCCGCCGTGCTGGGGCGGATCTGTCCGGCGCCGTGCGAGAAAGCCTGCCGGCGGGGCGACTACGACGGGGCCGTCGGCATCTGCCTGCTCAAGCGGCATGCCGCGGACGTCGATCTGGCGCAGGCCGAGCCGTATCGTCCGCTGTGCGCCCCGGCCACCGGCCGGCGTGTGGCGATCGTGGGCGCGGGTCCGGCCGGGCTGACGACGGCGTACTACCTCCTGTGCCGCGGCCATTCCTGTACGGTGTTCGAGGAGCGTCCGCAGCCGGGAGGGGCCTTGATCGAGGCGGTTCCGGCTGATCGCCTGCCGCGGGCCGTCGTCGCGGCCGAGTGCCGGGTGATCGAGCGGATGGGCGCCGAGTTTCGGCTGGGCGTGCGCGTGGGAGCGGATCTTTCGTGGGACGCGCTCAGGTGCGGCTTTGACGCGGTCGTGCTCGCCACCGGGAAGACCGGCGAGGACGGAAACCCATCGCTCGGCGTACCGCTCGAAGGCGTCGGATTCCGGGTTGATCGGAAGACCATGGAGGCGGGGGTGGCCGGCGTGTTTGCGGCGGGCGGGGCCGTGCGGGCGCTGCGGATGGCGGTGCGGGCCGTTGCGGACGGCAAGCACGCGGCCGCGTCGGTCGACCAGTTTCTCGCCGGGCGGCCGGTGGCCGGCCCGCACAAGGCGTTCAGCACGCACACCGGGCGGCTGTCGCCGGACGAGATGGCGCGCTACGTGCTCGGCGCGGCGGCGGATGGCCGGGTGCGCGCGGGCGGCGCGATGGCCGGGTATCAGCCGAAGGATGCGGTGCGGGAGGCGGCGCGGTGTCTGCACTGCGACTGCCGGCGGCAGCACGACTGCCGGCTGAGGCTGTACGGCGAGTGCACGCACGCGGTGCCGCATCGGTTCCGCGGCCACCGCCGCGAGTACCAGCGCCGCGATGCCGACGGGTCCGTGATCTACGAGCCGGGCAAGTGCGTGGACTGCGGGCTCTGCGTACAGATCGCGGAAACGGCGCGGGAGCCGCTTGGGCTCACGTTCATCGGGCGGGGGTTCGACGTGCGCGTGGGGGTCCCGTTCGACGAGCCCCTGAGCCGGAGCCTCGCGAAGGTCGCGGCCGAATGTGTGGCCGCCTGTCCGACCGGCGCGCTCGCGTTCTACGCGGACACCCCGGCGGCGAATCCGCCACCCCCGTCCGCGCCCGAGCCCCGCCGCCCGCGCCGCCGATCCTCGCGCGGTCGGCGGAGCGGGTGACAGGAAGAGTCCAGCCGGCTGGACTCTTCCCTTTGTCCGTCATGCCCGGACTGGCGGCATCGAGCGAGCCATTCGAGTCCAACGTTTGCCGTCAGCTCTTTACCCATCGCCTCATTGCGGCTTTTCTGCTCTTTCCGGGGCATTGCCGCCGTGACGCGCGGGGAGCGGAGCGGAGGCTCAGCTTCGGACAGGAACGCGCCGATCGCTCCGGATAGGCGTCTCCGGCCGGGAGGCGCCCTCCGGAGAGTCGCGTCCGCCTGCCGGTCGGGCGCATGGCGTGCCGGGTAGGTCCCGCCTGCCGGGCGGGACCTGGGCGCCTACCGGCCGCGCCTTGCTCCCGCCCGCTCCCCGGTCCCGCCCTCGTTCCGATCGGCGCCACGCCGGTCTTTTCACTTGAGGACGCGGCAAACCGCCGCATAATGCCCACCATGCTGGCGGCTGCAGCACCCGTCGGCATGTCGGAAAGCGCGGGAGTGCATTAGCGAACTGGCCCTCCCAGCCGGCCGTTTCCGGCCTTTCCGAACTGTATGTCTATAAGGCTGAGGTTCGATTCACAATGATGATGCGAGTCACACAGATGGCGTGCGTGTTAGCTCTGGCGGCACTGCTGACGGGGTGCAGGACTGCCTACATGCAGGACCGAAAACATGACGCGGCCGACATTGTCACCGTGACCGTCGGCTCCGGCGCTGGTGTCACCGCCAGGGTTGGGCCGGTCCACGCCGGCCTGTACTCTGGAGACGATCGCTATGGTCTTCGCTGCGGGGAGTTCATGTGGCCCAAGCGGGAGGGCGTGCAGTCATGCACAACTGACCCTCTGATCCTTCTCCCCAATTTTGGAGGAGGTCCGACGTTATTCTGGTTCGACGCCTTCGAAGGGGAAGCGGGATCTCGCCTGCGGGGCAAAGAGTATAGCGCGGAGGGGATATGCCCGTTCATTTCCCTGCCGAGGTTGGATTCTCTTGACCGCGGGATTGGCAGGCGTTACGCGGCCTACTACCTGACGCAATGCGAGGTTGCGGCCGGACTGTGGCGAACGGCGCGCCTGGGTGTCAACCCCGGAGAACTGCTCGACTTCCTCCTCGGATGGACCACTCTCGACATATTCGGAGACGACATCGGAGTGCGGGAACAGAAGAACTGATCGAACAACCGCAGGCATGCGACGGTCCGGAGCCCGCGCCTGCTACGCGACGTTCGGCGGCTGGCCACTTGACAGGACGGGCAACCCGGAGTCATACTAGCGGTATGAAAGCTGCCGTATCTATTCCGGATGATGTTTTTGACGCCGGCGAGCGTCTCGCACGCCGACTGAAGACTTCCCGAAGCCATCTCTACGCGAGGGCTCTGGCGGACTTCGTGGTTCAACACGACGAGGACCAGGCCACCGCCGCCCTGAACCGCGTTCTTGATGAGGTCGGAACCAAGGTCGATGACTTCAGTCGGAGGGCCGCGGGCCACGCGCTCCGGCGCGTAGAATGGTAATCTGCCAAGGGGAAGTGTGGTGGGCTGACCTGGGAGAGCCAATGGGGTCGGCGCCAGGATTCAGACGGCCAGTCGTTGTCGTACAGTGCGACGCCATCAATCGGAGTCGAATTGCAACGGTTGTCTGCGTTCCCGTGACCAGCAACTTGAAGTGGGCCGATGCGCCCGGCAACCTACTGTTGAAGGCAGACCTGACGGGCCTGCCAAAGGACTCAGTTGCGAATGTGTCCCTCATCGTCGCGCTGGACAAGGGTCAACTCACCGAGCGAGTCGGCAAACTGCCGCCTCGCCACGTGAGCGCAATTGTGAACGGGATCGACACGATCCTCGGCCGATAGCCTTCACAAGGAGACGCCGAACCAGAGCGTGGACCACTACGGTTGTCCCGCCGCGGACGGCAGGCCAACCGAGGGTCACGCTCATCATTCG
The DNA here is from genome assembly GCA_964431965.1 of uncultured Verrucomicrobiota bacterium. Taxonomy (GTDB): domain Bacteria; phylum Verrucomicrobiota; class Kiritimatiellia; order CAIKKV01; family CAYSLU01; genus CAYSLU01. Next base: position 90,118 of record CAYSLU010000001.1, read on the forward strand.
CATTGGACCAACAGTTGACCTTCAGGATGGAAAAGGTATAGATTATATACCAGATGAGATTCGAGTTCGACATCCGTAAGAGTGCGAGCAACCGGGAGAAGCACGGCATTGACTTCGATGGGGCTCAGGCGCTTTGGGAAGACCCGGATCGAGTTGAGATTCCGGCCCTTACGGAGGACGAACCGCGGCTCATGGTGATTGGCAGGATTGGAGGCCGCGTGTGGTCTGCCGTGGTCACGCACCGCGGCGACAGCGTTCGGATCATCTCCGTGAGGCTGGCGCATCGCAAGGAGGTCGAGGTATATGAAGGCGAAGGAATTTGACGCGAGGTTCGACCGAGGAGAGGACGTGTCGCATGCCCTGGATTTGCCCAAGGCTCGGCGGCCGGGCCAGCAACCGCGACGTGTGAATGTCGATTTTCCGGAATGGATGATCGGTTCTTTGGACAAGGAAGCCAAGAGGCTCGGCGTCACACGGCAGTCCATCATCAAAGTGTGGATCGCTGAGAGACTGGAGAAGGCTCCGGCCTGATGCGGATGCGAACCAGCCGTTCGCGGCTATGGGAAGCGGAATTGATCGCTTCGCTCGCAGCCAGAGCCGTGCCGTTGGCCGAAAACATGAGATGCGCAATATGCACAGAAGTCTGTACGGTATTGTACAGATTGGAGGTGCACGGTGACGCTGACCGAATTCAGAAGCCACGCGTCGGGCATGCTCAGTCGGGTTGAGCAGGGCGAAAGGCTGGTGGTGCTTCGCCACGGCCGGCCTATCGCGGAGGTGTCGCCCATCTCAGGGACGGTTGCCGGGGAACCATCATGGAAGAAGCCTGCCCTGCGCCTTGCGGTGAAGGGCGCCAGTTTGTCGGCGGCCATTCTTGCCGAGCGTGACGATGAAGGCATATCTTGACTCCTCCGCATTTGCCAAGCGGTTCGTCAACGAAGACGGCAGCGCCGTCGTCGAGAGCCTCTGCGCACAGACAGACGCGCTTGGGCTGAGCGTCCTGTGCGTGCCGGAGATCATTTCCGCTCTCAACCGACGTCGTCGCGAGCGCCTGCTGACGCCGGCACAGTACCGCGAGGCCAAACAACGACTCCTGGATGATGTCCGTGACGCGGACATCATCCAACTGACTCCGTCGGTTCTTGGGGCCGCCATTCGCGTTGTTGAGTCGAACCCGCTCCGCGCCGTGGACTCTCTGCATGTCGCGTGCGCTCTTGAATGGGGGGCCGAGGTCTTTGCCTCTGCCGACGCGCGGCAAGTAGCGGCGGCAAGACGATCCGGCCTGAAGACAAGGCAGACATGACCGGCCAACAACGGTCGGCTCCCGTATGGCCCTCCCCGCGCGGACGCGGGTTCGCAGAAGGCGAGGCCGGACGTTGGGAGGTGGAGCCTCTCCGGCCGTCCGCATTCCGAGATCGGTTGCTGATATTCCCGGGAGGCGGCATGTGAGTGTGCGAGTCGAGATCGTGCGGGCGGCCAGCGTGGGGCTTTCTTTGGCGGCGGGCATGTGCGTCACGCTCGTGCTGCTCAACCGTCGGCTCATCGAGATGCCGGACAGTCCGAAGAAGACGCCGCTGATGCTGCTGATGATGGCGGCGGTGACGGGGTCGTTCGTCGTCGCCGGGGTCCTTCTGCCGCCCCTCCCGTGGGCGTGGGTGCCGGCCGGCGTGCTCGCGCTGGCGCTGGCCGGAGAGCTGCGTCGGCTGGCGGTCCGGCGCGCACACGCCGGCAGCCCGCCGATCGACACCGTGCCGCACCAGGTACCGTACCTCCGCCCTCTGACCACCATGGACATCGCGGTGCACCGCTACGGCATCCGGCTGCCGGACTGGCGCGGCGCGCCGTTTCGCATCGCGCACCTGAGCGATCTGCACGTCAGCCCGAGCCTGCCCGTGGACTACTATCGCCAGGCGATCGAGATGGCGGCGGAGGCTCGTCCGGACTTCGCGTTCCTGACCGGCGATTTCGTGTCGAAACTCGATGCGGTCCCGGCGCTCGATGGGATCCTGCGCCCGATCGGCCGGCTCGGCACCTTTGCGGTGCTGGGGAATCACGACTACTGGTCCGGCGCCGAGGCCGTACGCCAGGCGATCCGGAAGGCCGGGATCACGCTGGTGTCGGACGAATCCGTGCGGGTTGTTCATGGCGGAGCTGCGGTCGAGATAGCCGGGACGGATTACCCCTGGAGCCTGCGGGACTGCGCGCTGCCGCCGCCCGAAGCCGGGGTCATCCGGCTCGTCCTGTCGCATACGCCCGACAGCATCTACCGGCTCAGCCGGCAGGCCGCGCACTGCGTGTTTTCCGGGCACTATCACGCGGGGCAGGTGCGGCTGCCGCTGATCGGCCCCATCGTGGTGCCGTCGACGTACGGCCGCCTCTTCGACCACGGGCACTTCGTGGTTCATGGCACGCATCTCTTCGTGGCCAGCGGCGTGGGCGCCGCCAATCCGCCGCTCCGCATCTACTGCCAGCCGGATGTCCTCATCGTCGATGTGACGGGCGGCGCGAGCGATGCGGCCAGCGAGGGGGCTTGATGGCTTCCGTGGCGGGAGAGGCGTATGCCATCGTGCCGGTGCCGGGCTCTCCCCTGCTCGCCGCCGCCCTCGTTTTGGATGGGTCGTGCGGGTGGCGTTGAAGAAGCGACACGGCTTGGGCCGAAGGGTGGCGCGGCATCTCGCAGACTCGGGGCGACCCAAGCCGCGTCGCGGTTCGCCCCGTTCCGTCGCGGACTCGGAACGGTGGGGTCAGGGGTGCGCTCGCGCGGCAGTGGTCTATCGCTTCGGGGGGACGGGCGACGGCCTCGTCGCCCGGTGAAGAGAGCGCTCCATACTCGGTCTCCAAGGCGCGGATGATGGGGCTTTGGAGCCGGCCGTCCCCGGCCGGTTCGGGCTCCTTCCCCCCTCACTATCACTGGCCCATCACCCACGCCGCGGGCGGGTCGTTGACGCTTCGTCGCGCCCGCTGCTAGGCTTGCGACTCAACACGTGAGGCGCTGAGGACTATGGCACTGATCATCCCGGGAAATGGTGAAGTCTGGCAGGCGGGAAGTCTGCACTACCTCGCGTGGGATGGCGCGGCGGATGCCGCGGTGGAATACTCGCTCACCGGGGGCGATTCGTGGCGGGCGATCGAGAGCGACGGCACCGATCGCCTGCCGCCCCGCGATGAGCGATTCGCTGCCCCACCGCTCAGCCGGGTGCTGTGGAAGACGCCGAACCATCCCGGTGCGGCGTGTCGCTTCAGAGTTCGTCCGCCGGGCGGATCGGTCGAGGCGGCGAGTGTCGGCGAGATCCGCATCGCCCCATCTGCCGAGCGACGCTATCGTTGGGAACTCGTCACGCCGGAGGCGCCGTTCGCGCCGCGGGACGGGGGCGGCGCGCTGACCTTCAACGGGCGCGTGTGGCTCCTCGGTGGCTGGAATCCGACGGATCAGGCGCGCTTCCCCAACGACTGCAACAGCGAGGTGTGGGCGTCGCCTGACGGCCGGGACTGGCAGCTGATGAATCCCGCGGCGCCGTGGGAGAAGCGGCACACGGCCGGCTACGTGACGCATCGCGGCCGGATGTGGGTCGTGGGCGGCGATCCGATTCAGGGTCACTACCAGGGTGACGTGTGGAGTTCGGCCGATGGAGTCCGGTGGACGCAAGCGACGGCGCGGGCGCCGTGGGGCGACCGGATCCTGCACCATACGGTGGCACACCGGGACCGGATCTGGGTCATGGGCGGACAGAAGGTGTCCAGCCGGGTGAAGGGGCATCTACCCAACTGGGCGGCCCCAGCGGACGAGGTGTTCCACAACGATGTCTGGTGCTCGGAAGACGGAGCCAACTGGACGCGCGTCCTGGAGCACGCCCCGTGGGAGCCGCGCGGGCTGATCGGCGGATCCGCCGTGAAGGACGGGTTCATCTGGCTGCTGGGCGGAGGGCATTACTACGAGCAGTATTACCCTGAAGTCTGGCGAAGCGCCGACGGCGTCAACTGGGATCGGGTCTCCGCTATGACGCCCTGGTACCCGCGCACCTATCACGACGTGGCGGTCTATGACGACCGGCTGTGGGTGATGGAGGGTCTTTCCAAGCCGACGGGCAACCGGAACGACGTGTGGTACTCTACCGACGGTAGCAGCTGGTACGAAGTGGCCGATGCTCCGTGGCCGTCGCGTCATGCGGCCAGCGTGTTTGTGCACGGCGGGGCGCTGTGGATGATGGCCGGAAACCAGTCCGGAGCCACGTGCCGGAACGATGTGTGGCGGCTGGTGCCGGCCTGAGCCGGAACGATGCGGTGGGCGGGGCCCGTGCATGGACAAGCGGGAACGGCTTCGTCCGGGAGGGCGCGGTGCCACCCGCGCCGTGAACGGGTGAGGAGACTGGCCTGTATGTGAAGCCGGGGCACGGTGGCACGTGCCCGTCCCGAAGGAAGCCGGGACGTCTGGCCTGCGAAGGGCGGGAGGTAAGAGCATGAGGGTAGGACCAGCGAGTCAGAAGGACGGCCGCTGCGTGATGCGATCGGATCGCCCGGACGGGCGCATGGCCACTACGGCTGGTCTGATCCACCACCGCCTCCGGATGCTGAAGCCCGAGCTGACGTTCAACCCCGGGTTTACGCCCCGTCAGTTCGAGGAGTGGAAGCGGGCGGTCCGCTCCCGGCTGCGGCGGCTCGTGGGCGTCGCCCGCGTCCCCGCTCAACCGGCGCCGAAGATGGTGTCGGATGAGCCGAGGGACGGCTATCGCCTGCAGCGCTGGGAGCTGTACCCGGAGCCGGACTGCGTGGAGTCCATGATCCTGCTCGTGCCCGACGGCGTCTCGCCGCGCAACCGCGCGCCCGCGGTGCTGTGCCTGCCCGGCTCCGACCACCCGAACGAGCGCGTCGCCGGAGAGCCCGCGCCGGCCGGCGCGGACTGGCGGCTCCCGGAGCATAACGCCATGGCGCGCCTGCTCGCGAAGAAGGGCATGGTGGCGCTGTGCATCGAGAACCCGGGCACCGGCAGCCTGTTCGATCCGCGCGCGCCCGACTGGCGCCGGCAGGTGGGCGAGCTGATCTGGCTGGGCACCTCGTACGAGGCCCTGTCCGTGCGCCACAA
>CAYSLU010000001.1:95297-112979 GCA_964431965.1 uncultured Verrucomicrobiota bacterium
AGCCATCTCAGCGGCTCGAATGGCGAGCACTTCTTCCATGACGACGTCGTCGTCCCATGGCTGTGTCGCGTGCTGGCGTGAGCGGTGCCGAGGAGGAGACGCGGAGATGACGAAGCCGGTCGCCCTGGAGCAGGTGCCGTTCCTGCCGTACCCCGCATCGGTCAAGCCGGCCCGGGGCGTTTTCACCTGGCGACGCGGGCTGGCCGCGCACTGGGGCGGCCTGGGCACCGACGAGCTGCCGCTGATCGTTCGCGCACTGGCGCGGCGGGGCGTGCCAAGCCGCGTGGGATCGGGGCGCGGCCGGGGCCTGTGCGTGACCATCGGCGAGGGGCCGGTCCGACCGGCTCCGGGGCCAGGCTCGGATTCGCCGGAAGCGCACCGCCTGACAATCCGTCCCGATGCGGTCGTCCTGGCGGCGAATGAGCGGCCGGGCCTGCTCCGCGGCTGGCAGACGCTCCGCCAGCTGCTGGACGAAAGCGGCGCGGCGCTCCCGGCCGGCACCATCGACGATGCGCCAGCGCTCGCGCTGCGCGGGTTCCACGTGGACCTGAAGGGGCTCAAGCCGACGCCGGCCTACTTGCTGCAGCTGCCGGAGCGGCTGGCTGCGCTCAAGTACAACGTCATCCTGTTGGAGCTTGAGGACTACGTCGCCTTTGAAGCGCATCCGGACATTTCCCATCCGGATGCCCTGCCGCGCGCGTTCTGGCAGCGGTTCGCGCGGCTGGCCCGCGAGCGGGCGGTGGAGATCATTCCGCTGGTCCAGACGTGGGGCCACCTGCAGTACATCCTGCGGCTGCCGCGCTACCGGCATCTGGCCGAGGCGCAGGAGGGCATGGTGGGCGAGATCTGTCCGCTGCACCCGGGCGCATGGCCGCTGCTGCGGGACCTGCTTGGCGAGGTGTGCGATCTGTTTCCCGAGTCGCGCCACATCCACATCGGGATGGATGAGGTCCACGTCCGCGGCCGCTGCCCGCGCTGCCGCCGGCGCGTGGCCGAGATCGGCATGAACCGGTTTGCCATTGAGCGGCTCAACGAGCGCGTCGATTACGTGGCGGCGCGCGGCAAGATCCCGATGTTCTGGGGGAGCTTCGAAGGCGGCGCGTTCAGCGCCGAGGAGCTGGCGCTCGTCCACAACCCGGTCGACGTGCGAGGCCCGGACGGAACGTTCCCCGCGCGGCTTGTCGGCTGCAGCGGCAACTACGGCATGACCGCCGACGAGGGGCTGGCGTGCTCGTTCCGCGGGGGGGTCGGACCGGCCGGCGTGCTGCGCAAGGAGGCCGGGCTCCTGGACCAGTATCCGGACGCGGCGGTGACGACCCGGACGACGGATGCGCTCGACCGGCGAGGTCGAGCGATGGCGCGGAAGTACGCGCTGTCGGCCGACGGGACCCGGGCCAGGCCCGGCTACGGGATCGACATTCTGCGGGCGCGCGGATTCGACGCGGTCGGCATCAGCGCGGCCCAGTACTCGGCCGGCGTCATGGGGCTGTGCCCGGACTTCTTCCAGCGCCAGCGGAACGAGCATGCCATGGCCCAGTGGGCGAAGGCGCGCGGCGCGCTGGGCATCATCGATACGTGGTGGGCGCGCGGCCACAGCAACGTGCGCGACAACGCGCCGTTCGAGGCGGCCTGGTATGGCATCTGTTCGGCGGCCGACTTCGCGTGGCGGCCGGCGAAGCAGACGTCGATCGCGGACTTCGATCGTCGCTGGGTCCGGCATTTCCTGGGGCTCTCGGATTCGGCCGCCGTGGATGCGCTGTACGCCTTCTCCATGTCCGACCGCCGGATGTCGTATGTCGCGCGTAACCTGACGGCCCCGGCTCGTGCCCTGCTGGCGGACGTCCGGCGACGGGCCCGGCGGAACGAGCGCTTTCTGGATGTGGTCGATGTCGGCATGGAGGCGCATCAGCTCGCGCTGAGCGTGCAGTCGGCGCAGCTTGAGGCCGAATACCTCTATGCCACGCATCCGTGGATTCCGGACCACTTTCTTCGGGCGAGCCGCGCGCGGCTGCGCGCGCTGGCGCGCGACGTCCGGCGCTTCGAGGCGCGCCTCCGCCGGGTGCTGCGCTCCATGATCGTTCCGTCCGATGTCGCGGAGCTCGTCCGTGCCGAGGCGCACCTGCGGCAGGCGCAGATCCGGCAGGTTGGGGCCTTGCTGGCGGGGCCGCGATGAGGGCGCGCCGGTCTCATGTCCTCTATCCGACCCGATTGAACTTGTCTGCGAGTCCCGCATCAAGGCTGTAGGAGACGCCCCACACCATGAACGTGAATGCCCGCCTTCCGTCGGAGCTCGACATTACGGCCGGGCCCGGCTTGCCGGACTGCCTTCCGTCGATCCTGCGCGAGCGGATTGGCGTCCGGTGCGGTCCGGGCGCGGGGATCCCCGGCATCCGGTTGGCGCTCGATCCCGGCATCGGGCCCGAGGGATTCGTCATCGAAGATGCGCGCGGCGGCATCGTCGTGCGCGGGACGACCAGCGCGGCCGTGCTGGCCGGCATGGGCCACTTCCTTCGGACGAGCCGCTATGAGGGCGGCGCGTTCACGCCGTCGTCCTGGCGCGGCGTCTCGCACGCCCTGAAGCCGCTTCGCGGAATCTACTTCGCCACGCACTTTCACAACTTTTCGCACGACGCCCCGATTGCCGATGTGAACCGCTACGTCGAGGACCTGGCTCTGTGGGGCTTCAACGCGCTGCACGTGTGGTTCGACATGCACCACTACACGGGCATCGACGACCCCGCTGCGCAGGCGATGCTCGAGCGGCTGCGCCGCATCCTGGCGGCGGCAAAGCGGATCGGGCTGCAGGCGGGGATCGGCGTCCTGGCGAACGAGGCCTACGCGACGAGCCCGGCGGAACTGCGCGCCGACCCCAACACGACGCGCGCACACTACGGCGTCGAACTCTGCCCCAGCAAGCCCGGTGCGATCGAGCTGACGCTGAAGTGGTTCGAGGAGGAGTTCCGTGCGTTAGCGCCGGTCAGCCCGGACTACCTGTGGGTCTGGCCGTACGACCAGGGCGGCTGCGCGTGCGAGTCGTGCCGGCCGTGGGGTGCGAACGGCTACCTGCGCATCGGCCGGGCGGTCGCCGGGCTGTTCAAGCGCCACTTCCCGCGCGGGAAAGTCATCCTGTCCACCTGGCTCTTCGACTACGGCCGGCCGCAGGGCGAGTGGGAGGGCCTGGCGGCGCGGATTGGCGAGGAGCGCGCGTGGATCGACTACATCCTAGCCGGGTGCCACGACCTGCTTTTTCCGGAGCACATCCTCAAGCACGGCGTTCCGGGCGGGCTGCCGCTCCTGAACTTCCCGGAGATCAGCATGCGCGGTATGGTGCCGTGGGGCGGGTTCGGGGCGAATCCGCAGCCGGCGGGGCTGCAGAGCCTGTGGGACCGCGAGGGGGCGCTGGTTGCGGGCGGGTTCCCGTACTCCGAGGGCATCTTCGAGGATTTCAACAAGGCGATCATGGGCCAGTTCTACTGGTCCGGCCGGCCGGCGGCCGAGACCGCGCGCGCGTACGTGGAGTACGAGTTCGGGCGCGAGGCCGCCGCCGCGATCCTCGAGGCGATCGCCATCTTCGAGGCCAACCACGTGCGGACGTGGGAGAACGGAGACTACACGCTGCCCTACACGACGTGCATCATGCCCGAGGACAGGGGCTCGCGCCGGGCGGTGGAACTGGTGCGGCAGGCCGAGGCGGCGATGCCGGCATGGGCGCGGGCGCAGTGGCGCTGGCGCATCATGCACCTGCGGGCGCTGATCGACGCCGAGCTGTTCCGCTCGGGCGGGCAGCTCACCGATGCCTGCGAGCCATGGTTCGACGAGCTGACCCGGATCTACCATGTGCAGAACGGCGACTTCGTCGTGAGGCCGCCGGGCGCGAAGCGTCGCGCCACAGGCACGAACTGGTGAGTCGGATACGAGAGGACACGCATGACAAAGCATACTCCGAGGCGCTGGCAATCCATCGGCATCAGCGGGGGTGGGGGGACCGAGACCCCGGCCATCTCGCCGCACGACCCGAAGCTCATGCTCATCAACTGCGACATGAGCGGGGCGTACCGCACGACCGACGGCGGCGAGCACTGGGAGATGCTGCACTGGCGTCAGCTCACCGGCTGCCCGTTCTGCGCGCCCGCTTTTCATCCATCCGACCCCAACACGGTTTTCGCGGCATATTCCTATGCGGCGCTGCTGCGCGTCAGCCGCGACCGCGGCGTGACCTGGTCGCCCATCGGCCTCGGCCTGCCGGGCGATCTGCGGCAGATCGCAATCGATCCCGGCGACGCCTCGACCATGCTGGCGGCCACGACGTCGGCGGTGTTCCTCTCGCGCGACGGCGGCGAGAGCTGGACGCCGAGCGCGGGCATCAGGGGGCAGGCTTTGGGCCTTCACTTCGACCAGACCAGCACGCGTGGCAAGCGCGTGTGCTTCGCCGCGACGGCCGAAGCGGCGTACCGCTCGACCGACGGCGGCGTGACCTGGCAGCCCTGCGGCCGCGGGCTGACGAGGAAGAAGCCGATCGTCGCGTTCGCGGGCTCTTCCTCGGGCGGGGAGGACTGCTGCACCCTCTACGTGTGGGCCGATGGCCCGGCGCCGGCGGGGTCCGAGGAGAGCGCCGGGGTGCTCTATCGCTCCGTCGACCGCGGCCAGCAGTGGATCAAGGTAGCGGACATGGGCGTTCGGCCGGGATACGAGCAGGTGCTGCACTCCCTGCTGGTGACCAACGCCCGGCCGCTGACGGTCTACGCCGTGAAGCCTTGCTACTCGGCCGACGACACCGTCCATCGGAGCGACGACGGCGGGGAGACCTGGCGGCCCGTGGTGTTCGCGGACAAGACCGATCCGCGGTTCAACATGCCGCCCAACTACATCACGGTCTACTTCCTCCCGCGCTCCCTCTGGGGCTGGACGACCTGCGCGGCCGCGATCGATCCTTCGGACCCCGAGCACGTGCTGTTCAACCACTACTGCTCGATCTTCATCACGACCGACGGCGGCCGGACGTGGAAGGCGGGCGAGTCTCACGCCGCGCCCGGCAATCCGGGCCCGGATGCGCGGATCGAGCGGCACCGCTGGGTGAACAACGGCCTGACCAACACGACGACCTGGAACCACTACATCGATCCCTTCGAGCGCAGCCGCCACTTCATCGCGTACACCGATCTCGGCCTCGCGCGCTCGACGGACGCGGGCGCGAGCTGGACCTGGCTGCGCGACACGGGAGCCAACACCTTCGAGATCGCGTTCGACCCGGAGGTGGCGGGCCGGATGTGGGCCGCCTTCTCGCAGGTGCACGATATCCCCAACAACAACATCGTCACGGGCAACCATCGGGCGTCGGGCTATGGATGCGTCGGGTACAGCGACGACGGGGGCGCCACGTGGCGCGACCTCAACCGCGGGATTCCCGTGTACGACAGCGACTGGCACACGCTGGCCAACGATGCCGACTATCCCCAGCGCCGCGGCCTGCCGCCGTCGGCCGTCACGTCCGTGATCGTGGATCCCGCCAGCCCGCGTGACGCGCGCGTCGTCTACGCCTCGATCTGGGAGCACGGGGTCTATGCGTCGGCCGACGGCGGACGGTCGTGGGAGCCGCGGTCCGAGGGGCTGGGCGCGCCAGGGATCAACATGCGCGTTTGCCGCATCCGTCGGCACGCCGACGGCACGCTCTTCTGTCTCGTCACCGGCCTGATGAAGGACGGCGCGCTGATTCCGGAAGGCGTGGGCTTGTATCGCTCGTCCGACCAGGGGCACGGCTGGGGCCGCATCACGTCCGGCCTCGACCTGCGGTGGCTGACCGACTACGAGATCGATCCGCGCGACAGCCGGATCGTGTACCTGGCCGCGTGCGACTCGCCGGGACGCGCCGACGAGGCCGGCCTGTACAAGACGGTGGACGGGGGCGAGGCGTGGACCCGACTCGCGCGGAAGAGCTCGATGCATTTCGGGGCCACGCTGCACCCCGCGAACCCGGACTGGGTCTACATGACGCTGACGTACAACGACGGCCAGACGCCCCCGCTCTGGCTGAGCCGGGACGCGGGTGCGACTTGGACGGCCTTCGAGGACTATCCCTTCTGCAGTGCCCACCGGGTTCACTTCGACTCCGGCGAGCCGGCCGCCCTCTACGTGACCACCTACGGCGGCAGCGTGTGGAAGGGGCCGGTCGAGCCGTAGCCGTGCGTGCCCACGAGGCTGTTCGGGCTGGGTGCTGACCGGGGGCGCGAGGCTGGCGCCTCACGACACGGCGGCGAGTCGCTCATCGGTTGGCCGGGACGCCTGACGGAACACGGGGAGCGCCCGAGGAGGCGCGGTAGGGAACCCGCATCGGCTGGAATGAGGCGGGGTTCTCCGTGCGTGGCGGCCATTCCGCCGGTTCCAGGATGCCGTTGTATGTCAGCGAACGATTCATCTGGGAATGACCGTTTGTCGCGTCCGCTATTGCGCCCCCATAGGCACCAGGGCGACAGTGCTTTGGAGGGCGGCGTGGGGGCAGACGCAGCCGGAGCTGGCCTCGGGGACCACGACGATGCCGCCGGCCGGGATGATGTTGATCAGGCAGCCGGGCCGCATGCCCAGGAAGGCGCCGGCGCTCTTGCCGGTCTCCACGCTCGTCATCGAGATGCTTCCGATCCGGTAGAACAGGAGATGCGAGGAGGCCGACATCTGGCCGCAGGCGCCCAGGCGGTTGGCCGACCAGGGGCGGAGCCGCGGATCCCGGACCGTCACGGGCTCGCCGGTCCGGAGGTCGAGGGCGGTCGGCCGGGTGACGAACCAGTCGTTGACGAGGACCGGGCGCACGTAGTTGCCGACGGTCCGATTCCACAGTAAGGATCCATCCGCGGCCGAGACTGCCAGGGCGCGGCGGCCGCCCTCGTCCCCCTTGGCGGCGCCATACGCGTTGTACGCTCCGTAGAACACCAGCGTGTCATGCTTGGCGGCCGCGCACAGGTTGCCCGCCCATCTGCCGCAGTCGGTCAGGTCCACCTCGCCCGCCCACAGCTCCTTTCCGGTCTCGAGATCCAGCCCCACCGCCGTGCGGACGCTGGCGGCCTTGGAGGGCACGGGCTTCGGCGATGCCGAGGCCGGGGGCTTGTTCGTCTCGGCGTCCAGGCCGCGCCGCTTGGCCTGGAGTTGCCGGACGTATTCCTCGTATGTCGCGATGTGCGGCGCCTGCGTCGTGCCTCGCTGCTCCGCGAAGAGCACGCGGCCCCCGCTCACCGCCAGCGTGCTGTTGCGGATGACGCCGCCCTCGTACCGCCACTTGAGCTGCCCGGATTTCACCGCGTAGGCGAAGACGCCCCGGCTGAACTGGTTGGCCGGGGAGACGCTTCCGACGAGCGTGTCGCCGACCACCGCCACATAGCCCCAGGCGCCCGTGCCCGCCGCCGGCATAGCGGGCAGCGTGAAGGTCCGGCGCGTTTCGCCGGTGTTGGGGTCGAGGTGGTGACACACCCCGCCCACGGCCACGAAGAGGCCGGACGTGGCGGCGGCCAGGTTCCCGCAGTTGGCCAGCACGGAGAGCCGCACGGCGCCTGGCATCTCGCGCTCCCAGTAGGGGGTTCCGTTGTAGGCGTCGAAGCACATGAGGACCGGCCGGTCGCCCGGCTGGCGCAGGCCCTGCGTGTACACGCGCCCGTCAACGAACAGGGGCGCCTCGCTGCCGCGATGCCGCTCCTGCATGTCGGCGGGCCCCGGCTCGCCGTACCAGAGCACGTCCATCCGGCCCTTCACCCGATCGTCGTCGGATGAGGCCGTGTTTCCGGCGTCGCCGTACTGGTGGGTCCATTCGCCGGCACCGGGCAGGCTTCCGCGTACGAGCTTCGTCCAGCCGTCTGCTCCGGTCAGCGTCGCCGCCGCGACCGTGCCAGCCCGAGTCCAGGACTCCGGTGCTGCCTTCGCTCCGGAGTAGAGTACGCCGCCGCACGGCTTGAGGACGCGCAGCACCGCCGCCGCGGTCACCGGCTCGTGGCCCAGGGCTGAGGCGTCCACCACGACTATGTTGGCGAAGTAGGGCGGATACGGCAGGCCGTTTGTCGCGCCGGGCCGCACCACGTCCACCACCACGCGCGTTCCGTATGTTCCGGCGTCGGAGAGGGCCAGGCGCGCCGACGCCGCCCGGGCCTCGTTGGTCTCGACCACGTGGACCATCAGGCTTGAGCGCCGGGCCAGCTCGAAGGCCAGGCGTGCGCCGTCGCCGCCGATCACCAGCGCGTAGCCGCGCCGCACCCCGGCATCCTTCACGATCGACTCGGCCCGCGCGGCCGCCCGGGCCGTCGCCTCGTCCGCCGCGAACGGCTCCGGCGACGGCTTCGCGCGCGCGACGGCCGCTCCCTGTCCAAAGCAGTGGATTCGGCCCCTGTCCGTGCTCACCACGAGCCGGCCGTTCGCCACCGCCAGCCCCCGCGCGAGGCCACCCACCGGCGCGCTCCACACCCTCCGGCCCGTGTCGGCATCGAGGGCGATGACCTCGTTGTCCCCGCCGACGATTACGTTCGGGCCGGCGACAACGATGACTTGCAGGTTCGATCGGGCAAAGGACCACAGCCTGGCCGTGTCGTTGGACTTCCCGAGCGCGCGATCGGCCGCCACGACCGACGTGGCTCCCTTCGTGGCGGCCAGTCGGAAGAGGCGGGTGGGCGTCGCCGCCATCTGGCGCGTGTCGGCTACGATTGCGTGACGCTTCCCGCTCGCGTCGATCCCGTAGAGGCGCCCCTGCGTTCCGAAGTAGTAGAGGCTGCCGACCAGGATCCCGTAGTCGCCGCTGACCACGCCCTTCCAGCCTTCGACGCCCTCGGGCGATCCGCGGTACGCGCCGTCCCGGCGGGACACGATCTGGGCCGGGGCGCGGCCGCGCGGCACGTAGAGCTCGCCGGCGGAGGCGACGATGTACCCCTGCGGGATCGGCGGCACGAGCTTGTTCGTCGGGGAGGCGCTGTGCATTTTCCAGAGCGACTGTCCGGTCTTGGCATCCAGCGCGACGACCGTTGTCTGGCGGGCGGGGAATAGCCCGGCGCCGCAGTAGGCCATGCCCCCATCGACCACCACGTCCGTGCGCACGGGCCAGAGCGACATGATGCGGCCGGCGCCGAGGATGCGCGTGGCGCCCTCCAGCGGCCGCGACTTCCACAGCGGCTTCCCGTCTCCGGCCTCGAGGCAGTAGACGGCGCCGTCGTCCGACCCCGCGTACACGCACCCGTCCGCCACGGTGGGGGCCAGCCGCACCGGGCCGTCGGTGAAGACCGTCCACCGGCGCGCCCCCGTGGCCGCGTCGACCGCGTGGATTCCGTTGTCCACCGGCGACCCGAAGTAGACCGAGTCCCCGGCCATGGCCACGTGGGTCGCGTCGTCGAACGTGATCTTGTCGCGCTCGTTGGCGCCGGGCCATGCGGGCTTGGGCACTGCGGGTGGCGCGTAGCTCCACAGCTCGGACATCGGCAGGGCCAGCTTCTCGCCGGTCACGCCGCTCCGGGCCGGGTCGTGCATGTAGGTGGGCCAGTCCTCGGCCATCACCTGCGCCACGAGCGCGACGCTCAGAGCGGCAGCCAGCCAACTGCGTCGTCCAACGGTCATCGGGCACCCTGCCTTGTTGCTCTTCGGTTTCGTGAGTGTGTCGCATCGGTCGCTCGAAGGCGCAGATTCCGCCTTCGCCGAGCCCAGTCCCACGTGTAATCTTACCGCAGCTCGAGCGGGAATCCCATCTGAGAGAAGCACGGAGGCGGGGACCATGAACACGAAGCAGTACTCCGCGACGATGGACATCGTCTGGCGGATGTCGCGATGAAGCTGCGCGTTGATACAGAATGAAGGGTCTGATCCGCGAAGCCGTTCAGGGCAGCAGCGTCCTGATCTGGCGGGCTAGCGGCGGGAAGTCTGCCGTCACAATGGTCCACACGACGTGGTCAAGCATCTGGCGAAGGGTGATGGTGTCGTCATCTCGATACCGTGCCGTCTCATGATGGTTTCTCCTTAGCTGCTCGGCCAAGCCTTGCCGTGGCCGTCCAGGTGAGAATGCAGTAGGGCGCGCCCATCAAGACCAGAGGAAAGACGGCGGGACTGGCCTCGGGGCAGGGTCTTTTGTCTTGGCCTGATTTCGGTCAACGGACGACACGGAGGTCGTCCCTCCATGCCCGGAAAAGACGGTTTCTCGCCTCTTTGGAGGGCTGGGCTCCGTCCCGGCCGGCCTGACAAGAGTCAAAACAAAAGACCCTGGGCCTCGGGGGTCATGTCGTCGATCCGGCCCCGTCGGCAAGCCGAAAGCCTGAGGCAAGTTGGCACTCTATTGGAGGGCTTCAGGGGGCTGGCCGATGGCCCATGTTCCCAGAACGGGGTCACCACCAGCATGCCTGGCGGTCTTGATCATCCTGCGGCGAAGGCCGAGAACGACCCCAGCCGGTCTGGGACCAGCACGTCGACGCCGGGCAGCCGCCGGGAGACTTCGCGGGCGTCCTCTTCGGCATGGCGGCTGCACCAGAAGTGACCCGGCTCATGGCGGTCGTGGTGCATCAACACGATCCGGCGGGGCCGGGGGGAGAGGGTGGCCATCGCCGAGATCAGGTCCGGGCTGGCCCAGCACAGGGCGGCATCGATCCGGGTGCCGTTGAGGGCGGGCGGCAACTCGTGGCAGTCGCCGGAGTACCAGAGGCAGGCCGGTCCGAGCGTGAGCAGGAGGGAGAACTTGTTCATCCGGCCAGCCGCGTCGAAGGAGTTGTCGTAGCCGCCCTGGATGCGGGCGGTAAACGATCCCACGGAGACAATCTGGCCGTCGGTCAGCGGCACCAGCCGGTCGGCGGGCAGGCCGCGCTGCGTGAGGTGGTCGATGACATCTGGCGGCGCCAGGACGCGCGCGGACGTGTGCTGGACGATGACCTCGATCGCGGCCGCGTCGCAGTGGTCGCCGTGGATGTGCGAGACGAAGATGGCGTCGCATCGCGAGATCGACTCCGGGCGGATATCGGGCCGCTGGAAGTGCCGCTCGGTGTTGCCCTGCCACTCGAAGGACCCGCAGAAGTAAGGGTCCGTCAGGATCGTCGTCCCGTCCGGCGCGCCGATCAGGAACGTGGTGTGCGAGACAAAGCCGATTCGAATTCCCTCAAGCTGCATCCGCTGCCTCCGGTTGGTCCGGCGGCGGCTCTTCCGCGCCGGACGATCGGACCTCCTGAACGCCTCGAACGCCCTCGGCCGTAACAGGATGTGCCACATCGGCGACGGTATCAAGCGGCGAAGGGAGCCCCGCCGCAATTCGCGCGATGGTCGGCGCACCATCCGGACTACGGGCTGAAGCCCCCACTACAGACAGCGAACTGGCCGGTTCCGACGTTTGTAGTGCGGCCTTCAGGCCGTTCTGAGGCCATCTCGCGAACTGCCGGGGAGCCCCGAGAGCCGCGATCACAGGCCCTGCGGCAGCGATTCGACGAAAGCTCGGATCTCGTCGCGCACCCGGCGGTAGTGGCCGAGCGCCTCCTCCTCGGTCGCCGCCCCCCTGGCGAGCGCCGGCGGGTCATCGAACCCGACGTGGACGACCCTGGCCTTGCCCTTCAGCCACATGGGGCAGGTCTCGTTCGCGTGCCCGCAGACGGTCACCACGCAGTCGAAGTCGACGTGCGCCATGTCGTCGACCGTCTTCGACCGCTGGCCGGAGATGTCCACCCCGGCTTCGGCCATGACGCGAACGGCCCGCGGATTGAGCCCGTGGGTCTCGATGCCGGCCGAGTATGCATCGATCGCATCCGCCTTCAGCGCCCGCGCCCAGCCCTCCGCCATCTGGCTCCGGCAGGAGTTGCCGGTACACAGGAACAGGATCTTGAGCTTCACCGTTTCGCCCTCCGGACGGGCTTGCGCGCCGCCACGTCCAAGCTGGTCACGTAGTGCCCGAGCGTCGTGCCCTTGGGCAGCTGCTTGACGATTTTTCGGTAGAGCGGGTCGTTCCCGTCCACCATCGCATCGATGTAGCCGGGCTTGGGCGTGAGGACGATTCCCGTCAGTCCCGCTGCCCGGGCCATGGTCCGGGTTTCATCGACCAGGACGGCGCCGGCCACGCAACCCACCAGCGCCTCGACGGATGCGAGGACCAACCGGGGCAGCGGCTTGAGCAGCGCAAGGTCGGACACGGCCACGCGGCCGCCCGGCCTGAGCACGCGTGCGATCTCCCGCCACACCTGCGGCTTGTCCGGGGAGAGGTTGATCACGCAGTTGGAGATGACCACGTCCACGCTGGCGTCGGCCGCCGGCAGGTGTTCGATCTCGCCGAGCCGGAACTCCACGTTGTTCAGCTTCGTGCGCTTCCGGAACGCCTCGGCGTTCCGCCTCGCTTTGCCCAGCATCTCCGGGGTCATGTCCACGCCGATCGCGCGGCCCCGGGGGCCCACCTTCTGCGCCACGATGAACACGTCGAAGCCGCCGCCGCTGCCCAGGTCCAGGACGACCTCGCCCGGCTCCAGCGCGGCGACGGCGCCGGGGTTCCCGCAGGACAGCCCCATGTTCGCCCCCTCGGGGAGCGTTGCCAGTTCGGCGTCGGAGTATCCAACCGAACGGGCCACTCCATCGGGGTCCCCGCTGCCGCAGCAGCTCCGCGACGGGCCGCAGCAGGACCCCCCGCTCCGGGCGATCGCCGCATAGCCCTCGCGCACCTGCTCCCGGACCACCTGCTTCCTGTCCGTCCGTCGGCGGCTGCTCATGCCTGCACCTCGCTGGAGTCGCCGGCGAAGTACCGGCGCCGGAAGTACAGCGCCACGTTCACGAGGCCGATCAGGGCCGGCACCTCCACCAGCGGCCCGATCACGGCCGCGAACGCCGCCCCGTGGTTGATCCCGAAGACGCCCACCGCCACGGCGATGGCGAGCTCGAAGTTGTTGCTCGCGGCCGTGAACGAGAGGGTGGCCGATTTCGCGTAGTCCGCCCCGGCCCGGGCGCTCATCCAGAAGCTGACCAGGAACATCACCACGAAGTAGATCAGCAGCGGGACGGCGATCAGCACCACGTCGCCCGGCTTGGCGATGATCTTCTGCCCCTGCATGGAGAACATCACCACGATGGTGAACAGCAGCGCCACGAGGGTGATGGGGGAGATCCGGGGGATGAACCGGTTGTGGTACCAGTCCTTGCCCCTGGCCTTGACCAGGACCAGCCGGGTGAGCATCCCCGCGAGGAACGGGATCCCGAGGTAGATGAACACGCTCTCCGCGATCTGCCCGATGGTGACGTTCACGGCTGCGCCCGACAGGCCGAGGAGGGGCGGCAGCTTCGTCACGAACAGCCAGGCGTACAGGCTGTAGAAGAAGACCTGGAAGACCGAGTTGAAGGCAACCAAGCCGGCGCAGTACTCGGTGTCGCCCTTGGCCAGCTCGTTCCACACGATCACCATGGCGATGCACCGGGCCAGGCCGATCATGATGAGCCCGATCATGAACTCCGGCTGGCCGCGCAGGAACAGGATCGCGAGCTCCGTCATGAGGATCGGGCCGACGACCCAGTTCTGGAGCAGGCTCAGCCCGAGGACCTTCCAGTCGCGGAACGCGTCCCCGAGCTCCTCGTATCGCACCTTCGCCAGCGGCGGGTACATCATCAGGATCAGGCCCAGCGCAATCGGGATGCTGGTCTGCGTTCCTTCGGGCCGGAGCGATCCGATCCAGCTTCCGAACCCGGGCGCCGCGTACCCGAGGAGAACGCCCGCTCCCATCGCCAGGAAGATCCACAGAGTCAGGTACCGGTCCAGGAACGACAGCCGCTTCGTGATTCCTTCGCTCATACGTGTGTACCGCCTTCCCTTCGGGTTATGTTCAGCCGCTCCGCCTATCGCGCCGTGTAGATCAGGTAAAGCCCGCCCAGCAGCACCAGCGCGCCGCACGCTCTCTTGAGCACCACCGCGCCCTTCGATCGCTCGCTCCAGTTCAGGTAGTGCTGGACCACCTCGGTGAAGGTGCCGGCCAGCACGATCACGCCGCAGTGCCCGGCGCCGTAGAGCAGCAGCAGGAGGACGCCGTACGAGAGGTTGGTCGCGGCCAGCCGGAACGTCACCGCCAGCATCGGCGCCATGAAGGCGAAGGTGCAGGGGCCCAGCGCCACTCCGAACACCAGCCCCAGGACGAACGCCGCCAGCAGCCCCTTGCGCTTCATCCCCGGCTGTGCCGCCCCGGGCAGCGGCAGCCGGATCGCATCCAGCAGGTAGAGGCCGACCACAAAGAAGATCGCGGCGACTCCGTAGTTGCCCCAGCGGCCCACGTCGCCCAGCATGCGGCCGGCCGCGGCCGTGACCGCCCCGATCGCCCCGATGGTGATGAGGATGCCGACCGCGAACAGGAGCGAAATCGCGAATGCCCGCCGGGTGGCGATCCGGCCCTGCTGGTCGATGTAGCCGACAATCAGCGGAATGCTCGCCAGGTGACAGGGGCTGAGCAGGATGCTCAACACGCCCCAGGCCAGCGCCGCCGAGAGGGCGGCGGCCGGCGATCCCTCGACGGCATGCGTCAGCGCGGTGAAGATCGTCTCCAGCATACGGTCCGGTGCTCTCCTTGCTCGTGCGGGATCTCAGGGGGCGTCCGTGGCCGGGGCCGCGGGCGCGCTGTTCGTCCGGGCCGACAGGTCGACGCCGAGTTCCCGCCACTTCGACAGGATGTCCTCCCGGGCGAGGAACCCCTCGTGCCGGAACAGCTCCTGGCCCCGGGTGTCATAGAAGATCTGCGTGGGGATGGTGCGGACCCCGTACGTCTTCGCCGCGTCCGGGTTCTCCCACACATCGATGAAGACGACTTCCAGCTTCCCGGCATGGGTCTTCTTCAGTTCTTCCAGGATCGGGGCCATCAGCTTGCAGGGAATGCACTTCCCCGCGCCCAGATCAACCAGCCGGGGAAGCGACAGCTCCCGCGCGGCCGTCGCCGTCGCCGTCGGCGCCTCAGGGCGCTTCGCAGCGCTCCGGGCCAGCAGCACGCCGGCTACCGCGACGGCGAGCACGAGCCAGGCCCACTTCGCGGCCCTGCCGCCACGCCCGCAGCGTTCGCCCTTGCGCTCCTCTGTCATGCGAGCCTCACTTCCCGGGTTTTCAGCACGCCAGCTTCACCGCGCCGGCAGCCGCCGCCTTCGCGATTGCCTCCGGCGTCGGGGGAGTCTTGCCTTTCTCCATCCCCAGATCGGCGAGCTGAAGGTGCTCATACGAAGCGAACCCGGCCTGCTCCAGGCTGCTCTTGACGCAGTTCAACGGGCACCCGTCGATCGCGAGAACCCGCGAGGCCGACTTCGTTGTCGCCATGATCCCGGCCACGCGCCCGCCAATCCCCGCCAGGCAGAACATCCGGCCCGCGCCGTCCCGGGTCAGCTTCCGGGCCGCCTGATCGGCGATCGCTCCAACATCGGCCGCTCCCGAGCACGCAAAAATCAGCTTCGGAGCCGTCCCGCACGCACACGCACTCTTCTCGCTCATAGACCTCCTCCTTCTGTGGCACTCGGCGCTACGCCAGCAGCTTCCGGATCTCCTCCACGCCCAGGGCCTTCCCGGCGCTTCGGACCTTGCCGTCGATCACCAGCGCCGGCGTCGTCATCACGCCGAACTTCATGATGTCGGCGATCTTCTCGACCTTCTCGACGGTGGCGTCGAGCCCGAGGGCTTTGGCTGCGGCCTCGGCATTCGCCGCCAGCGTCTTGCACTTGGGGCAACCCGTGCCCAGCACCTGGATCTCTCTCATTGCTCGCTCCTCCCGCTACATGACCGCGTTGAAGACATACCCGACAATCAGGATCCCGGCCGCCACGATGCCGAAGAATGTCAGCAGGAGGCGCATGGTCAGAACCTTCCGAAGGATCACGGCCTCGGGCAGGGACAGGCCGATCACCGCCATCATGAAGGCCAGCGCCGTGCCCAGGGCGGCTCCCTTACCCAGCAGGGCCTGCACGATGGGGATGATGCCGGCGGCATTCGAGTACATCGGCACGCCCAGGAGCACGGCCGCCGGCACGGCCCACCAGGCGCTCTTGCCCATGATCGAGGCCAGGAAATCCTCCGGCGCATACCCGTGGATGCCGGCCCCGACCGCGATGCCGAGCACGACGTAGAGCCACACCTTGCCGACGATCTCGCGGACTGCGGCCAGCCCGTGCCGCACCCGGCCCGCCCAGTCCAGGCGCTCCTCGTCCGCGCCCGGCCCGACCTCCGTCTCGTAGACCCACGGCTCCACCCACTTCTCGAGGCGCAGGCGACCCATCGTCCAGCCGGCGGCGATCGCGATGAGCAGGCCCGTTCCCGCATAGATCGCCGCCACCTTCCATCCGAAGAGCCCAAGCAGGAGGACGAGCGCGACCTCGTTGATCATCGGGGACGCGATCAGGAAGGAGAAGGTCACGCCGAGCGGGACCCCGGCCGTCACGAATCCGATGAACATCGGGACCGCCGAGCACGAGCAGAAGGGCGTCACGACGCCCAGGAGAGCGGCCAGGACATTCCCCGACGCCTCGCGCCTCCCGGCCAGGATGCGCCGCGTCCGGTCCGGCGTTACGAATGTCCGGATGATCCCGACGCCGAACACGACCAGCGTGAGCAGCAACAGGACCTTGGGGGTCTCGAAGATGAAGAACTCGACCGTCCGTCCCAGGTGCCCGTCACGGCCAAGACCGAAGACCGAGTAGGTCACCCAGTCCGCCCCCGGCGCGAGCAGCCGGTAGGCCGCGACCCACGCCGCCAGCCCCAGGGCCATTCCCAGCGCCAGCCGGGCCCGCTCGCGCGTCGCGTCACTCATCGCGCCGCCCTCCCGTGCCCAGCAGCCGCGCCTGCTCCTTCGCATTCGTCACCAGCACCTTCTCCGCGCACTCGAAGAAGTCGATCACGCACGGGCACCGCAGGCGGTAGTAGACTTGGACGCCGCGCTTCTCGTCCTGGACGATCCCCGCGTTCTTCAGGACCAGCAGGTGCTTGGACACCGTGGACAGGTCCGACCCGACGACCTCCCGTATGTCGCACACGCACCGCGGCCCGGCCTTCAGCTCGTCCACCATCATCAGCCGCGCCGGGTGGGCCAGCGCCTTGATGACGCGCGCCCGGGCCTCGTACCGCTCCCGTCGGCCGGCCTCCACCGTGGTTCTGTTGGCTTTCATATTTGGCCATATTGCCAAATATGGCGCCCGATGGCAAGCGGAAGGCGGACGTGCGGCAGCGGTCAGCCTGTGGGCAACGGTCCGCACGGAGGCGGACCCTCCATGTTCAAGTGTTTCTGGAGGGCCGACCTCCGTGTCGGCCGTCCGCGTCATGGGGGATCGGGCTCCACCTCGATGGACAGGGCGAGTCGATGAACCGGCTCGGCCGTGCGAATGATGAGGCACCGGTGCCGGGGATAGGGCCTCGGATCGTCCCAGTCCCGCGCCTCGATCGTATGGTTCTCGCGCTCCTCCGAGCTGACGAGCAGCGGCGCTGAGCCGGTGACGCGGAGCGTCACGCCGGGCCAGCGAGCCCGGAACCCGGCGCCGCCGCCCTCGATCGTCACCCCCTCGCGCGCGGCGAGATGCCAGCGGAACACGATGATTTCACGTGTGTCGGCGCCCAGTTCCACCTCGTCCCGAACGGCCAGCGAGTCCGCTGTCCACCGCGCCTCGCGCCGCCACTGCCGGACTCCCTCGTAGCAGGCCGTGCCGTCAACCGTCACGGACCCCCCGCTGCCGTCGAGCTGCTGGACGGTCATCGGCGCCGGCCGGTGTATCAGC
>CAYSLU010000001.1:113079-123631 GCA_964431965.1 uncultured Verrucomicrobiota bacterium
CCCCCCGCTGCCGTCGAGCTGCTGGACGGTCATCGGCGCCGGCCGGTGTATCAGCTGCCAGCCGGGCGGCATGGCCTGGCGCGCGGCCCCCGCCTCGGGCGCCGGCGCCAGTCCGACCTGCAGCACGTTGTGGCCGGCTCCGGAGGCAAACAGCCAGGGCAGGCCCGGATGGTGGTAGGCGGGCGTTCCGGTCTCGATCAGGACCGGTCGGCCGCGCAGCACGAAGCTCACGTGGCCGCGGTCCTGGTGGTCGTGCTGGTCGGTCGGGTGGCCGCCGCGAACCCATATGCCCGTCGCGTCCGGCGTCCAGGCGGACCTCCAGTTCACGCGGGTGGCCCGCTCGTATGCGGCGAAGAGGGGCGGCTCGGCCGAGGCGTCCACCGCCGGCAGGGCCGCGGCGGCCAGCCCCGGCATGTCGGGCGTCGGCCCCGTCAGGCAGCGGCCGAGCGCCCAGCGGGCGGAAGAATCGCCTGTCACTGCGGCCGTCAGCGACAGAAGCTCGCGGAGAACCGGGTGGTCCGGCGGCAGCGGGCTCGCGGAGAACGCGTCGAACGCATTGATCCCCATGCCGCCCGGCTGGAGGTGATGGACCGCCCAGGCCGGAAAGCGGCGCAGGTACGGGTGATCCAGCGCTCGGCGGTCGCCCTCGAGCGCCATGGCGAAGGCGGCGTGCAGGAAGGAGCCGACCGTGAACATGGCGTAGTGCAGCCCCTCCTCGAACTCGCCCTGCCGGCCGTGCGTGTTCAGCGCCTCCAGCAGGTTGCCGACGCCCAGCTCGTAGGCCTCGGCGTGCCGGCGCCGCCCGGCCACCAGGCACGCCCGCACCAGCCCTTCGGTGGGCAGCACCCACTGGTTGGTGATCGCGTTTCGCTCCTTCACGAACCAGGGGCGCGCCGTGCGCCAGTCATCGACCACGCCGGCGATCTCGGCCTCCAGCAGGCGCACCAGGCGCTCGCGAAGGGCGGGCGGCAGGGCCGGGCCGCCGGATCGGCCGGACGGCGCGGGCCGGGGGGGCGCCAGGAGGTCAAGCGCATTGGCGATGGCCCGGACGCCGGTGCCCGTGGCGAGCCAGCCGCCGTCGCGATAGCTGGAGTCGACCCGCGTCCCCGGTCCGCAGCAGCTCCAGCCCGGCCGCTGCAGCGGAGTCCACGTCGACACCTCCTCCAGCTGCTCCAGGGCGCGGGCCAGGAGCTCGGGCGAGCCGGTCAGCCGCCAGGCCGCCGCCACGAGCGGCAGCTCGCCTGCCAGCGCGGAGCAGGCCCCGTGATCCGACATGGCCAGGCCGAACAGCTCGCGGGTGAACCCCTCGAGGCTGGCCGTGCGCCCGTCCAGCCAGGTCCGGTGCCGGCCGATATCCTCGAAGCGGTACACCCGCCGCACCAGCGGCTGCTCCAGGCACCGCCGCGCCGCCGCCACGACCGCCTCGCGCAAAGCGCTCGCCGCAGGCAGCCCCCCAGCCCGATCAACGCGCTCAGCCCAGCCCGGAAATGCATCGGAACTCATGTGCGGCTGTCTCTCCTCGTGCGTGTCTTCGCGGTGAACACTGCGGTTCTACCACACCCGCGGATGCGGTAGAAGAGCGCGGCGTTGGTGCCCTGTGCCCAGTGACGGCCGTCCCGTCCGAGTGAGAAGTTGTGAGGAAATTGGCGGACGACACAGAGGTCGTCCCTCCAGAGCCGAAGAACAAGCCAGCAGTTCGTACTATGGCCGGCGCACCACCCTGGCTACGGGCTGAAGCCCGCACTACAAACAGCGGATTGGCCGGTTCCGACGTTTGTAGTGCGGCCTTCAGGCCGTTCTGAGGCCATAGCGCGAACTGCTGAGAACAAGCCGTTCCCTCTGTTGGTGGAGGGTCGGGCTTGCTACTCTGCGAAGTCAGCGAAGGCTGCCTTCGCTACGAAGCACGAGCTGTCCCCACCGTCCGGGCTCAATTCCTGCACAGCTTCTGAGTGGCGGCGGGGAGGCCGCGCATCAAGGCGACGGAAGTGTGGCTGTTAGCGTACCCCCCCGCCTTCGCCATAAGGCTACGGGCGGGCAAGCCGTGTCGGCCGTCCGCCGGGCGCGGGTCCGGCAGCTCCCTCCCGCAGGTTCAGGCGGCAGGGCAGACGCATCCCATTCCAGGTTCGGCAGATGATGGCCGCAAAGAAGCGCAAGAAGCGCAGGACAGATAGGTTCCGGAGGCTTCGGTCGGGACCCAGCATGTGAAGCAAGAGCGATCCGCAAACAATTCGCGTCTTGCGCCTTCTGCTCCTCTTTGCGGCTGCTCTGCTCTTTCTCTCGGATTAGATGCGTCTGCCCTGGTTCAGGCGGATGGGTCGCTTGACACACTCCATGCGTCTCCCTATAGAGGGGCAGGCGTCGGGCGTGAGTCGCGGCTGGCGCTCTCGTTCGAACGTCACTTGTCGGGTCGTCCAGCACAAGGAGGAGGACGAATGAGACTGGTATCGTCGCTTGCGTTGGCGTCGATGGCTCTATTGGCGTCGTCGGCCGTCGTTCACGGGCAGGAGAGCGGCCAGTCGACCGGGGTCGTCCCCTCGTCGGCGACCGTGGAGATCTACGCATTGCACATCGAAGCCCCACTCGCCGAGTGCGATGAAGTCACCGAAGCCCTCCGACAATCCTTTCAAGGAGAGGTCCGCGACCTATTGCAGAGGGTCAAGGAGTCAAGAAGGGGTGCGAAGATCACCGTTACGTGGCGCGCTTCGTACACCGTCGAGATGGACGCCACCATTCATACGACCATTCTCCTGAAGGACGATACGATCAAGCTCGATATGAAGCCCACTCTTCTGCAGGACCGCAACGCGGAACTGCAAGTGGGCTTGGAGATTGTTCAGCGCAAGACGAACTCGACTCTGATGTCGAGACGAAGCAGTGTCTCTTTCGATCCAGGCAGCGCATTCGTCTTGAGTGCTTTGGGGGACAACACGTACTTCATCAAGGAAGATGGCACTCAAAGCGAGCGCCATCCGCATGTCGATGCCATTCTGGTCTATGGCGCGAGACAGTGAACGGTGCTCGCGATAGAGCCGGGTCACTTGGTGACACATGGTCTGCAGATGGGCCAGACGGCCACGAAGCGGGTGCGCTCCGGCGTGGCGCAAGCCTCCCGGCTTGCGCGGTCGGCGGACACGAGCCGGGAGGCTCGTGCCACGGGAGGGGCGCGTGCCGCTGCGCCCGGTACGGGGTGTGCGCGCCATCGAGGCTGAGCGCGAAGATGGTCAAGCGAGGGGTAAACGAGTCCGGGAGACAGTCACCGAGTCACTGAATGGGAGGCAGGTCAACAATGAGGCGGCGAATCCCCGAGTGTGCGTTCTTGATTGTAAGCGTCTTCCTGTGCGCTCCGGTTCTTGGTGGCCCGCCTTTTGCAGATCCTCTCTCGGGGGTCGGCGGACGCACGGCGGCCACAGCGGAACACGCACAGGAGCCAGAGGGTGCTTACCGTGCCGCCTTGGGGATGCGCGACGCCTGGCGTAGAGGCGACCTCAACAAGGCATTGGCGCTGTCTGAGTCGGCGTGTCGAGCCTTTCCTCAGTCTCTCGAGGTTAGGCGGACAACGGCTGCCCTGCAGGAGATCGCCGGCCATCTGGGCGAAGCACTCCGACAATGGGACGAGGTCCGCGCCTTGCATGCGGCGTCCGCGCCAGGGAGTCAGCCGTATCTGCCGTACCTGCCGTATGTCTCGTTTCCTCAGTACCGTCTAAAGGTCCAGTTGAAGCGGCATGATGAGGCGCTTAGGGATCTCGATGTCATCGCGCGTCAACTCCATGAGTCCGCCATGGTCACGGCGTTAGGCATGGCCGAGGTGGCTCCGCAGTTCCCCGGGGTTGAGCGGGCAGTCCTGCTGGCCGATATCGTGGGTCAACGAGAACGAGCCCATGCGCTGCTGTGCAGTACGGAGCGCGAACTCCGCCGTATCTGCGCGAAACCGGGTGCATCGCTTCCCGCTTTGATGGGCTATCGTCATTGTCTGCATGAACTCGGGCGGCTGGTCGACCAGAAGCTGACGATGCCATCTGGAGTTCTGAGTCTTCCGCCTCTGCAGATCAAACCGTTGCTCGACCCCGAGGACAAGATCCTGTCGGTCGTGACCTTGTCCATGGTCGGTTCGCTTGAGACGGCAGAGCTGTTCGCGCAAGGCACGACCGCCCGGTCATCGTATGCTGGCGCCGTGGCGGAGGCGGGTCCGACCCGAACTATCCGAGCGGCAGCCGCGCTTTCCGCCGGCATATCAGCACTCGGGGGCGACGAGCGGGCCGATCTCGCACTGAAGTACTTCAGACTCTCGGCCAGTGTAGACACGTGGCTGCGCCCTGTTGCCGCAGCGATGGCGGCGAAGGCAGCCCCCGAGCTCGCGGATGACATTCTGAAGCAGGCGGCTCGGGACGACGCCGAGTACCAGCCGCAGTTCGAGGCGCTGCGACAGCAGCTCGCGGGGTCACGGGCGGCGCAACCATCACGATAGCGCTGGGCCGCTTGGTGCCACGCGCTCTGCAGACGGGCCAGACGGACGCAATGAGGTCGTGCTCCGTCGTGGCGCAAGCCTCCCGGCTTGCGTCTGGCTTGCGCGCGGTCGGGGGACACGAGCCGGGAGGCTCGTGCCACGGGAGGGGCTCGTGCCACCGCGCCCGTTACGGCGTGTGCGCGCCATCGAGGCTGAGCGCGAAGATGGTCAAGCGAAGGGTAGGCGAGTCCGGAAGACAGTTAGCGAGTCACTGAATGGAGGGCAGGTCAACAATGAGGCGGCCAATCCCCGAGTGTGTGTTCTTGATTGTAAGCGTCTTCCTGGGCGCTCCGGTTCTTGGGGGCACGCCTGCTGCCGATCCGCTCTCTGGCGTCGGCGGACGCACGGCGGCCACAGCGGAACCAACACCCGAGCCACGCGGCGCTCTTCATGCCGTCATGGAGATGCGCGACGCTTGGAGTGGGGGCGATCTTGACAAGGCACTGGCCCTGTCCGAATCGGCATGTCGGGCCTTTCCCCAATCGCTTGAGGTCAAGCGGGCAGCGGCTGTTCTGCAGGAGATTGCCGGGCATCCCAGCGAAGCACTTCGACTGTGGGACGAAGTCCGCACCGTACACATGGCAGCGCCTCCGGGGACTCTTCCCTACGGAGCGTATGTGTCGTTTCCTCAGTACCGACAGAAGGTGCAGTTGGGGCGGTATCAGGAAGCTCTGAAGGAGTTAGATGTGATATCGCGTCAACTCCAAGAGGGATTGGGCAGGATGCCGGGCATGGGCGGTGTAGCTCCCGAGCTCTCAAGAGTGGAGCAGGCGGTCCTGCTGGCAGATTTCATGGACCAACCTGAGCGAGCCCATGCGCTGTTGAGCAGCGCGGAACTGCAACTACGGAAGATCTGCAAAAAGACGGATGCCTCACCTTTGGCTTTGATGGCCTATCGCCATTGCCTGCATGAGCTCGGGCGGCTGACCGACAAGAAGATGTCGATCCCGTCCGGCGTTTTGAAGCTCGAGCCCATGGAGATCAGACCGCTATTGGACGTAGAGAACAAGATGATCCTTCTTCTGGTCATGTTCACGGCTGGTTCGTTGGAGATGCCCATTCCGTTCGAGAACTACGAGAGTGGCCCATCGTCGTACGCTGGCGCCGTGGCTGAACACAGTCCGGTCAGGACCATCCGGGCCGCATTCGCGTACGTTGCCGGCGTATCGGCGCTGCAGACTGCTCAGCGGCCGGACCTTGCGCTCAAGCATTTCAGGCTCTCGGCCAGTGTAGACACGTGGTTGCGGCCTGTTGCTGCTGCGATGGCCGCAAAGGCGGCCCCCGAGCTTGCGGATGACATTCCGAAGCAAGCGGCTCGAGACGACGCCGAGTATCAGTCGCAGTTCGAGGCGCTGCGAAAGCAGCTCGCGGGCTCTCAGGCGGCGCAACCATCGCGATAGCGCTGGGCCACTTGGCGACACGCTTTCTGCGGACCGGCCAGACAGCCACGAAGCGGGTGCGCTCCGGCGTGGCGCAAGCCTCCCGGCTTGCGCGGTCGGCGGACACGAGCCGGGAGGCTCGTGCCACGGGAGGGGCGCGTGCCGCTGCGCCCGGTACGGGGTGTGCGCGCCATCGAGGCTGAGCGCGAAGATGGTCAAGCGAGGGGTAGGCGAGTCCGGAAGACAGTCAGCGAGTCACGGAATGGAAAGCAGGTCAACAATGAGGCGGCGAATCCCCGAATGTGCTTTCTTGATTGTAAGCGTCTTCCTGGGCGCTCCAGTTCTTGGTGGTACGCCTCTTGCTGATCCGCTCTCGGGCGTCGGAGGAAGCACGGCGGCTACAGTGGAACCCGTACGCGAGCCAGGTGTTGCTCTTCACGATATTGGACGGGCGTGGCGCGACAAGGGTCTGGATGCCGCCTTGCATATGTCCGAGACGGCGGCCGTTGAGTTCCCGCAGTCTGACGAGATCAAGCTCGCGTGCGGTTTTCTGCTCGAAGTCGCGGGGCGTACGGACGACGCGCTACGGCTCTATGAACGGCTGTCCGCCTCGGGAGGGACGCGCGACGCGCCCGAAGACATGCTGATGAACTTGACCATTCGCGAACTGTGTGATGCTGCATGCTATCGCCTCTGCACCCGGAGTGGCGACGTGGAGAAGGCCTTGGTGCACTACCGGGCGTTCTGGAGATCAGCCTTCACCAAGCGTCAGGAGGGCATGGACACCAACGATGTCTTGGTGCTGCGCGCTTGGATCGACATGGAAGAGGCCAGCCTCCTGGCGGACGGCAAGCACGACGTTGTGACGGCCACACAGAAGCTGGCGACTGTTGAGCGCTCGCTTCGCGGCATCTGCCGCGGAGAGGGGCTGGCGGAGCTGACGCTTGCCAGCCTCGCTTACCGGCAGTGCCTGCACGAGTGGAACCGCTTGGTTGCTCAGGCGTCGCCGTCCAGTGCACCTGTGACTGGGCCTCCCGAAGGCGTCCGCCTTGGCGCTCTGCCTCTGGATCAACTGATGGCTTCCGGGCCAAGTCTTGTGGGGTTCCTGGCTGTGTTCTATATGCCTCCCCTTGCTTTACCTTCGCACCTTGAGGAGGCAACGCAGAGTTCGCTGGCCGCCACCAGCCAGTCGTCAAAGAGCCGGCTCCTCCGCGCCGTGAGCGGGTCTCTGGCAGGGGTATATGCCATCCAGAAGGGGCGCACGGCCGATGCCATCCCGTGTTTCGCGTCCGCTGCCCAAGCCGACACCTCTTTGCAGCCGCTGGCAGCGGCCAGCTTGGCACGTGTTGCCGTGCAGCTTGCGGATCAGTCGCTGCGGCAGGCGAGCCGTCCCGAGACGCATGCCACGGGCGCTCTGGAGCGTGTTCGCAGGCAACTGGCCGACGAGCTGCGTGACGGGAAGGTGCCGGCCGTCCCGTCCGAGTGAGAAGCTGTGAGGAAATTGGCGGACGACACGGAGGTCGTCCCTCCAGAGCCGAAGAACAAGCCGTTCCCTCTGTTTGTGGAGGGTCGGGCTCTGTCCCGACCGTCCGGGCTCAACTCCTGCACAGCTTCCCTCGCCTTTACGCCACGAGGGGAGTACGTATAGTGTCCAGTGTGGTAATACGTAAGGGAGGATTGGTCATGCCGGTGGTCAAGCTGACATTGAGCGCTGAGAAGGACCTGGTCGCAGAAGCCAAGACGTTCGCGGCACGTCGGAAGACAAGCGTGTCGGCCATGGTCTCGGGGTTTCTGCGCTCGCTGTCGCGACTTGAGGGCGGCCCGGCCGCATCCTTAGGGCCGATCACACGCCGGGCTTCAGGCATCGTCAAACTTCCGCCGGGGCGCTCCGACAAGGATCTTGTTGCCGATGCCTTGGTTGCCAAGTACGAGCGCCCGCGGTGAAAGTCCTGGTTGACACCCATGTCCTGCTGGATGTGCTCGCGCGTCGCGAGGCGTTCTACGCGGCAGCGGCGGAGATCTGGTCTTTGGCGGAACGCGGGGAAGTACACGCGGTGGTGTCTGCGATCAGTTTCAATAACGTCTACTACGTCGTGCGTCGAGCGGAAGGCCGCGTGAGAGCAGAGAAGGTCATGCGCCTGATTCGGGACGTGTTTGAGCCCGTCCCCCCCGACGGCCAGATCATCAATCAAGCCATTGATTCGGGCATGGACGACTTCGAGGATGCCGTTCAGTTTCATTCGGCGATCCGCGCCAGAGCGTCCTGCCTGGTGACTCGGAATCTCGATCACTTCCCGAAGTCGGATCTGCCCATCCTCTCGCCGGAGGCGTTCCTCTCGCTGTGGCGAACCAAGACAGGCCGCGGAACCTGAAGTACAGCGTTACGTGGCGCGCACCGTACATCGGCAGACCTCTCGGCTTGCGCGGGAGGGGCGCGTGCCGGGAGGCTCGTGCCACGGGCCGGGCTCGTAGCGCCGGCCTGCGATCGCGTCGGGCCTCAGCGCGGCTTCGCCGCTGCGATGGTGTAGGCGCAGCGGACGGGCTCCTTGAGGGGAGCGGGCTGAGTGGCTCCGTGGCGCAGGTCGATCATGACGTTCCGGCACTTGGCCGTGGTCAGGTAGCGGTCCTGCCAGACACCCGGCGAGAGCTTCACGCTCTGGGGCTTGTCGAACTTGATCTGGACCGCCCCTGAGAATCGCGTGACCCGGACAGCCTGGACTTCCGCCGTCAGGTTGGTGTCGGCCGCGAGCCACTTGCCGCCCACCTGCAGCTCGATGCTCACGGCGGCGTTGGTGGTTTCCTTGTCACCCAGATACACGGGGATCGTCTCGTACAACTCGGCGACCGAGTCACGGCCATCGCTGCTGATGGCGGTCTCGACGCGCACGGCCTTCTCGTCGATCCGCAGCGTGCGCGCATAGTCGATCCGGCCCGCCAGGCTCTCCTCGGCGGGGGACTCCACGGCTGGAATCGGGCCGCTGACCTGCGCGGTGAACCCGCCCTTGACGGTCGTGTTGGTGACGACGGGGCTGGCGATGCGGCCGGAGGAGAAGACCTTGCCGTCCGCCGTGCACCCGGACACGGCATGGATCGGCCACAGCCGCCAGACAGCGTTCGAGTCGAAGCACAGCGTGTTCGTCCCGCGCATGGTGATGGCTGAGCGCCGGGCGAGCAGCGCCGGGCCGGCCTCCGGCGTCCAGAACGCGGCGAGCTGTCCGCCGCCGAATCCCATCGGGCCCTTGTACTGAGCCATTCCGCTGCCGGGTGCCGGCTTGCTGACGGGGCCGACGTGCAGAATCGCCGCAAACGTGGGGCGCTTGGCTGAGATGAAGGCGTCGCCCATGGTGACGAGGTACGGCTCCGGCCGCAGAACCGGAAGCTTCAGCATCGGCGAGTCCTGCTTCTGCAACTCGGCCAGGTGAGCGTACGCGCCCGGACGGTAGAACTCGTAGCCGGGGTTGACTTCGACCGGGTAGTTGTAGCCGTTGGGGAAGATCCGCCAGTGCCACTTGTAGCCCCGGAGCTCCTCGTTCCGCAGGTAGCGCCCTTCGCCCTTTTCGTTGTAGCGCTTTCCGTCGGGGAACGTGTACGGCGCGTTCTTGAGGCCATGCAGATGATCGTTGAAGGTCTGAGTTCGGCGGAGCATTGCCCCCGAGAGATCGTCCGTCGTGGGGATCCGGGCCAGGCAGAACGCTTCGTCGGTCAGCATGGCGGCGGCCAGGTCGCGCGTGCCGTCCCAGTGCCACTGATCCTCGCAGGCGGGCGAGCCCAGCCGGCTGTTGAAGGCGCTGGGGCCGGTGATTTTCCCGTCGGGCTCCGGGAGCGTCAGGTGTGCCCGCAGGCGATAAATCCGGTCCACCGCTTCCTTCGCGAACGGCCAGTCGGACGCCAGCGCCAGCCAGACGGTCCAGAAGTTGGCCATGCCGCCGAAGCCCGTGTCAAACCCGCCCGCTTCCGTCCAGTAGCCGGCCGGATTGAAGAAGCGCGGATCCGTGCACACCGTGCGCGCATAGGACTCGGCCTGCTTGGTGAAGTCGGCATCGCCGGTTGCGCGCGCCACATACCAGAGCGCGACGGCGGCGCTCATCTCGTAGTCGCACTCCTCGCCCTTGGGGCCGAGGGCGAGAATCTTGCGGCCCAGGCTGAGGAGCCCGCTCTCGTACGCCTTCTGGACGGCAGGCGGGAGCTCGCCCTTGAACACCGGGTAGGCGCTGCCGGCCGTGATCAGGTGGTAGCCGAGCCAGTCGGACCGCGCGGTTGCGGCATTCGTCTCGATGTAGCTGTCGACCATCATCAGCTTCACCGAGGCGGTGACGAACGCCCGCATCTTCAGCTCGCGGTTGTCGCGGTAGAGATTGGCGGGCGAGTCCCACTGGATGAAGGTCGCCATGGATTCCTCCCACACCGGCGGGACGATGATCGCGTTGGTCCGCTCGATCGTGGTCAGCAGGAAGTTGAGCGAGGGGCAGTTGACCGCGCCGATGCCCCGCTTGCCGCCGACGTGGGGCTGCTGCAGCATCGCCATGATGTGTGTGCGGTACTGGTGCTCCAGGTTCGTGTCCGCCATGGCGGGCGCCGGCAGCCGGTTGGTGATGCCGTGCTCGAAGTCCTTTTCCGTCAGCGTCGCCATGTGCTGGCGCAGCACGCGCTGGTACTCCTGGGCCTGCGG
>CAYSLU010000001.1:123731-125389 GCA_964431965.1 uncultured Verrucomicrobiota bacterium
CCGTCAGTCCGTCTCGCTCGGGCGGAAGGCGATGGTGCATTGGATCGCCTGCATGCAGGTGCAGCCCGAGCCGGCTTCCGGCTGCACGACGATCCCGCCGGCCGGGATGATGTTGATGAAGCAGCCGGCCCGGATGCCGGGGAACGAGCCGTCGGTCCCGCCGATCACATTCCGCCAGCCGCCGCGGAAGAACACATAGGCGTCGCAGGCGGACGGCGTGCCGCAGGAACCGCCGTAGCCCCGGGCGATGGCCCAGGGAGCATCTTTGCCGGTTCGCGGGTCCGGCTGCTGGAGGATCGCGCCGGTCCGCAAGCTGCGGAGATAGGGGCCGGCGAGCAGCATGTCGCGAATGATCATGGGCCGGTTAAGGTTGCCGACCGGCTCCGACCAGAGCACATGGCCATCGCGCGTCGAGAGCGCCACGGCCCGCCTCATGACGGCATCTTCCGGGGGCTTGTCGTGCTTGTGGTACGACGCGGCCAGCACCAGGACCCCGTCCTTGCAGAGGGCCTGCAGCTCCGCGAAGCCGGGCGCCTGCCGGGGATCCGGATCGCGATCCCATAGACCGCAACCGGTCAGGTCCTGCTCCTTCTCCCAGGCCGGCTGGCCGGTCGCGGCGTCCAGGGCGACGACGGTGCGGACGAGCGGTGTTGCGCCGGGCCGCTTGACCACCTGACCGAGGCGGTTGATGGTGGTATCGGAATCGCCTGACGGAGCCACCGCGGCGGCGGCCGCGGTCGACTGGCCGCGGTTATCGACGAAGAACAGGCGGCCGTCGGCCATGGCGATCGTCGAGTCACGGATCTCCTTCCCGCGGTACACCCAGAGTTTTTTTCCGGACTCGATGTCGAGGGCAAAGACCGCATCGCTGAAGCGCGAGCCGGCGGTTGTGCCGCCGTACAGCTTGAGCGCCCGGCTCGCGCCGAAGCCGTTCGTGCCCCGATCGCCGCTCTTCGTGCTCCCGAACAGGATGCCGTCCGCGACGGCCACATAGCCCCAGGGAGGATGCGACCCGTCGGCCGCCGCCGGGGTCTCATACACGGTCTTCGTTCGGCCGGTCAGGGCATCGAGCGCGTGGCACTGCGAGCCCGCTACCACGAACAGGCTGTTTGTCGTGCAGGCGAGACTCCCGGAAAAGGCAGGCATGCCCAGGCGGATGGCGCCCGGGATCTCGCGCTCCCAGTACCGGACGCCGTTGTAGGCGTCGAACGAAAGCAGAATGCTCTTGTGCTCCGCGAACTTCCATCCCTGGTAGAACACGCGCCCGTTCATGACCAGCGGTGAGACGCTGCGCTGATGTCGCTCGGGAGCTTCGTCGGCGCCCGGCGCGCCGAACCAGAGAACGCCCAGCGGGCCCTTGACCCGCTGATCGCCCGACGCGCCGGTGTTGCCGGCATCGGCGTAGCAATGCGTCCACCAGCCGGATCCTTCGAGAACCCCGCGGACCAGCTTCGCCCACGGAGCGCCGCCCGGAAGTACCGCGATGTCGCGCGTCAAGGCGCCTTCCTTTTCCCAGAGTCTGAGTGCCGCCGCGTCGGACGGGCTTCCCGCCGAGGGAGCGGACACGGACCCCAGCATCAGCACGCCCCCGCACGGCTTTAGGACGCGCAGCAGTTCGCCGGCGACCGCCGGCTTTTCGCCGGGCCCTCCGATGTGAA
>CAYSLU010000001.1:125489-151520 GCA_964431965.1 uncultured Verrucomicrobiota bacterium
CGGTTCCGCCGGCCATGTTTCGATGGCCGCTGGCTGCGGAGCGCGCGATGGAGGCGGGTTCCTCGCGAAGCAGTGGATGGCGCCCTGCGTGGTGCTGACGAGGAGACGGCCCCCGGCGACCGCCAGGCCAGCGGCCTCGCCCTTGACGCTGGCTTTCCAGAGTTCCTTGCCGTCGCGTGCATCCAACAGGACCACCTCATCCCTGCAACCGGCCACCAGCCGATCGCCGGCCAGAATCATGGATACCAGGCCCGGGTGTCTGTACGTCCAGCGGGTGCTGTCCGTCTTGAGCGGTGTATCCTTCCGGGGCGCCGCGTCACGGGCCGCCCGGTCAACCGCCGTCACCTGATCGCAGTTCGTGCCGTCGAGCCGGGCACCGGCGAGCGGAAGGGGTTTCCCGACCAGCGTGTAATAGGTGTCCGGCGTGGCGATGAGTCTCCGAACGGGGGTCCATTGGGACAGGGGCTCGCCCGTTTCCGTATCGTAGGCGTACAGGGTGTTCTGCGTTCCGGCATGGAGCACCTTGTCCACCACTACGGCGTACACGCCGCCGGATCGCTTGTCTTGCGCCTTCAGGGTGTAGGGGATGTTCCCGCTTTCGCCGTCCAGGACGGTGGGCATCACGCGGCCGCCCGGCACGACGAGGCCGCGGCTGCACCACAGCAGATAGCCCTGGGGTGAGATGTCGCGCCAGCGCCACCACTTCGTGGAGTTGTCCTTCCAGGCGATCGGTTCTCCCGTCTCGGCGTTTACGGAGAGGATGGGGGTCGAGTTGGACGGGCAGTGGTGGGGAAAGATGCCGGAGCCGAAATACGCGCGGTTGCCATCGATCAGCACGCCGGTGCGGACCGGCCACAGCGAGATGATCCGTCCGTTGCCGATCACGCGCTCGGACTCGGGCGCGGCCTTGCATTCCCAGATCAGCCGGCCGTCGTCGGCCGCCAGGCAATAGACGGTGCCGTCGTCGGATCCGACATAGACGCGGCCCCGGTCGATCGTGGGAGCGAGGCGGACCGGTCCGCGGGTGAAGAACCGCCACCGCACGGCGCCGGAGGCGGCGTCGAGCGCGTAGACCTGATCGTCAACCGACGAGCCGAAATACACGTTGCTTCCGTCCGAGACCGCGTAAAGGGCGTCGTCGAACTTGGACTTGGGCAGCTCGTTGAAGTCGGGCTGCGGATCCGGCCACGCCGGCTGGACCGGCGCCGGTGCGTTGTAGACCCACTGCTCCTTCAGCGGCAGCTCCAGTCGCTCCGCCGTCACCCCGCTGCGGGCGTTGTCGTGCATGTACGTCGGCCAGTCGCCCGCGGCGGCCGCCCACGAAAGAGAGGCGAGGGCCGCCGCCACGACGCCCAGCCGGCCGGGGCACAGCCCGAAGCGTCCTGCGCTGTATGGGCGGCCGCTCATCGCTGCCCGTCTTCCCGGCACTGCTCCCAGGCCGCCTGCTGCATCCCGGCCGCTTCCTCGGGGCTGATGGCGATTCCCGGCCCGATGTGCGCGAACGCGCCGGTCAGCCCGGCGGGGTTGCGGCCGGTGATGGTTGCGTAGAGGAGGCATGCGTAGATGTAGGAGCCCTTCTGGCCGGGGTGGCCCCGGTCC
Source organism: uncultured Verrucomicrobiota bacterium (assembly GCA_964431965.1). Lineage (GTDB taxonomy): Bacteria > Verrucomicrobiota > Kiritimatiellia > CAIKKV01 > CAYSLU01 > CAYSLU01. Next base: position 127,089 of record CAYSLU010000001.1, read on the forward strand.
GCGGCGTACAGGTCGAAGACCCGCTCGTCGGACGGGTCGGGCCCGAGATACCTGAGCCACGCATAGCCGGCGGCGGCCACGCGGATGCCCTTCCGCCGGCCAAACGCGATCTGCATGTCGTTCAGGGCCAGCGTCGAGTCGGGGAAGCGGTACGCCGCGGTGCTGGAGTAGTGCGGGGTTACGCTGGCGGTCGCGAACAGGATCGGCGTGGCGCCAGCTTGGCGGATCGCCTCATCGAACAGCGTCGCGTGAGCCTCGAAGCTTTCGCGGCCGGCGGCGTAGATCTCCTGGATGACCACGTGGTCCCACTGACCGGTGGCGATCATGCTCCGCGCGGGGCCGGAGTCCCAGTGCGTCTTGAGCGAGGAGCCGCCGATCAGGGCCTGCCCGACTTCGATGCGCGGATGATCCGCCGGAGCCGACTCGGACATCGCCCCGACCATCTGCGGCACCCCGCACACCATCATCTGGCTGTTTCCGACGAACAAGGCTTTCACGTGCTCCCTCCCGTACGACGACCCGGTCGGCATCAGGCACAGGCATCCAGACACCATCTTAGAATGCTTCAGCGCGCATTGCGGCAGTCGAAGGCGGCCAGCAAGGCCCTCGGGCGCGCGATACGTCCACTGCTCCTTCAGGGGCAGCTCCAAGCGATCCGCTGTCACGCCGCTCCGGGCGTTGTCGTGCATGTAGGTGGGCCAGTCCTCGGCCTGTGCAAGCGCGGTCGCCGCCGGCAGGAGTGCCAGCGAAAGACCGCACGCGCGGCTGTGAAAGAACCGGAGGAAGACGGTCGGGACAGAGCCCGACCCTCCAGGACCCACTCGCAACGATCGTCTGCTTGGCATTGGAGGGACGACCTCCGTGTCGTCCGCTGGTCGTGCCGTGCTGGTCGCTGCTCACCTCTAAGGTCTTGTCCGCTAGTTCACCAGGAAATGGACAATGCGTATGGCGGTCCCGAGGCCCTTGGGATTGTGGCCCGCGGCCGGGCGGAGCGACAGCACGTGCCGGCCGTCGGGCAGATCACCGTCGAGCACGACGGCCCACGGCAGATGCAAGGCATGGCTCCAGTAGGTGTAGAGATCGCGCGAACGCCACGGGCCGCCGTCGATGCTGTACTCCGCGATCCCGGCATCCGGGCCTGATGCCACGAAGATGCCGACGGTCGTGCCTTCAAATGCGAGCGTCAGCGTGGCCCCCGGCTGCTCCGACACGAGCGTCGGAACGCCGACAAAGCCGCCGCGGGTCGCGATGCCATCCGTTGGCTTCCAGGCGGGATCGAGTCGCCAGCCGTCGCCGGGCGTGGCTTCCTTCACGGGGACGAGCTGCGCGCGGAAGTAGCTTCGGGTGTCGAGTGGCTCGGCCGGAAGCACGTGCGGCGTGACGCGGGCTTCAGCCGTCAACGACCCGCTCCAGGTGGTGTCGAACAGGCGGCCGATTCCCTTGGCGTAGAGTTCATGTCCGAAGGCGTGGGGATGCACGCCGCCGAACTGGGCCCACGTGAATTCGCCGGCTGCGGCACCGCGGGCCAGCTCGCGGGCCATGTCGATTGACGGCAGGCCGTAGTGAGCGGCTACCCGCTCGTGGTTGAAGACCGCTGGGGGCGTCTTTCCGGCGCCGTACATCGCGACCGTCGCCGGGTCGACGAAATACAGCACGACGATATCGAGGTTGGAGTTGATCGTTCGGGCGCGCCGGGCGATCCCTTCCATGGCGCGGACCTGTTCGATATCCGTGAAGCCGTTGATCTGATCGTTGACGGCGGCGTCAACGAACAGGAGATCCACGGGGTCCCGGCGGAAGACGTCGCGCTCGAGACGGAACGCACCCGGGGTCGATCCGAGGGAGGGGATGCCCGCGTTGACGAAGTCGAACCGGGCATCCGGGAACCGCTCGCGCAGCGAAGCGCAGACGAGATCGCGCCACCCCGGCGAGGCGGTGATCGATCCGCCGAGGAACACAACGCGACCGGCGCGCTCGCGCTCAAACCGTATGCGGGCATTAGCCAGGCCATCGCGCAACACGAGGAATGGGGGAGTGTCTGTCGTCATAGCGCCTTCTGCTGACCGAAGATGACACGCGCCGGTCGCGAGCAGAACGCAGGCGAGTCTGCGCCACGGAGTGGCCTTCATACGTTGGATTGCGATTGTCGCGCTCGCCCCTGTTTCGATCAGGGCTGTCCCCGACGGTCGAGAATGCCAACCTTCAGCGGCGCGACGCGGGCGATCTGCTCGAAGTGCCGGTCAAAGGTCACAATCTCCGCCTGGTGGTCGATGCACGTCTGGGCGATGAGCAAGTCCATCGACGGAACCTGAAATCCACGTTCAGCGCAAGCCTGGCCAATCCGGACGGCATCGCCCCAGAGCGTGGGTCGAGTCGGTAGCCGCGGGTACGTGTCGAACACGGCGGAGATCCTGACGCGCTGCGACAGCGGCGCAGCTCGGAGGGTTTCGAAGAGCACAGGCTCAGTCAGGGCTACGTTTTCCGCGGCGACTACGTCCTCGATGACGGTCCTGATCTCCGCCGCTGTCTTGCGTCGAAAGTAATCGATCCACACGGATGAGTCGACCACCACCATCATCGGGCCTCACAGTCCTTGCGGAGCTCGCGCCAGTCCGGCAGATCCACCGACCACTCGCCGGAGGTGACCTTCTTGAGAAGCTCCCGACGCCTCCTGAGCAGAGCGGCCTCTAGTACGAGCTTGCGGATCGCTGGGCCCTTCTTCTTTTCTCCAGCGTATCGACAGATATCGCGGATGGCAGAATCAGGCAATTCGACTGTCACTTTCATATTGTCAGCCTACCAGAATAGGACTTCCGTCTCAAGGGTGAGCTCGCCCTTCCGATCATCTCACGGCAGGCTGCCGCGCTTGGCCGCCTGAGCGAGGACGGGCGGAACGAATCCTTCTTCCATGATCTCGAGAGCGCAGAGGATCGGCGCTGTTGCGGGGGTGAGGTCCGTGGCGGCCGGCACGAATTCGAGGGCGAGCGCATCGCCGGCCCGGATGTGCGGGAACTCCTTGACCAGCGCGGTGCGCACGCCGGCTTCCTTGGCGATGTCGAGGGCCTTGAGCACGGTCTGGCCCTGGAGCTTCACGTCGAACACGCGCTGGCCCGGCTTGGCGTCATCGACCTCGGCGAAGTGCAGACGCACGGTGAACGAGCGCGGGCCGGCCTGGGGCGGCGCGCCGATGCCCAGCGGCGCGAAGTTCCGGCATTGCTGGCGGCCTGCGATGCCGAGGTAGCAGAGCGCCTCGCCGCTGGCCGCCTGCGACTTGGGGTTCCACGCAGAGCCCGGGCTCGTGGCGGGCTGGTTGCTGGTGTCCTTCTGGTTCATCTGGACGTTCACGGCCAGCCGGTCCTTCAGGAGACCGGCGTCGGCGATCGTCTTCCACGGGATTGCCAGCTCGAAGGCGAGCGGGGCCTCGTCCTTGCGGCTGGCGTTCTTCGGCGCGTCCGCCGGGTCGTCCGGCGGGGTCAGGCCGTCTTCGAGCCGGGGCGGCTGGGCAACGGGGAGCGCCTGCACGGCCATGACCGCGCTCTTCCACTCGCCGTTCCAGGCGGCGTCCTCTTTCGCGCCGGCCTGACTTAGGGCGTCGTACCGCGCACCCGAGGCCGAGACGCCGAGGTGGACGACGTTGCTGGCCCGGCCGTCGCTCAAGAAGATCTCGAACGAATCGTCCTGCCACACGGTCGCGTCATCGCCCGATGTGGTCTTGGACCAGGGCGAAACCTTCCCGAGCCGGCTGACCACGGCGGGCCGGCGCGCCGCGACGTAGAGGTTCTCGGCGTCGTGCCGCACGAAGACCTCCGCGCGGGTGAAGGGCAGCCGGACCTGCGGGGCGCCCTGCCACACGGGCCCATCGAGCTTGCCGTTCAGCGCCGGCGGCTGGGTAGTCGGCGCGGAAACGATGGGCTTCAGGAAGTCGAGCTGAACGTCCGCCTTGCGAACACCCCGGTAGCCCGACGCATAGATCCACGGCCGGTCCGTCCCCTGGATCGCGACGCGGTCCGCGTTGACGCGATAGGGACCGAATGCCTTGCGGTTGCGGCCGGGAGACCAGTCCTTCGACCAGACCAGGCTGCCCCCGGTGTCCTCCTCGGGCCGGTACGCGTCGGCGGCTCCGAAGCACTCCACCGCCAGCGGCACTTGTAGCGCGGCGGACATGACGCGGAGCCACACGCCATTGGCGCCGACGGCATATTGACTCCCGGCGGCAATCGGGAACGCGCGCGACCGGTCGGCCGGGATGCGCGGGTAACCCAGCCACAGAGTTCCGCCATCGTCCCGGCGGTCGCCCGGTGCGCCGAGGTTGATGGCCGCCTGCCGCAGATACGTGTCGGCCGGCCGGGCGAAAAAGAACGCCCAGTCCTCGTTGAGTCGGTGCTCGGCGGGCGCCATGACCAGCGTCGTGCGCACCGGGAACGGGCACTCGCAGTGGCCGGCCTCCTCCGAATAGATCAGGAGGCCCAGCGCCGCCACCTGCGGCGAACTGCAGCGGGCCTTGACGCCACCCAGCGGGCGCATCCCGCTATCGTCCGCGAAATCGTAGATGGACTGCGAGCCGGAGCGCAAAACCTGCGACTGGGACAGGCCGCCGCACCCGCCTTTACGGAACATTTTGGGCTCCAGATCGCCCGTCAGCGGGTGGACCCGCGGCGCCTCGCGGGAGGCCGTGGTGTAATCCCCGTTGCCGCCGACGCCGCCTCCGCCCTTGATGGTATCGACGAGGATGGCGGTCGGCTTGCCCGCCTCGGCGGCGTTCGCCGTCGGGTCCAGCGTGACGCACGCCCAGCCGTTGTTCAGGCCGCTCGCCGTCCAGTCGCAGAACAGATGCCGGCGTACGAGAGGCTCCTCCCGTCCGCCGTCGTGCGAGTTCAGCGTGACGGCAAAGCCGAAGCTCGACGGCTTGGAGCCCACCAGCTTCTCGAGCTCCGACCACGGAAGGAGCACGACCGTCTTCGTGCCCGTCGGTTCGCGGGTGCCGGCCACGTTGATCGCGGGATGGGCCGACCCGCTCCCGGGGGCCCACGAGGCCGGCGTGTCATTGTCGCGGGCCACGTGAATCCGGACCTGGAAGGTGCCGCGCTCATACAAGCCGTACCGCGCCTCCAGAGGGCGGAAGTCGAAGAACAGATCCCAGCCGTCGAGCTTGGTGACCAGCGGGTCCTTGGTGGTGAGCGTCAACTCGAGCCCGCGCGCCGTGGACTCCATGGCGATTGCGCCCGACCGGCGCGGATCCACCTCCAGCGACCACTTCTTTGCCGCCTTCAACGAGACCGGTTCGGGCGGATTGAACGGGGCGGCGATCTTCAGCTGCTCCCCGGTGTGCGCGTCCAACTGGATGCGGCCGGCCCGCTGGCTCTTCGCGGGGAGCGCCTGGCCCAGGGCGCTGGAAAGCTCGTCGCCAACCGCCTCGAAATAGGCGGCGCCCAACTGCACATACACGTAGTCGTCATCCGCCTGATACCCGCAGCCCAGGTCGCCCCGCTCATGCTTCGTCTGATCGGCCACCGGATAGATCACGCCGTCCACGGTGCAGTAGTCCGGCGCCGACGGCGGGATGAGATGCGACCACAGGATGGCGCCGTTGTAGGCGTCCACGGCCGTGAGCGACTGCTCGCCCTTTACGATATAGCGGCCATTGGCCACCACGGGGCCGCCGCCGCCAATGACGCCCTGAACCTGCCAGGTGCCGGGGCCGCCGTACCACAGGGGGCGCAGCGGCCACTTGACGCGCTGATCGAAGGGCACGCCCTTGTTGCGAGCGGTATCCCAGTCCAATGCGCCGGGCAGCTTGCCGCGTGACACGAAGCACTCGCCCGGGGCTGCGTGGATCTCCGCCTCGATGGCTCCGGTGTTCTTCACGAATGCTTCCGCCTCAGCCGCCTTCAGCCCGGGAACCAGCAGCAGACCGCCGCAGGGGTGGAGCACCCGGTAGAGCTCCTTCGCCGAGAGCCCCGGAACCGGCCCCGCCACGATCACCGCGTTGGCGAAGAACTGGGCGAATGGAAGATCGGTCATGCTCTTGACGCTCTGGACGTGCACGCGGGTTCCGTACAAAGCCGTCCGGGCCAGCAGCTGCTCCCGTAGCGCGGCCGCCTTCGTCTCGTCGGTCAGCGCGTTGATGATCCGGAGCTGCGTGTTGGCCGCGAGGGTCGTGGAGAACGTGCCGTCGGCATCGCCGACCACCAAGGCGAACCCGCGATCCATGCCGGCCTTGTGGAGTGGCCCGACTATCGCGGCGACCCCTGCGGACGGAGGCGGCTGGGCGGCCGATCGGATTGCCGCCGCTGGATCGTGCACGGCCGCTGTTGCTTCCGTCCCTCTGGCCGCCGGTTCAAAGCAATAGACCACCCCGCGGCTGGTGCCCACATATAGCCGCCCGTCGGCCACGGCGATCTCTCTCGCCTCGCCGGTGACCGCAGCGCGCCACAGCACGCGCTCCGTATCCGGGTCCTGCGCGATGATCGCATCCTCTTCGCCCATCAGCAGGGCGCCGCCCGCCAGCGCCACACCGTACGCCACGCGCGCGTAGAGCTTTCCCTCGCGGACCACGGCGCTGACCTTGGTCCGATCGTGGACCTGCCCGAGCTTCGGGGGGGTGATCTTCGCCTGCGGGACGTCCTCCTTGCCCCAGCCGCGCGGGGCCGCTCCGCTGTCGAGCGAGAACGGGGAGAATGAGAGTATGTCCTCATGGTGCCGGTAGAACCCGTACACCTTTCCCTGGTCGATGGTGACGGGCGCCCGCCCGCCGCCGCCTTTCGGGGAGGGGATGCCGGTGCGCCGGTCAAGTGCCGTCGGTCCCGAGTTGCCGTTGGGAACGAGGAGCGTGTCCTTCCAGAGAAGCAGATTCCCCTGGGGATTGGCGCCGACGGCGCCGTTGGCGGCGAATTCGCCGTTGTGCCCGCCCACGGTCTCCTTGCTGGGATCCGCCGAGGCCGGGAAATCGACCATCACGACCGACGAGAGTCCCAGCGTGTCGTTGCACCAGACGACCTTGCCCGTGTCGGCCTGGAGGGCGTAGACGAACACGCCCTCCATATTCCACATCCCCGCGACGCCGTATACCACGCCGTCGGCCACCAGCACGCCCGTGCGCACGGGCCAGCGCGAGATCATTCGATGATTGCCGACCATCCGCTCGTCGTGTGGTGCGGCCTGAAACTTCCAAGCCAGCTTCCCCGTCCCGGCGTCCAAACAGTAGACAAACCCGTCGTCCGAGGCGAAGAACACCTTGCCGCTGTCGATCTGGGGCGCAAAGCGGACCGGGCCGCCGGCGATGAAGTGCCACTTCTCCTGGCCGGTCTTCGCGTCCAGCGCGCGGACGGTGTCATCGGCGGATGAGCCGAAGCAGACGATGCCGCCGGCGATCACCGGATGCGGCGCATAGTCGAAGTCCGTCCGGTTCAGGAGCCGGAATGTGTCCGGCCACGCCGGACTCGGCGGCTGGGCGCAGCGGTACTCCCAAGCCAGGCGCAGCGGGAAGGTCGGCGACTCTGCCGACACGCTGCTGCGTTGGACATCGTGCTTGTAAGCCGGCCAGTCGGCGGCCCTGAGCGCGGGCGCGAGGACGACGGCGACGGCGATGGCGATCCCCCGGGTGCGGGTGCGTTTCAATGAATGGCTCCTGTATTGATTGGTGGCCCGTGGCCAGGCCAGCCGAGCACGTTCGATCGTTATCTCCCGCCGTCCGGCTGCGGCCCCTCTCCCGTCACAGTCTGCTGCGTCGGGCGATCCTTCCACACCCGCACGTAGTCCACCTCAAACTCCGTTGGAAAGCCGTCCGGCGAGGGCTTGGCCGCGTATGGGTGGCGCAAGCCGAGCGAGACCACGAGATCCAGCGGCTGGTCCCAGAAGTCGTTCTTGCGAGTCCGCACCAGGCGGCCGTCGATGTACCACCGGATCTGCGACTCCTCCCACTCGATCCCGTAGACGTGGAAGTCCGCGCGGGGGTCGGCCTTCGTGTCCGCGTCCCGCGCTTCGCTGATAAAGGGCCTCTGGTCTCCGGGCGCCCGGCGCGTGGTGAACTTGGCGTGTCGGAAGACGAAGCAGTTGGCGCCGGCCAGTTGCACGCGCGTCGACTGCGTCAGCTCGAAATCCATCTCCGTCCAGACATTCGACTCCGAGCGAAACAGCCAGAACGCCGGGCTGGCGCCCGGATAGAGCGGCGCGGCCTTGAGGCGGGTTTCGAAGTAGCCATATCGGATGGGAGGCGCCTTGCTCCGGATGGCGCCAGAGGTATAGAAGAGCTTCTTGCTCCCGCCCTTGCGCATGGCGTCATGCTCCGCGTACTGCAGCCGCAGCTTCAGGAGGCCGTCCTCGACGCGCACATTCCCGGGCTCCCACGACCAGAGGCCCCAGTCGCTGATGTCGTTGTTCCACTTGCCGACGTCCAGCGAGGGGCCGCCGAACTCGTCCGAGAACTCGCTTTGCAGGGCCCAGGTCTGCCCCGTCGCCGACAGCGGCTGCGGCGCGTCCACGCCATGTGACGACGGAACAAGGCCCAGCGCGACCAGGCAGACGACTAGAAGGGACCGGGTCGACGGCGCCGGTCCGCGGTGCATGTTCGGAGGAGTTCTCATGGCTGTTTCTTCTCTGGTTTCTGGTCCGCAGCGGCGCGGGTCGGGGTGTTCGTCGCGGCCGCGATGGGCGCGGCGCCAAAAGGCGCGAGCGTGTACTTCAGTGTGACCCGATCGGCGGGCGTAGGCTTGGGCGCCGGCTCGACCAGCATGATGAGCAGCGTGTTGTTCTCGCCGAGCTTGACCGGCATGGGCTTCTCAAACCGGACCTCGACCCCGAACCCGCCGCGGTCGATTCGGACCGTGCGGGCCTGGATGGGCTCGGTCGTCAGCGCCGCGCCGTCCTCGGCTGTCACCGCGGTCGCGGTTTTGCGGTCGGGCCCCTTGGGCAGGAAGGGGATCATCTCCGCCGCGAGGCGCAGCTCGGACCAGTTGGCCTCGTGGCCCCACAGGTAGACGGTCGCCGCGAAGTCGGACTTGGCGAGCTGCACGGAGCAGTCGATCGAGTCGGGATTGAAGGTGTAGCTGCGCGTCACCTTGAGGTGGGCGCCGCGGATCTCGCCGGAGCTTGTGACCGTGTTGCCCGCCAGCCGCGCGTTGTCGTGCTCGCTGATGCCCGATACGACCGGGAAGCCGTCCCACCGTTCGCCCACGAGCGAGTGGATGTGGAAATTGGACCACTGGCTCGGATGCATGCCCCGGCCATACTGCTCGTTCAGCGTCGACGCGAGGACCGGGCCCCTTCCGGGGACGGTCACCTGGCAGAGCATGCCGCCGCCAAATCCGAGCTGACCTTGGAACGTCTCGCTGAGCCACTCGGGGGACAGGCGGCCGTGGAATGTCAGGACGTAATATCCGCTGCGCCGGGCGGCAAACCATTCGTGGCCGTCGTTGACGTCGACCGCGAGATCGGGCCCGGGGTCGCCCTTCCAGGGATGAGCGTCGTTGTCCCACAGGGGCACGGTGCTCTGGCTCGGACCGCCGCTCGTGCGTCCGGACCAGGCGCTGGCCGCGATGGCGGCCCCGCGGTTCTTGCCGGCGTTGGCCTCGCGGCAGTAGATGTAGCTGTAGAGTTCGTAGTAGCGGTCCATGACCTTCTGGAAGCGCGGATCGTCGGTGGCGTCGCCCAGGATGCCTCCGCCCTTGACCCACGTGTTCCCGGTGGCTTTCCAGTTGTTCATGATGTACGAGCCGTACAGCATGTCGTGCCCGAAGTGCTCCTGCGAATCGCCGGAGCGCGACAGCCCCGAGCCGGGTCCCCAGCCCTCGGTGGCCCATCGCTGCCAGTAGGTCTCGAAGCGCTCCTTCTGCATGGCGTCGCCGGTGGCGCTTTGGCAGTACCAGAGCGCCACCGGAATCTGCGAGAACGCGTTGCCGTTCACCTTCTCGATGCTGGCCGCGAAACTCAGGCGGTCGCCGGCCATGATCAGCCCCTCGCGGATGATGGCCTTGACGTCGGCCGGCACGTCCTCTCGCCGCATCAGGATCCAGCCTGGGCGGAAGATATCGCAGCCGTAGTAGCCCATGGCGTACGACCAGTTGGGCCACGACGCAACACCGCGGCCGTCGCTGGTCTCGAGCATGCGGAAGCCGTTGGCGAGCGCCTCAAGGCTCTTACGCAGGGCCTTCTGCTTCTCGTCCGCGTCCAGCTTGTTGGCCCTGAGCCACTCGTGGAAGCGGACCTGGAACGGGTGCCAGAAGACCTGGTCGTCCGACTCGATCGTTCCGCCGCGGATCGCGCGCGCGGTCGCTTCGTCGGGGCAGAATACCGCGGCGCTGCCCATGCCGACGTAGTCGGCGTAGCCCTTGCCCGCCTGCACGAAGTTGACCTTGACCAGGTAGTCGTTGGGGCCGTCCGAAACCTCGAGCTTCAGGAGCTTGCCTTCGAACTGGCCCGCGGACAGGGCGGCGGTGGTCTCTTTCCACGGGTCTCCGGCGGGCGAGGCGAACCCGCCGGCGGCCACGCCGTCGAAGAGCACGGCGCCGTCGGGAGCGGTGAGCGTGAAGCGGCGCGACTGCGGATAGTCCGGCTCGGCGATGGCGAAGAACAGGCCGCTCGTCCCCTTGGGAACATAGATGAAGGTCTTCTTCAGCGACGCGTCGTGGCCCTGCATCCAGCTCGGGTGTCCCGAGACACCGTGCTGGAGGCCGGGGGTCAGGCGCAGCGTGACGTAGTGGTCCGGCATGCCGGCCAGGACGACCCGGTAGATACCTTTCTTACCGCCCTTGATGGGCCGATCGAACGTGCGCTTCACGATGGTGTTGAGCCGGCCCGGGTCGGACCAGGCGCTCCAGCGGATCAGCGGAACCGTGCCCTTGGCGTAGGCGTTGACGAAGCACTGGAGTTCGTGGTCCCACCCGCCGATGCGGTCCGGCATGTTCGCCGTCGCGCAGCCGTCGTCCGGGATGACCTCGCGCACGACGGGCTGGCCATCGGGGTCATAGACCTTGAGCAGCACCTCGCGCGGGCCGTTGGCGTAGAGGTTGATGTCGCGAACGTCGAGGCTGACCGTGAAGTCCTTGCCGTCCGGGTTGCTCACATAGGCGGTGATGCCTTCGTGCAGGCGGTAGAACGGATCGGCGGCCGTCGCCCGCGCCTGGGCAGGGGCCGGTCGCGCGGGCAGCATGGCAACGGCGATCAGGCAGATTGTCTTCGTCAGTGTGTTCATGTTCATTCCCTGTGGCAGACTGTGGGCGGAGACCTTGGGCCTTAGACCCTGGACCTTGGACCTTAGACCATAGACTTTGGACCACTGACCACTGATGACTACTGCTCCCCATCCACCGTCGGCAGTTCACTCTCCAGGAGCGGATCGACTGTCACGGACTCGGGCACTGGTTCGCCGAGGCGCTTGCGGTCGATCAGGTCGATTGCCAGGCCGAGCAGATCCTTCGCGGCATAGCCCAGGCGGCGGACCGGTAGCGCGGGCGGGGCGGCTCCGTGGAAGCTGCAGTGACCGATGACCTCGACATCGACGCCCGGGTGCAGCCGCTCCTCGTGGAGTCCGGCCAGGGTGGGCTCGACCAGATGCTCGTCCGTCACCAGGATCCCGTCCGGCCGGCGGTTGGCCCCCGGCGACATCACGGCGCGGATGGCGTGGCGCGCCCACTGCGAATGCTGGAGGCCGATCCCCTGGATCCAGGCGGGCTCTGTCTTGAGGCCGCGGCTTGCGGCGGCGCGCGCCAGGTAGTCCAGCCTGCGGCTCGACGTCGTGGCGGCGGCGATCATCGCGATGCGGCGGCATCCGTGGGCCTTCAGCGCGTCGAGTCCGCGGTCGATGAACCGGTGCGGATCGAGGTGTACGCGGAGCGCGCCGGGTATGTCGGCCGTGTCTCCGAACACCACGCAGGGCATCCGGGCCGTGCGCAGGAGGTCGTTGCCCAGGGGCGTGTAGGGGTTCAGAAGGATCAGCCCGGCCAGGCGCTCGTTGCGGACGCACGCATCGAGGCGGAGCCGGGTCTCGTCGTTGGGCGGCGCGCCTTGTTGGATGAAGAAGGACAGGATCTTCCGGTGATCGCGCCGCGACAGGGCCGTCGCCTCCAGCTCCAAGGCATAGTGGAACTGCGACCGTTGCCACCACAGGTTCTGGGGCACGCTGTGTTGGATGATCAGCCCGTAGTGGCACAGGTGGGGCGGGTGGTCGGTCACGAAGGTGCCGTGCCGTGGCCGGGCGTGCAGAAATCCCTCCTGCTTGAGCGTGTCCTGGGCCTTCTGCAGGGTCGTGCTGCACGCGCCGTACTCGCGCATCAACTCCGTTCGGTTCGGAAGCCGGCTTCCGGGCGCGTACGTCCCTTGGGAGATCCTCCGACGCAGGATATCGACCAGCGGCTCACCGCGCGGATCTCGGGACAGCGAGGACATACGAGCTTAAGGCTACGCGCATTAGTCCGTCGGCGGCAAGGAATTGTTGGACTAATGGACGACAGCGACAGGAACGAACCCCATCGTGCTCTGCATGGAGTGGGTGCAGGCGCAGCCGGAGCAGGCCTCGACTCGCGGTGAACCTCTGGAATTCCGTCGCCGTGATGGCGACGCTGAGCTGGTCCATCGCTCTCTGACCTCTGCCGCTCCGGAGTCACGCGCAGAAGCCGGGGACACCCTCGATGGCAACGGCGCGGACACAGCAGGAGTCCAATCCCTTGATCGGCATGGGCTGGCAGATCAGGAGGAAGATGTCGGAGCGCAGTTGATCGAGGTTCCGCATCACCTCGAGAAAAAGGATGCCGCGCGGCATCACCACCTCGTGGATGGCACAGGCGGGGTTGACGTGCTGACTCAGATCCACGACCCGATAGGGTCCCAGCTTGTCGATGCTCGCAGGGTCTCCAGTTCGTCCGGCCTACCACCAGCAGCACAGATCCTCCACCGCCGGCCGGGCGGACGGCATCGTCTCGCCCGGGCTGAGCGGGACGAACCAGACGGTGACCGTCGGATTCTGCGCCACTTCGAGGTGCAGGGAGAGTTTGCGATACCCGTCGTTCCGGCTCTGGCCCGCGGGATCGGGCGAGTGCACCATCGGCCGCGCTTCCATGATCTCGAACGCGCCCTTGTCGGGAGTCAGCAGCGAGATCCAGAGCCGCTGGCCGCCCAGCTCCAGGACGGCGGTGCGGCCGCCGTCGCCGAGCGTCACGGCAGCCCGCGTGTGCATGAACCACCAGCAATCGACGGCCGCGGCGCTCCGGATCTCATCGCGGAGGACGACCTGGCCGCCGGCCCGGTCGAGCCGGACTCCGCGCAACACGGCGGCCGACTGGCGCCGGTAGGCCGGGCTGAGGTCCGCGACGGCGAAGGCGTGCCCCGCGTGGAACCCGGTCCGCACGATGGCGCTTTCAGCTGTCGGGTCCTGCTGCGGCTGGATGTGCGGATCGAGCACCAGCGTGTTGTGCCCCTCGGGGCGGATTCGGTAGAAGCTGTAGTGCCGCCTGGCCGAGCCGGCCCAGGTTTCGAAGTAGCCCGGGAGCGAGTAGCTGTCCGCGCCCAGCTCCTCGGCCCACCGCTGCCCCAGCGCATCGAGCACAAACGTGCCCGCGTCGAGGTGCGCGTGGCTCCACGTTGCGCAGCCGGCCTTGAAGCCGACAAACGTGGTGTCGGCGGCGTTCCAGCGGCCGCGGAGCGTGACGACCCCCGCCTTCTTGAAATGGCTGTCCGTCGGCGGGTCTTCAGCCGGTGCCTCCGCCAGGTCGTGGTCGTACCACAGCACATCCAGGTGCTGAACCGCCGTGCCCTGCACGCCGTGCTCCGAGACGGTCCGGGCTTGAGGGGTCTTCCCGATCAGGCGCTCGTCCTCCTCGATCATGCGGAGCCGAGCTACGGCCAGCCCCGGGTCGCTGAACCGGCGCGCCAGCCACCAGAGCTGGGGCGCGCCGAACCGGTAGGCGGAGCTGTCGGCGAAATTGAAGGGCCGGGCATCTGGGCTGCAGGCGTGCAGGTAGAAATAGCCGGTTCTGTCGAAGCCGGGGGCGCGGCTCAGACCACAGTCGGTGCCCAGCGCGTTCTGCAGCGCGTCGAGCGCCATGCAGTTGAACAGCGTGGCGTAGCGCCAGTAGTTGGAGCCCTCCAGCCACCCGCCGTCCGGGGCGAACTCCTGCATGGCGTTGGGCAGCGAGCGCACGGCTTCGGCCAGGCAGTCCGAGGCGAGGGCGGGATCGGTGTCGGCGATCGAGAGTGCGGCGAGAATGACGCCGCCGTTGCAGACCTGGTTCCAGTTGTTGTGGTTGTCCGGCCAGTAGCGCGTGCCCGGCGGGCGGCGGTAGTGCTCCAGCGCGCGCGGCAGGGCGCTGTCGCGCATCCAGCGGGCGGCGGCCGCGTCGGCGTCGGCCGGGAGCTGTCCGGCCAGCAGATCGCGGCACACGGCGAGCGCCGCGCAGGTCTCGGCCATGCCGAGGTCGAAGACCGTCCGCGCGTGCGCGGCGTAGCGCCAGTCCGTCCGCTCGGTCACGCGCCGGATGGCATCGGCCGCGGCCGCGGCGCAGGCCGGGTCGCCGGTGAGCGCGCCCACCGTGCCGAGAACGAACAGGCGCTCCATCGCGCTGCGGCTGGGAATCGTGCCGGCGGTCTCCGATGGGGCCGCGATCAGTTCGTCCGCGCGCCGGCGGAGGGCGGCCACCCACTGGCGGAGCCGGGGGATCTCGCGCGACTGGCTCCGGAGCAGGGCCAGCCGCTCGGGCGTCAGAAGCAGGCGCGGATGACCCGGACGAAGGGTCGAGAGAATGCGTGCGGGGGCCACGGGTTGTATGTGCATCAGTTCCTCGGGTTGCTCAGAGTGGACGCATCTTTATCGGTCGTGGGCGTCAGTCGAAGGCGGCTGCACACCTCGTGAGCGATGGCCGGCGGATAGCGGGCAGACAGTCGCCAGACCGGCCGCCCCGCATGGTCCGCGAAGTCGTGGTCGATCCGCAGCTCTACCGGTTGTGGTGTGAACTCGAGCCTTAGGCGGCAGCGGGGGCCCCCTACCGATGCGGCAGTGGGGCCGGTTGTCGAGATCGGATAGAGGCTCTGGAAGATCAGCAAGGCTCCCAGTCCTTGCCCGCTGGCGGTCAGGCTGTCCCGGATCTCGAGATGCAGCGGGCCGCCGGAGGACAGACGACGGCGGACGGACGATACGGGGGCGGGCCAGGCAGCGGACGAATCCAGCGTGGCTTCCAGCCGGCCCGTGTCGCCCGAGCCCGCAGGGATGCACGCGGCGGCCGGCGGCTGGACTTGTCGCATCGGGCTCCCCGCGGAATCCAACGGGACGAGCTGGTTGTGGCGCTCGGCCTCCTTGAAGAGCCCGACCCTCGGGTTGTGATACGACGTGATGCCCGGATCGACGAGCAGGAGTTCGCCGTCCACTTCCAGCAGGATGCTTCCCACGTCCTCGTGCGAATGGGTCGCCTTGGCTGGAGCGCCCAGCAGTTGCCAGCGGACCATGCCGAGCGGGGAGGGACGGCACGAGCAGAGCATTCCGCCGTGGGGCAGGATCGCGAATGCCGGCGGTCGGGCGCGACGACCGGGGGCGGCGGACGGTGGCTTCATCGCGGCGGCGCAGAAGAAGATCTGGGGCCCGATGGACATGGCTTCGTAGCGATCCGGCTTTCCGTCCTGGAGCGCCTGGATCGGCAGGTCGGCCAGCTCGGGGTCGCCGGTCAGGGCCGACAGGATCGGCAGGGCTTCGGGGCGAAGGGTGGGCACGGGCGCCTCCCAGCCGGAGTCGCCGGTGGGCAGATATGCGCCCGGGGGTGCGGATTCGCCGCCGGCGAGATGGACGCGGTATACGTCGCCCAAGCGCAGGATCGCCTCGGGATATTCGTGCTGCCGGAGGTAGTCGGGCACCGACAAGCCGCGATGCCGCGCCAGCGGAATCAGGATGCCGAGATTGGCCAGGTTCGCGCCCCAGTAGCCCGGGGATTCACGCGTGGATCCGTCCGGCAGGTAGTTGGCGGCGACGGTTTCCTTGAGCATGGCTTCACACGCGGGCAGCAGCCAGGCGCCGTGACGGGTGCTCCGGGCGAGAGCCAGCGCTGCCTGTGTGATGCCGGTCAGGTTGTAGAGGCCGTGATTGCTGGTGTAGACCCAGTCCGAGAAAGCCTGGACGCGCAGCAACTGGGCGAGGCCATTCCGGAAGATCGAATCCCAGAGCTGCGTCCGGCCCAGCGGCGTCAAGACGGCCCCGGCCCAGTCCAGAGTCTGAACCGCGGCGGCCGTAGCAGCGGACTCGAACAGCGCGTGGTTTGGCGGCTGACGCCCGTGGAGGCGGTCGAACCAGTTGCTCCAGACCGGATGGGCGGCGAGGGCGAGCCCGCACCGCGCGCCAAAGCGCAGGATGTCGGAGTTGCCATCCAGGAGGCCGACGAAGCTGTTGAGGCGGGCGCCCATCACCAGTCCGCGCCAATAGGGCCAGTCGCGGGGCCGCGTATACATGTGGTGGGGAATGCGGCCGCGCACGAGCCCGACTTGAAGCATCGCCTCGGGGACGAAGTCCGCGCGGCAGGCGGCCGCCTCCTGGCGCAGCATCTCCATGAGCGGGGCGAATGTCGGGCTGGCGGCGAGTTCGCGCCAGCGGGGCAGGTCGCCGGCCTCGAACCAGACGCCCACGTGCGGCTTCAGCTCGCCAGCGGCGCCCGCGGCCACGAGTCCGCCGTGCCACCCGGCGGGTGCGCGGCGGGTGAGCCACCGCTCGCGGCGCGCGGAGTCGGCGAGGCCGACCAGCAGGATCCAGCTCTCCTCGCGGTCCGGCACGGTGCGCTCCGAGCCGATCTCGAACTCGAATCCCTCGAGGCGCGAGCCGGCCAGTGGGCCTTCCCACTCGTCCTCCTCGCCGCTGCTGGTGGCGGCGAAGACTTCCTGCGTGCGCCCGTCGATGCGGGCCGTGAGCCGCAGGCGAAGCCCGGCCGGGAAGGAGCCGTGCAGGAAGAGCCTGTCGGCGCCGTGCAGTTCCACGGCGCAGCGGCAGCCGAGTGTGAGGACGCGCGCGCCGGCCTGGCGCCGGTCCCAGCCCAGCAGCAGGTGCCAGCCGTTGTGGCGATGGAAGGCGCCCGGGGCAGCCGGGTCGAGCCCGAGCGCCTGGGCGTGCGCCAGCCCCGGATCGAAGAGGGGACAGAGCGCGGTTTCGCCCTCGTTGAGGGGAAGCGGGTCGGTGACCGGGTAGACCGGCAGATCCTTGAGGTTCATACGCTCAGGATCTCAGTTCTTCCGTCTACCGTCAGGTTCCAGCCGGACTGGGTGCGCGCCAGATCCGCCTTGGGGCGCGCGCCGCGGTAGGGCAGCAGGGCGGTCACGAACTCGCAGGTATTCCCGTGAACGGGCATCCTGCGCCAGGTGAGGCTGGTGACGGGAGCCGTCCGCTCCCCGGCGGAGAAGCGGCGGCCGACATCCCACAGCCGCATGGCGATGGACTGGCGAAGCGTCACGGCCGAGGGCTTCTTCTCCACGATCGGGGCTTCCAGTTCGTCGGGCCGCCCGGCCAGTACCAGCAGGCCGCCATCCGCGCCCGCGCCGTGCAGGAGGCCGGGTTGCTCCGGGACCAGGGCGTACGGCGTGTGGAGGAGCCAGTCGATGCGGCGCGCCGCGAGGTCGGAATCTGCGGGAGCGCTGAGCTGATCGTGGATGAGCCAGCCGGTCTTCTTCACAAAGTAGACGGTGCGGTCGTGTCGGATGCCCAGGGCGTGGGCGTAGGCGTCGCTGCGCGCACCGACCACCTCCACGCGCGCGCCGGGCTTCCAGAACGTACGCTCGGCGACCTTCTCGGACTCGACGTCGTCGATCGCGATCACATTGTGAGCCCGCAGGGCCCGGAACCACTGGACATAGCGCGGATCCTCGTAGGTGACGCCGATGCCCGAATCGATCGCAACCGGCAGCCCGTGTGCGTAGGCCACGAATCCGAGCGTGTCGATGTGGCTGTGCTGTCCGCCCAGCGGGCCGTGATCGATCGCCAGGTAGAAGTCCGAGGGCGCCCACCCGTCGCGCAGGATGGTGAAGTGAGAGTCGAGGGCGACGGATCGATGAGGGGGCTCGCGCGGCTCGAGGCCGGCCGGGACCATGTCCGGCGCCAGCTGGCGCAGGGGCCAGGCGAGGTCGGGCCGGGAAAACACGGCCGCGCCCCGCCGCAGGAATCGGAGCATGGTGGCGGCGCCGCAATCGCCGAAGGCCGGCATGGTTCCGTCCGGGGCGAGCATCCGGAGGAGCCAGTCGTGCATGTGCTCCAGTCGGCCCAAGGTTCCGGGGCTCATCAGCTCCGGGAATCGGCCCTCGGCGCCGTTGAGGCGGATGGTCGCCACGGCGTGCATGGCGTAGCTCATGGCGACCGTGTGGTAGCCGCACCGTTCCGTGTAGCCGCCGTCGGGATAGAGTTCGCGCTCCAGATGCAGGCGGATGGAGCGCGAGGCTGTCTTCGCCCATGCGTCGCATTCCGCGAACTCCGGGAACAGGGCGGCGGTGGCCGCGAGGCCACCGCTCTCGTACACCTGATGGTTGCCGTAGCAATAGGCGGCGCCGATGTTGAAGGCCGCGAATCGGCATCCGCGCAGGATCGTTCGCATCATCGTCGCGTGGGTTGCCGCCGTGAGGCCGGCCTGGCGCATGGAGAGGTAGACGTAGGCGAGCATCTCGGCGCGGATGATCTGCGAATCGTGATAGGGATTGGTGGCGTAGTGGAGTTGGTTCGGGTCGGTCACCGTCGCCGTGATCCGTTCGATCCGTCGCGCGTGGATGGTCAGCGCGTGCTCAAATGCCGACACGTACCGGCGGTCGCCGGTCAGCAGATAGGCGTCTCCCAAGGCTTCCAGGGGCTCGATGCCGAACGCGGCGGGATCGGGGGGGTCGACCGACCACTGCGCGATCTGAGCCACGAGGGTGTTCGCCCATTCCATGATCATGGGGCGATCCCATTGCGGAACGCCGTCGCGGCCCGGGATGTAGTCTTCCCACCGGAGGGGGATGGGCGCGGTCCGCTGCGCCAGATAGCCGCCCCAGGCCGCCCAGTCTGAATAGCCCAGCGCCTGCAGAACGTCGGCATCCTGGAGCCGGTTGATCGTGGTCAGGAACGCGGCCTTGCGCGCCGCCGCGCGCTGGGAGTAGGCGGCAATCTCCGCCGGCCGGTCGCCCGCCGCTCCGGAGAACACGATCTCTCCGAACAACTCGGGGCGCACGGCATCTCCGAACGTGGGCGCCCACTGCGCGTAGCCGCCGGGCTCGGTTGCGTTGACGCGCATCACGTTCAGGCCCCAGGTGTCGCCGTCAGCCGGGACGCGCCCCAGCATCGCGAACGGGAATGCCGCCTCGATGGCCCAGGCGTTGTCCTCGAGCGATACGCGATAGGTGAACTCCGGATGCCAGCCTTGCTCGGTCCGGTTGTTGAAGCCGACGAAGGTGATGGGGATGCCGTTCGGGGGAAGCATGACGTGGAGGTAGCGGTGGCGGGTTCTCCCAACATCGATCTGAACCTCGAGGGCGTCGTCGCCCCATGTGTCGCGGGCGTAGGGTGTCGTCCGGGCGGCGAGGGCGCGCACGCGATCCATGGCGACGGTGTGACACCGGGCGCTCAGGTGGAGCGCCTGGTCGTCGTACCACAGCCGGATGTCCGTCGCCTCGCGGGCAACGCTTTCGCCGCGGTGATCCAGGAGCGCGCCGAGCGCGGTGGAGGCGGGGGCCCGCGGGACGCCGGTTCGACACGTCGGGTGGGGAAACGGGCTGGGAAGGCCCAGCCAGTCGAGCGTCGGTCCTGTCGCGTGTGCTCCGGAAGCCATGGTTGACCCGGGGGGTGAGGCGTGTCGATCAGCGCTCCTGGCCGTCGGTCCAGACCGAGGTGCCGCGGGTCTCCGCCCACCTGGCGAAGGGCTCGGAGTCCTTTTGCCACGTGCGGCAGAGGCCCCACTCGTTGGGCTCGGGCTTCGAGGCGCACTCGAGCCGGATCACGGGGAAGAGGGCGGAGGGGCGTTCGGGCGGAAGGCCGCTGAGCACCACCTGGGTGTCGTCCTGCCGGACGCCCAGCTCCTGCCCGGTTGTGATCAGCGTGGCGCGGGTGACGCGGGTCTTGAGGCCGATGACGCGCAGGTCGGGCTCGCCGTCCCAGAAGCGGATGATGAGGTAGAGGTTGTTGCCCTTGATGCGCTGCCAGCCGTAGGTGACGGACTCCGAGACGTCGCCGCGCTCCACGCCGTACACGGCCTCGCCGTGCACGTTCAGCCAGTCGCCGATGGCGCGGGCGCGCTCGATGAACTCGGGGGGGAGCTGCCCGTCGGGCTGCGGCCCGACGTTGAGGAGGAAGTTGCCCCCGAGCCCCGAGCACTTGAGCAGGGTAGAGAGGATGTCGTCGGCCGTGCGCCAGCGCTCGCCGCGCGTGTAGCCCCAGAGGCGGGAGACGCTGGTCTGGCAGGACTCCCAGAGGTAGGCCGGGTCGGCGTAGATGCCCTGCTCGGGCGTCCCGAAGTCGCCGATGTACGCGCCGTCGTAGCGGCTCTTCCAGTTCTCGAACTGCCAGTGCCACGAGAACTGCGGCCACTCGAGACGGTCGTTGATCAGGATGTGCGGCTGGAGCGAGCGGATCATGGCGACGAGCGCCTGACTGTCCAGGTCCTTGGCCGACCGCGGCCACAGGCCGTCGAACCAGATCACGTCGACCTTCCCGTACTGGGTGAGGATCTCGCGTATCTGGTCGTAGACGTACTGCTTGGCGGTGAGCCAGCCGGCGGGGTCCTTCTCGGGGCCGCGGAGCCAGCCGGGCAGGCGGAAGTCGAGCAGCGAGTAGTAGAGGCCGACGCGCAGGCCCTCGGCGCGGCAGGCATCGACGAATGGGCGGACGAGGTCGCGCTTCGGTGCCTGGTGGACGCTGGAGTAGTCGGTTGTGCGCGTATCCCACAGGCAATAGCCGTCATGGTGACGGGTGGTGAGGACGGCGTACTTCATGCCGGCGTGCCGGGCGACGGCGGCCCAGACCTTCGGGTCGTACTGCGCGGGGTTCCACTGGCAAGCCGTCCGGGCGTAATCCTTCTGGTCGATCAGTTCGCGGTTGAGCACCTGCTCGCCGCGGCCGTAGGCCGCGTAGGGCCCCCAGTGAACGAACAGCCCGAACCGCGCCTCGTCGAACCACTGCCAGTACTCCGGGATCGTCTTGCTCATGGTGGTCTGTCCCTTTTGTCCGCTTCGCCAGTTCGGCCGGCATTGTGGCCGCCCACTCCGCGGCGGGCAAGACGATAGAGCGTCTGCGGGCGGCGGACATAGGTGCGGAGCGCCCTGATAAGGGACAGACCCTTGGCCGGGCCTCCGGTTGGGGCGCAAAGGTGGGGGGCGGGACTTTTTTCGGAAACCGGTCGATCGAGTTTCTTTTCCTCAGTATGGGCGCGACATCGCGTCCGCGCAAGGAAGGGGGACAGGTGATGCGTAGCGCGCGGATCAAGGAAACAGGGGCGGCATTCTACCACATCATGTCGCGAGTTGTGGACCGGCGGATGATCTTCGACAGCGACGAAAAGGAGCGCTTTCGCGAGTTGATGCGGGCGTGCGAGGCGTTCTGCGCAGTACAAGTCGTCACTTGGGCAGTGCTCGATAATCACTTCCATATCCTGCTGCATGTTCCAGCACGCCAAATGGTTAGCGATGAAGAGTTGGTGCAACGGCTCGAATCGCTTTACGGAACGAAAGCCGCTCGGGAGGTCGAGCGCAAGCTCCAGCGTTATCGACAAGCCGGCGAGCACGAGGCGGCCGAGCGACTCAAGGGCCGCTATACGCGGCGCATGTACGACTTGTCGGAGTTCGCCAAGACGCTCAAGCAGAGGCTGACCCAGTCGTACAACCGGCGACACCGCCGAAAGGGCACGCTGTGGGAGGAACGCTTCAAGAGCATCATCGTGCAGGGGGCGCGCCTCGCGTTGTTGACGGCCGCTGCGTATATCGATCTGAACGCAGTGCGGGCGAGGATGGTCGCAGATCCGAAGGACTATCGCTTCAGCGGTTACGGCGAAGCGCTGGGCGGTTCGGCGGACGCCCGGGGCGGACTGGGGTTGGCGATGAGCGAGTCGGGGCGGAGTGCGGACTGGGCGCGAGTAAGCGCGGAGTACCGGATCTTTCTGTACGGTCAGGGCCAGGAGCGCGGGCGCGATCAGGGGGGCGAACCACTGAGTCCCGGAATTCCGGCAGATCAGGTGGCGGCGGTGTTGGCCCGTGGCGGAGAACTCAGCCGCGCAGAGCTCTTGCGCTGCCGCGTGCGCTACTTTACCGACGGAGCCGTGCTGGGCAGCCGTGCGTATGTCGACGAGGTGCTTGAACGTCATCGGTCGCTCTTCGGACGCAAGCGTCGTTCAATATCCCGGCCGATGCGCGGCGGGGCCGTCTGGGGCGACCTCACCACCGCTCGGCATCTGCGTCTCGATCCGATCTGTCGGCCGGAAGAGCGGGAAGGTTCGCCCGTAGGCGGGGAGCCGACTGATAGTTCGCCTCGTTTGGCCAGCTCCTGATTGGAGAAGGCGCGCCGCATGAGTGAGCGGCGACCTGCTGATCGCTGGACGAGCCCGTCCTCGGTTTCCGCGCATCGGTCTGCGCGCTCACGAATCATCTGCCCTGTGCATATCTTCGCACCATGGGACGGCATTGTCCTGGCGACTTCTCCGTGAGGGGCTCCCTGTCCCAGTCAGGCCATGCCCTGATGCAATGAGTTGCATCGCCCTGGGGAGTTCCGATCGCAATCGAGACCATGAGGGTGCGAGACAGGACGATGAGTGTCTGTCCCTTGAGAACGTTGAGAATCCTTGATGATCTGCCCGGCCGCGGCGCCGTCGAGCCAGAGGTCGATCCCGTCGGTGTCGCCGGTTGTCTGGCTCCGTAACTGAACCGCGCGTTCATCGCGGGCCACTGCTTTCGGTCACGAGGAGCCGGTCCGGCTTACACTCAACAGGCTCGGACACAAGGTCTCCCATCCAGTCCGGCAAGGGCGAGAGCATGAAGCGATAGGCGGGCCGGCGCTGGCGGATGCGCAGGGGCTCAGGTCTCGACAGCCCCTCATCAGCCGGAAGAGCATAGTCCTCGAGCTTTACCGTGAAACTGTATGCAGGTCTACCTGCGCGAGCTGGCCACCAATAGTATGGAAACGCCAGCCCTCCCGGCTCCACCACATGCTCATGCCCTTGCGGAGTGGTCACTCCGCCCATCGTACGAATGATCCGCAGCGCAGATGATGTGTGTGACAACCACTGCCCGGTGCCTGCATCGTACCGCTCAACACTGACGAGCTCGTTGTAGCCAACGTCGAGATCGAGGTACCGTGCGGGCCGATCGGAAACGTTGCGGATCCAACACGTAACCACATTGCTGCCCGTGTAAGCGCAGGACAACGCAAACGCATTCGTTACGCCGCTGCGGGCAACCGCCTCATCTTCCCTGGAACCGAGCGGAACGCGATTCGCGGCGCCGATCCATCCGTCACTACGGAACCGGAGCTGCTCAACGTCCTCCAAACGAAGGGTGGCCTCGTCTGGCGCAGTTCGGTCGCTCGTCTTCCTCTCAAGGGACCTCTCCGAGCATCCCACCATGAGACCGAGGAGCAGGACGTATAGCGTAGTTCTCATTGTCTGCAACTCAGCTTGTGTTCGGCAGCAGCCGCACGAAGCGTACGCGGGCAGCGGGTGCTGGCCGTCGTGACCATGCCTTCTCCGTTGCCGCGCGGAGTCTCGACCCCAGCGCGTTCATGGTCCTCAGGATGGTGTCCAAGGCCGGGCTTCGCTCGCCCGACAGTGCTACTGCCTCCGTGGCGTCTGTCTGCACTCATCCCAGAACTGCCGAGGGGTCATGATGATCGGAGGCCCTGACCATCCCGACTCCAGCAGGTCCTTGTCACCTGTGACCAGGGCTTGCGCCTTGGCTGATTGAGACAGCCCGAGGAGGTAGACGTCTCTGGGATCGCGACAGGTGCCTGCCGGAAGAGCCGCTGGAGTCGCCACTGTGGCGTTGTTCCGCAGGAGGCGACAGAAGTCGAGAGCCGCGACTCCCGGAACCTTGATCCGCCGAATCAGGATGCGATGAACTTCATCGAGCAGTTCCTCCGAAACGATCAGATCATGCTCCTCGAGACAAAGCTCCAGCAAGGATTCGCACAGGCCGCGGCCGGCGACGGCTGCGATCAGCACGTTGGCGTCCAGAATGACCCTCATGGCAAGGCCTTGAAAACGTCCTCGTCGGTCACGAGTCCCTGAGCCTCGGCAAACGGCAGGATCCTGCGCCGCAGAGACCGAAACTGCTGAACAGCCACATGCCGGCGGAGTGAATCGCGCACGATGTCGCTGACGGCCTTGTGCTCCTGGCGACTGAGCTCTTTCAGGTCTGCACGCAACTGGTCAGGAAGGCGGATCGTCAGTGTTGTCATGTCTTCATCCCTTTCGTGTGTTACAACGTAGCACGTCGAATGCGGTGCGTCAATGGCGATGGTTGCGTGTCATCTGCAGT
>CAYSLU010000002.1:0-113631 GCA_964431965.1 uncultured Verrucomicrobiota bacterium
GTTGCAGACCGAGCATTCCGGGTAGGCGCCGCCTGCCGGGCGACGCCGTGCGACGAACGTGAGCCGGGGCGTGCCATCGGCCTGGGTTTTCGGCGTGGCGCAAGCCTCCCGGCTTGCGTCCGTAGCGGAGGGTTGCGAGCCGGGCGGCTCGTGCCGCGGGGCTGCTCACGCAGTTTGGGGGGTCGAGCGTCCCGGCCGAGGCCAGAGCAGGCCGGCGAAGGTGGTTCCCAGCATCATCACCCCGCACGCGGCGTAGAGCAGGTGGTAGCGTCCGATCTCCAGCGGCCCGACCGTCCAGACCCCCGGCCCGATGTGGCGCATCACCGCTTCGGCCAACGGGCCGCCGATGCCGTAGAGTCCCAGGCTGACGATGTTGCTGACGGCGAAGTAGGCGGGTCGGGCGCCCTGGGCCGGGACGGCGCCCATGAGGCCGGTCTGGATGCACAGCCCGAACGCGGCGTCAACCGGGCCGGCGAGCGCCCAGGCCAGATAGATCGGCCAGTGGCGATCGGCGGTGGCCAGCGGAAGCAGAAGGAAGAAGAGCGCATAGAGGGGGCCCACAGCGACGGCGATCCGGCGCGCGCCGAACCGGTCCAACAGGCGGCCGGCGGAACGCGACATGATCATCTTGGCTACGCAATAGGCCGTCATCATCCACGCGATGTTCGTGTTGGTCATGCCCAGCACTTGCTTGTTCAGCACCTGGTAGAAAGGGCAGCCGAAGAAGAACGGGATGTTGTACAGGGCGGAGCCGATCATCAGGCGACGGAAGTCGCGCGTGCGGAAGACCCGCGGGATGTGGTGCACGTCGACCGGTGTCACGGATCCGCCGCCCGAGTCGTGCGCGTGCACGAGCGACAGAATGGCCAGCAGGCCGAACCCGCATCCTGCCGCGAGCAGCAGCGAGAGCCCTCCCGCCCCCTGCTGTCCGGCCCAGTCGCCCAGGCTCCCCGCGGCGAGCATGGACGCAATCGTCACGAATCCCATCATCTGAATGCGTCGGCCGAGGTACCGCCCGCGCAGTGTTTCGGGGATTGTGGCGGCCTGCCAGTCGTCCATCACGGGACGCGTAATGCTGAGAAAGGCGGCGGCGGAGAAGATGGCGCCCATCAGCGCGTAGAGCCGGTATCCCGGCGGCAGAAGGGGAACCATCAGGACCGTGGCCATGACCAGCAGGGGCTCGGTCATGCCGATCCCGATGATGGCGCGCTTGCGCTCTGTCCGGGTGATGATCGGCAGGAGCAGGATCTGGGTCACGCTCCCGAAGCTCGCGACGGCGGCGAGCCGGCCCATGGACTCGCCGGGCACGCCGAGCGAGAGCACGAAGGCGACGAAAATGAAACTCGTCGGGCCGCACACGATGTCGAACACCGCGCGGAAGAGCACATTCCGGTTGAACGCGGTCAGCGACTGGCGGGTCGCGTCCCGATTGGCGAGCGCATCCTCTGTCACGCGCGGCACTGTAGGGACACGGCCCGGGTGGCGCAAGGCCGTTCCGACCTAGGCGACGACCCCGGTGGCGGCGGCGGCGCGCCGCAGGGCGGCCAGCTGGTCGCCCGGGCGGCCGTGTCGGAGCAGCGACTCGCCGATGAGGAAGCCGGCGTAGCCGGCGTCCTGCAGCCGGGCGATGTCGTCGCCGGTCCGGATGCCGCTCTCCGCGATGGAGACGCGCCCGGCGGGGATGTGCCGCGCGAGGCGCACCGCCACGGCGAGATCGGTCTTCAGGGTCTTGAGATCGCGGCTGTTGACGCCGATGATGCCGCCGGGGCAGCCCAGCGCGAGATCCAGTTCGGCCTCCGTATGAACCTCCAGAATGGACTCCAGGCCGAGCGATTGCGCGGCCTCGAACAGGCCCCTGATCGCGGACGGATCGAGCGCCGAGACGATGATCAGGATGACGTCGGCGCCCCAGGCGGCCGCCTCGGCGGCCTGGTAGGGGCGGCTGATGAAGTCCTTTCGGAGGACGGGGAGCGGAACGGCCGACCGGACCGCGCGAAGGTGGGCTGCGGAGCCGAGGAAGTGGCGGGGCTCCGTGAGGACCGAGATGCCGATGGCGCCGGCATCTCGGTACTGGCCGGCGATCGCCCCGGGGCGATAGACCGTGCGAAGGAGCCCGGCAGACGGGCTGGCCTTCTTGACCTCGGCGATGATCCGCGGCGCGGGGGCTTCGCGCAGCGCGTCCGTCAGGCTTCGATGCGTCCGTCCGCCCGCCAGGCGCTCGAGCCCGGCGATCGGCACGCGCCGCATCGCCTTGTCGGCGTCCGCCCGTCGCTCGGCCGTGATCCGGTCCAGTATGTTCGGCTTGCTCATCTGCGTGAACCTCGGTCCTTCCGTCGAGTCCGCGAGATGGTACGGCGGTCCGGGCCGCGGATCAACACGGACGCGCGGCCCGTGCGTTTTTGGAAAAGGCAGGGGTTTGCGCTTGCAGTTGCGCGCGCGATGCAGCAAAATTACCGGCTTTTTTGTTCAGAGAGTACACGCAACGGGAGACACGTATGAGCGCGGACACAGCCCACACGCCGCTGGGGCGGATTCGGAACATCGGCATCATGGCCCACATCGATGCCGGCAAGACAACGGTCAGCGAGCGGATCCTGTTCTACTCGGGCAAGACCCACAAGATCGGCGAGGTCCATGACGGCGCCGCCGTGATGGACTGGATGGAGCAGGAGCAGGAGCGCGGCATCACGATCACCTCCGCTGCCACGACCACGATGTGGCGGGAGCACCGCATCACGCTCATCGACACCCCGGGGCACGTGGACTTCACGGCCGAGGTCGAGCGCAGCCTGCGCGTGCTCGACGGCGCCATCGCGCTTTTCTGCGCGGTCGGCGGCGTGCAGCCCCAGTCCGAGCAGGTCTGGCGCCAGAGCGAGAAGTACAGCGTCCCCAAGATCGCCTTCATCAACAAGATGGACCGCGTCGGCGCCGACTTCTTCGGCGTGGTCGAGGAGATTCAGAAGGAGCTCGGCGCCAACGCGGTTCCCGTGGTCGTGCCCATCGGCAAGGAGGATCAGTTTGCCGGAATCGTCGACCTGATCCGGATGAAGGCGATCTACTACGAGGACGGCGACAAGGGTCGTTCCTACCGCGAGTGCGAGATTCCACCGGACAAGGCGGAGAAGGCGAAGACATGGCGGGCCAACCTGGTGGAGAAGTGCGCGGAGCAATGCGATACGCTGCTTGAGAAGTTCCTGGAGACGGGCGACCTGAGCGTGGACGAGATTCTGGGCATCATCCGCAAGGCCACCATTTCCCGCCGGGTCATTCCGGTCTACTGCGGCGCCGCTTTCAAGAACAAGGGCGTGCAGCACCTGCTGGACGCCGTCGTCGATTTCCTGCCGTCGCCCGAGGACATCCCTCCGGTGATCGGCCAGGTCGGCGAGGGCGAAGAGCACCGCCGCCACTCCGAGGAGGATCCGTTCTCCGCTCTGGCCTTCAAGATCACGGCCGACAAGCACATGGGCAAGCTGACCTACATGCGCGTGTACTCCGGCCGCATCGGGGCCGGAAAGCCCGTGTTCAACAGCACGCAGAACCGCGACCAGCGGATCGGACGCCTGCTGCGCATGCACGCCAACCGCCAGGAGTCGATTGACGAGGCGCGCTGCGGGGACATCGTGGCCGTGGTCGGGCTTCAGCAGACGAAGACCGGCGACACGCTGTGCAGCTCCGATCACCCGATCGTGCTCGAGTCGATCGAGTTCCCCTCGCCGGTGATGTCGATCAGCATCAAGCCGGAGAGCCGTACCGACGACGAGAAGATGGGCCACGCCCTGCACGCGCTGGCCGACGAGGATCCCACGTTCGTGGTCGGCTTCGACGACGAGACGAAGGAGACGATCATCTCGGGCATGGGCGAACTGCACCTCGAGATCATTGTCGACCGCATGCGCCGGGAGTACGGCGTGGTGGCTCAGGTGGGGCGGCCGGAGGTTGCGCTCCGCGAGACCGGCACGATCGCCGCGGACGGGTCGTACAAGCACGTCAAGCAGAGCGGCGGCCGCGGACAGTACGCGCACGTCTGCCTGAAGCTCGAGCCGCTCGGCCCGGGCGAGGGCTTCGAGTTCGTGAACGAGGTCCGGGGCGGCCGCATTCCGACCCAGTTCATCCCGTCGGTGGAGAAGGGCATCGTGAAGGCCATGCAGCGGGGGCCGGTGGCCGGCTACCCGGTGGTGGACATGCGCGTCACGGTGTACGACGGCACCTACCACGAGGTGGACTCGAACGAGTTTGCGTTCATCGAGGCGGCGCGGGCCTGCTTCCATCAGCTGTTCCTGGAGAGCAAGCCGGTGCTGCTCGAGCCGATCATGTCGGTCGAGGTGGTGACCCCCGAGGACTACATGGGGCCGGTGTCCGGATCGGTCTGCCAGCGCCGCGGCCGCATCGAGTCGATGGTGGAGCAGGGCGAGTGCAAGGTCGTGCACGGGTCCGTCCCGCTCGGCGAGATGTTCGGGTACGCGAATATCGTGCGGACGATCTCGCAGGGCCGCGCGTCCTTCACCATGCATTTCGAGCACTACGAGGCCGTGCCGTTCTCTCTGGTCGAGGAGATCGTCAAGAAGCGGCGCGAGGCCAAGAAGGTCCACTAAGAGCATTGCCTCGATCCTCCGCCCGGCCTACCATGCCGGCGGAGGAGGACGATGCGCCATGCGGCGAGGTCGCTCAGCTTGGAGATGCTGCGCCGCGGTCGTCTGCGGAGGGGCGCTCATGTGTGCGACGGATGACGCCGAGGCGGGCGGGCCGGGCGCCGACGCCCGGCGCGCGGAGCGGGAGGCGATGGTCCGGGAGCAGATCGCGGCTCGCGGGATCGCGGACCTCCGCGTGCTTGACGCCATGCGGACCGTGCCGCGCCACGTGTTCGTCCCACCGGAATCCGCGTCGCGCGCCTATGACGACTACCCGCTTCCGCTCAGCCGCGGCCAGACCATTTCCCAGCCCTACATCGTGGCGGCCATGACCGAACTGGTCCGGCCGGCGACCAACCATGTGGTACTCGAGATCGGGACGGGCTCGGGCTATCAGGCCGCGGTGCTCTCCGGCCTGGTTCGCGAGGTCTACACGATCGAGATAGTCGAGCCGCTGGGCACCTCCGCGCGACAGCGGCTGAAGGCGCTCGGCTGCACGAACGTGACCGTCCGCGTCGGTGACGGCTACCAGGGCTGGCCCGCGCGCGCCCCGTTCGACGGCATCATCGTCACGGCCGCCCCGGACCATGTTCCCCAGCCGCTCGTGGACCAGCTCCGGCCGGGCGGCCGCATGGTGATCCCGGTCGGCGGCGTCCACGACGTGCAGCGCCTCCTGCTGATCGAAAAGGCCGTGGACGGGACGGTCACGCGTCGCCCGGTCATGGGCGTCCGCTTCGTCCCTCTGACCCGAGCCCCGAGTGCCGTCAAACCGTGATCCGCTGCCGGGGAGAAGATAGGCTGCGCGATAGGAGACAGCTCGACGGATTGGGCCGAAGGGCGACACGCCAGCCCGGCCCATCTGGGCGGTTCCCGGGGGACGGCACATACAAGAGTATGGTGCCGCCCCCGGCGCCCGCCCATCTGTGCCGGTCTGACGTACCGCCCTTCGGGGGTTCGCAGACTCACCCAACCCAATCCGCCTCGCGGATCGCCCGTTCCGTCGCGGACTCGGAACGGTGGTTCAGGGGGCATTCCGGCCTTTGACCCTTGGCGATCTGCTGTTCGACAATCGGCGGGAGATGCGCCCGCCCGTGAGTCCGGATTCGCTCTTTGACGGCCCGCCTGCGCCGGTGGCATCATCCGGCTTCGTAAACGCCCCGCGTCGGGGCTGCTGAGGAGCCAGGATATGACACGCCGCACGCCCCGTCGGGCCGACTACTGGGCCCACGTCGATCTCGCGAAATACCCCAGCATCACCGTGCCGCCGCCGGGCCCGAAGTCGAAGGAGTGGCACGGCCGCTGCACGAAGTACTTCAAGGGCCTCAGCACCCAGGTGAAGCTGTTCCCCGTCGTGTTCGAGTCCGGGCACGGCTGCATCCTGAAGGATGTTGACGGGAACGAATACATCGACTTTTCCTCGGGCATCTACGTGACCACGCTTGGGCACTGTCACCCGAAGATCACCGAGGCCGTCCAGAAGTACGCGGGCCTGCTGATGAACGCGCACGACTTCACGACGCCGATCAAGACGCGGCTCATGGAGAAGATGGCGGAGTGCCTGCCGGGCGACCTGAAGGGATACCAGCTCTACGACTGCGGCACGGCGGCGGTGGAGGCCGGCCTGCGCGTGTGCCGCGCGGCCACGGGCCGGCATGAGTTGATCTCGGGCTTCTACGACTTCCACGGCAAGACCTACGGCGCCGTGTCCGTCGCCGAGTTCCCCGCCCTGGCCTACGGCCCGACCCGCGCGCCGGGCTGCCACATGGTCCCGCGCCCGAATCCCTACCGGCCGATGTGGACCAAGGCGGACGGCACGGTCGACACCGACCGCTACATCGAGTTCTACGCCGAGTACATCGATCGCGGCACGGTGCACGCGGTCGCGGCGATCGTGATGGAGCCCATCCAAGGGTGGGGTGGATCGGTGATCCCTCCGGACGACTTCTTCCCGAAGCTGCGGAAATTCTGCGACGCGCGGAAGATCCTGCTGATGGCGGACGAGGTGCTCACCAGCATGGGGCGGACCGGCAAGTGGCTGGCGATGGAGCACTGGGGGGTGCTGCCCGACGTCGTGACGCTCGGCAAGGGGTTCGGGAACGGGTTTCCCGTGACGGCCGTCGCGGTGCGCGAGCCGTACCGGGAGTCGATCGAGAAGATTTCCGCCTCGTCCAGCTACGGCGGCAACCCGATGGCCTGCGCGGCCGCGCTGGCGTGCTTCGAGGTGATCGAGGAGGAGAACCTGCTGGAGCGGTCCCTCCACCTCGGCGAACTTGCCCTCGCGCGCATGAAGAAGATGATGGCGGCGCACCCGATCATCGGCGACGTTCGGGCCAAGGGGTGCCTGATGGGGATCGAGCTGGTGAAGGACCGGAAGACGAAGGAGCCGCTTCCGGAGGCTGGCACGCTTGTCTACCAGAAGGCGTTCGCCAAGGGCCTGGCGTGGATTCCGGCGGGCCACATCCTGCGCATGAGCCCGCCCATCGTGATGGAGGACGAGGTGCTGCTCAAGGGCCTGGACATCATCGAGGAAGCGATCGGCGAGACGGAGAAGGAGCTGGGGAAGGGCTGAAGGCGGAGGCATGAAAGCGGAGGAGGTCCTGTGACGATTATGTTTTCCGAGCTGCGTTCCCCGCAGGTGAAGGCGGCGGCCGAGGCGGGGGCCGTGCTCGTGCTGCCGGTCGGCCAGACCGAGGAGCACGGCGACCACCTGCCGATCCAGACCGACACGCTGATCGGACAGCGCGTGTGCGAAGCGGCGATCCGTTCGCTGGCTGGCCAGCCGCCCGCGTACCTGATGGACCCCATTGCCTACGGCTACTCGCAGAAAGTGCTGAAGGCGTGGCCGGGCACGATGGTGGTGCCGCAGGACACCCTGATCGACATGATCACG
Source organism: uncultured Verrucomicrobiota bacterium (assembly GCA_964431965.1). Lineage (GTDB taxonomy): Bacteria > Verrucomicrobiota > Kiritimatiellia > CAIKKV01 > CAYSLU01 > CAYSLU01. The sequence continues at coordinate 7,519 of CAYSLU010000002.1, forward strand.
CACGTTGTGATTTCGGTGGCCGATTCCGGCTTCCGCAAGGTTGTCCTGGTCAGCACGCACGGGAATCACGACGGCGTCGTGCGCGTCGTGGCGCGCCGCGCGGCCGACGAGCGCGGCATCGGACCGGGCGTGATCTTCCCGCACGCCCTCGTGGGCGACGTGCTGAAGGCGAACTGGAAGGCCGGGCCCGCGGGCACGTGCCACGCGTGCGAGTTCGAAACGTCGGTCATGCTGCACCTCGCGCCGCATCTCGTCGATATGTCGCTGGCCCGCGCCGACGACCGGCTGGCGCTCGTCTCGCCCTATGCCTCCAGCCAGGCGTTTGTATCGACGTGGACCCTTCAGAAGAGCCGCTCCGGCGCCTACGGTGACCCGACGGTGGCCAACGCGGAGCTCGGGCGGCTGCTGGTCGAGAAGATGGTGGCCGAAACGGCGAAGTTCATCCGGTATTACCACGGGTTGAAGCAGGTATGACCGAGCTGCTCGCCGCGGTCGACGTCGGCACGACGGCTCTGAAGGCAGGCGTGTTCGACCGTTCCGGCCGGCTTCAGGCGCTGGCCGAGCGCGGCTGTCCGCCGCGCTATCTCCCGGACGGGCGCGTGCATGCGGACCCGGCGGCATGGGAGGCGGCCCTCTCGGCTTGCCTCCGCTCCTGCCTCCGGCGGGTGAGGCGCTCGCACGTTCGCGCGGTCGCGGTCTCGAGCCAGGCTCAGACGCACGTCTTGCTGGATTGCGCGGGGCGGCCGATCGGTCCGGCCGTGAGCTGGCTCGACGCGACAGGCGACGCTGCGGGCGTTGAGTCCGCGCTGCCGCCCGCGCGCTTCTACCGGCACGCCGGCTGGCCGCGCCCCATCTCCCAGCTCGCCGTCGCCCAGCTGCGCGCTTACTCGACGCGCCGGGGGGCGTGGCGCGGCGTCGCGCGGCTGGTCTTCACGGATGGCTTTGTGATCGAGCGGCTGACGGGCGAGGCCGCCGTGAGCCGGAACCTCGCCGCCATGAGCGGGCTCTACTCGATGGTGAGCGGCCGGTGGTGGGCCGAAGCCCTCGACGTGGCCCGCGTGCCGTCGGCCGTGCTACCATCCCTGACTGAGGTGGGGGAGCCCGTGGCCCCGTTGCGGGCGGATCTGGCCCGGTCGTGGGGGATCGACCGCATTCCGGTCGTGGCCGGCGCGAACGATCAGACGGCCGCCGCGCTGGGCGCCGGCCTCACGCGGCCCGGCGAGACGGCGCTCGGGCTCGGGACCGCGATGGTGACGTACCGGGTGGCTGGCGCGACGGAACCGGCTCCGGCGTGTCGTCCGCTGCGGGGGCCCTACCCGGGCGGCCTGCGCTACCAGCTGCTCGTGTGCAGCCTCGGCGGCGCTTGCCTGGAGTGGGCTCGCGGCCTGTCGGCCCCGGGGAGGAGCTGGGATCGGTTCTTTGCGGATGCGCTCGCGGCTGAACCGGGCGGCCTTCGGTTCCGGCCGGACAGCGGGGTGTCCGGCGAATCGGCCGCGCTCTCGGGCATTGTGCCGGGGCACACGGGGGCGCAGGTTGCGCGGGCCGTTCTGGACGGCGTGGCGGCTGCGGCCCGGGACCAGCTCGACGCGCTTGGCGCGCGCGGGACCGTGCGGCTCACCGGCGGCGGAGCGCGGAACGACGGCTGGGTACAGCTGCTGGCCGACACAACCGGCCGCGCGCTGGAGCGGGTGGAGCAGCCGCACGCGGGGCTGTGGGGGACCGCCGTGGCGGCGGGGCATGGCGCGGGCATCTTCCCGGATATGCTCAGGGCGGCGCGGGCGGGTCGGGCGCACGGCCGCGCGTTCCGGCCGAGCGGCGCGCGACGGAGACGGAGGGCGTGACGTGACGGATACGTGGGAGCGGGATCTGCAGCTGTGGGGGCCCGGGCGGGAGCGGGCGCTCGCGGAGATGCGCGCGCAGGTGGCGGCGTGGGGGCTGACGCTTCCCGCCGTGGAGCCGCTGGTCATCCGGTTCGGCTTGGACGAGTTCGGGAAGACCGGCGAGATCGAACACTGGATCGCCAACGAAACCGGCGCCGGCTACTGCGGCAAGTTCCTGTTCGTGTTTGACGGCCAGACGTGTCCGTATCACCGCCACGAGGTGAAGCACGAGACGTTCTTTGTTCTCAAGGGCCGGGTCCGGATGATCGTGGACGGCGCGGAGCGCACGATGGCGGAGGGCGATACGCTCGTCATGCCGCCCGGGGTCCGGCATGCGTTTACCGGACTGGGGAGCGCCCTGCTGCTGGAGGTCTCCATGCCGTCCACGCTGAACGACAACTTCTTTGAAGATCGGCGCATCGGTCGCGGCGGCGTGATCTGATCGGCTCGGTTTCGGTCTGGTCGTTGAGCGGTGGACACGAACGTTTCGGTTGCATGCAGCGGCGGGAGGGGCGCCGGACCCGGCGCCCGTGAACATGGAGCAAGCGGTGCGGTCCGCCGCGCAAGGGAGCGTCTATGAAACAGAACGCAGTGAAGCTGGGACTGTGCCCGATCGGCAAGTTCGTGTTCAGCCACGAGGACGCGTTGCGCTACAAGGCGCGGATCGAGCAGAAGCTCCGGGAGTGGAAGATCCCGTTCGTCGGCATCGACTCCGTGGTGAAGGACGGGATCATCCGCGGGCTCTCGGATGTGGAGCCGGCGGTTCGGCACCTGAAGGCGAAAGGAGCGGACGGGGTGTTCCTGCCTCACTGCAATTTCGGCACGGAGCACGCCACGGGTCTGATTGCGCGTGACCTCGGCCTGCCGACGCTCCTGTGGGGCCCCCGCGACGAGGCGCCGCTGCCGGATGGCACGCGGCTCCGGGACAGCCTGTGCGGCATCCTCGCCTCCAGCAAGGTGCTGCACAAGCTGCGGGTGCCCTTCACCTACATCGAGAACTGCCGGATGGACGATGCGCCGCTCGAGGCCGGCGTGCGCAACTTCCGGCGCGTGATGTCGGTGGTGAAGGGCTTCCGCAAGATGCGGATCGGCCAGCTCGGACAGCGCATCGACTTCTTCTGGACCACCATCGTGAACGAGAGCGAGCTGCTCGAGCGCTTCGGCGTCGAGGTGCTGCCGCTCGACCTGGTCGAGGTGATCGCTGCGACGAAGGCGCGCGCCCGGAAGGACCGCGCCCGGTACCGCCGCGAAGTGCGCGAGCTGCGGCGGCGCGTGGCTGTCGAGGGGTTTCCCTCCGAGGAGCCGCTCTACAACGTCCTGGCGCTGCGCGACGAGATGCTGGACCTGGCGCAGAAGCACGAGCTCAGCGGCTTCGCCGTTCAGTCGTTCATGTCCATCTGCAACGAGCTCGGGGCGATGGTCGAGTTCACGACGGCCGAGGTGTCCGAAGCCGGCTATCCGGTGGCCTGCGAGACGGACGTCCACGGCGCGATCAGCATGATCATGCTGCAGCGGGCGAGCCTGGATGCGGAGCCCACGTTCCTCGCGGACTTCACGATCCGCCACCCCGAGGACGACAACGGCATCCTCCTGTGGCACTGCGGGTTCCCTCTGGGGCTGCGCCGCGAGGGCGCGCCGGCCAGCCTCGGCACGCACTGGATCCTGCCGGGCATCCCCCCGGGGTCGTGCCACTGGGAGCTGCGCGAGGGCGACGTGACGGTGGCGCGGTTCGACGGCGACGGCGGCGACTACCGGCTGGCGCTCGGCGAGGGCCACACCATGGCGGGGCCCGCGACGCAGAACGTCTACGTGTGGATGAAGGTGAACGACTGGCCGCGCTGGGAGCGCACGCTGGTCGAGGGGCCGTACATCCACCACACGGGCGCGGCCTACGGGCGGCATGCGGCGGTGCTCGCCGAGGCCGCGCGCTACATTCCAGGCCTGCAGACCGAGCCGCTGGGCGACGAGCTCTCCAGCCTGAGGAAGCGCTTCTTTGAGGACGCCGGATGAGGGGCGTGTGCCACGCGCTTGCCGCGGGGCTGACGGCCCTTCTGGCCCTGCGCGCGGCCGCCGGGCCGAGCGGGGCGCCGCGGCTGGCTTGCGACGAGCCGGTGTTCGACTTCGGCCAGGCGGAGTCCGGCAAGCGGATCGAGCACACGTTCGTGCTCCGGAATACGGGAGACGCGCCTCTTTCGATCGACCGCGTCCGCGCCGGCTGCAGCTGCACCAGCCATCGGCTCGAACGATCGCTGGTTCCGCCCGGCGGCAGAACGACGCTCGCGGTCGAGGTTTCGCTCAAGGGCCGGATCGGGGGCCAGCGCATCAGCCTCTACGTCCACAGCAACGACCCGGATCAGCCGTTCTTCAAGCTGCAGTGCAACGGGTTCGCCGGCCCGGAGGTCGATGTGTTCCCGGAGGAGATCGTGCTGGACATCGACCCGGCCGCCGGGCCGTCGGAGCGCATCGCCACCATCATGAACCGATCCGCTTCGCCCGTGAGCATCACCGGCGTGCGGGTCTCCGGCGGTTCGTTCACGGCGCGGATTGAGACCAACGAGGTCTATCGCGAGTTCCGGGTGGTGGCGTGCCTGGACACCAATCGTCCGCCGCGCGCGTTCACCGGCGAGATCATGCTGGAGACCGATCATCCGCGTGTCCGGCACCTGTCCATTCCGGTGCAGGCGGTGCGGCCGTGAGGGAGACCCACCCCGCCCTGCGGGCACCCCTCCCAAGAGGGGATCGGTCCTGTCCGGTTCCCCCCCTTGGAGGGGTGACCGAAGGGCGGGGTGGGTTTCCGTCCCTGGCGGGTGCACCATCACGCCCGCTCCTCGCCATGCCTCTGGTTCTGGTATTGCTCATGCTGCCGGCCGTCGGTTGGGTGCGCGCCTCAGACGCGGACGCCCCCGCCGCGATCAGCCCCGTCGAGATCGAGTACTTCTTCGAGCCCGGCTGCTCGGACTGCGCGCGGGTGGACAGCGGGGCGAAGCTGCGACTGGAGGCCGAGTACGCCGGCCTGTATCGCCTGCAGGCCCGCGACATCGGGTTCGATACCAACTACGCGCGGCTGGCGGCGTACCTCGACCGGTTTCACTGCGAGGCCAACGAGCACGTGTTCATGGTCGTCGCCGCGCGCGATCTCCTCGCGGGCCCGGCCGATATCGAGCGGCGTCTGCTCCCGCTGGTCGGCGTGCGCATCCAGGAGGCGCTTGCGCCGAGTCCGACCGGGATCGACCGGACGGGCGATCCGCCGCCGGAGCGATCAGCCATCCTCGAGCGGGCACGACAGTTCACGGCGCCCGGCGTGGCGGTCGCGGGGCTGATTGACGGCCTGAACCCGTGCGCGATTTCAACGCTGGTCTTCTTCATCAGCCTGCTGGGAGTCAGCCGCGTGAGCGGGCGGCGGCTGCTGGCGGCCGGCTGCGCCTTCTGCCTGGCCTCGTTCCTCACCTACTTTGCGATCGGCTTCGGGATGATGCGGGCCCTGCATCTGTTCCGGGGATTCGGGGCGCTCCAGGGGGGCATCGAGTGGACGATGGTGGCGGTCCTGCTGGTGTTTGCCGGGCTGTCGTTCCGCGACGCGGCGCGCTACGGCGCGAGCCGGAACCCGAAGGACGTGACGCTTCAGCTCCCGTCGGCGATCAAGGACCGGATGCACGCGCTCATGCGCGAGCGGCTGACTGTCGGCCGGCTGTCGGCGTCGGCGTTCGGGATCGGGGCGGCCGTGACGGTGCTCGAGTCGGTGTGCACCGGCCAGGTATACGTGCCGACGCTGGTCTACGTCGTGCGCGGCGGGGCCGGCGTGGGGCGCGGGCTCGCCTACCTGCTGCTCTACAACCTCGCCTTCGTCGTGCCGCTGGCCGTCGTATTCGCGCTCACGTATCAGGGCCTCAAGCTCCAGAGCCTGATCGCCTGGAGCATGCGCAACGTCGTGATCAGCAAGATCCTTCTGGGCGTCTTCTTCCTTCTGATGGCCGCGCTGATCGTGTGGCTGTGAGTGTGATGAACTGGGCTGTCGTCGGGCCATGCGTCAGTGACATGCGGGTCGGAACGGCGGAGACCGTCTCCACAGGTAGCCCATGTTCGGGCAATCCCTACGCTCGGATGTGGGTCGGGATTACATACCTTGACGTCGCAGTTTTGAGGAGTATGTTCCGGAATAGTGCAACTATTCAGGAGTATACTCCGATGAATCTGATCGGTCGCCGGTTGCGAATGGCTTTGCCCAAGGGGCAGTCGGCTTCCCTCTGGGGGCCGAGAAAGACAGGAAAGTCCACCTTCTTGCGTGAGCACTATCCCGACAGTCTGGTCTACGATTTCCTCGATACCGACTTGGTTCTGGAGTTCTCCAAGCGCCCGGCGCTTCTCCGCGAACGGCTCCTGGCCCAGAGCGCGGCGATCTTGACCTATCCAGTGGTCCTGGACGAAGTTCAGAAGGTACCCTCGTTGCTGGACGAGGTCCACTGGCTCATTGAGAACCGTGGTCTGAGCTTCATTCTCTGCGGCTCCAGCGCACGGAAGATGAAACGGGGCCATGCCAATCTTCTCGGCGGACGGGCTTGGCGCTATGAGCTGTTTCCGCTGGTGTCTGCGGAACTCGCGGAGGTGGATCTGCTCCGCGTTCTGAACCGGGGGATGGTCCCGTCCCACTATCTCTCGGACGGCTACCGAAAGGCGCTTGACGCCTACGGACGGGACTACCTCAAGGAAGAGGTGTTTGCGCAAGGACTCACGCGGAACGTCCCGGCCTTCGCACGGTTCTTCGACGCCATGGGGTACTCGCATGGGGAACTCACGAACTACACGAACGTCGCCCGCGAGTGCGGGGTGGATGCCAAGACCGTGAAGGAGTACTACCAGATTCTGATCGACACCCTGCTGGGCCGCCGGGTGGAGCCGTTCAGCCGGCGTCAGGGCCGGGACGTCATCACGCACGCGTCGAAGTTCTATCTCTTTGACGTCGGCTTAGCCGGGGCCATCACGAAACGGAGTATCGTCGAGGATCGGGGTGATGCCTTCGGCCGGGCGCTCGAGCACTTCATCCTGATGGAGTTGGCCGCCCACGCTTCGTACAGCGAACTCGGCTACGAGATCAATTTTTGGCGAACCCGGCAGGGCGCGGAGGTGGACTTCGTCCTGGGCGGCGGCCAGGTGGCCATCGAAGTCAAGGGCGCCCGGCACATCGAGAACCGCGATTGCCGCTCGCTCCACGCGTTCGCGGCCGAGCACAAGCCCAAGCAGGCGATTCTCGTCTGCTGCGAGCGCGAGGAACGCGTCGTGGGCTCGGTGCGGGTTACTCCCTGGGCGACCTTCCTCAAACAACTCTGGGGCGGCGAGGTGATTGCGTGAGCACAGCAACAGTTCAGGCCGCTGACTGGTGCTGAGTCTCCGCCTGCTGGCATTCGGTAGAACGCTCAACACCGCCACGTTGCGGTCGATTGGGCAGGGCAGACGCACCTAATCCCGGTTCGGCAGATGATGGCCGCAAAGACGCGCAAGAAGCGCAAGACAGATAGGTTCCGGAGGCTTCGGTCGGGACCAAGCAAGTGAAGCAAGAGCGATCCGCAAACAATTCGCCTCTTGCGCCTTCTGTGTCTTTGCGGCTGCTCTGCTCTCTCTCGGATTAGATGCGTCTGCCCTGGTCGATTGAACTTGCAGGCGGGCGGCAACTCCCGCATTGTCGGACTCGGTCGCAAGAGGAGTTGTGGAAGGAGCTGCGAATGAATCCGCTCGAAGAAGGCAGTGAACTGAAGGTTGATTTCAACAAGCTTGCCAAGGTGGGGGCCTGCCCGGGCGTGATTCCGGTGGCCGTGCAGCATGCGGACACGAACGAGGTGATCCTGCTCGCCTACACGAACGAGCTGGCGTTCCGGAAGTCGATCGAGACGCGGACGCTGGTTCTGTGGAGCACGTCGCGCAACGAGCTGTGGGAGAAGGGCAAGACCTCCGGCGAGACGTTCGAGCTGCTCGAGGCGTACGTCAACTGCGAGCAGAATTCGCTGCTCTACAAGGTGCGCCCCCGGCGGGGTGGGATCTGTCACACGAAGAACAAGTCCGGTCAGCCGCGCAACTGCTATTACCGGAGGATCGATCCGGCCACGATGCGGCTGATGCACGTCGACCCGTGACGCGGCCGCATCGCGCAGGCGGGCGCTGCGTCCGATGGTGTATGCGGGATCCGCGATCCGGCTCTGGCCGGAGGAGGTGGTCATGCGCTCGGCACGTCACGAATGGCTCCGGCTATGCGGCTTGCTCTCCGTGTTGCTGGCGGGATCGCTGGCCGCCCAGACCACGAACTGGTCCGTGGTGGGCTGGAACAACCTCGGCATGCACTGCATGGACAGCGACTTCGCGGTGTTCGCCATCCTTCCGCCCTACAACACCATCCACGCGCAGGTCATCGCGGCCACGAACGGACACGCGCGCCTGGTGACCGATGCGCCCGGGATCTCGGTCACGTATCAGGCGGCGGTCGACCCGGACGGTTCGATCAACCGGTCATCGGTCGGCAAGGGCAACTTCTGGGCGCATTCGGCTGCCCTGTTCGGGGTTTCGCTGCCGGTCGATATGGGGCTCCCGGTGCCGGGACCGTCTTTCGCGATGCCCGGCCCGGCCAACGCGCCGCAGAGCATGATGCTCGAGTCCAATGCCCAGTGGTACGCCGCCTATGGGGTGCCCATCACGCCGTATGACGACACCCAGCGGCGGAATGCGTACCCGCTCATGCGGCTCCTGGTCCGGCGCGGGGCGGCGGCGGTGGCGACCAACGACATCGTGCTGCCGGTGTCCGACGAGATGGACTGCCGGACGTGTCACATGTCCGGAGGGGGAACGGTGACTCCAGCCGCCGGCTGGGTGTGGGATCCGAACCCCGACCGCGACTACCGGCTCAACATCCTTCGGCTTCACGATGAGCGCCAGGGGACCGGGGCGACGTACCGGGCCGCGCTGGCGATGAACGGCTTCCTTCCGGACGGACTGCTCGCGACCGTGCTCCGGCAGAGCACGGCGATCCTGTGCGCGAGATGCCATGCGTCAGAGGCGCTTCCCGGAAGCGGCATCCCCGGCATACCGCCGCTCACGGCGGCTGTTCACGGATACCACGCCACCGCGAAGGATCCCGTAACCGGATCGACGCTGAATGACGAAGGCAACCGGTCGGCCTGCTATCGCTGTCATCCGGGAGCCGTGACCCGTTGCCTCCGCGGCGCCATGGGGCGCGCCGTTGCGGCGGACGGAACCCTGGCGATGCAGTGCCAGAGCTGCCATGGGCGGATGAGCGACGTCGGAGCCCCGGGCCGGACGGGCTGGCTCGACGAGCCGACCTGCCAGTCGTGCCACACGGGCGTTGCGACCCACAACAACGGGCAGATCCGCTACCTGTCGGTCTATGCCTCCAACGGCATCCGCCGCGTCGCCGTCGACAGCACCTTCGCCACCAGCTCGAACGCGCCCGCCCCGGGGCTGTCGCTCTACCGCTTCTCGCGCGGTCATGGGGGCCTCTATTGCGAGGCGTGCCACGGCTCGACCCACGCGGAGTTTCCGTCCTCGTACCGGAACGACAACCTCTACAGCCAGCGGCATCAAGGGCACGTCGGTATGCTGGCCGAGTGCGCCTCCTGCCACGGCCGGTCGCCGGACACCGTGGCGGGGGGACCACACGGCATGCATCCGATTGGGCTGTCCTGGGTTGGTGCGCATCCGGGTGTGGTCGAGAGCAACGGCTGGACTCGCTGCAAGGACTGTCACGGCTCTGATGGCAAGGGCACCGTGCTGTCCCGGGGGCTCGGAGATCGCACCCTGACGGCATCGCTCGACGGCGGTAGCGTCACCGTGCGCGTCTGGCGGGGATACCAGATCGGGTGTTACACATGCCACGGCGGGCCGCGTAGCGAACAGGTGACTGCCAACCAGGCGCCGGTCGTCCAGGGACTCACGGCGTCAACGGCGGTCGATGTGCCGCTGGCGCTGGGGCTCTCGGTCAGCGATCCGGACGGGCCGTTGGCCGTTGCGCTTCGGATCGTCAGTCAGCCGGACCACGGGACCGTCGCCCTCGTCGGAACGAATGCGACGTACGCGCCGTTCACTGGCTTTGCGGGAACGGATACCTTCACGTTTGCCGCGTGGGATGGCGAGCGGGACTCGAATCTTGCGACGGGACGGCTGGCCGTGGCCGGCGGTCCCTGCGTGGCGGATGTCGCGCCGCTGGCGTTCTCGTTCGATGAGCGGGGCGGGGTGGCGGCGGCGGGGGTCACCGAGGGGCCGGGCTGCACGTGGGTCGCGGCGTCAGACCACCGCTGGGTGAGCGTGATCTCCGGCGTCGACGGCATCGGGACGGGCATCGTGTGGTTTGCGGTTGAGCCGAACACGAGCCCGGCCTCGCGGGCCGGCACGCTGACGGTTGCGGGGCATCCGGCGCCGGTCACCCAGGCCGGCATGCCGGCGGACTCCAACGGAGACGGCCTGCCCGATTCATGGCAGGCGGCCTTCTTCGGGTCGGCTGCGTCCAGCAATTCCGCTCCGGCGGCCGATCCGGATGGGGATGGGGTCCCCAACGTGCTCGAGTACGCCGCGGGAACCGTGCCGACAAGCTCGAACAGCGTGCTGGCCGTGACGGGCATCGATTGGATCGGGGTGTCAACGGCCCGAGTCGATTTCGCCACCTCCAGCAATCGGCTGTGCCAGCTCGAGACGACCGATAGCCTGGTCTCCGGCTACTGGGTGGGGTTCGGTGCCGCCCTGACCGGCGATGGGGGCGTCTGGGTGGCTTACGACGCGGCGGTTTCGAACCGGATCCAGCGCTTCTATCGGGTTCGGGCGTATCCGTAAGGTCTATCGCCAGCCCCGCGCCCGGAACCAGCGGCGCAGGCCGAGGATGAGCCCCATCGGGATGAGCAGGCCGAAGCAGAGGGCTTGCACGATGCCCACGACATACGCGGGCCCCTGGGCGTAGCGGTAGAGATTCCAGAGGATCACCACGGCTGAGCCCCACGTGAAGAACAGGTTGGGGGCTGCGTCGCCCGACCGGAATCGCTGCAGCCCGGGCGTCCGGTGGCGCGTGAAGGGGTAGAGCAGGTTCGAGCCCAGAAACCCCAGTTGGTCAGCCAGCACGTGGCCCGAGTAGGCGGCGAGGATCACGGCGCCGGCCAGCCACCCGGCGACGGCCCAGCCGGCCAGCGCGCACACCAGCCCGATCACGAGGCTGTGGCTCCACTCTCGATGCCACGGGATGAAGCTCACGCGGACGCGGCCGTCCGGGCCGCGCGCCATGGCGAAGAGCGGCCCGTCGAAAATATCGATCGTGGAGGTCGCGAGATACTCCACCTCCACGGGGTGCGGCAACGGCGCGGCGGCCCGGAGCCCGGCTTCCGGCTGCGGGCCGGGCGCCGGCCGCTTGTCGGTCGTGACCCGCGGCCCGTACGTCACCACGATCCGGCTGTTCGGCACATCGAATTTCACCTCGTACTGCTGCCAGCGGTCGGCGGCGAGGCGAACCGTGTTGAGCTTGATCCGTGTTTCGCGCCCGGTCCGGGCCGCGCGGTCGACCGCGCAGGCGACCGCGTCGGCGATCACTTGGGCATTGGGGGCATTCGGGTCGGGGATGACCTCGATGTCGCGGCGGTAGAAGAAGCGGTAGATCTTGAAGTCGAGTGTGTCGGGCAGGAGCCCGAACACGCCGCCGAGCAGGAAGTACAGCGGGTTGCCGGCGGCGCCGGCTTCGACGGCGGCGGGGAAGCAGGACGTGGCGGCGACGCCCACGGCGAAATGCGCGATCCCCTTCACGGCGCGGCGTGTTCCCCGAGCAGCATGGCCGGATCGATCGTGCCGGCGTCCGGCACGAAGTCCTTGGAGCAGAGGAACGCCTGGTCGGCCGGCATCGGCATGTACTTGCCCGAGGCGGCCATCAGCTCCAGGCCGGCTCCGTCCACGATGCGTCCCTCCGTCAGGATCAGGCGCGCGCGGGCGGATGTGACCCAGCCTTCCACTCGAAGTGCCTGCCCTACGACCACCGGCTTCCTCAGGCGCGTGCTCATCTCGGCCGCCACGCACGCACGGCGGCAGGACACGATGGCCGCCCACGTCATCACTTCGTCGAGCAACGTCATGCCGATTCCGCCGTGGACGATGTGCCGGTACCCGAGGTCGGTCTCGCGCGTGGTGTAGTCGAGCACGACGCGGCTGTCCTCCACCCGCGAGCGCAGGTGCAGTCCGTTCGGATTGTCGATGCCGCACACGAAACACGAGCGCGTCCACGGCAGAGTGCCGGTCACAGCTTCCTTAGATTGGTTCATCCCTTGTCTCCCTCTCTGCCCCCCGGCGCCAATCCCTTGCCGCCGGAAAACCGCCCCCCTGAACCCCGAACCCTGACCCCTCGCTGCCTTCTATTTCCACAGCATCACAAAGTCCGCCGCGTCCACGGGCAGGACGAAACGGATCCCGCCTTCCGTGGTCTCGAACTGCAGCTTTCCGCTCTTCACGCTTTCGACCCGCTTCACGGCGAAGCCGGGATGGACGATTACCTTCAGCGCATCAACCGGCACGCCCGACCAGTTGAGGATCGTGACGACGGAGCCGGCGTCCGAGGTCAGGATGGGCGTCTCGATCAGCGGCCGATCCACGGACACGGGGGGCGTCAGGCCCGCGACCGCGACGGGCAGCAGGATCCACTTGCGGATCGACTCCGACCAGCCGGTCGGCAGGCCGTCGGTGGAGTTGGTTCCCGTGGCGGCATACGAGAGCCCCGGCATCCACGCATACCGGAGGGCCTGCCCGCGGCCCACGGCGCGGCGCACGACGGCGGGCGTGCCGTCCTCGAACTTGCCTTCGATGGTCAGGTCCCGGCCGGCGAGCGAGCCGCGGACGCAGACGGCCGCGAAGTCGCCGCAGGCGCCGGTGCCCGACGCCGCGATCGCCTGGAAGTTGGTCGGGCCGGCCACCAGGAAGGGCTCGCGGCCCGGCTCGACGATGCCGGTCCCGTCCGCGAGGGCGGAGCAGGGCTCGTCATAGCGATCGCGGGCGGCAGCCCCCGAGACCGTGGCCAGGATGCCGCCCTGTCGCGTCCATTCCACCAGGCCCGACTGGCCTTCGGCGGGCACGTTCGGCTCCGTGACGTAGAGCACGCGGTAGGCGGCGAGCTTCTCCGGCTTGAGGTCGTCCTCGTCCACGATGTCGACCGGGATGTTCGCGTGCTGGAGCGCGACGTAGAGGTTGTAGACCTCGGCGAGGTAGTCGACGGTCCCGTGGTTCAGGCGGACGTTGGTGACATCCTGAATCTGGTTCACGATCGCGATCTTCTTCGCGTCCCACGGCATCGCGCTGCGGGGCATGAGGATCGCGACCTGCGGGCGCGGGCGGCGGCCCGGCCAGAGCAGCGGCTCCGCGGCGGCGATCATCGCGTGCGCCTCGGCCATCTTCGGGAGGAGCCGCGATTTCTCGGAGTAGCAGTTCCCCGGGAAGTTGTACTCCGGGCCGAACACAAAGTACTTCAGGCACTTCCCGCCGCTGCCGGCGATCGTGACAATCTTCTGCACGATGCCGTTGGTCCGGTCGCCGGCGGTACGGGGGATCACGTAGCCGCCGAACTCGACGCCGCCCAGCTCGGCGGCGCTGCGGAGGCGGGCGCAATAGTACGACCACTGGTAGGCCAGGCCGTCGCCGAACCAGTCCTCGGTCCACAGCATGGTGCAGCCGCGCATCCGGCCGAACTCGAGCCAGTCGTGGCCACCCATCGCGGCGTTGGGATCCTGCTTCGCGGAGTTGTGCGCCACCGGCCCGGGCACGTAGAAGCGGCCGCTGAAGAAGTTCCAGTTCACCAGGATCGGGAGGTTCGTGTAGGTGGCCGCCTCGAGGGCGCGGGTGCAGCGGGCGAAGTGGCGGGCCGAGTCCCACGGGAAGAAGCGGGTCGTCCAGTAGAAGAGCCGCTTCGACGGAAGATCGGCGGCCTGCGCGCGGCCGATCGGGAAGACGGTGGACCAGTCCTTCGCGCCCACATCCTTCGGCTTCAGCCCCTGCGCGCCGAGGTATTCGCGGAACCGGGCGAGCGCCACGGGATTGTTCGTCAGCGGGCCGAAGGCGGCCGGGAAATACCAGCCCGGCTCGTCGGACATCGCGAAGACCGAGAGATCGGTCCGCTCATAGCCGGCCTTGAGATACGGGGCGATCTGGTCGTCCGCCCACTTGGCGATGACGGCTTCGGTGACCGACGTGGAGTGGTCGAACGCATAGCCCGGCGGGTTGTAGACGGCGGAGGCCGTCCGGCGGAGGCCGGTTCCGAGAAGGAGCTTCCGCGACAGCGGGTCTGCCCCCAGCATGATGCCGTTGAAGCCGCCGCGCACGAGCTGCTCGATTCCGTCCTTGAGTGCGTTGCGGTCGCCATCCCCGGAAATGAACCGGTCGACGATGGGGAAGTGCTTCGCCCGTGCGGTCGCCCCACCCGCGCTCCCGAAGGCCGCCCAGTACCGCTTGTTGTACTCGGCCATCGTGGCGGCTTGCGGTCGCTGCCCGGCGTCCCGCCAGAGCAGGATGCCGAGCGAGCCGCGATACAGGGTGGCGCTCATAGGCTGCACGGCTGCATTCGAGCCGTCGAACTGCAGCTCCACTTCGATCGGAGTCGGATCGACCACTGGCCCGCCGACCGACAGGTGCAACACGACCGGGAAGCCGCGCATGTAGTTGTTCGGGTAGCTGTTGGGGCCAACGGCCAGCTCGGCGGCCTTGCGGTCGAACGGGATCCACGGGCTCCAGTCCGTGTTCGTGGCCGTGGCGGAGACGCCGCGCACGAGGCTGAGCGGATGCTTGCCGACGGTGTTGGTGGGGCTCCCCACATAAAGCACGCGGCCGCGGATCTGGAACGTCGGCACCTGGTCCGGCGCCACGCGGGCGGATGACGGATGCGGAAAGGCGAGCGCGAAACCGATGGCGAGAGACGCCGATACGAGCAGCCTCATGGAACCCTCCCGTTGTTGGCGGATAAGGTGGGGCACCCGCGCCGGTTTTTCAACTCCATCATGCACAGCATCGTAGGCCGCGCCTGCCGGGCGCGACCCTCCGGAGGGCGCCGCCCCGGCAGGAGGCGCCTACGAGTGAGGACGGATGCCAGCGCTCGGACGCCGGCGGCCGGCCAGCAGCTGCAGGGCGATGCGGGCGGGGCGGATCAGCCAGTACGCGGGGGCCAGTGCGGCGGGCAGGGGGACGGCGGCCCAGTCGCCATACGACGGAGCGAGCACGGTCCGGAACGCCGAGCGAGCCCGGTCGCGCCATCGCTCCCGGACAGCCCGCTGGAACGCGGCCATCGCGCGCGTGCCGGCGGCGGGGTCGGTGGCGCCATCCAGCCAGCGCGTGGCCTGACTCGCCAGGCGGCCCACCTCGGGATCGCGCGTGAGCTCTGCGTCTGCGCCGGAGGGAGGGGCGCATCCATCAGCCTGCGCGCCATGGCCAACCCGAGGAGGAGCATGCGGTGCCCGCCCGAGGCGCGGGCGAGCGCGAACAGGTCCTCGCTGATCGCCGCCGGGCTCGCGCAAAGCAGGCCCTGGACGTCGGCGATCCACTGGAAGCGCTGCCACAGGTGCTTCGAGCCGTGCGCGGCCGCGAGCAGAAGGTGGTGTGCGTCGGAGGGAGCGCTCACCGCGCGGTTCTGGAGCGGCACGGTCCGGCGCGATGCCCAGAGCAGCTCGAAGGGGACGTCGAACGCGAAGAACGCCGGCGTGACCGCCCCGGCCAGCTCGACCCAATGGTCGCCCCCTGTGCTGGTGGCCACATAGTCCCAGCCACTCCGCAGATAGGCGGAGAGCTGGGCCGGGCGGAGACGGACGTGGGGGCGGTAGCCGTGGTCGTTCAGCAGGAGGCAAGCGCGGACGATGTCGTCGGGATGCACCAGGAAGTCCAAGTCGTCGAACTGCCGGATGGCGGGCTCGGGGTAGGCGGCCGCCGCGATCGCCGGCCCGCGCCACAGCAGGTGCCGGATCCCGGCCGCATCGAACCAGTCTGTCAGCCGGACGGCTTCGGCAATCAGGATGGTCGTGCGAGCGGCGTTCGACATGTGCGCGGCTTCGAGCCGGGCGAGCACGTCGGGCGGCGGGTGAGCGGCGGAGCGGCGCAGCCCGGCGTGCAGCAGCGGCAGCACGCGGTGCCGGTGGGCCATCCGGAGCACGGCCGGCCAGTCCGGCGGCGTCTCCAGCAGGCGGCGGATGGCCGATCCGATCGCGTCAGTCCCAACCGGCGCGGAACAGAGCGCGACGAGCCGCGTGGTCGGGCTCAGGCTATCGCCGGCAGGAGTCTGAAGCGGCGCGGTCGTGCGATCCTCCGTTCGTCATCGCGCGGGAACGGCCCGCGAGGGCGCCATGCCGTCCGGATCGAGCGGGACGATCGACAGCTTCGGCGGCTCGTGCGGCACCTGATCCGAAACGCGCACGAGGTAGACGGCGCCCTCCGGACGGGCGCGCAGCTCGAGCGCTCCGAGCTCGGGCACATCGACGGAGACGGTCCGCTCCCGTCCGTCCGCCGCCCATGCCGTCGCCAGCCAGGCACGCTCGCGGCGATGCTTGCGCACGAGGACGCGGGCGTCCGGCGAGCCGGTCGGGAACTCGTAGGCCGGGAGATTGGTGGCGTTCGGGTTCGTGTGCATGAGGGGGCCGGGCAGGAGATCGCCGTCGCGGATGAAGTCCTCGACGTGCGAGAAGAGCGCCTGGACGTGCCCGAGCGCCATCATCTGCGAGAGCCACGGCGGGGGCTCGGCGCCGACGTCCACCCCAGGCTGAAACTGCGGTGGGCTGAAGTAGCCGGCTACGCCGCCGATCATCCCGCCCGTGTAGAGGCACTTGAGGAAGCCCATGTAGAGCCGAGGTTCGGAGATCTGGCCTTTCAGCCAGCCGCCGGCGACCCAGTTGTACGACAGCGCATCGCCGTGCCGCTCCTTCGCCTGCGTGAGCGTGCACAGGAACCGGGTTAGCAGGTCGTTCCGATTCGTCCAGCCGCTGTTGAACTCCCGGTAGTACAGGCTCTGGTCGGGCAGATCGGAGACCGGGCGCATGTGCCGGTAGTCGAGGCTCCACGTCCACGGATCCCAGGACGGCTGCCCCGCGAAGTGGTACCACAGGTACAGCCTTCGATCGGGAAACGCCTTGCGGACCGCCTCCGACACGATCAGCTCCTGGTGCGCCTTTCGCTCGGATAGGTAGTCATGCCACGAGCGCTCGCCCTTTGCGGCGACCACGCGCGGGTCCTGCGCCCAGAAGCGCCCGGAGTGCCCGTAGACGCTCAGGCCGTACTCCCCGCCATTGAGGATGACCGCGATGGGCGCCTTCCGGCGCAGCCGGAGCAACGGCGCCACCGTGCCTTCTGCCGCGATCTTGAAGATGGCATCCGGCGCCTCGGGGCTGACCATGCGCCAGGAATTGGTCAGCGGCCTGGCCGGGGTGGTGTCATCGACGATCGGCTGTCTGCCGGCCCCCCGCACGTAAAGCTGCTGCAGCAGGTCCTTGGGAAACGGCGGGGTCGTGAGCTGACCGAGCGGGCGGTGCGTCAGCACGAAGAGCGGGTAGTTCGTGGGGTTCGATGCGGCCAGCGCCACGACCCGCGCGTTGGCGCTGTCGGGTTTCTGCTCGAGTTCGTCGATGGCCTTGTCGGTCACGTATCCGCCGAACTCGAGGGCGTACCCCCACCGCTCGCAGAGCTCGATGCGCACGTCGAGCGGCATGGACCAGCCCCAGCGCGAGAGGGGGAGGAGCGTGTGAGCCGGTCGAAACACCGGGGCCGGAGCGGCGCGCAGATGCTCCATGGCGGTCAGCGCCGGGCTCTCCGGGGCGGACGTGGCGACGAGTGCAACACATGCCGCGAGCGCACAGGTGCGGTGGTTCATCAGCTTTCTCCTTCGGGCCGGGCCTGGTGTTCGAACAGCGTCTCGCAGCGGCCCCGGGGCGGCAGGAGATCGCAGCCGCTCGCGCGGAGCGAGAAGCAGTCGGCGGCGCTCGCGGCCAGGAGGCGGCCGGTCGGGTCGCGGCGGACGACGACCAGCGTGGCCTCGGCGTCGATGCCGCCGAGCGTGATGCGTCGGGTCAGCGGGCTGGCGACGATCGTATCGATGCAATCGCCGTGGTCCACGACGAGGCCGACCTGGCGCGGGGCGTGCATCCGGCTGATCCGGGCGGGCGGCTGACTCGCGCGCCGGGGCACGAGGGCCGAGAGCAGAACCCCGCAGTAGCCGGACAGGCGGGCGATCAGGCAGTCGCACGTCGTCTGCTGGCGGTGCGGATGGCCCGCCACGTCGGCGTAGATGTGCCGGCGCTGATCCAGCCGGAGCTCGAGCTGTTGGGGCTTCGGGTACTCGTCCGACCCGTACGTGGCCCACGCCAGCTCGAGGCGGTGCTGCCTTCCCTGGACCGTCGCGCGGGCTTGAGCGGGGTCGAGTTCGGCGCGGCAGCCGGACTGGACCTGGAACTGCCAGTCGTAGAAGTCCCAGTCGTTGCTGTTGTTGCAGTGGTCCAGGAGGATGACGTACGGCTCGGCTCCGCGCATCCGGATGACCATGGCGTGCCGATGGTACCAGCACGCGTGCCACTGCCAGGCGAGGTCCGCGGCGACGTAGTTGGACTGCTCGCCGTGGGCGGCGGCCAGCGTGTATCCGCCGCGCCACGATTCGCCGTTCGGATGATCCGGTGCGTTTGGCGGCTCCCGGCCGTTGATGCTCAGGACGTTGTGGTAGCGGGCGGGGGTGTGGCCATAGCCGCGGCCGGCGCAGAACAGCTCGCCCAGCGCGGCCAGCGCGAAGTGCCCGGCGTCGCTGTGCTGGTGGATGAACGAGCCCGGGTGGCGGCCGGCGGCGAAGAAGGCGAAGTAGAGGTCGTCGTCCCGCCAGCCGGTGCGGACGACGTGCAGGCCGAATTGTCCGGCCTTCGGGGCGAGCGGCCACTTCCCGGTGTCGAGGCGGACGCTCGCCGGGGCGGCCTGGGGGTCATGCCACAGCCAGTACGCCAGGGCGCCGAGGGGGGCGTGCAGGTTCGGCTTCAGGGCGGCCGGGCCCCCGGCGATCTCCATCATCCGGTCCCATGCGGCCTGGTAGATCGGATCGCCCGTCCGGCGGCTGTGGAGCAGCATGACGCTCAGGCTGTTCAGGTACCAGCCGTTCAGCCGGTCCGTGTCGCCATGGTCCAATGTGCCGTGATGCCCCGGCAGCTGGTAGTAGATGCGGCTCTTCATGACCCGGAGGAAACGCTCGTCGCTCTCCCATAGATCGCACACCCCCATGCGCCGCGCGATCTCGGCGACCGTCCACCAGTTGAAGATCTCGATGCTACCGTAGCCCGAGCCCTCGCCGATGACTCCGGCCTCGTCGGAGCCCAGATGAAGGCCGGAGCGGATCCGGCGGATCGCGGCGTCCATGCCGAGGCGGTGCCGGTCGTTCCGCGCGTCGTAGATCGCCGCCAGCGACCACACCCAGGCGTAGAACTCCCACCAGCCGAGATTCACGCCGAGGTTCTGGCCGAAGCCGGCGTCCTTCACGGGATCCAGAATGTAGTCGAGGAACGGCTCGACGATGTCGCGCGCGAGGAAGTCGCAGGCCGCGGCCCGGTCGGCTTCGGTGAGCTGGTTCCACAGCAGGTCCAGCATCAGCGGGATCATGCCGCACTGGGACGTGATGCCCCGCTGCCGCCCGCCCAGCAGCGAGTCGTCGTGGTGGGTGCTTGGCGCATGGGCAAAGATGTAGGCTTTGACGGGGCTCGGGTCCTGAGTCAGCACGCGCAGCGCACCCGCCAGCACCCCGGGCCAGCGCGGGTCGTCGGTCAGGATCGTCGCCAGGATCAGGTCCGGGATCTTCTGCCAGTTGTGGCCGCAGTGTGGCGCGGCGCCGATCCAGTCGGTCCGGCTGAGGCGGTTGTTGATGAAGGCCGCGTGGCCCGGGTCCACGTACTGCTCGCAGCGGGCCAGCACGGCGTCCCGGCAGGCGGCCATGGCGGGGTGCCCGGCCTTGGCGCGCAGGCCGGCGCGCTCGGACTCGGACCAGAACAGGCGGGGGTGGGCGAAGGTGTCCATGGGCGAACCTCACTCGCTTTCGAGCTGCTTCCGTGCGGCGGCCAGCTCCGCGCGGCGCTGGGGCGTGATCTCGGGGGAACGGAGTCCGAGCGAATCGATTGCGCGTGCGATGATCGCCGAGACGGCTGCGCGCGCGATCCACTTGTCGTCCGCCGGAATCGCATACCACGGGGCCCAGCGCGTGCTGGTGGCCGTGATCGCATCCTCGAACGCCTTCATGTAGTCGTCCCAGAACCGTCGCTCCGCGAGGTCGGCGGGGCTGAACTTCCAGTGCTTGCCGGGGTTCGTCAGCCGGTCGAGGAAGCGCTTCTTCTGCTCCTTCTTCGAGACGTTCAGGAAGAACTTCAGGATCAGCGTGCCGTTCCGGACGAGGTGGTGCTCGAAGTGGTTGATGTCCTCATACCGCTTTTCCCAGACATCCCCGGCCCGGCTGGCGCCGGCGAGCCGCTGCCGATCGAGGAGCTCGGGGTGGACGCGCACGACGAGCACCTCCTCGTAGTAGCTGCGGTTGAAGATCCCGATCCGGCCACGCTCGGGCAGGCACTTGGAGTAGCGCCAGAGGAAGTTGTGATCCAGCTCCTCGTCTGACGGCTTCTTGAAGCTGAACACCTGGCAGCCCTGCGGATTGAGGCCCGACATCACGTGCTTGATCATGCCGTCCTTGCCGCCGGCGTCCATGGCCTGGAAGACGATCAGAACCGAGTGGGTGTCGTTCGCGTAGAGCAGCTCCTGCGCGCGGGCGAGCGTGTCCAGGTTCTTCTGCACGTAGGCTCGGGCGCGGTCGGTCAGGGCGTCTTCGCCGAGGTGGCGGAGATGATCGAGCTCCCGCCAGTCGGCGTGGTGGCTCTTGACGCGGAACTTCGATCCGGGCTTCACGCGCAGTTGCCGTTCAATTCGAGCCGCTTTCATGGTGTGCCTCCGGGTTTCGGTGCGTGTCCGCCCGGCGCGCAGGGAGGATACAAGCGGGCGCATGCGCCGAGCACGTCGTCCACCGTGACGCCGCCCATGCAGGCGATGGTCCGGCACGGCCGGTGGTAGCCGAAGATGAAGCACGGCGCGCACGCGACGGGCTGCCGCACGATCGCGTGGCGGGCGTCGTCGATGCCCCACTTCAGGTGGTCGGTCGGCCCGAAGATCACGACCGTCGGGAGGCCGAGCGCGACCGCGAGGTGGGATACTCCGGAGTCGGTGCCGACGAAGAGAGCCGCCTCCCTCAGGACGCCGACGGTCTCGGCAAGCGAGAGCCGTCCGGTCAGGTCCTCGACGCGTCCCGCCGGCGCGGCGGCGCCGCGAAGGATGGCCGCGGCGACGCGGGCGGCGTCCCGCCCGCCGACGAGCGCCACGCCGCATCCGCGGCCCGCGAGCGCCTGCACCAGCGCGGCGCAGCGGCCGGTGTCCCAGTGCTTGTAGCGGCTGCTGCTCCCGGGCGCGAAGACGATCAGCGGCCCGGCGGCGCTCAGGCGGGCGGCCGCCGCGGGCGCGGCCGGGAGCGCGGGCAGACGGTCGGCCAGAATGCCCTCGAGCTGATACGGCGCGTCCGCCGCAACGCCCAGCGGCTCGAGCAGGCGCGTGAACTGGCGCCCCTCATAGCCGTCCATCGCGTAGTTGATCAGGTGCGTATACAGCAGGTTCCGGGCGGGCGTGATCTTGAAGCCGACGCGGACTCCTGCGCCGCTCAGGAAGGCGAGGACCGCGGAGAAGTGATGGAACTGCTCGGTGTCGATCGCGGCGTCGTACGCGCGCGTGAGCATCAGGCGCAGGAAACGCAGCGGGTGCGCGTCGTAGGCGGTTGCCGCATCCGCCCAGCCGGCGAGCCGCAGCACCTCCAGGTTGCGCCGCTCGCAGACGATGTCGATCGCCGCGTCGGGGAACTCCTGCCGCAGCCGGCGCAGCACCGGGAGGAGCAGGATCATGTCCCCCATGCCGCCCGGGCGGATCACGAGGAGGCGGCGGATGCGCCGGCCGCCGCGTTCGCTCGTGGTGGGACCGTCGGCGAACCGGTAGCGCAGGTAGCCGATGATCCAGCAGAGCGCGGCGCCGATGGTGGCGTCCGCCATCTTGATCAGCGCGATGCGGCTGACGGCCGCGCCGAGCCACCCCTCGCGGCGCCGGCTCAGCGCCCAGGCGGCCGCCCCAAGCAAGGCCAGGCCGACGCCGGTCGCCGCCCAGCCCGCCCGGTCGGCCGCCGTGGCGCCGTAGTACAGCTCCACCTGCTCCCGGTCCGGGTAGACGAGCAGGAAGGCCGGGGTCACGCGGTAGACGTGCCGCGCGCCGCGCACCTGCCAGTTGGGGAAGTGGGTGACTTTCACGATGTGGGGCAGGCCGATCGCGTCGGTGCGGAACGAGATGCGGTCCGGCTCGACCCGCTCGTCCCACACGCGGTGGCGCGCGGCGCCGGTCGGCCGCTCGAGCCCGGGTGGCAGGTCCGGCGATTCGCCGGATGCGCCGGCCGCCACATCGGGCATGGGCGACCCGTCCGGCGCGGTCAGGCGCAGGTGGAGGAATTGTCCGCCGGTGTCCTGGGTGCACTTGTGGAGGAGGCGGTTGCGGCCCTTGCGCAGGTGCACGGCGACGGTCCGGTAGGAGTTGAGGCCGGTGATGCCCGTGCTCACGACGCGCTCGCCGTTGAGCCAGATGCGGGCATCGTCGTCGTTGGAGTAGTGCAGCATCGCGTCGCGATCCGCGGGCGAGAAGACGCTGCAGTGGCTGTAGGACACGAGGTGCGTGTCGCGGCGGTAGAGCCGGTTGAGCAGGATCGGGCCGCGCCCGAAGAGCGGTTGCCAGGCTAGCCCGCCCTGGCGGGCGCCCTCGGACGGATCGATCCGGGTCTCGTCGATCGGCGCGTATTCGAGCAGGTTGGTGGCGCCGGCCGGCGCGTGGAAGGGGCCGAGGTGCAGCCACTCGGAGAGCTCGCCGTCCGGTGGGCGGGAGGCGGCGATGACGCGCCGGAACTGCGCGGGCGAGAGCGCGGGCGCCATGGACGCGTCCGCCTCCTCGCCGGGGCGCAGCAGCGCGAACGGCCGGTCGAGCAGCTCGGGCGTGTAGATCCACTGCAGGCCCGCCTCGTTCGGGTCGTCGGCCCGCACCGCCACGGGTTGCCGGGCCGGGATGAACACATAGTGCCCGTCGTTCGCGGTGAGCTCGTAGAGCTGCCAGCCGTCGGCCTCGTCCAGCTTGCGCCACTCCGGCGCGGCGGCGAGCGCCTGCTGCAGCGGCGGCCAGCGCGCGATGACGTGCTTCACGTTGAAGAGCGCGAGATGACGCGTGGCGTTGGTGATGTCGAAATGGCCGGGGTTCACCTGGGTCGGCAGGCCGGCGGCGTTCTTCGATGTCTCGCTCTGCACGTAGTAGGAGAAGAGCGAGCCGATGGCGGAGTTGACGATCCCGCCCTCGAGGATCGGCTTGCCGATCAGGTGCGGCACGCACTCGAACACGCGCGTCGACCCGAGGCCGTTGTTTTCCTCGGCGAGGTCGTTCGCGAGCCGGCCGGGCGTCCCCTTGAGCGGCAGCACGAGCCGCTCGAAGACCGGCCAGGTTCGCTTGGCCTGGAGCCCCTCGTAGTTCCACGTGGCCCACGCGCGCACGTCGTTCCCGGCGGCCGCGACGCCGAAGCATACGAGCACCGCGATGCCGAGGCTCGCGAGTCCGGTCGCGCGCCGGTTCCGCATCAGGAGCCCGGCCCCGATCGCGGCCAGGGAGAGGATCGCATAGAAGAGGAACGGCCAGAGCCGGATGTTGACGAACACCGGCGAGAGGCGCGAGCCGAAGAGGAACAGCGCCAGCGCGGCCGCCAGCATCCACGCGAGCACGAGGGCGGCGCGCGCGCCGCGGAAGCCGAAGAAGATCGCGGCCGCGACCATCGGCAGCAGGGCGGCCGTGTAGACCGGGAGCGTGCGCGGGAGCGAGACGCTCCAGTCCGTTCCGAAATCGACCGACCCGGCGCCCTTGGCGACGAGCGGGACGAGCCACCACGCCATCAGCAGGACCGCCAGCGCCGCCTCGCCGGCGACCACCGCGGCCGCCCGCCGGAATCCGGCGCGCGGCCGCAGGAGCGGGACGATGCCGATCGCGAGGAAGCCGACGATCGACGTGAAGAAGTGCGAGGCGATCATGGCCGCCTGGAGCAGCACGGTGCGCAGGCGGAAGGCCCCGTCGTCCGCGTCGCGGGTCGCCCGGGCCACGGCCAGCACCATGATGGCGAAGCTGAGGCTGTTCGAGATCATGCCGGCGAGCGTGCTGTAGATGTTGGCGCCCCACATGACGTGCGACTTCACGAACAGGAAGGGCACCATCGCGATCGCGCTGAGCGCGGGCACGGGGCGGGGCAGGCGCATGATCCGGGCGCCGGCGTAGGCGCAGGCGGGGAGGATGAAGATTCCGAGCACGCTGGCCAGCTTGAAGGCGATATTGAACGGCAGGAGCCCGCTCAGCAGCGCCACGATCAGGTAGGGGAGGCAGAAGTAGTACTGGAACATCGGGAAGCCGCACCACCACCCGGGGGCCCACGAGATGATGCGGCCGTGCTGCAGCAGCTGCTCGCGCAGGTGGCTGGCCAGGTAGTTGTGGGCGGGCGTGTCGCCCCCGACGGTCGTGGTGTCGAGCATCAGCAGCGAGGGCGGGATGTACCACGCGGTGAAGCAGGCGATGCCGGCGAGCACGAGGAGGTCGCACACGAGGTTCCCGTGCCGTCGAAGGAACGCGCCCGGCCGGGTATCGCCGATCGCTGTCATGCGTCCTGCTTGCGGGCCGCCGGGGCCGGTCGGCCGCGGCGTCCCGCGAACTGGAGGGCCACGAAGGCGCCGATCAGGACGGCGCCGGCGACCGGCCAGAGCCAGCGCCTGGCCGACCAGAGCGGCTGCGGGGCGTCGATCTCGATCGTGCTGGTCCGGACGAGCGCGTCGTGGCGGCCGTCGTATTCGTACTCCACGGCGGCAAACGTCGCGTAGCGGCTGCCGGGCCGGCCGGAGGTGTTGCGGAGCGCGAACTCGCACACGCGGTCCTGGCCGGGGAACAGGACCACGTTGTGCTCGGCCGGCTCGGCCTGGATTTCGCGCGGCAGCACGAGGCGGACGCGGGCGTCGATATTGGTCGCGGACATGGGCCGCAGCACCACGCGCAGGGCCCCGTCGCGCGTCAGCCGGGCCGGCTCCATGCCGGCCTCGACCGGGCCCATGGGGCCCGTGGTGGCGTTGGTCGGGACCGTGACGACCTGGGGTGCGCTGAACGGGTAGCCGTTCAGGTCCGTGTAGTGGGTGCGGAGGGTGGCGGCGTAGACGCCCGGGGTCGCGGGCAAGGCCCCCAGGTTGAGCGCGCCTTCGGCGCTTTCGCCGACATCCAGCCGCCGGGCCAGCGTCTGCACGACCGGGGTGCCGTCGAGTGCGGCCTCGGTGCGGATCGACAGCGCCGCCTCGTCGCCCTGGTTCGTGACCCGGACGTTGAGTACGAGCCCGGTGTCGGTGGCCGACGAACGGGTTTCGATCGTCAGGGTAATGAAGGACGCGCGCGCGGCCGTGGCGGCGAGCGCGAGGCCGGCGGCCAGGGCCAGGCAGCGGATCGGCGGCTGGAACGGGCGCATCGTCATGGGCGGGCGCATAATAGGACCCGCTGCCCTCCGATTGCAAGCGAAGCACGGCGCAATCCAGCCGTTCGCACTATGGCCGGCGCACCACCCGGACTACGGGCTGAAGCCCGCACTACAAACAGCGAATTGGCTGGTTCCGGTGTTTGTAGCGCGGCCTTCAGGCCGTACTGAGGCCATCGTGCGAACGGCACGGCGCAATCGGCTTGATGGCGCTCGGGGTCGTAGGGTATAGGGCAACCCGTCGCAGGACGGTTGCATACAACCCGGTCGCGCGCCTCGTGCGGAGCATGCGCGGGCGCGTCCGTAAAAGGAGTTGCAGGATGAGCACCAAGTTCAGTGAGCCGGTCGTTGCGCGCCAGGCACCGCCGGCGCCGCTGGTGGACGTGATGGATGGCGCGGCCCGGTGGGAGGCGAAGGTGCACGAGTATGGGCTCGTCGCCCTCGTCGATGTCATGCCCCGGCTGGTGCCCTCCGGGAAGACGGCCGATTCCGCGATCGTGCAGGCCGCGCGCGTGTCGTATGGAGAAGGCACGGCGCAGGTGAGCGAGGACCGCGGCCTGATCCGCTACCTGCTGCGGAACCGCCACACCACCCCGTTCGAGATGGTGGAGTTCAAGTTCCACCATGTGCTGCCGCTCTTCGTGGCCCGGCAGTGGATCCGGCACCGGACGGCCAGCGTCAACGAGTACAGCGCCCGCTATTCGGTCGCCAAGGAGCGCTTTTACCGGCCGGCGCGCCAGAACATCCAGAAGCAGAGCGCGGCGAACAAGCAGGGCGGAGCCGGGCCGGTGGACGAGCTCACCGCGGAGGAGTTCGGCCGGTACCTGGACGGGGCGGAAGCGCAATACCCGGAGTATCAGCGCCTGCTCGAGAAGGGCATGGCGCGCGAAGTGGCGCGCATCGGCCTGCCGCTGAGCCTGTACACCGAGTGGTACTGGAAGATCGACCTGCACAACCTGCTTCACTTCCTGTCGCTGCGGATGGATGTGCACGCGCAGCCGGAAATCCGCGAGTACGCGAGCGCCATGTTCCACATGATCAAGCCGATCGTGCCGATCACCATGGAGGCGTTCGAGGACTACGAACTGGGGGCCGTCACGCTGACGCGCATGGAGGTCGAGGCGATGCGGACGGGCGCCCCGCTGGGCAGCGAGAACCGGCGGGAGCGGACGGAGTGGGACGTGAAGCGGCGCAAGCTGGGGCTGGCCTAGCGGCGGCGGGCACCGGCGTGACCGGAGCCGCCCATGCTGCTATGCTGTGGCCATGAACGCTCTTGCTCGTCTGCTGTCGGCTGCGGCGTGCGCGGCGCTCTCGGGCGGAGCGGCATGCGCGGCGGCTGAGGCCGACTTCCTGCCGATCCGGTTCCACGGGGCGCCGGCGGCCGGGGCCGGTGCGGACACGGACCTGATCCGGTTCCACCAGATGGACCTTATCGATCCCACGGAAGCGGCCCGGTCGCGCGAGATCTATAGCCGGGACCTGCCGATCCAGGGGAATTCCGGAGCCCAGCGCGCCAACGCGCCTCCGGCGCCGGGCGAGCCGACGTATCTGCTGCCGCCCGCACCGAAGGCCGGCGTGACGGACCGGCGCCCGGGGACAAGCCGGAAGGACGATTCCCCGGCGGGCGCCCGGCGCGATGCGAGACTGGGCGGATCGGACGGTGCGCCTTCGGATTCAGGCAGCGGCTGGGGCTGGCTGGCCGATTCCGTCTATGACAGCCGGTCGGCCGCGCCGGATGACGCATCGCGACGAGTTTCCCGAACGGCCGACGACCGGAGAGGGGCGGCGGGGCTGGATGCGGATTCCGGGCTGAGCGGATGGAGCCCCATTGCGGGCGGCGCCGATGCGCCGGAGTGGAGTTCGGTACGGATTCCGAAAGAGGGCGGCGACGGCGGGCGTCCGTCCTTCGGTGTGAGCGAGCGGCTGGACGGCTCATCGACACGGAGATCGGATGCCGGGACGCGCCGGGTGAACGGCGGCGGCTTCTCATCGATCGGGCCGGCCCTTTCGCCCGTTCCGGCGCCCGCGCCGCCGCCGCTGACGAAGTCGCCGTCGATTGCCGGCGGCGGGCTGCTCGTTAGGCCGCCGCCCGCGCCGCAAGCGGATGCGCTGCGCCCCAGCCCGGTCTCCCGGACCGGCGGGCGCTCGGGAAGCCCCTTCGATCGCAAGTCCCCGTTCGATCGCTGAGCCGGGCGGCGGTCAGTCGGGGAAAACCAGGCGCACGGGCTCGCGGCCCTTCTCGATGCGGCCCACGATCCGGGGGCGCTCACCGGCGGAGCGGAGCGCGGCCACGGCGGCATCCGCGTCGGCGGGGCGCACCATCATCACCATGCCGATGCCCATGTTGAAGACCCGGTACATCTCCTCCCGGTCGACCTTGCCCTCGGACTGGATGAACTGGAAGATCCGCGGGACCGGCCAGTCGACCGTAAACACGGCCGAGACACCCTCGGGCAGCACGCGCGGGACGTTGTCCGGGAACCCGCCGCCCGTGATGTGCGCCATCCCGCGCACGGTCACCCGGGCCATCGCGCGCTTCACCGGCTTGAGGTAGCTGCGGTGCACGGCCAGCAGGGCGTCGGCCACCGAGGCCTTTGATCCGGGCAGCCGGTCCTTCGGGCCGAGGCCGCACGTGTCGAAGATGACGTGGCGGGCGAGCGAGTAGCCGTTCGTGTGCAGGCCGCTGGACGGCAGGCCGATGATGACGTCGCCGGGCTTGATCGTCCGGCCGGTCACGAGCTGGCCGCGAGGGACCTTGCCGACGATCGTGCCGACGAGATCGTATTCCCCGGCCGGGTAGAGCCCGGGCAGTTCGGCCGTCTCCCCGCCCAGCAGGGCGCAGCCGCTCTGGCGGCACGCGGCGCACAGGCCCGCGACGATCTGGCGGAACACCTCGGGATCGAGCCGGGATGTGCCGATGTAGTCGAGAAAGAAGAGCGGCTCGGCGCCCTGCATCAGGATGTCGTTCACGCAGTGGTTGACCAGGTCCTGGCCCACCGTGTCGTGCCGGCCGGCGAGCACGGCGACCTTGAGCTTGGTCCCCACGCCGTCCGCGCTGGCGACGAGCACTTCGCCGCGGCCCGGCGAGGCGAAGAACCCGCCGAAGTACCCGATGTCGCTCAGCACGCCCTTCACGCGCGTCGACTTGACCTGCCGCTTGATCTCGCGGAAGCAGGCCATCTTGCGGTCGATGTCCACGCCCGCCCGGGCGTAGGCCGATGTCGTCTTCTTGTTTTTCATGGTGTCCTGATCAGGGATTCCGCCGGCCGGGCCGGCGCTCGCGTCACAGCCCGACCGCCCGGAAGGTGCGGTTCACGTCCTTGAAGTGCCGGCTGACGTCGAATACCTCGTTCAGCTCCTCGGCCGGGACCGCGGCGGCGATGGCCGCGTCCTGCCGGACGAGGTCGCTCAGCCTCGCGCCCGTGTCCCACGAGGCCATCGCGTGCTTCTGCACCGCGCGGTAGGCCGTGTCGCGATCCATGCCCTTCTCGGTGAGCAGGAGGAGGAGCTGCTGCGAGTGGATCAGCCCGTGCGTGAGGTCGAGGTTGGCCTGCATCCGCTTCGGGAAGACGGCCAGGTTGCGGACGAGCTTCTCGAGCTGGGTCAGCATGTGGTCGAGCGCGATCGTGCTGTCCGGCACGATGACCCGCTCGACGGACGAGTGGGAGATGTCGCGCTCGTGCCAGAGCGGGACGTTCTCCATCGCCGCGACGAGGTTCCCGCGGATCAGGCGCGCGAGCCCGCAGAGCTTCTCGGCGGTGATCGGGTTCTTCTTGTGGGGCATCGCGGACGAGCCCTTCTGCTCGGACCCGAACGACTCCTCGACCTCGTGCACCTCGGTGCGCTGCAGGTGGCGGAACTCCTGGGCCCAGCGCTCGACCGAGGCGCCGACGAGCGCGAGCGCGGCGAGGTACTCCGCGTGGCGGTCGCGCTGCAGGACCTGGGTCGAGATTGCGGCCGGGCGGAGGCCGAGCTTGCGGCACACGTAGCGCTCGACCGACGGCGGCAGGTGCGCGTGCGTGCCGACGGCGCCGGAGATCTTGCCCACGGCGATGACGTCCCGGGCCTGCTCCAGGCGGCGCAGCGCGCGGCCGAACTCGTCGTACGCGAGCGCCATCTTGAGGCCGAACGTGATCGGCTCCGCGTGGATGCCGTGCGTGCGGCCGATCATGGGCGTGAACTTGTAGCGGCGGGCCTGGGTGGCGAAGGCCTTGCGAACCGCCTTCACGTCGCGGATCAGGATGTCGACCGCCTGGACCATCTGCACGGACAGCGCCGTGTCCAGGATGTCCGAGCTGGTGAAGCCGTAGTGGATGAAGCGCGCCGACGGGCCGACGTATTCCGCCACGTTCGTGATGAAGGCGATGACGTCGTGGTGGACGCGCGCTTCGATCTCGTTGATGCGATCGACGCTGAAGTTGGCCTTGCGCCGGATGGCGGCGAGGTCACGGTCGGGCACGAAGCCCAGCTTGTTCATGGCCTCGCAGCCGAGGATTTCGATGCGGAGCCAGGTTCGGAACCGGTTCTCGTCGCTCCAGATGGCCCCGATCTCCCGGCCCGTGTAGCGCGGTATCATGCGAACTCTCCCACTGGTTTGGATGCCGTCCCGCCCCGGCAGGCGACAGCGACACCATGTATCACACGCCGAGCCGTTCCGCAATCCGCCGTATCCCCGTTCGTGCCCCCTTTCTTCTTTGGCCGCCCCCCCGGGTGTCATATAATCCGCGGACGGAGGTGCATCATGAACCGTTGGATCATCTGTGTGTTGGCGGCGATGGCGATTGAGGCCCGGGCGGCCGGGCCCATTCGCGTGGCCCTGATGGAGTTCGAGGATCAGACGGGAACCGGCTCGGACGAGCTGCTCGGCGGCGCCATCAAGCCCGCCGCCGTGGCCGGCCAGTCGGGCTTCCTGCTCGCGAGCCGCATGCTCAACAGCTCGAACTTCGTGCTGGTCGACCGGCGCGACTTCATCGCCCAGATCGAGAGGCATCGCGCGAAGGACGGCGGCGAAAAGGCGTCGGCGCGCCCGACGTTCCTCCAGGCCGCGCAGGCGCTGAAGGCGGACGTCGTGCTCCGCGGCACGCTCATGGCGTTCTCGACCGGGAAGCAGATCGTGAACCAGGGCGACTACGAGACGGAGCTTTCGACGCTGACCGTGCGGGTGGGGCTGGAGGCGATCGACGCGCGCGACGGCGCCGTCATGGCCATGGCGAGCGGGTCCGCCGATCGCTCGTTCCGGCAGACCAAGCAGGTCCGCACGTCGCTCGGCGAGAGCGATGTGCTCGGGATCGTCGAGGCGGCCATCGCCCAGGCGCTCCCCGCCGTGGAGCAGGCCCTGCGGACCGCGCAGGCGCGGCTGGAGGAGCGGCCCACCGTGCGCGTGTCGGTCAAGACCGCCGCCGACCCGGCGCTGGTGGAGATCGATGGGATCCTCGTGGGGTCCACTCCTCTTGACCGGTTCGAGGTGTACAAGGGCGATCACGTGCTGTCGATCAGCCGGCCCGGCTACCAGGAGATTACCAAGCGCATCCTGCTCGACAAGGACATGGCGATCGAGGCGCCGATGATCCGCGTGCAGCTTTCGGCCGACGACCTGAAGCAGATCATGGAGAAGATCAACGTGGGGATCATCACCGCGGATCCGGCCCTGATCCTGACGCCGCTCGAGGGGAGGACAGCGAAGTGAAGGTTCTCGTGGTGGGCGGCGGCGGACGCGAGGACGCGCTGGTCTGGAAGCTCGTGCAGGATCGGGCCCGCCCCGAGGTCTACTGCGCGCCGGGCAACGCGGGGACGGCGGAGCGCGCCCGGAACGTGGACGTCGCAGCCGAGGACGTTCCCGGGATTCTGGCCTGGGCGCGGGCGAACCGGCCGGACCTGGTGGTGATCGGCCCGGAAGCGCCGCTGTGCGCGGGCCTCTCGGACGAGCTGGCGGCGGCCGGGTTCCGCGTATTTGGCCCGTCGCGTGCCGCGGCCCAGCTCGAGGGCAGCAAGGTGTTCTCCAAGGAAGTGATGGAGGCCGCCGGCGTGCCGACCGCGCGCGCGGCCTCGTTCCGCGAGCCGGAGGCGGCGATCGCCTACATCCGGTCCGCCGGCGCCCCGCTGGTCGTGAAGGCCGAAGGCCTGGCGGCCGGCAAGGGCGTCACGGTCTGTGCGACCGCCGACGAGGCGGAGCGCGCGGTGCGCGAGGCGATGGTCGAGCGGGCATTCGGGGCGGCGGGCGAGCAGGTGCTGATCGAGGAGTTCCTGGAGGGCGAGGAGGTGTCGCTGCTGGCCCTCGTGGACGGCCAGCACATCGTCCTGCTCTCGTCCGCGCAGGATCACAAGCGGGCGTTTGACGGCGACCGCGGCCCGAACACGGGCGGGATGGGCGCCTACTCGCCGGCGCCGGTGATCGCGCCCGAGCTGCTGCCGCTGATCGAGGAGCAGGTGTTCCGGCGGACGCTGGCTGAGCTGCGGCGGCGCGGGATCGTCTACAAGGGCGTGCTGTACGCCGGGCTGATGATGACGCGCAACGGGCCGCGCGTGCTGGAGTTCAACTGCCGGTTCGGCGATCCCGAGACGCAGGTGATCCTGCCGCGGATCGCTTCGGACCTGATCCCGGCGCTGGAGGCATGCATCGATGGCACGCTGCGCCCGGAGCTGGTGACGTGGCGTCCGGAGGCGTGTGCGTGCGTCGTGATGGCGGCCGGCGGCTATCCGGGGGCGTACCGGAAGGGCACGCCGATCGAGGGCCTGGCGGAGGCGGCGGCGCTGCGCGACGTGGTCGTGTTCCACGCGGGCACGAAGCCGGCGGCCGGGCGGGTGGTCACATCGGGCGGCCGGGTGCTGGGCGTGACGGGCCTGGGCTCGGACCTGAAGGCGGCGGTGGGCAACGCGTATGCGGCCGTCGAGCGCATCCGGTTCGACGGCGCGCAGTTCCGGCGGGACATTGCGCGGAAGGCGTTCGACCGGATGCGGTAGGGCGAAGAGCCGGAGGGACGAGGACGATCATGAAGACGCGAGCGGCTGAAGTCGGCATCCTGATGGGCAGCGATTCGGACTGGCCCCTGGTGAAGGCGGCGGCGGATACGCTGGAGAAGTTCGGCGTCGCGTGCGAGGTGCGGGTGATGTCCGCGCACCGGACGCCGCGGCTCGTCGAGGAGTTCGCTCAGGGCGCCGCGAGCCGCGGGCTGAAGGTGATCCTGGCGGCGGCGGGCGGCGCGGCCCACCTGGCGGGCGTCGTGGCGGCCAACACAACCCTGCCGGTGATCGGCATCCCGGTCGAGGGCGGCGCCCTGAACGGGCTGGACGCCCTGCTCGCCACCGTGCAGATGCCGGCGGGCATTCCGGTGGCGACCGTCGCGGTCGGCAAGGCCGGCCCGACGAACGCGGCCATCCTGGCCGTTCAGATCCTGGCCGTCTGCCAGCCGGTGCTGGCGGGGAAGCTGCTCGATCACAAGCGCTCGCTCCAGGAGAAGGTGATCCAGGGCGACGCCCGGATCCAGGCGGAGCTGAAGCAGTCCTGATGCGTTCGAGCCGCCCCATCATCCGAAGCTGGCTGGCGTGTGCCTCGGGCGCCGTCGCCCTGGCGGCGCTCCCGGCGCGGGCGATCGAGAGCGTATCGGAGCTGTCCACCGTTCTGGAGCGGCACGCGATCCCCTTCGACGCGTCGACGGCGCGCCGCGCGGCCATCCAGGGGATGCTGCGCACCGTGGATCCGTCCGCCCGGGTGATGACGCGGGACGAGGCGGCCCGCCTGGCCGACTCGCTGGCGTGCCGCGACGGGGGGACGAACGCGCCGGCGGGATCGAGCAACGGGTGCTCGGTCGCCGTCTCCGAGTCGTGGCAGGAGGGCATCGGCTACCTCAAGCTGCGCGGGCTCTATCCGGACGCGGGCGAGCGTGTGGCGTCGCAGCTCCGAGCGTGGAGCGCCACCAACGGGCTGGGCGGCGCGATCCTCGACGTCCGCGCCGCCTCCGGCGCCGACCTGGCGTCGGTCGATGCCATCGCGAGCCTGTTCGAGGGGCCCGACGAGGTGCTGTTCCGGGTCCGCAACGGCTATGGCGAGGACGTCGACGTCCACCGGCGCCGGGGGGGCGGGTATCTCTCGATTCCGCTGATGCTGCTTGTGGACACGCAGACGGCGGGCGCGGCCGAGGTGCTGGCCGCCGTCATGAGCGGCCGCCGCGGCGTGATGCTGATCGGCGCTTCGACGCGGGGCGACCACGGCCTGCGCGAGATCATCCCGCTGGACGACGAGCTCGCGATGTACGTGGCATCCCGGCACGTGGCGCTGCCGGACGGATCGACCTACGACATGGGCGGGGTAGACCCGGACATCCGGGTGGCGCCGGCGAAAGGGGCGACTGCGACCGGCGCGGTGGCGTCGGCCGCGGCGCCGACCGACGCGAAGGGGCGGGCTCTTCCGCAGCGCGACCCGAAGCTGGCGGAGCGCATGGCGGGCGATGCCGCCCTCGTGCGAGCCGTGGACATTCTCCTCGGCCTGAAAGCACTGGGAATTCATGCAGCCGGAACCGCCCCCCATCCTCAGCGTTGACCCCGCGCACCCCTCGCGCGTGGCCATCGCGTCGGCCGTCGCGGTCCTGCGGTCCGGCGGGCTCGTCGTCCTGCCCACCGACACCGTCTACGGCGTGGCCGCCGACCCCCGCGTGCCCGGCGCCGAGGAGCGGCTCTGCGCGGCCAAGGGCCGCGACCGGGACAAGCCCATCCCGCTGCTCATCGACCACGTGCGCCGGCTGAAGGGGCTGGGGGTCGATCACCCGCCGGCGCTCCGGCGGCTGGCCGCGCGGTTCTGGCCCGGGCCGCTCACGGCGGTGATTCGGGCGGGCGACCGGTTCGAAGGCGTGCGCATTCCGGACCACCCCGTCACGCTCGCGGTGCTCCGCGCGATGGGCGTGCCGCTCCGCGTGACGAGCGCGAACCAGAGCGGCGAGCCGCCGGCCTGTACGGCGGCCGACGCGGTCCGCGCGCTCGGCGGCGCGGTCGCGCTGGCGCTCGACGCCGGCCCCGCGCCGATCGGCGAGGCCAGCACGGTCGTGAAGCTGGACGGGCCCCAGCTGGCGGTCGTCCGCGCGGGCGCGATCCCGGAGCGCGAGATCCGCGACGCGCTGGCGCCGCGGCGCCTGGTGTTCGTGTGCTCGGGCAACATCTGCCGGAGCCCGATGGCCGAGTACCTGATGCGCCGCTGGCTGGGCCGCGACTCCGGGTGGGCCGTCTCGTCCGCCGGGACGTCGGCCGTGGACGGCATGTCGGCGAGCGTCGAGGCCGTGCGGGCCCTGGCCGAGCTGAAGATCGACCTGCGGCCGCACCGTAGCCGCCAGCTCACGGGCGAGATCGTTGACGCGGCTTCGCTCATTGTGGTAATGACGGCCGCGCATCGCACGGCCGTACTGGAGCGGTTTCCCGGGGCCCGCGACAAGGCGTTCGCGCTTAAGTCGTTCGGCGGCCGGTCCGGCGACGTCGATGTGGAGGACCCCATTGGGGCCCCCCTCGAGGGGTATCGGAAGACACGTGACGAAATCAATGCCGCGCTGCCCGACCTGATCCTGTTCATGCACGAGCGGGAGCAGCGCCGGCCGCGGGTGGGGAGCCCACGCACATGACGAAGATCGCACTGGGGGCCGATCACGGCGGATTCGAGCTGAAGCAGCGCTTGAAGCGCGAGCTGGAGCGGCGGGGCATCGCCGTCGACGATCAGGGGTGCTTCGACACCGCCTCGGTGGACTATCCGGACTACGCCGCAGAGGTGGCCGGCCGGGTGGCGACGGGCGCGGCAGACCAGGGCATCCTGGTATGCACGACCGGGCTGGGCATGAGCATGGCCGCCAACAAGTGCCCCGGGATCCGCGCCGCCCTGTGCACCGATGCCCGGATGGCCCGCCTCGCGCGCGAGCACAACGACGCCAACGTGCTGGTGCTGGGCGGCGGCGTGACCACGCCGGCCGACGCCGACCGGATCCTCGACGCCTGGCTGTCCGCGGGATTCTCAGACGCCGAGCGCCACCGCCGGCGGGTCGACAAGATGGGCCGGATCTGCTCGGGCGCCGGAACCTATCCCGCCGTGCGCGCGGACGATCCGGACCTGTACGCCGCCATGCAGCAGGAAACGCGGCGCCAGCACGAGAACATCAACCTGATCGCCTCCGAGAACTATGTGAGCCGGGCCGTCCTCGAGGCGTCCGGCTGCAACATGACGAACAAGTACGCCGAGGGCTACCCCGGCAAGCGCTGGTACCAGGGGTGCCAGTTCGTCGACGAGGCCGAGCGGCTGGCGATCGACCGCGTGAAGCGCGTCTTCGGGGCCGATCACGCCAACGTGCAGCCGCACTGCGGCAGCTCGGCCAACATGGCGGTCTACTTTGCGGCGCTCAAGCCGGGCGACCGGATCCTCGCCATGAACCTGGCCCACGGCGGGCATCTGACGCACGGGCACCCGGCGAACTTTTCGGGCCGGATCTTCCAGATCTCCTCGTACGGCGTGAGCCGCGAGACCGAGCGGATCGACTATGACGAGGTGGCCGAGATCGCGCGGAAGAGCCAGCCGAAGCTGATCGTCGCCGGCGCCAGCTCCTACCCGCGGACCCTTGATTTTCCGCGCCTGCGCGCGATCGCCGACTCGGTGGGCGCGCTGCTCATGGTGGACATCGCGCACATCGCCGGCCTGGTGGCCGCGGGCTGCCATCCCAGCCCGGTGCCGTACAGCGAGTTCGTGACGGGGACGACCCACAAGACGCTGCGCGGGCCGCGCGGCGGATTTGCGATGTGCCGGAAGGACTTTGCGGAGGCGCTCGATCACGAGGTCTTCCCGGGCCTCCAGGGTGGGCCGCTCATGCACACGATCGCGGCGAAGGCCGTCTGCTTCCGCGAGGCGCTC
This sequence comes from uncultured Verrucomicrobiota bacterium, assembly GCA_964431965.1. Lineage (GTDB taxonomy): Bacteria > Verrucomicrobiota > Kiritimatiellia > CAIKKV01 > CAYSLU01 > CAYSLU01. The sequence goes on from CAYSLU010000002.1 coordinate 43,877, forward strand.
GAGCCGGCGTTCGGCGAGTACCAGCGGCAGGTCGTCCGCAACGCGCAGGCCATCGCCCGCCGCCTGGCGGAGCAGGGGCTGCGCATCGTCTCCGGCGGGACGGACAACCACCTGCTCCTCGTCGACCTCACGTCGCTCGGCATCACCGGCAAGGACGCCGGCCTCGCGCTGGAGAAGGCGAACATCATCGTCAACAAGAACGCCATTCCCTTCGACCCGAAGAGCACGTTCCTGACGTCCGGCATCCGGATCGGCGCCCCGGCCGCGACGACTCGCGGCATGAAGGAGCCGGAGATGAAGACGATCGCCGACCTGATCGTGAGGGTCCTCCGCAGCCCCCGCGACGAGCCGGTCGCGCAGGCCGCCCGGAAGGCCGTGCTCGACCTGGCCGACGCATTCCCCGTGCCGTGACGCGGCCCGGGCCGCGTCTGGAGTCCGTGATCGGCGCCCGCACCGGAGGTGAGCCATGAGTACGCGTGTCGTCCTGGGCCGCAGCGGCCTCGAAGTGTCGCCCGTCTCCTTCGGAACCTGGCAGCTCTCGCCCCGGTTCTGGGGGCCCCAGCCCGAGGCCGAGGTCCGCGCCGCGATGCGGAAGGCGTTCGACCTCGGCATCAACTTCTTCGACACGGCAGACGCCTACGGCGACGGCTACGGCGAGTCCGTGCTCGGCGCGTTCCTCTCCGAGGTGCCGCGCCGCGACGTCGTCGTCGCCACCAAGGTCTTCAACCACTACAACCCGGACGGCAGCCGCTATCCGGACCTCTCGCCGAACCACATCATCGCGCGCTGCGAGGCGTCGCTCAAGCGGCTGCGCGTCGAGGCAATCGACGTGTACCTGCTGCACTTCTACGATCAGCTCGCGGCGCTCGAGGAGGTGGCGGGCGCGCTCGAGCAGCTCCGGCGGCAGGGCAAGATTCTGCACTACGGCACGAGCAACCATTCGGTCGAGGAGCTGCGCGCGCAGCGCCGCTTCGGCGCGTACCATGTGACGCAGCCGCCCTACAGCCTGATCAGCACCGCGATCGAGAAGGACCTGCTGCCGTACTGCCAGGCCGAGGGCGTGGGCGTGATGGTGTACTCGTCCATGCACAAGGGGCTGCTGACCGGGAAGTACCGGGGCGACGAGGCGTTCGAGGATTTCCGGCGCAACCACCCGGACTTCCAGGGCGAGCGGTTCCAGCGCATCACCGCGTCCGTCCGCAGCTTGGAGCCCATGGCGGCGAAATACGGCCTGACCGTCTACCAGCTCGTGCTGGCGGCCACGCTGATGCACCCGGCGATCCACGTGGCGGTGGTCGGGATCAAGACCCCGGACCAGATCGCCGAGGCGGCCGGCGCCATGGGGCGCACGCTGTCGCGCGAGGACTACTTCGCCGTGCGCGCCGCGCTTGCCGTCGATGCGCCCGCCAAGATCAAGGACGCCGGCGGCAAGGTGAAGTAGCCGCGGCCGACCGTCACATCTTCGCGATCTCGACCGTCCGGTGCTCGCGGCGCGAGCGCTCGGCCGCGAAGACGATGGTGTGCGACTTCAGCGACTCCTGCGCGTTCGCCACGATCCGCGAGTCGTTCCGGCTGTGCAGCGCCGCCAGCCACTCGAGCACCACCCGGGTGTCGCCGCCGCCGTGCCCGCCGATTTCGCTGCCCAGCGCGATGCGCGTGACGTTGTTGTCGGCGAACGTTCGGAGCACGATCTCGGACTCGTCGTACGCGAGTTCGCCGGTCGTCCCGTGGATTCGCACCCGTCGCCCGCCGCCCTGCGTGAAGGCCGTCATCGTGAACGTGGCCGTCACGTCGTCGGCGAACTCCATGCAGACCACCTGGTGGTCCACGACGTCGTTATCGACCTTGTAGACGCAGCGGCCGTAGGGGCCGGTGCGAATGGCCTCCAGGTGCGCCTCGGGGCTGTGATCGAAGCTCACGACGTCCGCCGGCCACGTGGTCCGGTTGCCGTGGACGTACTGCCGCACGGCGGAGTAGGGGCATGTCGGCTCTGCCGGGCAGCCGTCCGTGCACCGCTCCGGGCTGCCTTTCGGCGCGTTGGCGCGGGTGAAGTAGGTGAGCGAACCGAAGGACGACACGCGGCGGCAGGGCTTGTCGATGACGTACGAGAGGTAGTCGATGTCGTGGCAGCTCTTGGCGAGCAGCATGGGAGCCGAGCGGCCCTCGTTGCCCCAGTTGCCGCGCACGAAGCTGTGGGCCTGGTGCCAGTAGGCGACCTGCTCCAGCTGGTCGACGGTGACCACCCGGCCGATCGCGCCGGAGGCGACCAGGTCCTTCAGCTTGCGGAAGCCCTTGTGGTACCGCATCGAATGGCAGACAGCCACGATACGGCCCGAGCGGCGCTGCGCGGCCTCGATGGCGCGGCACTCCTCGAGCGTCGGAGCCATCGGCTTCTCGAGCAGGAGGTCGTAGCCTGCGTTCAGGCATGCCACGGCCGGCCCCGCGTGCTGCCGGTCCATCGTGGAGACCACGGCGGCGTCGGCCAGCCGGGGCTGCGCGCAGATATCCTCCCACGAGCGGAAGCGGCGTTCCGCCGGGATCTTCCAGCGGTCGCCGATCGCGTTGCGGTAGGCTTCGCGCGGCTCGGCCACGGCCGTCACGCGGCCGAGGTGAACCTGCTGTCCGATGAGCTCGGAGAACATCTGGCCGCGGCCGCCGCCGCCGATGATGGCGACGGTCTTGGGGGTTCGTGCTTTCTTCGCCATGGCGGGGCCTCCCTTAGCGTGCCGCCCAGAGCATGCCGCGCCGGACGATTTCGAGGACCTCGGGGACCATCAGGTCCTTCGCGACGTGGCCGAGCGCGGTGTAGAAGACGCGGCCCTGGCCGTAGCGCCGCTTCCAGACCGCGGGCATCACGGTGCCGGCGATCCAGTCCATCCCGCCGTGCTTCCCGCTGATGGTGGTCGTGGCCAGCACCTCGTTCCCCGGATCGGTGTGCATGTAATACTGCTCGGAGGTGATCGCAAAATCGGGGATGCCCTTCGTGATGGGATCCGTGTGGTTCGTGATGTTCACCGTATAGGGGATGATTCCGCCGGGATGCTCGACCCACTGGCCGCCGGTCATGAACTGGTAGCCCGTGTTCTGGCGGAACGAGTCGCACATGCCGCCGTGCCAGCCGGCGATGCCGACGCCGCCGCGGACGGCGGCGAGCAGGCCCTTTTCCTGCGGTCCGGCGATCTGGCCCATGGTCCAGATCGGCACCACCAGGCTGAGCCCCTGCATCTTCGCTTCGTCGGCGTACGAGTCGAGCGTGTTGGACACCTCGACCGCGAACCCTTCCTTCTTCAGCACGGTCTCCGCGATCTCGGCGCACGCCTTGGGCTCGTGCCCGTCCCAGCCGCCCCACACGATCAGCGCATTCTTCATCTGATGTTCCTCCGATGCTTGGCTTTCGATTGTTCGACTCGGCTACGCGTCCAGCGCCCCGGCCCGCAGGCCCATGGGCAGCGGCGCGGGCTGCACGCAGGTGCTCGCCAGCTCGATGTGGCGCCCCTTCTCGGACGACTCGCGGAAGGACTGCATCACGTCGAGCACGTGGAACGCGAGCTCGCCGCTCGCGCGATGTGGCCGGCCCGAGCGCAGCGCGTAGGCCATGTCCGCCACGCCGATGCCGCGGCTGTTCTCCGCATAGCCGTGAGACAGCGGAATCTCGCGCCACTCCGTGTAGCCGGGCCGGAACAGCTTCACCGTGCCGCCGAACCCGTTCGGGTCGGGCACGCTGAGCGAGCCCTCGGTGCCGTAGATCTCGATCCGCGGCAGCTGCGCTCCCCAGACGTCGAAGCTGGTGATGATCGTGCCGACCGCGCCGTCGGCGAAATCCATCACGCCCGCGAGATGCGTGGGGGTGTTGACGGTGATGACGGTTCCGTACTTGGGCTGGCTGGTGATGAGCCGCTTCGGAAACGTCGTCTTCACCGAGCCGGTGACACGCGCGATCGGGCCCATGAGGAAGACGAGCGCGGTGAGGTAGTAGGGACCCATGTCGAACATGGGGCCGCCGCCGGGCTGGTAGTAGAAGTCCGGGTCGGGGTGCCAGGTCTCGTGGCCGTGGCACATCATGAAGGCGGTGGCGCCGATGGGGCGGCCGATCCAGCCGTCCTCGATCAGCTTGCGGCAGGTCTGGATGCCGCCGCCGAGGAAGGTGTCCGGCGCGCTGCCGACGCGGACCTTCTTCGCCTTGGCGGCCTTCATGATCGCCGCGCCCTCCGCGCGATTGACGCCGAGCGGCTTTTCGCCGTGCACGTGCTTGCCGGCCCTGATGGCGGCGAGGGCGACCTCGGCGTGGGCCTTGGGGATCGTCAGGTTGACGACGATCTCCACCTTCGGGTCGGCGAGCAGCTCGGGGACCGTACACGCCCTGGGCACGTTGAACTCCGCCGCCTTGGCCTTCGCCCGGTCGAGCATCAGGTCCGCGCAGGCGACGGTCTCGAGGATCTCGAACGTCTGCCCCGCCTTGAAGTAGATGCCGCTGATGTTGCCGCAGCCGATGATGCCGATGCCGGTCTTCTTCATGGTACTCCGCGATTCGGTTTTGCGCTGTCAGCCGGGCCTTTCCCGGCACGAAAAACTTGGCAGGCTTATACGCTTCCGGGGGGGTGTTTCAAGCCATTTGTCGGGGAGATCGGACACATCCGACGGATCGGACCGATCGGACGGATCGGTCCCAGAGCGAGTGGCTCACCGGGCGGCCCAGACGGGGAGTGCGGTGCTCGCGGCGGTCGCGGCCGGTCGCGCGGCCTTGCGATGCACGAGCACGGCGGTCTCGGCACACAGGGCGCGGAACGACGTCAGGGCCCGGAGCAGGAGCCGGCCGGCGGGGCGGCCGCGCAGGTTGCGCTCGTGGACGCGGACGGTGAACGCGGTGGCGGCCCAGACCCACGGGCCGAGCAGCAGCCAGAGCGCGACGCTCTTGAGCTTTACGCCGGCCGCCGCGAATTCGTGAAACTCCAGGCCCAGGCTCTGCGCGGTGTAGAGGTGGACGGGCAGGTAGAGCGGATAGTTGTGGAACGCGAAGGAGTTGTCCGGCGTCACATCGAAGCCGATGAACGCCCGCTTGACCTTGACGAACCCGGTGAGCAGGAAGTGCAGGCGCGAGGCGAGGCGGTTGGCGTTGGGGGTTGAAATCACGACGAGCCCGCCTTCGCGCGCCACGCGGGCCAGTTCCGCGAGGGCCTTGGGCTGGTCGCTCAGGTGCTCGATGACGTCGCTCAGGAGCACGCCGTCGAACGTGCCGTCCTCGAACGGCAGGCTCTGCCGGATGTCCACGCCATGCCGGATGTCGATGCCCGCCGGCTCCTCCTCGTAGCGGGAGAAGTTGGTGCCGGTGACCCGATACCCCTCCTGCGCCAGGCGGGCGATGATCGCCGCCTTGCCGCAGCTCACGTCGAGGATCCGGGCGCCGGCCGGCAGGGCGCGGCGCAGCGTTTCGTAGCATGCGGTCTGAGGTGCGTTCATCCGGGGGAGCGTCATGGAAACACGGCCTTCGGGGCTTCGCGCTGTGCCGCCTGCTCGATCTGGAACAGGGCGGCGGGGCCGAACCCCATGGGGCCGGCCATCATCACGCTGGGGAATGTCTCGCGGGCCGTGTTGTAGGCCATCACCGCATCGTTGTACGCCTGGCGCGCGAAGGCGATCCGGTTCTCGGTGGTCGTCAGCTCCTCCATGAGCTGGCCCATGGTCAGGTTCGCCTTGAGCTCGGGATAGCTTTCCATGAGGCCGAAGAACCGGCCGAGCGTCCCGGTGAGCATGGTCTCCGCGCCGATCAGGGCCTGCATGGCGGAGGGGTTGCCCGGGGACGAGGCGGCGGCCTGCCCCGCGGCCGCGGCCGCGTTGCGCGCGGCGGTCACGGCTTCCAGCGTCTGGCGCTCGTGCTTCAGGTAGCCCTTGGCGGTGTCCACCAGGTTCGGGATCAGGTCGTAGCGGCGCTTGAGCTGCACGTCGATCTGTGCGTACCCGGCCTGGTACCCGTTGCGCAGGGCCACCAGCCGGTTGTAGATCCCGATCAGGACCAGGACGAGAACGGCGACCGCGGCCACGATTGCGACGAAGGCGATCATGCGAATTCCCCTTGTTGTGTCGGCGGACTACAGCCCGGCCAGAAACTCCTTCAGCAGCGGGTACAGCCGGCGGTACCGCTCCATCCGCTCGCGGTAGAGCGCGTGCCGCTTCGCGTCCGGCTCGAAGACGCGGTCGCGCCGCACGAGGCGGGCGACGCCGTCCGCAGGCGAGGCGAACACGCCCGTGCCCAGCCCGGCGAGCAGCGCGGCGCCGAGGGTCGAGGCCTCGGTCACCTGCGGCCGGACGAACGGCACGCCGAAGACGTCGGCCTTGATCTGGAGCCAGCGGTCGGACTTCGCGCCGCCGCCGGTGGCCACGAACTCGGAGGTGTCGACGCCGATCTCGCGGAGGCCCTCGACGCTGTCGACGAAGAAGAAGGTGACCGACTCCATGATGGCCTTGAGGATGTCGCCCCGCCCGGTGTTCATCTTGAGCCCGGCGATCACGCCGGACGACTCGGCGGTGAAGAGGGGCGGGCCGGTCATCTCGAAGTGCGGCAGCACGAGCAGGCGGGTCGGCTCGGCGGGCATCTCCGCGGCGAGGGCGTCGTAGATGTCGCGCCCGGCCTCGATCAGCCGGCGATCCGCGCCGGCGAACGTGTCGCGGAACCACCGCACCAGCGAGCCGGCCTGGTTATAGATGAACGAGACGTAGAGGCCCGGCAGGACGTGGTGCTCGACGTTGAGGCCGCGCGCGAGCATCCAGCCGGCCTCGGGGATGTGGCCGTACGTGGGCGTGATGCACTCGAAGGTGCCGATGCCGCAGACGGCGCTGCCGGCCCGGCTGATGCCGGCGCCGAGCGAGTTGCAGCACTGGTCGTGGCCGCCGGACACGATCGCGGCGCCCGCCGGAAGGCCGGTTTCGCGCGCGGCGGCCGCGCTCACCCGGCCGATGACCACGCCGCCCGGCACGCAGGCGCCGAGCTTGTGCCGTTCGATGCCGGCGACGCCGAGCAGCTCGTCCGACCAGTCCTGCCGCCGGATGTCGAACAGCAGCGTCCGGTTCGCGAGCGAGTAGGTGGCCACCGGATCGCAGCCGAGCATGAACGCGACCAGGTCCGCCCAGAGCAGAAACCGGTCGGCCCGGCGGTAGAGGTCCGGGTCGTGGTCGCGCAGCCACCGCAGCTTCGGCATCGTGTAGTTGACGCCCAGGATGTTCGGGTTGATGCCGTAGAAGCGGTCCTGCGCGACCCGTCCGCGGAGCTCGTCCACATACTCCGCGCCGCGGATGTCGGACGAGAGAATCGCGGAGCCGAGGATCCGGCGGTCGAGCGTGACCGGCGCGGCGGCCTCGCCCATCGAGCTGACCGAGAGGGCGGTGACCGGATCGCGGGCGGCCCCGGCGGCCGCCTCGCGGATCACCTCGCAGACCGAGGCGTAGACGCGCGCGCTGTCGATCTCCGCCCACCCCTCGCGCGGGTGGAGGGTGGGGTATTCGCGATAGCTCGACGCCAGGCAGCGGCCGTCCTCCGCGAACGCCGCCGCCTTGCAGCCGGTCGTCCCGACGTCGATTCCGAGCAGGCTCATACGCGGGTCACGTCGAAGCCCAGGTACTTCTCGAACGCCTCCTGCACGGGCGCCGCAATGCCCTCGCCCGGCGTCACGCTGACGTGGTGCCGGTGCCCGAGGTAGCCGATCGTCTGGAGCGCCTGCTGAAGGTTCTCGATCTCCGCCACGCCGGCGCAGCCGAAGAAGTCCGACGGAATCGGGTCCGACGTGAACCGGCCTTCGCCGAGGTAGAACTTCAGGCGCCCGCCGTCGGTCAGCATGCTCCCGAAGGCGATGGGGTTGGGCGCGATGCGGCCGGTGTTGCAGCCGAACCCGCAGCCCTCGCCGACGGCGTTCGCCAGGATGGCGTGGTCGGTGATCTGGCCCTTTCCGACCATCAGGCTCTGCGGCACGGGCCCGCAGTGGAAGAGGATGCACTTGTCGTCCTCGTCCCCGTAGTTGTTGTTCCAGTCCAGGCAGGTGGCCGGCCGGCCGGAGGCGAGGCGCAGGGCGTGCATGGTGATGGCGTTGCCGACGTCCACCTCGCAGGCGGTCGCGACGAGGCGGTCGTTCATCTCGCTCAGCAGGACGCAGGGCGAGATGCCGAGCTGCTGCTGCATCTCGACCCAGCACCGGACGGCCAGGGCGTCCATGCCGTACTCGGCGACGACCCGGTCGAGGATGACGCCGAGCCGGGCGATCTGCTTGAACGCGGCCGCGGGCACGTCCTTCCAGCAGGTGTAGTCGCGCAGGATCGCCTGCTTGGCGCGCAGGTCCTTGTCGCTGTCCTTCAGCGCGTTCATGCGGGCGAAGACGTCCGAGAGGTCCATCGTTTCCATCGTGATCCCGTGGCGCTGGAGCGCGATCTCGTCGATGCGCACGGTCTTGAACGCGGTGGTGCGGGCGCCGACCGCGCCGACGACCATGTTGCGGAGGCCGCCCACGACGCGGCACAGGCGGTCGAAGTACTGCACGTTCTCGGCGAAGCGCGGGCTCGTGGGGTGGACGGTGTGCGGCGCGAGCGTGGTGAACTTCAGCCCGTACTGGCAGAAGACGTCCATGACCGAGAACTTGCCGCAGAACGAGTCGCGCCGCAGGGCGGGGGCCATCTTGTCGAGGTCGTCCGGGTACGCCTGGATCAGGATGGGGACGCCGGCGTCCTTGAGCGCGGCGATGGCGCCGGTCTCGTCGCCGAAGTTGGGCAGGCTGAGGATGACGCCGCCGAACTTGCCGCGGTTGCGGCGGAGGAACTCGGCGTAGCGCTCGCCCTCGGCCGGGGTCTCGACGGCGCCGTGGCGCGTGGCCTCGGCGTCGAGCGTGATGGTCTTGTGGCCGAGCCCGCGCAGGGTGTCGATCATTTCCTTCCGCGCGCTCGCCTGCAGCGAGGCCGGGAAGAAGCCGCGGTTTCCAAAGAACAGGGCGAACGTCGTTTTCTCGCTCTTCATCGGTCGGTTCTCCTTATGAATGACTCGTGACTGCTTGATCCGGATGCATCTGCCGCGGCCCGGCCGAGCGGACCATGCCGCCTCGGCCCGTCCCCCTCCCGCGGGCTACGCGTTGACCCGCTCCGCCGATCCTTCGATGTCCAGCTCGCTCCGGATGACGTTCACGGACGCCTGGTACACCGCTTCCTGGGCGGCTTCCACCGATTCGCCGCGCCGGGTCTCGTATGGCTGGCGGATCGTTGTCCCGATGTTGATCTTGGCGATTCCAAGCCGGATGGCCTGGCGCAGGTCGTCGGTGCGAATGCCGGAGCCGCCGTGCAGCACGAGCGGGATATTGACGCCCCGCGAGATCTTCCGGAGCTGCGGGAGGCTGAGCCGGGCTTCGAGCTTCTTCTCGCTGCGCTTGGCCTGCGAGATGGCGCCGTGGATGTTGCCGATCGCAACGGAGAGCCAGTCCACGGAGGTCTCCTTCACGAAGCGCTTGGCTTCCTTGGCGTCCGTGAAGCCCTTGCCGGAGGCGAACAGCTCTTCATACGGAGGCAGCGGGCCCTCCTCGTGGCCCAGCACCGCGCCGAGCTCGCCCTCGACCGCGATGCCGCGCGCGTGGGCCATCTCGACGACGGCCTTCGTGGCTGCGATGTTGTCCGCCAGCGGCAGGCGCGAGCCGTCGACCATGACGGACGAGTAGCCGAGCTCCAGCGCCTCCGCGATCATGGCCCGGTAGTCGACCGGCTGGTTGTCCTCATCGATCACCGGCGTGTGGTCGAGATGCAGCCGGGAGAACTCCGGATCGCCGACCCGCGCGTATTCGTCGCGGATCGCCGTCAGCGACCGAGCCTCGAACTTGATGAGCTCCGGCCGGGCAACGGCAATCAGCCCGAAGCAGCGGCACTCGCGGAGAGCCCGCATGACGGGCTCCATCATGGGCAAATACGGGATGTTGAACGCGGGCAGCGTCAGCCCGGCGTTCCACGCGGCGTGAATCAGTTCCTGTGTCGTACGCATCGCAAATCCTCCCATGCGGGTTGCCCGGGGCCACCGGCGGAGCCTACCCGCGAACCGGCGCGGCTTTAGAAAATCCGCGCAAACTCTAGGGAATCTACGAAAAGCAGGCCGGCGATTCAATATGAACCCGCAGCGCGGGGAAGGGAGCGGGTGATACGATCTGATCCGGTGGTGAGGAGATCCTTCGCTGCGCGCAGGATGACGCTCCATCGGTCCGGCTACATTCGCGCCTTCACGCCGCAGCGGGTGCAGATGGGGCAGCGGGCCAGGTCGTGGCTCCGCGCCGGGCAGCGGGAGCGGCCGTAGTAGATGATCTGCAGGTGCAGGCGGATCCAGCTTTCGCGCGGGAAGACGGCCTTCAGGTCGCGCTCGGTCTGCGTCACGCTCCGCCCGTCGGACAGCCCCCACCGGTAGGCGAGGCGGTGGATGTGCGTGTCGATCGGGAAGGCCGGCACGTTGAACGCCTGCGACATGATCACGGACGCCACCTTGTGGCCCACCCCGGGCAGCTCCTCCAGGGCGGCGAAGGTCGATGGAACCTGCCCGGCGTGGCGGTCGAGGATAAGCTGCGACATGTCCCGGATGTTGCGGGCCTTCGCGGGAGAGAGGCCGCACGGCCGGATGATTTCGCGGATTTCCGGGACGGCCAGCTTGACCATGTCCCCGGGCGTCGCCGCCTTCGCGAACAGGGCCGGCGTCACCCGGTTCACCATCGCGTCCGTCGCGCGGGCCGACAGGATGGCCGCTACCAGCAGCGTGTAGGTGTCCGCATGGCGGAGCGGGATCGGCGGGTTCGGGAACAGGTCGTCCAGAACGTCCATGATGAACCGGGCCTTCTCGGTCCGTGTCATGGGCTGCTCCGGCTGATTCCGAGGCTGAGGGCGGGCAGCGTCTCATCCTCGAGCGTCCGGGACAGATCGAAGAGTACGAACCCGGGGAAGCCGGCGTTCCGGAGCGCGCGGATCTGGTCGATCGTCTGGATCGGGTCCAGGTGGCTCTCCGCGGCGGTCACCCCGAGCCCGGGGTAGATGCGGGGCCGGCCACCGGGGATGGCGGACTGGCGGTCGAGCCACGAGCGGAACTCGGTCAGGCTCTCCGTGTAGTCCATCGGGCAGGCGAAATCGAGGTCGCCCCGGGCCATCCACGTTCCCCAGTCCTGGCCGATCGAGTCTGCGCAGCCCGGGTAGAAGCCGTAGACGGCGGCGGAGAGCCGGATGCCGGGGTGGATCTCGCGGATCTGCGCGGCGGCGCGCGCCACGAACAGGGAGATCCGCTCCCGGCGCCACTGCCGGAATCGGGGCGCCAGCCGCCCGGAGCGCACCGAGGCCGGCCAGCCGGAGACGGTCTGGCCGATGTCCGCCTGGAACTGGGCGCGGCAGGTGGCGCAGAAGCACGCATCCGAGCCCGGGTAGCGGATGTAGTCGAGATGGATGCCGTCCACGTCGTAGCCGCTGGCGATCTCGCTGATCACGCCGAGCTGCCGGGCCCGGTTGGCGGGATGGGAGGGACAGAGCCAGTTGAGCGTGGTCCCCTGGGCATTGACCTGCAGCCGGCCTTCGCGGCGCAGCCGCGCCAGCTCTCCGGCGTCGGCGCCGTCCATGTTCCAGCAGAATACCCACGCGTGGACGTCGAGCCCGAACTTCTGCGATGCGGCCACGCAGGCGGCCAGCTGGTCGCCGTCCGCCTGTGCGATGTCCGACGGCTGCAGCAGGCGGCTGGCGTAGTGAGCCGTTCCGCCGCGGGCGACGTTGGGGAAGATGGCGGTGACCCCGTGGCCGGCCAGCAGGCGGCAGGTGCGGTTCCAGTCGCCGGGATACAGCCCGCGGCCCGAGGAGTCCCAGACTCCGCGCAGCTCGCGGGTGCGCGGGGGCTGGGCGGCGCCGTAGGCCTGGCCGAGCAAGTCCTGGGCGCGCTGGGCCGCCGGGATGGCCGCGGCGTAGCGTCCGGCCGCGCAGAGCTGCTGGAATCCGGCATACGCGCTGCCGGCCGCGGAGAGCAGCGGGCCGGCGGAGTCGGCCGAGCCGGAGCCGGCGGCCTGGGACGAGATGGCGCGCGAGGCATCGGCAAAGCTCGCGAAAGAGCCGAAAGCTCCGTCGAAGGCGCGGTAGCGAGCAGCGGCCGATCGCCATGCGGCCGGGTCGCACAGCGCCACCAGGCCGAGGAGCATCCGCCCCTTGGCTCGCGAGTCGTCATCGAGGAGGATGTGCGACATCCAGAGCCCGGCGGGCGACTGGGTCCAGGCGGGGTCGCGGGTCGGCCGGCGCGCCGCGTCTTCCCACACGGCGATCACGCGGCCGCGGTCGTCGGCGGGGTAGGCGGGCCGGATGTTGTTTGAGGCCTGGGCGACGCGCAGGGGCACCCCGGCGGGGGCGGGTTCCAGGAACCGGAAGCCCGTGCGCTGGCCGGGCGCGGCGGAGTAGGAGCCGAGCTGGAGCCCCATGATGCGCGCGAGCGTCGGGTCGGCGCCATAGCAGACGATCAGCTTCCCGCCGCGGCGGACGAAGGCGTCGAGGCGGATCAGCTCGCGCTGGGGTGGCGTCGGGTTGTAGGGGAGGATCGCGACGGACGCGCCCCCGAGCGAGCCGGCGATGACGCCGTCGTCGTCGGACTCCCGGTGCGCGATCCCGGCGTCGGCGAGCCAGCGAGCCATGCGGCGGGCCGTGTTCTTCGAGTAGCGCTGCTCGGCCGCGTTGGGCGTGGAGGCCGTGCCGGCGACGAGCACGACGCGGGCTGGCTCCGCGGCCGTGCTGGGCTCGACCGGAAGCGCGCCTGCGCCGAGCCCCAGGCACGCGACCAGGATGAAGAAGTGACGGTGCATGGAATCCCCGCGGGCGGTCGACCGCCCGGCGCGCGAAAAGGTGTCCGACTGGCGGCCCGGTGTCAACACCGCGGTGTGGGCGTCGCTGATCGGCACCTTCTGCGTGGAGTCTGGATTCGGACTTATCCACCACGATCGGGACTTTGACCGGATGGCGAAACACATCGGTCCGGATTGTTTGACCGACGGAACGATCGGTCCAAACAACCGCATTTATGCTATCTTCTGTGCGCACCCCGGCATGATGCGGGGCGTTGGGTGAAGGAACCACGACTTGAAGACGCGATCGTTGGTGTCGAAAACGCTGCTGGGCGCGGGCGCTCTGGTCGCGTTCTGCCTCACATGCCTGCCTGCCGCGCACGCGGACTGGTCGCTCGTGATCGTCGGCAGTCCGCGGAACTGCGATACGCCCGCTCCTCTGGGCTACGGGACGAACGTCGGCCTCGCGGCGGACGCGTGGATCACAAATGCCGTCGACAGCTCGGTCTCGACCGACGGGACCAACTGGGGCTGCAAGGGCTGGACGCTGAAGAAGACCACGGGCGGCGCGGCGGTGACGAACGGCTCGGGCGCGCAGGCGGTTTTCCAGCTGACCACCAACCTGACGCTGACGTGGAGCTGGACCAACTGCTGGCTGGCCATTGTCGGCAGCCCGGCGAACCACGGCGCCCCGGGGCCGCTCGGGTATGGCACGTACAGCAACATCGCCGACGCGACGTGGGTCACAAACGGGGTCGCCACCCCGGCGGGCGAGGCGGCCGGGGTGCGGCGCGCCTGCATCGGCTGGGATCTGCGCTACGCGACCGGGGCGCCGATCACCAATGACGCCAGCACCCAGGCCGTCTTCCAGATGCGGGCGGACAGCCTCGTCCTTACGTGGAATTGGACCAACGAGTACTATCTGAGCGTTGCGGCCAACAGCAATGGAACCGCGTCCACGGCGGTGACCGGCTGGTACACCAATGGGCTTGAGGTACAGGCGGAGGCCACCCCGGATCCGGGCGCCGTCTTTCTTCAATGGACCGGCGACGTGCCGGCGGGGAGCTGGACCAACAATCCGCTGCGCCTGGTCATGGCCCAGCCCCGGACGATCCAGGCCCAGTTTTCCACAAACACCTCATCCGAACTGAAGCAGTGGACCGGTGTCGGGAACTGGACGAGCCGGACCAACTGGTCGCCGGCCGGCATGCCGGGCCCCGAGGACGACGTGCTGATCAAGAGCGGCTCCGTGACGCTGTCGGATCCGGTGCTCGTCGCGTCGTTGACGATTACCAACGCCACGCTGACCTTTTCCCGGTGGACGACGCAGTTGACCGCATCGTCGAACGTGACGATCCGGAACAACGGCGTGGTGACCTGCGTCGGCGGCTTCCTGAACGATGGGATGTCCAACCGCGTGGCGATCGCCTGCTCCAACCTGACCATCCAATCCGGCGGCTTCATCAATGTGGCGGGATGCGGATACAAGGGGGGGTACGGCAATACCGAGGCCGCTCAGGGTCCCGGCGCGAGCGGCAGCTACGGGGGCCGGTCTGTCGGTCCGACCTACGGCACCCCGGAGGCGGCGGATCTGCCGGGCAGCGGCGGCATGGGGCGAATCGCGGGCAATTCGTTCGCGGGGGGCAACGGCGGTGGAGCCGCCTGGGTGCGGGCCACCGGGACGGTGCGGGTGGACGGCGTCATCACCGCGAACGGCAATGCCACGGCGAATGGCAGCGGCGGCTCGGGCGGCGGCGTCCATATCGATTGCCAGGTGTTCGAGGGCACGGGCACCGTCACGGCGATTGGCGCCACCGGCGGCGGGTACAGCTACGGTGGCGGTGGGGGACGCATTGCCGTGCTGTTTGACCCGGTCGCGCAGGCCACCCGGCCCAAGCCGGCGGTTGCCTTCTCGTTGCGCGGCAGCAGCGGACCCTATGGCAATGGCGACATTGGCACGCTCTACTTTCCAACCATGGACGCGCTGAACCCCGCGTGGATGCCGCACTCGGGTCAGTTGATCGTGGGGACGTGGGCCGAGTGGCGCGTGGGCGCATTCAGCATCCAGAGTGGCTGGCTGCGCCTGCCGCCGGCGGGCTCGCAGTTCCGGGTGACCAACACCTTCTCGGTGGCCGGCGCTTCGGCACGCCTCGAACTGACCGATGCCGCGCTGCACTGCGGCAATCTCCTTCTCGATGCGGGACGCGTGGACTGGTTTTCGAGGGGGACGACGGGCACCGCACTCGTCTGCACGAATAGCTGCCTGCTGACGAATGGGGCGAGTCTGTACTTGTACGCCAGCGTGACCAACGGTACCACGCCGGCCTATGGGGCGCTGTTGAGCGTCAGCAACGACATGGTCATCACCTCGAACTCGTGGCTCTATCCGTACTCCAACCCCACCAATGGCGGCTCGCTCCTGATCCGCGTGTCCGGACTCGCGGTGGCCGCCGGCGGCGGCATTGACGCGGATGGCAAGGGCTTTGCAGGCGGCGCGGTGCGAGGACAGGGGTTTGGGCCGGGCAGGGGGACAAACGTCTACTCCGGGGCCGGCTATGGGGGAGTGGGAGGCCGCAGCGGCGGCCGGACGTACGGATCCTCCTTCGCCCCGGTGGACTGCGGCAGTGGCGCGTACCTGTACGCCGCCTTTGGGAGCCTGAGCACCGGCAGAGGCGGCGGAGCGATCCGAATCGAGGCGGACGAGACGGTGACGATTGACGGAGAACTCACCGCCAACGGGAACAGCGGCTACGCGACCTCCGGCGACGGCGGCGGCTCGGGCGGCGGAATCTACGTTACGGCGCAGCGTTTTGCCGGGATCACGGGATCTCTGACGGCGAACGGAGGCAATGGCTCAACGGATGCCACCCGGCCCGGTGGCGGTGGCGGCGGTGGCCGCATTGCGGTCTGGAGCGCGCACCTCGCGTTCAGCGGCACGGCCTCGGTCACCAACGGAACCGGTGCGGCGCCGGCCGCGGCTGTTGGAACGATCGTGTGGGGACGCCTGCCGGGCCAGAGCCTGATCCTCTTGATCCGGTAGTCGCCAGTCCGCGACCATCGCTCGCGGGCGAGGCCCCATCCACTCGTCCAGTGGGCTCGCGTTGGGATCCCCCGTCGGGTGGGTGAAGCCGGTCGGGCTGGACGCCAATTGTCGAACGGCAGTCAGTTCGCGTTGCGTCCATTGAGGTGGCTCCAGAGGCCGCGCTGGTGAGGACCAACCTCAGGATGGAAGACACGTCCGCCGTGCTGGGTTCTATGGGTTCGTGTCCCGGCTGATGGGGATCAACCCCGACTGGCGCGTAGGGTCGAGGCCCCGGTCCCGGGCGTCAGCGGTCGCAGCACGCGTGGATGGTGGCGACAAGCGCTTCGGCTGCCTCGCTCTTGGACACGTATGCCTTGGCGCCGGCCTGGCGCATTTCCTCGGCGCGGTGCGGCTCCGCGTACATGGAGAGGGCGATGATCACCATGTTGGGAAACTCCGCATGGATGATCCGTGCGGCCTCGACTCCGTTCATCCGGGGCATGCTGACATCCATGAGGACCACGTCGGGGCGTAGCGATCGGGCCTTCTCGACGGCGATCTCGCCATCGGATGCCTCGCCGATGACGTCGATCTGCGGGTCTCGCGTGAGATGCTCGGCCAGGCCCTGGCGCAGCATGGCGTGGTCGTCCACGAGGAGGACGCTGATCTTCGCCCGATGGGCGGGCGGCGGGGCGCCGGCGCCCGCCTGCTTCCCTCGCCGGGCCGGGCGCGGCCGGTCGGCACCGGCCGCCGGCGCCTCGACGATCGGGGCGACAAGCGTTACGCGGCATCCTTTCCCTGGTGCGCTGTCGACGGTCATGCGGCCGCCGAGCGCGTCCATGCGCTCGCGCACCGCCAGCATGCCGAAGCCCTCCGCGGGCTCGCCCTCCGCGGAGGGTGTGGCCGTCGAGTAGCCGCGGCCCGTGTCGGCCACCACGACGCGCACGTTTCGGTCGGGCGGCAGGCGAACCTCCACCTCGGCGGATGTGACACCGGAGTGCTTGGCCACATTCAGCAGCAGCTCGCGGACCGAGTGGAAGATCGCGCTCCGCAGTTCCTCCGGTATTCGGTCGGCGCTGCGGTCGACTCGGACCTGGACGCTCAACCCGTGCTTCTCCCGCATGCGCAGGCGCAGCCACCGCAGCGCGGGAGCCAGTCCGCCCTCGCGCAGGACTGGCGGATGCAGTTCCAGCACGAGCGACTTCGACTCGCGGATCGCCTCGTTCAGGGCCGCGGCCGCCGCCCGGGCGGTCTTCCTCATGCCCTTGTCCACGAGCCCGTCTTCGAGGGTCGACAGGCTGAAGCTGGCCGCTACGAGGGACTGCTGGAGCTGGTCGTGAAGGATGTGGGCCATCCGCTCTCGCTCCTGCTCCTCGACGCGGGCCAGCTTGACGCCGAGCTTTCGAAGCTGCTTGGCGGTCCGCTCGAGGGCGAGGTTCGAGTGCCTCAACTGGTCCTCGGCCTGCCGGCGTTCCTCGGTCCGGATGTTGAGGGCGCGGTTGCGCTCCTCCAGCTCGGCCGTGCGGGCGCGCACGATGCCCTCCAACTCCGCGCGCGAGCGGATGAAGACGCTCTCGCGATTCGCCTGCTCCGTCACGTCGTCGAACATGACGAACACCTTGCCGGCGACCGGGATGCCGAACGCCGCGACGGTCTTGATGGTCCCGTCTTTGCACGTGACGCGGTATGTGTCCCGCTGGATGTCCCGTGCGCCGGCAACCGCGGCCGTCAGGTACCCCGTCCACCGCTGGATCACTTCCTGGCGGTACGTCTCGTCGGGGTATGCCCGGGCCCACCAGCTATCCATGTCGGGGATGTCCTCGGGAAGATATCCGAAGGTCTCGATGGACTTCTGGTTGATGTACTCGATCTTCCCGTCCATGCCCACGATCGCCATGCTCATCGGCGCGATCGCGATGATGCTCCTCAGCAGCGACTCCGCCTGTTTCCGGGAGTCCTCCGTCGCCCGGTTTCGCGCGACCTCCGCCTGCAGGTCGCGGTTGGCCGAGCGCAGCTGCTCGAGGTGCGCCGTGAGCTCCATGGTCCTCTGGCGGATCCGGTGCTCAAGCGTTTCCCGGCCTGACAGGAGCTGCGACTGGGCTTCCCGGAGCTGCGAAAGCGCCACGGCCATGTCCGCGCGTGTGGCCCGGTCGGTGTCCAGCAGCTGTTCGATTTCATCCTCGATGCGGCGGTTGGACGGGGCCACGGTGAACTCATCGCACGGATCGCCCCTGGCGATGAACGCGGTCTGCGTGGCCCAGCAGTTCGTGCCGAACCGCTTGGTGCAGTAGCCCGCAAACTTGCCGGCCAGCATCGCGCTGCCCCAGGCGGTCTCCAGAGTCCTCTGATACAGGCCTTCCCACGTGTTGTAGGCGCGGAAACGACACTCGCGCCGGACCGGGTCGTCCTTGACGAGCTCCCAACGGCCCCAGCCCGCGACGGCCGCCGTGACCCCGATGGCTTCAAAGCCGGAGCGGAAGTCGGGATAGCTGGCGATGAGGAGCCAGTCCGACTCGACGCTCTTCCGACCCTCGGACTGAAGCGCCAGAGAGAACCGCTCCGGGCCGACCATCGCGGCGAGTCCCGACATCAGCCCCGCCAAGGTGGAGTCCACCCACATCATGGCGGCGGGTAGCCCCTGGAATGTGAAGGTTCCGTCGGCCGAGCTCCAGAGGAGATCGATCCCCTGCACGCTGATGCTGTCAGCCGCTGACGGCTTCTTGAGCGGCTTCGGGGCTGTCTGGCGCCGTCGCGGCCCGGTCATGGGCTTCTTCATTCGTTCCTCGATTCCACGGCCCGCGTCGTCCCTCTTCCGCCCTTCCGATCGGGTGGCAGTCAGAGCCCCGAGCAAAAGAGAAGTTTACCGCAACGCCCGGGAGGAGGGAAGATCCGCGAAAGATATCGCCGCGATGCGCCCGGCACGTCCGGCGGCCGACGTGCACGCCCGCCGTTCATGTTCGGAGCAGCGCGGAATCGAGGGGGACGTGCTCGTGCCGGGGGGCGCAGTCCTTTTCCCGTGCGATGGCGAACATCTCCTGCCAGCAGGCGATCATGGTGCGCGGCTGGGCGAGCTTCGGTGCGAGCAGCCGGTGCAACTTCGGCAGGTTGCGTGAAGGGACCGAGGGGTAGAGGTGGTGATCGACATGGTCGTCGAGCCCGCCGTAGATCAGGCGGAGCAGGGGGCTGACCCGGACCGACCGCGTTGTCAGGCGCTGGTCGTTCACGTTGTAGGGCCGGCCGATGTGCTCCGTCGAATGCCAGAGCGTTTCCATGGCGGAGCCGACCTGCCACGCGATCGTGATGAACAGGATCGGCTCCCAGCGGCCGAACGCGATGGCGGAGCCGACAACCGCGATGTGGAACAGCACGATCCCCGTCGTGTCGATCCGGATGCGGCCGACGTCCTCGGGCGTGCAGTGGTCGCGCATCATCCAGTTCCGGACGCCGGCCATGCGCTCGACCTGGAGCCGGACCGCCTGGTAGAGGCTGACGGGCACGCCGACGACCAGGATGTTCAGGATGAGCGTGCGCAGGTGCCGGCGCTGCCAGGGCGTGGTGATGACCTCGGGCCAGGCCGTCTCGGGGTCCATGCCGCGCACCATGGTGTAGCGGTGGTGCAGCTGGTGCGAGATCCGGGCGTAGCGCGGGCTGTTCCAGAGCAGCGCCTGAATGAAGAAGTAGATGAGCTCGCTGAGCCGGTCCCAGGACTTGGCGAAGACCATCTTGTGCTGCAGTTCGTGGGCGACGGCGACCCAGAAGCCGTACAGAAACCAGTAGGCGCAGAGCACGGGGACTGCCAGGAGCAGGCTGTGGCGGCTGACGGCAACGGTCGCCCACGCGGTCAGCGCCATCGCCCCCGTGTAGAGCATCAGGCGGGCGAGCCCGTGCAGATTGCTTCGCTCGGAAAGCTTCCGGATCACATCGCGGTCGACGCCGATCCGGTTCCGGAACCCGCGTGTCGACTCCCACTCATACTCGCCAAGCTCCGCGCGCGGTGTGAACTCCAGTCTCATGCCACCAGTCCTCTTTGCGGAGTCCGCCCCCTCGCTCTCGCTGATTGGCCCGGAAGCGTAGCACGGGCGGGGGCCTCTGACGACTCCGATGGATGCGGCCCCGGCCGTTCGAGCCATGGCCTCAGAACGGCCTGAAGGCCGCACTACAAACGCCCGAACCGGCCCATCCGCTGTTTGTAGTGCGGTCTTCAGCCCGTAGCCCGGGTGGTGAGCCGGCATAGTGCGAAGCGCTGATGCGGCCCGATCCTGTGCAGTCGAGGGGAGCGGCTGAGATGGTGGCCTGCGCGCTCCGCGCGCGGGCCGGCCCATGGCCGACTCGCCGGGTGTCGCTTCCCGACACCGGGTCATGCGGGTAATATCCTCAGCTCGGAACGAAGGCGGGGCCGCCGGAGAGAGGGGGGATGGCATGACCGGGACGACGGGCGATACGGGCGGTGTGAGCGTGTGCGTGGCGCCGGGTGGCGATGACCAGGCGCCGGGCCATCGGGAGCGGCCTCTGGCCACGCTCGCCGGTGCGCGCGATGCGGTGCGGAAGCTGCGTCGGGCCGGAGTCTCGGGGCCGGTCGAGGTGCGGGTCCGGCCCGGCACCTTCCATCTGGACGAGCCCCTGGTGCTGGGGCCGGAGGACTCGGGGACCGAGGCGGGGCCGACCACGTATCGCGCGGACGGAGGGCGGGTCGTGCTCAGCGGCGGCGTGCCGCTGGGGGGATGGCGGCGGCGCGAAGACGGCCTCTGGGCCGCGCCGGTTCCGAACGGGATCGACTTCCGCCTGCTGCGCGTGGGCGACCGCTGGGCCACGCGGGCCCGGCATCCCAATGTCGATCCCCGCAACCCGTACACCGGCGGCTGGCTGTTTGCCGACGCGGCCGATGGGCCGGAGCCCGGGTCCAATCGGCCCGGGACGATGCGCTACATGCGCTACAAGTCGGGCGATCTGCCGGCGCTCGGAGACCTGCGTGCCGCGGAGGTCCACATTTTCCTGGCCTGGGGATGGGTGAACGCCATTCTGCCGATCGGCGGCATCGACGCGGAGCAGCGCCGGATCGACTTCGCCAGCTTGGACAACAGCGAGGACGTGCGCGCCGGCAACCGCTACTTCATCGAGAACGTGCGCGAGGCGCTCGATGCGCCGGGCGAGTGGTTCCTCGATCAGGCGCGGGCCGAGGTGCTTCACGTTCCCGAGGCGCCGGGCTTTCCGGACGTGCCCGTCGTGGCGCCCCGGCTCGAGTGCCTCGTTCAGTTCGTCGGGGATGCGGAGGCGGGCCGGTACGTGGAGCACGTCCGGCTCTCGGGCTTCTCCTTCACCGACACCACCCACACGATCACCGAGCAGTACTACTTTCCCCAGGACGCGGCCATCCACATGTCCGGCGCGCGGCGCTGCGAGGTGAGCGGCTGCGAGTTCGCCTGGTGCGGCGGCTACGCGCTGAAGCTGGCCAAGCGCTCCGAGCAGTGCGTGTTCGCGGACAACCACGTGCATCACGCGGGGCAGGGCGGCGTGATCGCCGTGGGCGGGACCCGGGCGCAGTCACACCACTGCGCCGTGGTGGCCAACCGCATGGAGCACCTGGGCCTCGTATACAAGCATGTGGCGGGCGTCTACATCACCGCCGGCTGCGATCACTACGTCGCGCACAATCGCATCGCGGACGTGCCGCGCTACGGGATCTCGTTCAAGAGCGCGGGCGAGGATCACCTCTCGCACCGGAATGTCATCGAGTTCAACGAGATCCGCCGGTGCAACCTCGAGACCAACGACACCGGCGCGATCGAGAGCCTCGGCTACGAGAAGCGCGACAGCGGCAACGTCGTGCGGCACAACCTCATCCTGGACTCCGTCGGCATGATCACCACGCCCGAGGGCCGGATCCAGACGCCCCACCTGACGTGGGGCGTGTACCTGGACGACTTCAGCAGCGGCACCCTGGTCTACGGGAACATCATCGCGCGCACGACCAACGGGGGCGTCTGCATTCACGCCGGCCAGAACAACGTGATCGAGAACAACATCCTGGTCGACGGGTACGAGCGGCAGGTGCACCTGCATCCCGAGAGCGACTTCATGAAGGGGAACCGCTTCCGGCGCAACGTGGTGGCGTACACCCGCCCGGAGGCGCAGCTGTTCTACCTCTTTCAGGCGTGGAAGGAGAACCAGCCCGGGCGGTTCGACGTGTGCGACCACAACCTCTACTGGCTCGCGGCCGGCGATCTCCGGAAGGTGCCGGTGAAGACGACGCCGGACGGCTCGTTCGCCGACTGGCAGGCGAAGGGGTTCGACGCGCACTCGCGGGTGGCTGATCCGAGGTTCGTCGACCCGGCGGCCGACGACTACCGGCTCGCGCCCGACTCGCCCGCGCACGCCTTGGGCTTCCAGCCCATCCCCGTGCACCTGATCGGTCCCTCCGGCTGGGCCGCGCGCGGCTGTCCTGTCCGTGGAGTCTAGTGTGCTGTCTTGGGAATAGGCTTACAAAATGAAGGTCATCCTGAGCAAAGCGAACGATCTCTTGCCGTGCGATCAAGCCCGAGATTCCTCGCTCCACTCGGAATGACAGGCACTTGCGCGTTTTGCGTAGTCATTTGCGGGACAGCACACTAGGGCCCGGTCCGCGGCCTCGACCCGTCCGCGCGGACATTGTTTTCCCCCGCGGGCCGATGGTGTAGAGTCCGCCCAACGCGTCCATGCGTTCTCACGAAAGGCGGCGGTCATGAAGTCGAGCGGCGTTCGGCTGGCGGTGGTGGCGTTGGGCCTGGCGTGGGCGACGGGCGGGCGCGCGGCGGAGGCGGACTGGGAGTCGCCCGTCGGTCCCGACGGAGTGACCCGGATCATCGTCGAGGCCGAGGATATGCGCGGGGTGAACGCGAAGGACTTCGGCGGAACGGCGCCCGAATGGCGCGTCGGCCGCGCCGGGTTCGACCACTACCAGTGCAACGTCTTCGGCGGGCACTGGCAGAGCCGCACGAAGACCGCGATGACCGACGCGGGCGACAACGCGGCCGAGATTATCGCCGACATCACGATCCCGACGGCCGGAACCTACCGCGTGTGGGCCAAGTACGAGTGCCCGCCGTTCTTCAACTATGCGTTCGACGTGTTCGTCCGGGGCTCGAACGGCAAGGAGCTGTTCCGGAAGACCTACGGGCTGGTCGACTCCGCCAAGCACTTCTGCTTCAAGAAGGAGCCGCTCTCGGGCAGCCTCTACTGGCCGTGGGGCATCGACCACGACGCGGCTGAAGGCTATGCGGTTGCGCTGCCCGCGGGCCGCTGCCAGCTGGCGATCGCGAAGGCACGCAACCCGGCGCCGGCCGGCATGCGGTCGGTCGACGTGGTCATGATCACGGACGATCCGTCCGAGATCTCGGCCCCGCGCTATCCGCGCTATCCCTTGCTGGACGAACTTCGGCGCGCGAACCACCTCTATATGCGCGTCCGCCTCTCGAAGGACGCCCAGTCCGCCGCCGAGTTCACGTGGAACCGGGCGGGCAAGCGCTATCCGGACTTCCACGGATCGTCCGCCTACATGCCGCTCGTGCGGATGTACGAGGCCGACGGAACGCGGTTCATCCCGCCGGTGCCGACGAACGCGGTGGCCCCGGGAAAGAAGTCGAAGCCCTCGAAGGTCAAGCCTGGGCAGATCCCGACGCCGCTCAAGCCCGGCGAGGCGAGCGTGTGGCTGGATATCGGCCCGCTGCTGAACGTCGAGAGCGCCAACACCTTTTTCTGCAAGGGCGTGCCCGTGGACGAGCGCGGCGCGGCGATCACGAACCAGCCGCCGCCGGTTCTGTTCGCCGTCGATTTCGCCTTTGCGCCGGACGAGAAGCGGATCGTCAAGACGTTTGAGCGCCGGCCCTCGGAGTCCGGCGACACCGTGGCGGTCCTGCTCCAGCCGGACCTCGGCACGGAGGAGGGATATCGCTGGACGATGACCGTGGCGGATGCCTATCGCCACGTGATCGCGGAGCTCGACCGCACCCCCCGGGCATCCCCCATGCCGAAGCGGATGCGCTTCTTCTCCCACACCAGCTCGCCCCTTCCGTCGGGTGCCACCGGCGCGGACTGGGCGTGGGACCTGGGCATGGACTTCCGGCGCGCGATCGGGCTGAACACGGTGAACGGCCGCGCGACGGGGCTCGGGCCGGAGGAATACGCCCGGCAGGATGCGTGGGCCCGGAAGCGCGGGTTCGAGCTGATGAAGAGCGCCACCTGGCAGCACAGCCAGGACCCCGACAAGGTCGCGGACAAGATCGAGGCGCTGGGGACCGCGGACCGCTTTCACTTCCTCTCCTACGGCGACGAGATCGGGCTGCCGCCGATCAACGAGACCAACGCCGCCGTCATTGCGGCGTTCCACGACTTCCTCAATGCCCGCGAGGTGAGGCCGTCCGACCTGGGCTTGAAGAACTGGGAGTCGGTGAAGCCGCTCAAGTCGCTGTCGCCGGCCGTCGCGGTGCAGATCGGCGTCGTCCCGGAAGGGACCGAGTCGGGGGCGGTCGACCGCACGCTCAAGCGGCTCTACTGGTACAGCACCCTCTTCCGCATCAGCCGGGGCGTGTCGGACTTCGCCGCGAAGACCGTCCGCCTGCGCGAGCGGCTGGGGCCCCAGGTGAACACGTCGGCCAACCTGGGCGGCATGCACCCGTTCTACTGGATGCACCAGTCGAGCTTCATCGACGCGTTCAAGTACAACGCGATGACGCTGGCGTGGACCGAGGACTACGACTACACCCAGCCCGAGACGTCGCGGCTGGTCGTCGAGTACCAGGTCGGCTACCTCAAGGCGGGAACGAAGTACAACGGGCAGCGCATGATGATGTACTGCATGCCGCACTACCCGGGTCAGTCGCCGGAGCACCTGCTGCAGAACGCGATCCTCGAGATCGGGCAGGGCGTGAAGGATATCGACTGGTTCAGCACGCCGCCCGACGGGTTCACGACCGAGAACTACGTGAACGTGCGCAACGGCGTGCCGACGTTCCGCGTGATGCGCGAAGTGAGCGAGATCGCCGGAGCCGTTGAGAACTGGCTCGAGCCCGCGAAGCCGGTCGATGCGCCCGTGGCGATGCTGCTGTCCGAGGCGAGCGACCTGTGGGAGATCTGCGGGCTCAGCCAGAACGCGGTCCAGCCGGACTCCGAGCCGACCAACGTGTTCCAGGAGGAGCGCAAGAACACCTACTACGCACTCCGCAACGCGGGCTACCGCGTGGACCTCGTGACCGAGGCGGACGTGCGCGACGGCTACCTCCAGCGCTACCGCGCCCTCTACGTGGGCGGCGAGAACATGGAGCGCGCCACGGCAAAGGCGGTCGCCGACTGGGTCAAGGGCGGGGGCGTGCTCTACGCCTCCGCCGGGGCGGCGCGAAAGGACGAATACGACGAGCCGCTCCCGGCGCTCAGCGCGCCGCTCGGCCGCGGCGCCCAGACGTCCTACATGCGCTGCCGCGGGCCGGTGCGCAGCAAGCTGGAGCTGCTCTTCCTCAAGCCGCTCGACACGGTGACGCTCGAGGGCGGCGGCTCGTTCGAGGCCGTGGGGACCGTTGAGAAGTTCGGCGGAGGCGAGGATGTGGCGGTGCTCGGCCGGTTCGCGGACGGCTCTCCGGCATTCGTGAGCCGGAAGCACGGCGCCGGGAGAGCCTACTACATCGGCGCCATGCCCGGCGAGGCGTGGGCGAAGAAGGCCCTGCCCGTGATGCCCTGCGGCAAGGGCGGGCCCGAGAACCGGACGCGCTACCCGCAGTTTGAGCCGGTGGCGTTCGATGCGCCGGCCGCGTCGGCGATCCTGCGCCCGCTGAAGGACGCCGGGATCGCGCCCGACCTGCGGGCGGACCAGCCGAACGTCGTCTGCAACCGGCTCGCGGGCCCGAAGGGCTCGGTGATCACGGTCGTGAACCTCGGACACGGACAGAAGGGCCCGGTGCAGAACCTGTCCGTGTCGATCGATGGCATCGCGTCCGCGAGGAAGGTGTGGTCCTATTACCAGCCGAAGGGGCTTGCGCACGAACTGAAGGACGGCACGCTGACCATCCAACTCCCCGAGGTGAAACTGGCCGACGTCGTGGTCGTGGAGCAATAGCCGCCTGATGAGTGACCCGCATCGCATTTCGATCCCGGCCATGTCGGCGCGGGCCTTTGAGGTCCCGGCCGGCGCGGCGGTGCGCATCGTGGACGAGGCCGGCGGGCAGCCCGGCGACCTCGTGGTGTTCGTGGCCGGCGACGCGGGCGAGAGGCTGAGCCAGGCCCGGACGCGCGTCGAGTGCAAGACCTTCAGGCCCACCGTCGGGCATGCGCTCTGGTCCAACGCGCTGCCGCCGCGCCCGCTGCTGACGATCGTCGGCGACACGGCGCCGGCGCACGACCTGCTCTACCCCGCGTGCTGCCGCTTCGCGCTCCGGAAGCGGTTCGGCGTCGATCGAGACGGCTGCCAGGAGCACCTGGTCGAGGCCCTGGGCCCGTGGGGCATCCGCGCCGCCGACGTGCCGGACCCGCTCAACCTCTTCTTCCGCATTGAGGCCGGGGCGGACGGGGCGCTGGCGATGGCGGCGGGCGGAAGCCGGGCCGGCGATTTCGTCGAGCTGCGGGCGGAGGTCGACTGTCTCGTGGCGGTGGCGGCGTGCGCCGTCCCGCGTGCCGACGGCCGGCCGAACTCGGGTTACGAGGTCGTGAGGAGGGTCATGCGATGATGACGCGGATGCGGCGAGCCATGGCGGTCGTGGGGATGGCGGCCGGCCTGGCGACGGCGGCTGGAGCCGTCGGGCTCCCGATCGTGAAAGACGGCGTGCCGTCCGTGACCATCGTGCTGCCGGCTCAGACCGAGTTCGACGGCTACCTGGCGCGGAAGACCGCCGAGGCGGACGCCTACCTTCGCGCGCACAATCCATCGACGAATGAGGCGGCGCTCCGGAAGCTGCTCGACAAGCAGGTCAAGGCGATCCAGGAGGACCTGAAGCGCGTTGGTGACGAGGAAAAGCTCGCGGCCGAGGAGCTTCAGGCGTGCCTGCGGAAGATCAGCGGGGCCGAGGTGCCGATCGCGACCCACGCGACCGACCGCCTGCCGGATGCGCCCGCCATTCTGCTCGGCTCCGCGTTCGCGCGCCAGGCGGGGCTGGGAAGGGACGTCGATGCGCTTGAGCCGGACGGGCTCGTCTGCCGGGTGACGGGCCGGCACCTTGTGCTTTCGGGCCGCCGTGCCCGCGGCACGCTGTACGCGGCCTACGCATTCCTCGAGAGCCTGGGCGCGCGATGGGTCATGCCCGGCGACTTCGGCGAACTTCTGCCCGACGCGCGGACGATCGAGACGGCGATCTCGATAGTCGAGAATCCGTCCTGCTCGCAGCGCTACTGGTGGTGCACGTACGGGCAGGGCGACGGCTATGCGCGGTGGACCCTGCGGAATCGGGGCAACTTCGTGCGGGGGTTGGGCGATCCGGTCATCGCGCAGAGTCACGCCTTGTCGTGGCCGCTCGACTGGGGCGCCCGGAATCTGCCGGTCGGCATCGTGAGCAACGTCACGCGCCCGACGGCGCGCAAGCTCCCGGACGGAACGCTCACCAACATCGACGTGCAGACGTCCGACTACCGGCTCCCCGACGAATACTACGCGATGAGCCGCGGATCGCCGGCGCGCGGCATCCCGAACATGGCCAATCCGAAGGCGTGGGACCTTTACGCGCAGGCCTACATCAGCAAGCTGAACGAGGCGCCCGGCGAGGCGTACCTCTCGATCTCGGCGGAGGACGGACTGACCGTGGACGACCGCAAGGAAACGCGTCGGCTCGACAGCAACGAGTTCGACTGGACGCTCGGCGTGCCGTCGGCCACCGACCGCATGTGGTTCTTCCACAACCGCGTCATCGAGCAGGTGATCCGGCAGCACCCGAAGGCGCGCTTCGGCGTGCTGGTCTATTCGAACAACACGATGCCCCCGCGGGTCGAGCGCGTGCACCCGAACATGGCGCTCGTCTTCGCGCCGCTCAGCATCTGCCCGCTGCATCACGTTCGCGACGAGAAGTGTCGGACGAACCGGGAATACCGGAAGTGGTTCGAGGCCTGGATGGCGCAGGCCCGGGCGGCCGGCGCGGAAAGCTACTACTATGACTACGACCCGATGGGCTTCTCGTGGAACCTCGCGATGATCTGCCCCCAGTGGGGCATCATCGGGAAGAACTACCCGTGGTTCCACGAGCTGGGCCTGAACGGCCACACCACGCAGGGCCACGACGACTGGGCCGCTTCCGGGTTGAACCACTGGCTCATGATCCGGCTCTACTGGAACATGAAGCAGGACTACCACGCGATCATCGAGGACTACTGCCGGATCCGCTTCGGCGCCGCCGCGCCGGCTATGATCGAGTACCTCGCGATCCTCGAGCGGCGGATGGACGAGATCCCGGACCTGACGTCCAACGAGGTGTGGGGCAACCACCTGATCCTGACGCCGGCGGTGCGCGCGCTGTGCCGCGCCGCCATCGCGAAGGCGGTCTCTGCGGCCGACACGCCGCGCGCGAAGGCGCACGTCGAGACCATGGCCGACATCCAGAAGAGCACGGACGCCTTCTGCGACGCGATCGAGCAGGCCCGCGAGACGGGGGACTTCGGCGCGGCGATGCGGACGGCCGATGCGAGCTTCGCTGTCGCCGACAAGCTCAACAAGCTGTACCCCTATTTCATGTGTCCGCCTCGCCTGGCGCGCGATCAGAAGGCCCAGTACATGACGGGCGGCTGGTACAACAAGTACGCGACGTTCAGCGCCCGGATCACGGGCTCCGCCGCGTCCGTCGTGCTGCCGCGCACCATGAAGATCGCGCTCGACACGGACAACGTCGCCTGGGCGAAGGGGTGGCAGAAGCCGGGCGCCGACGTGTCCGCGCTTCCGGACGGCGACAGCACGCTCATTCCCGACGTCGTGTTTCAGACCGATCGGCAGCCGGCCGCGTTCTTCTACCGGGCGGAGGTGGACGTGCCCAAGTCGTTCGCCGGCCGAAAGCGCGTCGAGCTCTATTTCCCCAGCCTCATCGCGCGCGGGCTGCAGGTCTGGATCAACGGCGAGCCCGTCGGGTTCCCGTACGAGAACTACACCGACGCCACGTGGCGGGGGCCGGAGTTCTTCTGGGTGAACTACGATCACCAGCAGTCGTTCGACGTGACGGCGCTCGTGAAGCCCGGGAAGCGCAATACCATCGCCTTCCGGGTCTTCAAGAGCGCCGACCACGGAGGGACCTACGACCGCGTGTTCCTGCTGGCCGATCCGCCGACCGCCAAGCCCTAGAGCTTGACGAACCGACCGGCGGACTTCGGGCTGAGCGCGGCGTCGAGGATGCGGCGGATCGCCAGGCTCTCCGCGCGATCGACCGCCGGTTTGCCCGTCTCGAGCAGATCGAGGATCGCCGCCGCCGTGTCCGTGAAGAGCCGCGCGCAGTCGGGCGTGATCAGCCGCGTTTCCGCTTCCGTTGTCACGCTCGCCGCGAAGGACGTCTTCGCGTTGCAGTAGACATTCACGACGGCGGTCCGGCCGCCGGCGAAGTCGATGATCAGCTGCTGCTGGTTGCCTTCGCCGCGCCGCATCAGGCGCTCGGCGGCCGGGCCCATGCAGCTGACGATTAGCTCGACCGGGTGGATGGCGTACTCCTCGAACGAGCGGCCGCCGCCCCAGGCGACCATGTGCCGCACCGCGATCGGGCCGCCGGCTTCACGGACGAAGTCCTGCACCTGGGTGTAGCGGAGCGCGGATGTGGTCTGCATCGCGACGCCGTACTTGTCGGCGAGCGCGAAGATCCGCTTCGCGGTCTTCACGTCGGGGGCGAACGTCTTGTCGACGTACGTCGGCTTCCGCATCGGGAACACCGCCTTGCAGAGCGCGAGGTGCGTCTCGGGGTTCGAGGGGGCCAGCACGATGTAGGCATCGACCGCCTTGTCCAGCTTCCGGACCGAGCCGAAGTACGGGACGTTGTTCTTGGTTGCCCACTCGCGGCCGACCGCCTCGTCCTGGCCCCAGCATCCGGCGACGGAGAAGCCGCGGGCGGCCAGGTCCTCGCGGACGGCCCTCAGGTAGACGTTGGCGTGGAAGTTCTCGAGCTTGAAATCGACGAACCCGATGCGCTTGCTCATGTCGGTGCTCCTTTCGAATGCGCCGGATCATAGGCGCCTGCGGCCGGCCGCGCAAGCGCGGGGGGGCAGGCTGGGGGGGGGCGGGCGCCGGCCGGTGGAATTGGTGGGTGTCTTGGCGGGCGCGTGCATGGTATCGTCGTGCGCGAACGCTGGACGGAGCGGCCGGAGTGCCACTACCATCGTCCGCGATCCAGTCGTCGGGGGTGTCGAACCGGGCGTCGAGCCCGGAGGATGGGGGGCGGGCGGCGGGCGGTCCGGCGGCTGGCCTGGAGCGGGTGGGTAATTGACGGGGACGGAGTCCGAGCGAGCTTGAAGCGCTGGCTTGTCTCCTGGCACGCACGGAGGAATGTCGCACATGCGATGGGGCGCGACTTGTTTGCTGCTGGCGGTTCTGCTGTCTGCCGGTTGCCGGGCGACGCTTGGGCCGGGGGAGGATTTCAGGAGCGGCGGCGGGGGGCCGAAGGCGGCGCCGGCCGTTCTGCGGCCGGGGCTGGCCGTGAGCATCGTGGTCCTGGTCGCCGGCCAAAGGGAGCTTGAGGAATCCGCCAAGCGCGTGAGCGACCAGGGCGATCTGGCGCTGCCGCTGCTGGGCGTGGTGCACGTCGACGGGCTGACTCCGGACGAGCTGGTCGGCGTGCTGACGACCCGGTACGGCGAGTATTTCATCCGGCCCCAAGTGGTCATCGACTTCCTTCGCGACTCAGGCCCGGAGAGCGCCTCGCCATGGGGCTACGTGACGGTGCTCGGCCGAGTGACGAAGTCCGGACGGATCAGCATTCCGCCGACCCGCGACCTGACGGTAAGCGGCGCGATCCAGCAGGCCGGAGGCCTCAGCTCGAGCGCGCTGGACACGGCGATCCGGGTTAGCCGGCGCCTGGCGGACGGCGACATGGCGACGCGCGAGGTGAACCTGCGAGCCGTCGGCGCGCGAGGCGCTGTGGACCAGGACCTTGTCCTGCAGCCCGGCGACATCGTGTTCGTGCCGGAGCGGATCTTCTGATCGTCGCGCCGACCGCTGCCGGGGCCCGGCCATTCGAGGCATCTTTTTGGGCTCGCGCGGATGATCGGCCCTTGGTAGATTCCGCCAGCAAATTCACGCATCCACTGGGGAGTCGCATGATCCAGCTGCATCGAAGAACCGGACGAATGGTCGTGCTGGGTCTAATTGGCCTGTGCGCGGGATGGTTGGCCGGCGGGGCGCTCGCCGCGCCGGGAGAGGGCGTCCGGCTGGGGTACCTGACCCTTCACCCGTTTGTTGACGGATCGGTCACGTACGACTCCAACGTCGAGCTCGTCCGGACGAACGAGCAGGATGACATCTTCTACGACGCCCAGGGCGGCGTGGACTTCTCCTACGAGCCGTCCTGGGGCCGGATCGACGGCCGGGGCTTCCTGCTGCATCGGTGGTACACCGATTTCACCGACAAGGACTTCGAGAACGTCGGCGAACGCGTGTCGGCGCGAGCCGGGAAGCGCGATACGCTCAGCGTCATCGTCGAGCAAAGCTATCGCCAGATTGATGACTACGACCGCTCCACCTACTTCGGGGAGCCGATCAACCCCGAGAGCCGCGACGTATCGCTGACGTACGATCGCAGCATGCGCCTCCGCCGCAGGCTCAACGACGTCGGCGCGGTGGTCGGGCGACAGGTGACCGAGCGGTTCGGGCTGGACGTGGGCGGCAGCTACAGCGAGCAGAATTACAGCGACAGCCGCCTCTACGATATCGACGAGAAGCGGGGGCAGATAGAGGGGAGCTACCGGCTGACGGACAAGACCGACGGCCTGCTCACTCTCCAGTATCGCCGCGAGCACAACCAGAGCTTCTCCGGTGACGCCGATGCGTACGTGGTCCGCGGCGGACTCAACACGCGCTCGACGGACAAGCTGGTGTTCAAAGCCGGCGCGGGCCTCGAGGACTACCAGCGCGAGGGGGCGGACGGCGCGGACGGCACGACGGGCAACTATTCGTCCATGCAGCGCGACGGCGGCGACGAGACATTTTTCAGCTTTGACGTCGCGGGAACGTGGCTGGCCACGGAGAAGCTCACGCTGGAGCTGTCGGGCCGGAATGGAGTCCAGTCCGCGCCCCAGTATGCCAACACCGCCAATCGCGTCACGGTCACCACGCTCAGCGCCCTCTACCGTCTGCGCGAGCCCCTGACGCTGTCGTTGACCGGCTCCTACCGCCAGGACGACTACCTCGACCCGGTGCAGGAGGGCGGGCAGCTGTGGGATCGCGAGGACAACCGCTGGGCCGCGCTGCTGCGCGCGGACTACACGCCGCGGGCCAAGTTTGCGACGGTGTACGGAGAGATCGGTTACGAGAACGACGACTCGACGATACCGGACTATCGGTATGACCAGCTCCGGGCCGGACTCGGTGTCTCTGTTCGCTACTAGCCGCGCGTGGCGTCGACGGGCGTCCCGGCGTGCTTCATCAGGAGTGTGATGTCATGAAGATTGCGGTGTACATCGCGTGCGGAATTCTGCTCTCGGCGACGCTGTCGGCTCAGGCGCGGTTCGAGCCGCCCACGCCCGAGCAGATCGCCGCGGCTGTTTCGGACCCGGCTCAGGTCGAAATCCTGGTCCGCGAGGCGTCTGCTGACGAAGCGGCGCAGGTGCTCGCGCAGGCGATCGCGGCCGTCGAGAAGTCCGATCTGCCGGCGGACCAGAAGCAGGCGCGGATCGCCTTGCTCACGGCCTACGTGTTTCGCGCCATGCGATACGACGCGGAAGCGCTTGCCACCGCGCTGGCGCCCCGGGTCTCGGCCGCCATGCTGCCGGCGGTCGTGGCCTCGGCGGCCGTTATTATGGGTGATCGCGCGGCTGGAGTGACGGCCGCTTTCGCGGCGGCCGTACCGGTCGGGCTGAGGCCGGCGGTTCAGGCCGCCGGGGCCGATCCGTCCTCGGTCCTGCCTTCCGGCGTGGTTCAGGCGGTTCGCCTGCTGCTGCCGCGGCTCGCGCCCGTGGTCGGCCGGGAGCCGCGCGCGATGCCGATCGCGCCGCCGATCCGGGAGTTCCCTCCCGAAGGAGCCGGCGTACCGCCGCCACCACCACCGCCGCCTCCTCCGGTCGGCGAGACCTACCGCGGACAGTAGGATCGCCCGCGCCGGTTGAACCTCGCCCACCAGAGCGCGATCGGGCCGGCGGCTCCCTGCCAGCGGGGCGGGCGAGC
Source organism: uncultured Verrucomicrobiota bacterium (assembly GCA_964431965.1). Taxonomy (GTDB): domain Bacteria; phylum Verrucomicrobiota; class Kiritimatiellia; order CAIKKV01; family CAYSLU01; genus CAYSLU01. Next base: position 76,983 of record CAYSLU010000002.1, read on the forward strand.
GGCACATCCCGTGGCTGAGTTCGCTCTGCTGGGATCCGCCTTTCTCCTCCTGGCGTATACGGCATGGGCCCGGGGCGGCACATACGCGCCGTGGCAGTGGCCGATGCTTGCGCTGGGTGCGATCATTCCGGCCCTGCGCATCGCCGGGTCCGCTTCCGGCGCCGGCGGCTCGTCGATGCGCCGCGCGATGGGCGACGGGCTCGCACACCTGGTTCGCGATCCGGTCTTCCTCTTTGGCGGCCTGTTCCTGGCCCTGCTGGCGGTCCAGGCGTGGAACTGCGGGCGCCCGCTGGTGTTCGATCCCGCGCTGAACGCCTGGCGCTACGACCCGCCGCCTGTCCCGTGGCTGCCCTTCTCGTTCACGGCGAGGGAGGGGCGGGAGATGCTCGTGTGGTTCGCGCCAGCCTGGGCGCTGGCGGTCGGCCTGCGGGCCCCTTGGCTTCGCGCGGGCTCCATCTACACCCTCTGGAGCGCTCTCGTCGTGAATGCCGCGGCGCTCGCGCTCTTCGGCGTGGCGCAGTTCGCCTCCGGCGCCACTCGCCTGCTCGGGGGCGAGCCGGCCGGACACGAGCGCTTCTTCGCCAGCTTCGCCTACTCCAATCACGCCGGGGCCTACTTCGTTCTCATGTTCTGCCTGTCCGGCGGCCTGTGGATTCGCGATGTGCTGGGCCGGCCGACCATTCGCTTCGACGGGCGCGCCGCGCTGAGGCTGAGCGCGACGATCCCGTCGCTGGCCGGTGCGTTCCTGTCCGTGGGGCGCGCGTCGATCCTTCTGGCGACCGGCGCGGCGGCGGCCATGGTGGCCGTCGTCTCCAGGCGGGCCTGGCGCCGGCTCCGGCCGGCCAGCCGGCTGCACCTCGTGGCGGGCCTGCTGGCGGTTGGAGCGCTCGCGTATTTCCTGATTGCGGGGGCCGGCCGCGATCCGGTCGCCCGGGAGCTGGCCTCGCTTGCAGGCGATCGGTTCGACCGTCTGCTGGCTGGGAACCGGCTGGCCCTGGCGAGCGCGGCGGTCGATGTCTGGAGGGAGTCGCCGTGGTTCGGGTGCGGCGGCTGGGGGTTCCGCTATCAGCTGGCCTTTCACCTGCCGCCGGATCTGGCCGGCCGATCCCTGCACGGCCTTGCCAACGTCCACAACGATCTCCTACAATTCCTTGCCGAATTCGGGGGGGTGGGCGTCGCACTGATGCTGGCGACGCTCGCGGCGATGGTGCGCCCGGCGATCCGGGCGGGGCTGGCGGGGCGGCCGGCGCTTCAGTTCGCCGCGGCCGGGGCGTTCCTGACCACGGTGCAGAGCGCCATCGACCTTCCGTTCCGTTGCCCGGCCGTCCTGTACGCGTGGGTGGTGGTGGTGGTCGGCATCTCGTGCCTCGCGGGCGACGGCCGGCGGCGGGGGGTCGAAGCCGGCGGAGATCAACGCAGATGAACAGTCCGACCCAGAGCCCGCCGCCGCCTGCCACCGGCGCCCATCCGCCGCATGTGTACGGGCCCGGCTACTACAGCGGGGCACCGGTGCTCGACTCCGGCTTCGTCGGTTCGCTTCACCCCATGCGCCTGCTTCGCGTGGTGCGCCAGAAGTGGAAGATCGTGCTGCTGGTCGTGCTCTTCGCGTCCGCCGCCGCGGCGTTCTACCTGCTGACCGCCCCGCGGATCTATCGTGCCGTGAGCCTGATCGAGATGAGCCAGCGGCGTCCCCGGATCATGAACCAGCAGGGGGCCGTCATCGAGGACCCCTCCTACACGCCGTCCGAGGAGGTGTTCAACACGCGGCTCCGGAAGTTCAGCGGCCAGGCGCTCCGTCCGCTGGCGGTCGCGCGGCTCAAAGCCCTGTACCCGCCCGCGGCGCGCGAGGGCGTGGACGCCGACGCCATTCTCGGCGGCGCGGGCTTCGCCCTTCTCGCCAAGACCCGGATCGTCCAGATCAGCTGCGAGCGATCGGACCCCGCCCTCGCGGCCGCTTCGGCCAATGCGTTCGCGGCGGCGGCCGAGCAGTACGCCATCGAGGAGAACCGCATCGCGTCGGACAGCGCCGTCGCCTGGCTTCAGAACCAGGCCGAGTCCCAGCGCCGGACGCTCGAGCGGGCCGAGGATGTGATCGTGGCGTTCCGCGTGACGAACCATGTCGACCGGCTTGAGAGCCTGAAGAAGGCGCTCGAGGACTCGGTGCTGACGATGGGGCGGTCGCTCTCCGACCTCGACAGCCAGGAGGCGCTGACGCGCCAGACGGTCGAGGCGCTGGCCGCGCTCGAGGCGGGGCCGGAGAGCGCGTCCAAGCTGCCGGACGCCGCTCCGCGGGGCGACGAGATCCGCGTTGCGCTGGAGAAGTGGGCCGCGGCGGTGTCCGAGCGGGATGCGCTGCGGACGCGGTACACGGCGAAGCATCCGCTGGTGGAAACCAAGGAGCAGGACATCGCGGTGCTCCGGGGCCGGGTGATCGAATCGCTGAGGCATGCGCGCGAGACGGCCGAGTCCAACCTCTCGCTGATCCGTCGGCAGGCGGGCGCCCTGCGGGCGAGGGTCGATGAGCTTGGCGCGCAGGCGACCACGACGGAGCGCCAGATCGTCGAGACCCGCAACCGCCTGCTCTCGCTGGACCGCGAGCGCGACGCATGCGACATCGCCTACCGCGGGATCCTGAATCGCATCGAGGAGGCCCGGCTGTCGGCCGACGAGACCACGGCCACGGTGAAGGTCGTCGAGCAGGCTGGCGTGCCGTCGGTTCCGGTCCGGCCGCGACCCCAGGACGTATGGATGCTGGCGGCCGTGCTGGGGCTCTTTCTGGGGCTCGTTCTGGCGCTGCTCACGGACACGCTGGAGGACCGGATCGTCGGAGCCGACGACATCGAGCGGGATCTCGGGCTCCGGATCCTGGGGTTGGTTCCGAGCGTGACCGGCGATCGCGAGACGCTGGCGATGGCCGTGCTCAACGAGAAGTTCGGCCAGATGGAGGAGGCGTTCGCGGGGGTGCGCACCGTAATCGAATCGACCGCGCCGAAGGGCGGGTACGGCCCGGCTGTCGTCATCGCGAGCACGGCCCCGGAGGAAGGCAAGACCGTGACGGCATGCAACCTGGCCATCACGAGCGCGCGCACGGGCCAGCGGACCGTGCTCGTGGACATGGACCTGCGCCGCCCGCGCCTCGGGCGCATCTTCCGGGCGCCCGATTCGGCCGCGAGCCTGATCCAGGTGCTCGGCCGGCGGGACGCCGCCGCGTTTGACCGGCTGCCGTTCGCCTCGCCGTGCCCGAACCTCGACGTGATCGCCAGCCGGCCCACGTCCGAGTTCTCGCCCGCTCAGGTGCTGGGCGACCCGTTCGTGAGCGAGTTCTTCCAGTGGCTGCGCGGGCGGTACGAGCGGATCGTGATCGACACCCCGCCGTTCGGCGCCGTGAGCGACTGCGTGGTGCTGGCCGGCCTCGCGGGCAACGTGATCATGGTCTGCCGGCCCGACCGGAGCCGCAAGCGGGCGGCGCGCTACGCGGCGCGGCAGTTCGTGGATTCGGGCGCGCGCCTCATCGGCGTCGTCGTGAACGGCGTCGACATGCACCGAAATATGTTCATGACCAACTACCACCACTACTACGCCTATTCCCACTACCGTCACGACGCGGCGGAAGCCGCGACGGGAGGCGCCAAGCCGTGAGCGGCGGGCGCGCACCGGGCGGCCGCACGGGCGGCGTTCACACATGACGACCGTCCTTATCGTGTTCCTGCTGGCGTGTGCGGCCTCCGTGGTCGGCACGCGGCTGGTCATGCGCCTCGCATGGCATTTCGGCGTGGTCGACCGGCCGGACGGCGTGCGCCGCCTGCACGCCCGGCCGACGCCGCGCCTCGGCGGCGTGGCGATCTACGCCGCGTTTGTGCTCCCGCTGGCGCTGCTCTTCTGTGCGGGGCGCTGGACCCTGATGGCGGGCGTGCTGCACGAGCACCTGCGCCAGTTCGCCGGCCTGCTGGCCGGCGCGAGCTGCGCCCTGCTGCTGGGCGTGGTCGACGACGTGCTCAACCTCCGGGCGGGCTGGAAGCTGGTGTGGCAGATTGTGATCGGCACGCTCGCGACCGCCGCCGGCTTCGGCATCCATGTCTTGAGCGTGCCGTTCGGCGGAGCGGTTTCGCTCGGGCCGCTCGCCCACCCGGTCACGGTACTCTGGTTTGTCGCGTGCATGAACGCGATCAACTTCCTGGACGGGCTCGACGGCCTCGCCACGGGCGCGAGCCTGTTCGTCGGGCTCACGCTGTTCCTCGTCTGCCTGCACGGCGGCAACTGGCTCGGGCTGGTGCTCATGGCGGCGTTCAGCGGCGCGGCGCTCGGGTTCCTGTTCTTCAACTTCCCGCCGGCGCGCATCTTCCTTGGCGACTCCGGCAGCATGCTTCTGGGCTTTCTCGTCGCCGCCATCTCGCTGCTCGGGGCCACGATGAAGGCTGAGGCGGCGGTCGCCCTGCTCGTTCCGGTCGTGGCGCTGGGGCTGCCGGTGTTCGACACCTCGCTCGCGATCCTTCGGCGGTGGTATCACCGCGTGCCGCTCGCCACGCCGGATCGGGGGCACGTGCACCACGTGCTGGTGAGCATGGGCTACAGCCCGCGCCGCGCCGTCCTGGCGCTCTACGGCGTGTGCATCGTGCTTGGCCTCGCCGCCCTCCTGATTACCGTCGGCCGCAACGAGGTGGTCATGCTGGTCACCGGCGCCCTCGCCATCACGGCGTTCATGAGCATCCGGCTGTTCTCGGGGATGACCCCGGCGAAGGTGGCGGCCCGCGTTCTCGACGACCAGCGGCGGCGCGGGGATCTGAGCCGCGCGTGGGCGATCGTCGATCGCGCGACCCGGCGGATGGCGGCGGCGGGAGACGCCGACGGCGTCTGGCGCGCGTGCCGCGACGCCCTGGCGGAGTCCGGGCTGGGCTGCTGCGGCGTTACGCTGCGGCTCGCGGAGGGCGGCCGGGAGTTCGCGTGGGCGCCCGGTGCCGCGCCGGCCGCGCCGGGTCGCCGCGACCGCCTCACGCTCCGGATGGTCCTGGCGAGCAGCGGGCGCGACGTGGGCCTCCTGTGCGTGGAGGACTGCGGCATCGACGCGGCCGCCACCCCCGAGATTATCGGACTGCTCGTCCGGCTGCGCGACGGGCTGGCGGAGCACCTGGAGCGCATCGCCGCTTCGGAGCGTTCCGCCGAGTCGTGAATCCGCTGCTCCAGCTCATCGCGCGCCGGGATCCGTCCCGGCTGAGCGCCCGCCTGGCGGCTTTGCCCGTCGAATCCATCGGCCGGCGCCTGGCGCGCGGTTCGTTCTGGTCGCTGGCGGGTGCGGCTGTGTCGCGCGTGCTCGGCCTGGCGGCGTCGGTCGTCGTCGCCCGCGTGCTGGGGCAGGAGGACTTCGGCCGGCTCGGGATGATCCAGAGCACGGTCGGCCTCTTCGGGGCTTTCGCCGGATTCGGCATGGGCATGACGGCGACGCGCCACATCGCGGAGTACCGGCGGGCGGAGCCGGAGCGGGCCGGGCGCATGCTGGCGCTGTGCCAGGCGGTTGCGTGGGCGTCGAGCGCGCTCATGGCGGCGGGCCTGGCGGCCGCCGCTCCGTGGCTGGCTGCGCGGGCGCTGGGCGCCCCTGAGCTGGGCGGGCTCGTCCGCCTCGGGTCGCTGCTCCTGCTGCTCGGCGGCGTGACGGGCGCCCAGGCCGGAGCGCTGGCGGGGTTCGAGGCGTTCCGCGCCATCGCCCGCGTGAATCTGTTCGCCGGCCTGGCGACGTTTCCGCTGATGATCGGCGGCGTGCTGGCCTGGGGGCTGTCGGGGGCGGTATGGGCGCTGGTCGCGGCGGCGGGGATCAACTGGTGGCTGGGGCGCCGCGAGCTGCGCGCGGCCGCGGCTGAAGCCGGCGTGCCGGCCGCCGCCCTGGCGGACGCTGCGGGGGAGTGGCCGGTCGTGCTGAAGTTCGGCATCCCCGCGGTGCTGGCAGGCGCGGTGCTCGGCCCCGCCACATGGGGGGCGGGCGCGATGCTGGTCAACAGCCCCGGCGGTTTCGCGGGCGTGGGCGTGTTCAATGCCGTGCTGCGCATCAAGCAGCTGCCGGAGATGATCCTCGGCATGCTGATGGGGCCACTGTTGCCGATCCTGAGCGAGACGTACGGCGCGCGCGACGAGCGGGCCTACAACCGCACCACGGCGTTCGCGTTTGGGCTGTCGCTGCTCGTGATCGGGCCGGCCGCGCTCGTCCAGGCGGCGGCGCCGGCCCTCACCGTCCTTCCGTACGGGGCCGCCTACGCGGGCCACGCGCCCGTCGTGGAGTGGCTGATGCTGCACGGCATCCTCGTCGCGCTCTACTCGCCGATGGGGAGCATTCTGGCGAGCATGGGGCGCATGTGGTTCGGGTTTGCCTACAACCTGGCGTGGGCCGTCGCGTACCTCGGGCTGGCGGCCGGCCTGGTGCCGCGGTACGGCGCGGCCGGGCTCGCCGCCGCCTACGCGCTCGCCCAGCTCACCACGTCGCTGCCCTGTCTCGCCTATATCTATCGCCGCGAGCGCGCGTTCATCCATGGCCTGCCGCTGGCCTCTGTGACGGCGGCCGCGCTGCTGCTGTTCGGGCTGTCGGCGGCGACCGGGTGCGCGGCCCCGGGGACGCCCGCGGCAGCGGCCGCGGGCGCGCTCGCGGCGGCCGGCTGTGGTTTGCTGGCGTGGCGCCTGTTCCGGACGGCGATTGTGGGACCGTCGCGGCCAGCCGGGGAGGCTGGATCATGATCCTTCGCATCATCCGCGCGACGCTTCGGCTCGCGCTCCATCCCGGGGCCGCCGTTCGGCAGGCCTGGTTCCGCCACCGGCATCAGGCGCGGCCGCCGCACGATGTCGTGGCCCGGCGCAGCGGCGTCACGCTCAAGGTGCGCTCGAACTCGGTGTTCGCCGACGCGTGGCTCGGGCGGTGGGGATTTGAGGCGGCGGAGCAGCGGGCGCTGCGCGGCCTGCTCGCCCCGGGCCAGCGCGCGCTGGATGTCGGCGCGAACGTCGGCCTGTACACGGTGATCATGGCCCGAGCCGTCGGCCCGACCGGGCACGTGTGGAGCTTCGAGCCGGCGCCCGCGACGGCCGGGCTGCTGCGCGCGAACGTCGGGCTCAACCGCCTCCGGAATGTCACGGTCGCCGCCGTCGCGGCGGGCGACTCGGAGGGCGAAGCCGAGCTGCTCGAGTTCCCGGACGGAATGGATGTGTACAATTCGGTCGGCGCGGGCGTGCGCCCGGCTGAGCGCGTCTCCGCCGTCCGGAGCGTCCGCGTGCCGGCGGTCACGCTCGACGGATACGCGGCCCGCGAGGGGATCAGGCGGATCGACGTCCTCAAGGTCGATGTCGAGGGGGCCGAGGAGCGCGTGCTGCGGGGCGCCGTCGGCCTGCTTCGCCGAAGCCCGGGCATCGTCGTTCTGGCCGAGATGTACGAGCCGAGCGCGGCCCAGTGCGGGTGCTCCTCCGCCGGCGCCGCCGCGTTCATGGCCTCGCTGGGCTTCCGTGTGGACTGGGTTCAGCCGGACGGTTCGATCGGCCCGGCCCGCCGCGGCGGCGATGCGACCGAATATGCGGTCTTCCGTAGATGAACACGCCCGTCATTACGATCGTGACCCCGAGCTTCAACCAGGCGCGGTTTCTGGAGGAGACGCTGCGCTCGGTGCTGGGGCAGGGGTATCCCGCGCTCGAGTACATCGTGATGGACGGCGGGAGCACGGACGGGTCGGCCGGCATCATCCGTCGATATGCGCCGCGGCTGGCGCATTGGGAGTCGGCGCCCGACCGGGGGCAGGCGGACGCCATCTTCCGTGGCTTCGAGCGCGGCACGGGTGAGATCCTTGGCTGGCTCAACTCGGACGACCTGCTCCTGCCCGGCGCGCTGGCGGCTGTGGCGGACTGGTTCGGGCGGCATCCGCGCGAGGAGTGCGGGATCGGCGCCAGCCTGCTGATCGACGCGGAGACCTGCGGCCGCCGGGACGCGCGCGGCCGTCCGGCCTTCAACCCGGGGCTGGGGCGCGGGTTTTCGGATCTGCTGCACCGCGGGTGCTCCGGCTTCAATCAGCCCGCCGTCTTCTGGCGGCGCGAGGCGTTCCGTGCGGTCGGCGGCTTCGATCGCGACATACGGTTCTGCTTCGACTACGACCTGTTTCTTCGCCTGGCCCGGAGGAGGCCGATCCGAGGCATCACCGCCTTTCTGGCGGCGTTTCGCGAGCACGACGAGAGCAAGACGGCGCTGCTGCAGGCGGTGCGCGAAGCCGAGCAGCAGGAGCTGTGGCGCCGCCACGGCCGGCGAACGGATGATGGGGCGTGCGCGTGGGGCGCGGCGCGCGAGCGGTGGGCCATGCGGGCCGTGAAGCTGCTTCTGCTCGCGCGGATCCTGCGCCTGCCCGATCCGCGTTGGGCGCGCGCGTGCCATCTCGGAGGTGAGGCGTGAGCGGCGGACGGATCCCAGCCGGACCGGGTGCCCCCGCGCTGGTGATGGCGACGGTGAACTGGGGTTCGTCGCTCGCCCTGTTCCGAGAGACCCGGGACCTGATGCCGGCGCTGCTCGTGCAGGCTCGGACGCCGGCCAACGCGCGCGACGCGGGCTGGACGCGGGCGGACGTACGCGGGCTGGAGCGGCTGGGCCCGCGGCAGTTCCTGGCTCGCTACGTGTTTCCCCCGGGGTGGTGCGGGGCGCTGTCGGGACCGGCCGGGTTCCTGTTCGCGCGCCGGGTTCGGCGCGACCTCGGCTCGCTCGGCCTCCGGCCGCACCTCCTGGGCATCGCGGAGCCCCTGCCGCCCCACGCCGGGCTCGTTCGCCGGCTCCGGCCGGAGAAGCTGCTCTACTACTGCGTGGACGACTATCGCGAATACTGGCCGGGCCGCGCCGCGCGCACGGAGCGCATCGAGAACGATCTCGTGGCGCGCGCCGACCTGGTCGTGTGCGTCTCGCGGTTCCTCTGCGACGAGCTGGCTCGTCGCGTTCCGGCCGCGGCCGGCCGCATCGTGCACATCCCGAACGGCGTGCCGCCGGAGTTTCTCGCGTCGCATCCCCTTCTGGAGCCGGACGAGCTTCCTCCCGACTTGGAGGATCTGCCCCGGCCGGTGCTGGGCTACCTCGGATCCATCGGCGGCCGGATCGACTGGGACATCCTGGAGGCGGTGGCGCATCGGTTTCCTGCGGCCACGCTGCTGCTGATCGGGCCCGACCCGGCGCCACGCTCGGAGGACGCGCGCCGGCTTGAAGCGCTGTGCCGCTGCGCGAACGTGCGGGCCGTGGGGCCCCGGCCGCACCGCGAGATCATGCCGTACATCCGCGCATTCGACGTCTGCCTGATCCCCGAGCCGCTCCGGCCGCTCAACGTCGCGGGCTGTCCGCAGAAGCTGTGGGCCTACTGCGCCGGCACGCGGCCGGTCGTCTCGACGCCGGTTCCGGAGCAGGCCGCCTGGGCGCCGACGATCTCGATCGGAGCCGGGCCCGACGCGTTCTGCGCGCACATCGCCCGCCTCCTCGCGTGCGGCGGGCGCGACGGGCTGGCGGCGGAGCGCCTGCGCATCGCGCGCGAGCACGCCTGGCCGCGGCTGGGAGAGCGCCTGGCCGCCGCGCTGCGCGAGCGCGGCCTGGCGGGCGACCCGGCGGGGAGGGACTCATGACGCCGCTGCGCATCGCCGCCTATCTTCGCCCCCGCGGGCTGCGCCAGCCCACCGGAGTCGGCAAGCATGCGATCAACATGCTGCGTGAGATGGCGGGCCGGCCGGACGTTACCCTCTCGCTCCTGGCCGCCGGGCGTGACCTCGACGAGTCGGGCATTCCGGAGGATGCGGGGCTCGGCCGGATCCCCGTTGCGCGTCTGCCGCTCTCGGCCCGCACGCTCGAGTGGCTGTGGACCTACGCCGGCCGACCGGCGGCCGACACGGCGGTCCCGGACGCCGACTGGGTCTACTGTCCGATCGAGGCTTGCCCGCCCGTGTGTCGCGCGCAGCTCGCGGTGACGGTTCACTGCGTGAACTGGTTCGATCCCGATCTGCCGTGGCATGGCGCGTGGAGCACCCGGCGCTCGCGGCTGCGCCTGCGGCCGGTGTTTGGGCGCATGGTTCGCCGGGCCGACGTGATCTTCGCCGTCTCCGAGTTCCTGAAGGGGCGGCTCTGCGCGCTGTTCGATGTCGATCCCGGCCGCGTGGTGGTGGTCGGAAACGGCGTGGAGGAGGCTTATTTCGCGCGGGGGATCGGCGGGTCCGCGCCGGCGGAGCCGCCGTACGTGGTGGTCGTGGGGCCGGTCCAGGAGCGCAAGGGAAGCGGCCATGTCTTTGCCGTGGCCGACGAGCTGCGCGCGATGGGGTCCCCGATCCGGATCCGGATCGCCTGCGGCCGGGCCGTCTCGCCTCCGTACACGGACGAGGCGCCCCGGCACCCGAACGTGGAGTTGCTGGATTACCAGGGTCTCGATACGCTGCCCGGCCTGGTCGCGGGGTCGGTCGCGCTCCTGTGCCTGTCGCGGTACGAGACGTTCGGCATCCCGGTGGCGGAGGCCATGGCGGCCGGAGTGCCGGCCGTCGTGGCCGACGATGCCGCGCTGCCCGAGACGGCGGGCGATGCGGGCTTGATCGTCAGCGCGCGCGAGCCGCGCGCGGTGGCGGAGCGGATCGAGCAACTGCGGACCGACGCGGCGCTGCGGAGGCGGATCATTGAGGCCGGTCGCCGGCGCGCGGAGCGGTTTCACTGGCGGGGCTGCGCGGACCGCGTCGTCGCCGCGCTTCGGGAGCGAACGAGCCGATGAGCGCGAAGCGGAGATGGCGGGAGGGAGCGAAGGCGGCTTTGAACGGCGCGCTGGCGCCGCTGGGCCTGCAGGTGGGCCGGCGGCGTGCGGCGCCCGACGCCGACTACGATGCATCCCTGCGGGATGCGCTCGGGGGCGCGGCTGACCCCCTGGTTGTCGATGTGGGCGCGCACCACGGCGGCGCCATCGCGCCGGTGCTCGCCTTGGCGCCGTCGGCCCGGGTCGTCGCCGTCGAGCCGGCGCCCGACTCGTTCCGCATCCTGCGCGAGCGCTGGGAGCCGCGCGGCGTCCGGTGCGTGAACGCGGCGGCCGGCGAGGCGGCGGGCGAGATGGACTTCCATCTGTATGGCGGCGACATGACGCATTCGGCGCTCCCTCCCGAGCCGGGCATGCCGGCCGGCGCCGCCTGGCTGGGCCCCATCCGCCGCACCATCCGGGTGCCGGTCCGGACGCTGGACGATGTGCTTCGCGAGCACGCGCCCGCCGGGCCGGTCCGCCTGCTGAAGATCGACGTGCAGGGCTTCGAGGATCGCGTGCTGCGCGGCGCAGCCGAGACGCTGGGCCGCACGGACGCCATTCTGATCGAGGTCCACTTCAACCGGGTGTACGCGGGGTCGTGCCTCGTGGACGACGTGTGCGTGGCGCTGCACGCGCGCGGCTTCCGGCTGCGCCGCGCGCTCGGCTGCCTCATGAGCGAAGACGTGCAGCGACCGGTCTCGTCCGATTTCTTCTTCATCCGCGAATGAGCGAGCCTACCATCCTGTTCTGCCGCGCCGGGTCTCCTTCCGACGGCGCGCCGCATCAGTTCATGGCGGCGTTTTGGCTGGCGTCGCGCGGCCTCCCGGTGCGCTGCCTGTGTCAGCCGACGGCGGAGGAATCGCGGGCCGGCCGGATCGGGTCGCCGCTCGGGGGCGTTCAGGTGACGGCGTGGGCCGGGCGCGGCGCGGTCGGCCAGGCGGGCCTGGCGGCGGCGCTTCTGAGGCACCGGGCGCGGGCCGGAGGACGCTCGGTGTTCTACGTGCAAGGGCACACGGTGACTCCGGCTGCTTGGGTGGCGCTTGCGGGGGTCCCCGCGGAGCAAATCATCTACCACACGCAGGACTATCTTCAGCCCGGCCGGCATCCCGCCTGGGAGTTCTTCGAGCGCCGCGTGGCCCGGCGAGCGGGCGCTGTCATCGTGAACGAGGCGAACCGCGCGCGCTGCCTGGCGGGGCAGTACGGGCTGGCCCGGGAGCCGCTCGTCGCGCGGACCGCGCTGCCGGCGGCGTGGCCCGTGCCCGGGCGTGATGCGGCGCTCCGGCAGCGGCTGCTGGCGCGGCTGGAAGCCCCGCCGGGCTCGGGCGCTGCGCGGCTCGTGATCCACCACGGCCCGTTCAGCGCGGAGCGCTGCAGCGCGACCGCCGTGCAGGCTGTCGCCCGGTTGCCCGCCGAGTACGTGCTCGTGTTCACCGGGAGCGATTGCAGCGGGCCGCGCGCCGAGGCGGCACGGCGGGAGGCGCGGTCGGCGGGCATCGAGGGGCGGACCGTGTTCGTCGAGCGGACGACCTTCGACTCCGCGCTCGCGCACGTCGCGTGCGGCGACGTGGGGCTGCTGCTCTACCCGAACGACGGGATCGGCAACTACTACCAGTCGCCCGGCCGCCTGACCGAGTACCTGCGCTGCGGCGTGCCGGTCGTGGCCTCCGCGTTTCCCGGGTTCGAGGATCTCGTGCTGCGGCGCGAGCTGGGTGCCGTGTGCGATCCGGAGTCGCCCGATTCCGTGGCCCGGGCGATCGCGGGCGCATCCAGCCGGCTGGCGGGCGACGGGCCGTCGCGGGAGCGCCTGATCCGGATTGCGGCGACGGATCTGGCCTACGACGCGCAGGCCGACCGGATCGAGGCCGCGGTTCGATCCGCGCTGGGGGGCGCGTCCCGATGAGCCGACCGTCCGAGGCGGATCGCCCGTATGCGGTCGCGATGCTGGGCGCGCGGATGCACTATGCCGTGCCGCGCCTGCTGGCGGGCGCGGGGCGGCTCGCGCGCTTCTACACGGACTTCAGCGCGGGACACGGGCTGGGCCGCCTGCTGGCCCTGCTGCCCGGTGGCTTGGGCGGCGCGGCGGCCCGGATGCGCAGCCGGCGGGCGGACGGGATCGAGGCCGGCCGGATCACGGCGTTCAACGCGTTCGGGCTCGAGTATCAGCGGCGGCTTCGGATGGCGCGCTCGGCGGAGGGCCGGATCGAGGCGTTCCTGTGGGGTGGCCGCCGCTTCTGCGAACTGGTGGTCCGGGCGGGCCTGCCCGACGCGTGCGGAGGCGTCTTTGCCTTCAACAGCGCGGCGCTGGAGCTGTTCCGGCACGCCCGTGGCTGCGGGCGGCGGACGGTGCTCGAGCAGTCGAGCGCGCCGAAAGCCGTCGAGCGCCGCATCGTGTCGGAAGCGGCGGCCCGGTTTCCGGCGTGGGCGGCGTTGGATGCCGAGCCGGGCGCGGCGGCGGACGACTACGCCGCGCGGGAGCGGGCCGAGTGGGCAGAGGCCGACCGGATCCTGTGCGGCTCGGACTTCGTGCGCGAGGCGGTGTGCGCCGCCGGCGGGCTGCCGCCGGGGCGGTGCGTGACCGTTCCGTACGGATTCGACTTGCCGGCCGCCGCTCCGGAGCGCCCGCCGCGCGGGGCGCGCATGCGGGTTCTGACGGTCGGGCACGTCTGCCTGCAGAAGGGATCGCCGCTCGTCATGCGGGCCGCCGAGCGGCTTCGGGGCGTGGCGGAGTTCCGGATGGTCGGCCGGATCGAGCCCGGCCCGGCTGTCGCGGAGGCTCGGCGCGCGGGCGCGGATCTGGTGGGGCCGGTGCCCCGGGGCGCGGTGGATGCGCACTACCGGTGGGCCGACGTGTTTCTGCTGCCATCGCTGTGTGAGGGCTCGGCGACGGTCTGCTACGAGGCTCTGGCGCACGGGCTTCCGGTGGTCTGCACGCCCAACACGGGCAGCGTCGTCCGCGACGGCGTGGAGGGGTTCATCGTGCCGACGATGGACGGCGATGCCGTGGCGGAGCGCATTGAGCGGCTGGCGCGGGAGCCGGAGCGGCGGGCGGCGATGTCCGACGCCGCCCGGCAGCGGGCGGGCGAGCAGACGCTGGCGGCCTACGGCGCGCGCCTGCTGGCGGCGCTGGGGGAGGGATCCGCATGAACGCGCTCCTGGTCCTGCTGGTGGCGCTGGTGCTGTTTCTGGTCGCGTGGGGACTCTCCGCGCGCGATCGCGTGCTGCAGTTTCCGTTTCTGCTCGGGGTGGCGGTGCTGATGCAGGTCGTGCCCGAGCTGCGGCTCCTGCAGTCGGGCGAGCTGGCGCTGAGCGCCACGGCGCGGGCGCGGCCGGCGTTCATGGCGGTCGCCTGCCTGGCGATGGCGGCCGCAGGCTACTTCGCGAGCGGGCGGCCTCCGGAGTCGTTTCGCTGGCTGCTTCGGGAAGACCGGCTGTTCGCCGGCTCCGTGGCGCTGGTGGTTCTGGGCACGGTGTTCGGCCGCCTGATCGTGGCCTTGCCGGATGACGTCCTGAGCGCCGCTTGGACGGGCCGGCCGGTCGCGTACCTCTTCTTCGCCAAGGCGGGCGTCTACGGGCTGGCCGTCCTGGTCATCCTGTTTCTCCGCACCGGCCGCTGGCTGATGCTCGTCGTGTCCGCCCCGATCATGATGGCGTACATCGACGCCGTGCTGATCGGCCGGCGGACGCCCACGGCGGAGTTCTTCCTGCTGCTGATGTCGCTCGTGTGGTTCAACCGGCGCCTGACGCCGCCGCGGTGGATCATTGTGACCGGCATCCTCCTGTTCGGCATCTACGCGGCCAACGTGGGCGAGCAGCGCGACCAGCTGGGGAAGCAGGGCGGCGGCCGGCGGCTCGCCGCCCGCATGATCGTCGCCAACGTCCGGAACTGGCTCGACGGCCATCGGGCGCCGCGCGAGGCGGTCGAGATGCGCAACGCCATGTACCTGATGGACGGCGCGGCGCAGAGCGGGGTCTACAACGGCGGGGCCGCGCTGTACAACCAGGTGATCTTCGCGTACGTGCCGGCGCAGATCGTCGGCGCCGGGGTGAAGCAGTCGCTCATGATTGAGACGCCCGACTCGGCCTACGCGGTTCACGGGTACGTCATGCCGCGCGGGACGTGCAACAGCGGCCTGGCCGATGCGTTCCAGGCGTTCGGCTATCTCGGCGCGCTGCTGTTTCTTCCGGTCGGCTACGTGATGCGGCGGCTGTGGGAAGGCGCGGTCGGCGGGAACCTCGTGTACCAGGTGATGTACGTCTTCATGATCACGCCGTCGCTGCAGACGATCTCGATCGGCTTGCACAACTTCACGACCCCGTGGTTTCACATGGCGCTGTTCTGCCTCCCGGTGATGCTGTGGTCGCGCGTGCCGGAGTCCGCGCCGGCCGGCTCCGCGGAAGGCCGGGCGTCATGAGGATCCTGAATGTCATGCAGTGCACCGGCCTCGGCGGCATGGAGCACTCGTCCCTGCTGCTCATGAAGACCATGCGGGCCGCCGGGCACGACGTGCGCGTCCTGTCGCTCAACCCGATCGGCGGGCTGGGGCCCCTGCTGGTGGAGGCCGGCATTCCGGCCGAGGGGCAGCGGTACCGAGGGCCCGCGGGGATGGCGGGCCTGCCGGAGCTGCGGCGCCGGATCCGCGCCGCGCCGGCCGATGCACTGCTGATGACGGGCCACAACCTGATGGCCATGCTCGCGCTCGGCGATGTCGCGCGCGGGCGGCGCGTGCTGGCCGTGCATTTTCACCACGAGGGCGTGAAGCCGGCGTGGCAGTGGCGGCTGATCTATCGCATGGCGCTCCGGCGGTTTGGCGCGGTGACATTCTGCTCGGACTTCATCCGTCTCGAGGCGGAGCGGCTGTTCCCTCCGCTGGCTCCGATGGCCTGCACGGTGCGAAACGCCTACGAGGCGCCGCCTCCCCCGACGGATGCGGAGCGGCTGGCGGCGCGTGCGGAGCTCCACATCCCTCCGGCCGCGGCGGTGGTGGGCAACGCCGGCTGGCTCATCGCGCGGAAGCGATGGGACGTATTCCTGCGCACGGCGCGCCGCGTGGCCGACGCGATCCCGGGCGCGCAGTTCCTGATTGTCGGCGACGGGCCGGAGCGATCGGCGCTCGAGCGCCTGGCGGGCGAGCTCGGGCTGCGGGGGTGCGTCCAGTTCCTCGGCTGGCGCCGCGATGTGCGGACGGCGTACCGGTGCATGGACGTTATGCTGTTCAACTCCGACTGGGACGCGATGGGGCGGACGCCGCTCGAGGCATCGATGGCAGGAGTGCCGGTCGTGGCGTCCGTCCGGCAGGGCGGGCTGGGCGAGGTGATCTGCGACCCGTCGCTCGGGTGCCTGCTGTCGGACCACGACGAAGCGCGGTTGGCAGAGGCGGTCGGCATCTTCTGCCGCGACCGCGCGCTTGGCCGTCGCACGGCCGCGGCGCTGCGCGGGCGCCTGATGGAGGTGGGGTCGCCCGAGCGCGTGGCGGCGGAGTACCTGGGCCTGCTGGGCGGAGGCGCACGCGCATGAGCCGCGAGATCGATCTGGCCTGGGTGCTGCCGGACATCAGCCACTACCACCATGCCCGGATCGACGCCTTTGCGCGCGCGGCCGGCCGGCCGGGCGGCGTGGCGGTCGTCTGCGCGGGCGGCGTCAGCGGATTCCGCGAGTTCCGATGCCCGGACGATCGGCCCCGCGCCTATGCGCTCGCCACGCTCTTCCCCGGCTGCTACTACCGCGACTTTCCCCCGCGCGCGATGCGTCGGGCGCTGACGAAACACCTGGCCGAGCTGCAGCCGCGCGCGCTGCTGATCCAGGGGTGGGCGCAGCCGCACGCGCTGATCCCCCTCGAGTGGGGGGTGGCCAGCGGCGTGCCGTGCGTCGTGACATCGGAAAGTCAGGAGTCGGACGAGCGACGGCTGCCGTGGCGAGAGGCGGTCAAGCGCCGCGTGGTGCGCCTGTTCGGCGCGGGCCTGGTCGGCGGCCGCCCGCACGCGAGCTACCTCGCGAGCCTGGGCATGGCGCCAGCCTGCGCGTTCACGGGCTACGATGTCGTCGACAACGCGCACTTTGCCGCGGGCGCCGGCCGGGCCCGGGCGCGCGCGGCTGCGGAGCGCGCCCGGCTGGGCCTGCCCGACCGCTACTTCCTCGCGTCGGGCCGGATGGTTGAGAAGAAGAACCACGCATTCCTCGTGCGGGCCTATGCGGAGTTTGCCCGGCGCACGGGTGGCTCCGACTGGCGGCTGGTGATCGTGGGCGACGGCGAGCGGCGGTCCGCCTTGGAGCGGCTCGTCGGCGAGCTCGGGCTGGGGGATCGCGTGCGGATGCCGGGGTTTCTCGGGTATGACGACTTGCCGGCCTGCTACGGTCTGGCGGGCGCGCTCATCCATCCGAGCACGCAGGAGCAGTGGGGCTTGGTGGTCAACGAGGCGATGGCCTGCGGCCTGCCCGTGCTGGTGTCGGACCGGTGCGGGTGCGCGCCGGATCTCGTCCAGCCGGGTGGGAACGGCTTCGCGTTTCCGGCGGACGATCCGGAGCCGCTCGTGCGGCGCATGGTGGAGCTGGCGGGCGATGGCGACCTGCGATCGCGCCTGGGAGCAGCCTCGGCCGCGCGCATCGCGGAGTGGACGCCCGAGCGGTTTGCCGCCGGGCTGGCGGCGGCGCTGGCGACCGCGCGGTCGGCGCCGCGCGCCCATCTGTCGCCCGCGGACCGGCTGCTCCTGAGGATGCTGTCATGGCGCTGAAGGTGACATGCGTGATTGCCTCCGTCTCGCGCCTGGCGGGCGGGATCTTCGAGGCGGAGCGAGGGCTGCAGCGGGCGGCCGGCGCGACGCCGGGTGTCTCGGTGCGGGCGCTGGGGCTGAGGGATCGGTTCACGCGGGCGGACGAGCCGGCGTGGGCGCCGCTGCCGGTGGACACCGTATCCGTGCGCGGGCCGGCCGCGCTGGGGTGGTCGCCGGACCTGGCGCCGCGCCTCCTTCAATCGGCGCCGGACGTCGTATACGGCGCCGGCCTGTGGATGTATCCGTCCCGGGCCGTGCTGGAGTGGGTGCGCCGGACCGGCCGGCCGAGCATCGCGGCGCCGCATGGGATGCTCGACCCGTGGGCCGTGGCGCGGGGCCGGTGGAAGAAGCGGATCGCGGGCTGGTGGTTCGAGGACGAGCGGCTGCGCCGGGCATCGACCGTGCGCGCGCTATGCGGGGCCGAGGCGCGGGCGATACGAGCCTACGGGCTGACCAATCCGATATGCGTCATACCGAACGGCGTCGAGCCACCTCCGGCGGCGAGCGCCGGGCCTGCGCCGTGGGCGGACGCGATCGAACCCGGTCGGAAGGTGCTGCTCTACCTGGGGCGGCTGCACCCCAAGAAGGGGCTCGATGCCCTGCTGTCCGGCTGGGCGCTGGCCACGCGCCGGCAGCCCGAGCTGCGGCGCGACTGGCGGCTGGTTGTGGCCGGATGGGACCAGGGCGGCTACGAACGCGAGCTGCGGCGCCGCGCGGCGGATGCCGGGGTCGATGCGTGGTTCACGGGGCCCCTGTACGGGCTGCGGAAGGAGGCCGCGCTTCGGGCCGCTGACGCGGTGATCCTGCCGTCGCGGAGCGAGGGGCTGCCGATGGCGGTTCTTGAGGCATGGTCCCGAGCCCGGCCGGTGCTGATGACGCGGGCGTGCAATCTGTCCGAGGGCTTTGAGGCCGGCGCCGCGGTGCGGGCCGAGCCGGAGACCGAGGACCTGGCGCGTGCCCTGGGGGAGCTGGCCGCAATGAGCGAGGCCGATCGGATCGAGATGGGCCGACGCGGCAAACGATTGGTGGATTCGCGCTTCACGTGGCAGAATGTCGCCGCTGAGTACGTCGCGGTGCTGCGCTGGCTGGTGTCCGGCGGGCCGCGGCCGGGGTGCATGTGGGATGGATGAGCGCGCACAGAGCGGGCGGCCGGCGGTGGACCTGTCCCGGTATCACAGCCCGTGGGGCTGGGGGAACCGGCTCGGCCGGGTGGCGTGGAGCGTCGCCTGGGCGCTCCTCTTCCGGCTCACTCCGCCCCCGCTCTTCGGCTGGCGCCGCCTGCTGCTCCGCCTGTTCGGAGCGCGCATCGGGCGCGGCGTGCACGTCTATCCGTCATGCCGCATCTGGGCCCCGTGGAACCTGGAGATGGGCGCGCACAGCTGCCTCGGGCCGGATGTCGACTGCTACTGCGTGGCGGCGGTGTCGATCGGCGCGGACGCCACGGTGAGCCAGTATGCGCACCTGTGCGCGGCAACGCACGACATCGCCGACCCGCACCTGAAGCTGGTCACGCGCCCGATCCGGGTCGGCGCGGGCGCGTGGGTCTGCGCGGGTGCGTTTGTCGGGCCCGGCGTGACGATCGGGGAGGGCGCCGTCGCCGGCGCGCGCGCCGTGGTGGTCGCCGACGTAGAGCCGTGGTCGGTGGTCGCCGGCAACCCGGCCCGATTCATCAAGCGGCGCCAAATCGCCTCCACCCCGCTGCTATGAGCTTGTTCTCGATCCTCATCCTGACGCGGGACGAGGAGCCGAACCTTCCGGCGTGCCTGGACTCGATCCGCTGGTGCGACGACGTCGTGGTTCTGGACTCCGGGAGCTGCGACCGAACGGTCGAGATCGCCCGAGCAGCCGGCTGCCGCGTTTTCGAGCATCCGTTCTCCGGCTTTGCCGCGCAGCGCAACCACGGGATGGATGCGATCGCGTTCCGGCACAGCTGGGTGTTCCACCTGGACGCCGACGAGCGGTTCACGCCCGAGCTGCGCGACGAGTGCGAAGCTGCGGCGGAGCGCGACGAGCAAAGCGGCTACCTGGTGCCGAGCCGGATGATGTTCCGGGGGTGCTGGCTGCGGCGGGCTGCCACGTATCCCGTCTACCAGATGCGGTTCATGAAGCGGGGCGAGGTGCGGTTTGTCCAGGTTGGGCACGGGCAGCGGGAAGGCGACAGTCGCCGGGGGCTGGGGCGCTTCCGCGCGGCGTACGTGCACGAGCCGTTCGCCAAGGGGCCGGGGGACTGGTGGCGCCGGCACGAGCGCTACGCGGAGGAGGAAGCGAGGCAGATCGCCTCCGAGCCGCCGCTCTGCGCGGCGGACTGGCGGGCCGCAATCGGAGGCCGCGATCCGGTGGCCCGGCGTCGCGCGCTCAAGCGAATCGCCGGCCGCCTGCCGTGCCGGGGCGCGCTGCGCTTCCTGTACCTCTACGTCCTTCGGCTGGGGTTCCTGGACGGCGCGCCCGGCTTCGCCTACGCGCGGATGATGGCCCGCTACGAGACCCTCGTCGCTCGAGCCCGGGCGGCCGGCCGGAGCACGTCCCCGTGAAGATCTTGTTGCTCTATCACTACTTCCACCCTGACGACGTCGTCAGCGCCCGGCTGTTCAGCGAACTCGGGGCGGGGTTGCGTCGCGCGGGGTGGGAAGTCGAAGCCCGGCCCTGCAATCGCGGCTGCCGCGACGAGCGGCGCGCCTATCCCGCGCGCGAGACATGGGAGGGCGTGGACATTCGGCGCGTGTGGCGCCCGCCGTTGCGCCAGGCGAGCGTCTTGGGCCGGCTCTTGAATGCGGTGTGGATGCTGAAGGCGTGGGGCCGGCTGGCGAGGCGGCCCGCGGAGGCGGCGCCGGACGTCGTGCTCCTGGGGACCGACCCCGCGCTGAGCGTTCTGGCGGCGCCTGCCCTCAAGAGGCGGAGCCCGGGGACGCGGATCGCGCTGTGGTGTCACGATCTCTACCCCGACGCCTTCCGGGCCGCCGGCGTGCCGCTGCCCTCGCTGCTGGCGACGCGGATGGCCCGGGCGTACCGGGCCTGCGATCTGGTCGTGGATCTCGGGCCCTGCATGCGGAGGCGGCTGGATGTGCTGGGTGCTCCGGCCCCGGGCGCGACCGTGACGCCCTGGGCGCTGCGGGAGGATCCGGCGACCGGCGAGGCGGACGCGGCGGTCCGGCGGGATCTGTTCGGCGCGGGCCGCCTGGCGCTGCTCTACTCGGGCACCTACGGGCGGGCGCACTCCGCGGACGGCATCCTCGCTCTGGCCCGGGCCATGCGGGAGGATGGCGCCACGTTCTGCTTCGCCGTTCGCGGGAACTCCGCGGACGAACTGACGCGCGAGATCCGCGCCGCCGACTCCAACGTCCGGTTGGCCGGGTTCGCGCCCGAGGACGCGCTCGATGCGCGCCTCGCCTCTGCCGACGTGCACGTGGTCACCCTGAGGCCGGAGTGGACGGGCATCGTGGTGCCGTCCAAGTTCTTTGGCGCCCTCGCGGCTGGCCGGCCCGTTCTGTTCGCGGGCTCGCGGGAATCGTCGGTGGCCCGGTGGATCGACGAACTCGGCGTGGGGTGGGTGCTGGACCGGGGGGGGGGTGGCGGGCATCCGGTCCGAACTGGGCGCGTATGCCGCCAGCGCTCCCGCCCGGGCGGCGATGCAGGTCCGGTGCCGGGCGGCCTATGCGTCCCGCTTTGGGCGTGCCTCAGCCATTCGCCGCTGGGACGGGCTTCTGAGGGAGCTCGCCGCCCGCGCGTGACCGTCCGTCGTGCCCCTTCGGGTTTGGGCGGATTTTCGGCGTTGACGGCCGCTTTTCCATTGCGCTATAACTTCGCGCGATAAGGTATTGCTGATGGGTCGGCTTGATGGCTAACGGGAGGAGACCGCTATGTCCAAGAGCAGTAGGCTGTTGATCGTTCTGGTGGCGGCAGCATTCGTCCTGCAGGTTACGGCTTTGGGACAGGAAAGCACCAAGCCGTGGTCGCTCTCGGCCGGCGTGCGCGAGCGCTGGACGGACAACCGCGACGGCGTCAAGAGCGACAAGGAAGACAATCTCGACTCCATCCTCGAGTTGCGGGCCGATTTCCACTACCGCCTCGAGCAGACGGTCTTCGACCTGTTCTACATGCCGACTCCGGTCTGGCGCAGCAATCCGCGCGATGACCAGAAGGACTACTCGATCTTCCACTCGGTGGGCGCCGCCGTCGACCACTCGTTTTCGGCCCGGTCGCGCGTGTACGCCGTGGAGATGTTCGACTACACGGACGATCCCCGCGCCACGCTGGGCGACGGCAGCGTCCGCGAGAAGGCCAGCTATTACCTGAACCGCCTGAACGGCGGAGTCGACTACGGGTTCAGCCCCAACGGAACGCTCGGCCTTGACGGACGCTACTCGGTCAAGCGCTACGACAAGAAGATCTGGGCGGACAACTCCGACGAGGATCGCGCGGGCGCCGGCCTCACGTGCAAGTACGCGCTGTCACCCGACATGAGCGTCCTGGCCAAGGCGGGCTACAACTGGGCCAGCTTCGAGGGGCCCCGGAACGGCGCGGGCATCCAGACCTACGGCGTCGGGCTTGACAAGAAGTTCTCGGCGATGCTCAGCGCGAACGTGCTCGCCGGCGTGGACTACGCGACGCTGGACAACGCGGCGGACGACAGCGAGAGCGCTCCGATGGCCAGCGGCGAAGTGGTGGTTTCGCCCTCGCCGACCAGCCGCCTGCGCCTGGGTGCCGGCTACATGCTCGAGCAGTCCGATGTCGATCCCTTCGCGCTGCAGGCGCGCACGGTGGTCTCCGCCAAGCTGGAGCATGAGCTGACCGCCAAGCTGGCGGCATCGCTGATGGCGCTGTACCAGAACGGCAGCTACGACAAGGGGTATGTGACCGACGGGAACACGGGCGCGGATGGCGATGACGCGCTCCAGTTCGGCTCGGTCGGCCTGGCCTACAAGATCGATCGCACGTGGACCGTCGGAGCGAGCTACGACCTGGAGCACTGGGACTCGGACCTCCGCGAGGACTTCACGCGCAACACGGTCTCCGGTTTTGTCCGGGCGACCCTGTAGGCGGGAACGGCGACAAGAACCCGCTCGTCCTGCCGGATGGCCGGCGGGACGGGCGGATCTGTTGAGTGAGGCCACCTGAGCCTCACTCTTTTTTTGGAATGGAAGCCATGGAACAGCCGCGCGAGAACCAGCACTTCCTCGACTACTGGCAGGTGATCCGATCCCGGAAGGAGATCGTGATCGCCGTGTCGCTGTTCGTGATCGTCACCGGCATGCTGGTGACCTTCTCGCTGCCGAAGGTCTACATGGCGTCCACGCGGATCGGCGTGCGGCGCGACGGGTCAGATGTGCCGCTCCAGCAGCAGCAGATGCTGACCATCAACTACGACCCCTATTTTCTGCGCACGCAGTTTGAGATCATTCAGTCCCGGAAGATGCTCTACGAGGTGATCCGGAACCTGGACCTTCCGTCCCAGTTCGGCCGGGCGTACCACGAGGACGGCTCCCCGCTTTCGCCGCAGGATGCCTGCAAGATCGTGTCGCGAAGCATGAAGGTGCAGCAGTACCGCGATACGAACCTGATCGAGATCCGGATCTACCGCAGCAAGCCCAAGGAAACGGCACGCCAGGATGCCGCCCGGATCGCGAATGAGATCGCCGCCGTGTACCGCGATCAGCGGATGAAGATGAACCGCGCCGAGAAGGAGCGGGGCGTCGAGGCGCTGAACGAGCAGTACGGCAAGCAGCACAAGAAGGTTGAGGACGCGGAGGCGCGCCTGGAGGTGATTCGCAAGGAGCTCGGGATCAGCGTGGTGGCCAGCCAGGAGGGCTTCCGCTACACGCTCGAGAAGAGCACGCTGGCCCGGCTGGAAGCCGATCGAATCGATGCGCGCAACCGCATGCTCGACCGCAAGACGCGGCTCGATGAGCTGAACCGGCTGCAAGGGAACGAACTGCTGTATTCCGCCGCCGCCCTGCTGAACGATCAGACCCTCAGCGCGCTGAGGCAGCAGCTGAACGAGTCGGAAGTCCAGCTTCAGTCCCTGCTTCAGCATTACGGGGCGAAGCACCCCGACGTGATCCGGGCCCAGGTTGTGGTGGACGACGTTCGGCAGAAGATCACGGACACGCTGAAAGGCCTCAAGCTGGCCTTGCAGACGGACTTTGAAATCGCCCGGAAGGCCTTCGACGAACTGGAAGGCGAGCTTCAGGAAGCGAAGAAGACCAACATTCAGGCCGAAGGGGACAAGGTTCTTCCCCTGACGCGCGCCGAGGGAGAGCTGACGCGCCAGCGGGAGATTCGGGACGCGCTCGAGATGCGGCTGATCCAGGAGCGCATCGAACTGGAGCTGCCTCGCACCCCCGTTGAAATCATCGACCTGGCCGAGGTTCCCGAGGAGGACAGCCCGGTGAGCCCCAACCTGATGCTGAACCTGATCATCAGCATCATCGTGGGCATGGGGTTCGGGATCGGCCTGGCGTTCTTCATCGAGTACGTGGACACCTCCGTGAAGACCGTGGAGGACATCGAGCGGCACATCGGCGCGCCGATTCTCGGGGTCATCCCGCAGAAGGTGCGGCCGCTGCTCGACGAGGGGCCGGACAGCCCGCACGCCGAGGCGTACCGCGTGCTTCGCACCAACATCAAGCTCTCCAAGAAGCTCGGAAGCGGAAACACGCTCTGCTTCACGAGCGGCGGCGCGGGCGAGGGCAAGTCGCTGACGCTGTTCAACCTGGCCTATGTCTGCGCGCGGCTCGGCGAAAAGGTGCTGGTGGTGGACTCCGATATGCGCCGCCCCACCCAGCACAAGATGCTCAACGTTTCGAACCGCCCGGGGCTGGCGGATCTCCTGACGCGGGACGCGACCGTGGACCAGGTGGTCCGGGAGACGCAGATTCCGAACCTCTACTTCATCGCCAGCGGACGGGTCTCGTCGGCTTCGCATGGCCTGCTGGACACGCAGCGCATGCGTGCCTTGGTGAGCGATCTGCGCAGTCGGTTCGACCTGATTCTGTTCGATGCCCCGCCGATCCTCGGAGTCAGCGACGCATCGGTGATTTCGAGCGAGGTTGACGCGGTGCTTCTGCTCATCCAGCATCGGCACTACCCGCGCGTGGTCTCCAGCCGCGCCAAGGCGATGGTGGAGAACGTGGGCGGGAACCTGATCGGGGTGGTGCTCAATAACATCAACGTCACGCGCGACTACTATTACTACTATCACTCGTATTACTACTCCTACAACTATCGTCCGTCCAAGGAGGATCGAGCCCGGGATGCGGCTGAGGCCGCCCAAGCAGCGCTCCCCGCGCCCCCCGAAGCCCCGGCCCCGGCGACGAAGAAGGATGCGTTCTGATGCGGGAACTGAGACCGATTCTGTTGGCAGCCGCTCGGGCGGGAGTGATCGCC
Source organism: uncultured Verrucomicrobiota bacterium (assembly GCA_964431965.1). Classification (GTDB taxonomy): domain Bacteria; phylum Verrucomicrobiota; class Kiritimatiellia; order CAIKKV01; family CAYSLU01; genus CAYSLU01. Next base: position 101,882 of record CAYSLU010000002.1, read on the forward strand.
GCGTTGACCCTCTCCGGGCTCGCGGGGTGCGCGTCGGCGCCTCATCCGCATCGACCGGTTCCTCGCTTCGTTCCCCGGCAACACGTGGACGTATCGCTCGCGAGCGCCCCGGCCTCCGCGCTGCCTGCCAACTCAGCCACCAACCTCGGTTCGCTATCGGCCCCGGATGGGATCGAGTCCTTCTCCTCCCGGACGCTGCAGCCCGGCGACAAGGTGACGATCAGCCTGATGGTGTCGGGTGCCCCGCAGCCTACGACCTTCCAGGCGGTCATCGACGAGTTCGGCAACCTTAACTTGCCGCTCATCAACGAGATCAAGGTCTCGGGCCGGACCAAGTCCGAGGCCGAGAAGATGATCGAGAAGGCGTATGTCGGGGGCGAGTTCTACAAGGTCATCACGGTGATCATCCTGCCGCCGGACGTCGAGTATTACGTTCGAGGGGCTGTCCAGCGCCCCGGCGGCTATCCGATGGTGCGGGACCTGACGGTTCTGCGCGCGATGGCCATTGCCGGCGGCTATACCGAATACGCCGATCCCACCAATATCAAAGTCATCCGGGGCAATCGCACGTTCCCGCTGAACGCCCGCAAGATCGAGGAAGGCAAGGAAGTCGATCCCACGGTTCAGCCGGGGGATGTGGTCATTGTCGAGCAGAAGTGGTACTAGGCGAGGGGCTCGAGACAGCGTGTTCGGGTTGCTTGACGGTCGGTGCGGCTCTGCTATACTGGCGACGGTTTTTTACCATGGGTCAGGTATTAAGGAGGGCGGTCAGATGAGAAGCGCATCGTTGATGGTCGCTGGCGTGATGGCGGCTCTGTTCCTGGCTACGGGAGTTTGCTCGGCCGCAACCTCTGCCGAAACGGCCGCTGACGCGGCCAAGACGGCCATGTCGCTGGCCACGAATGCTCAGGTGTTGTGCGATTCCGCGAACGCATCTCTGGAGACGGCGATGAAGGCCGTAACGACCGCCGAGGCCAACCTGAAGGCGGCGGAGGCCAAGGGCGACCGGAAGGCGATTGCCGATGCGAAGGCGGCGCTCAAGCGTGCCAAGGATCAGATGGAGGTGGCCCGCAAGGCGGCCAGCCGGATCTGCTTTGATGCGAAGAAGGCCGGCGAGACGGCAGAGAAGGCGCGTGCGGCAGCCGCCCGCGCGGCGAAGGCTCCCGATGCGAATGAGGCGGCAGCTGAGGCTGCCCGCGCCCAGGCACTGGCGGCTGACGTGAAGAACATACTGGACGGGATCAAGAAGGACTCTGAGTCCCTCAAGACGGCCATGGAGCCGGGCGTGGCGGTCACCGCAACGACGACGACCACGACGACCGGTGCCGCAGGTTCTGAGGTTAGCCCGTGGACCTCCACATCCACGACGACGACCACGACGACCACGGTACCCACGGTCAAGGCTCCGGCTCCCAAGGCTCCGGCTCCATCCCGCGCGCGCGATGATGAGCAGCCGGTAACGCCGCCGACGCCGACGCCGGACGGCCGCCGGTAGTTGTTGCCGGACCGCTGTGTGAGATTGAGCCCTCCCGTCGTCGGGAGGGCTCGTTCTTTGGGGGGGGTGGACATGATGGCGAACGGCCTGGCGCGCCCGCAGGCGTGGATGGGGATCCTGCTCGCTGGGGTTGCTGCGATCCTGCTGGTCCACGGAGCTCGGGCGGGTTTGGGACAATTCCACTACTTCCGAGCCAAGTACGGCCCGGATGCGAAGTCCCCCGAGGCGATCGCCGCCCGCGCCCGACGCGCGGCCGCTCTGTATCCGTTCAACTATCGCCTATGCCTTGTGGCCGGACAGGCTGCTTTCGCTCAAGGGGGCGGGGAGGGCGACTCGGCACCCCGGCGCGAGGCGCTGCTTCGCGCCCGCGCCTGGTGTGAGCGCGGGCTGTACCTGAACCCCCACATGCTGGAACTGCGCTGGCTTAAGACGCGGATCATAGGCGAGGAGGAGTCGCCCGACGCCGCGATTCGCTACTGGCGCGAGTATGTGGACTGGGACTACTGGCGCCCGCAGAACCATGCGGCGCTGGTGCGGCTGTGTGTGAGAGCCGACCGATGGGACGACGTCAATCGCGAGCTGGAGGTGATCCGAGGGACGGAGGAGTTCGCGTCAACGCTGCAGTTTGTCGATGAAGTGAGGCGGCGGGCATCTCCTGTTTCCGAGGCGGGGAACTGATCGGGGCGGCGCCGGGACGAGGCGATGCGGTTGACAATGCCTGGGGCTGGAGCCACCATACGGGCGGTCTAAGAGAGGGGGCTGGCATCATGAAGCACAGCGAGACCATACGCCGGTATCTGAGAAACCGGGACGAAGTCGACATCCAGCCCACCGGTTTTCCATTCGTCACGATCGCTCGTCAGGCCGGAGTGGATGGCCACGCCCTCGGGCGAGAGATCATCCGCCAACTGATCAAGCGCGACACGCGGGACGAGTGGGCGCAAGGATGGGATCTGTACGACCATCAGCTTTGCCTGCTGATCGTGCAGGACCCCCAAGTAAAGACCTCGTTCGAGTCTCTTGTGGAGGAGGAGTATCGCCCTGAAAGCCGACTTTTCATTCCCGAGATGCTGGCCGGGGCGTCCCAGCAGCATATGGTGACGAAGCGCGTCCTCGATGTGGTGCGCTTGCTCGGGCTGCTCGGCAGGGTCGTCATCGTCGGCCGCGCGGGCAATTTTGTCACCCGCGGCCTGCCCGGAGGCCTTCACGTGCGGCTGGTGGCGCCGGAATCCGTCCGGCTGCGCAACATGATGGAGCTCGTGCCGGAAGGCGAAGAAGCTGCCCGCAAGGCGCTGAGGCGACAGGATCGGGATCGCGAGCGCTTGGCAGATGACTTCTTCAACGGCGACGTCAGCGACTCGGTGAACTACGACCTGACGCTGAATGCCGGCCGGCTGAGCCTGATCGAAATGGCCCACTGCGTCGTGCAGATGCTGGTGTTCAAGGCGCACGGCGCGGCCGGCTGTCCGAAGGCCTAGCCGATCCACGGCTGCTACAGCGCGTGAACGAGGAGCCCGTCTCTCAGCTTGGGCTCGAACCATGTGCTCTTGGGCGGCATGATTTCCGATGCGTCGGCCACGGACATCAGATCGTCCAGCGTGGTCGGAAACATCGAGAATGCCACGGCAGAGGCGCCGGAGTCGACCCGGCGCGCCAGTTCGTGCGGGCCGCGTATTCCGCCCACGAACTCGATTCGGCGGTTCGTCCGCGGATCGTCGATCCCCAGGATCGGCCCCAGCACCCAGTCCTGCAGGATGCTGACATCGAGCCGTGCGGCGCGGGTTCCGCCGACAGGCTGATCCCATCGCAGTCCGTGCCAGCGCCCACCCAGGTACAGGGATGCGTTTCCGGGGCCGGTCGGTGCGTCTGGCCCGTTCGTCGTTACGGTCATTACGGCGCGGACAGCGTCGAGGAACCGGTCTGGCGAAAGGCCGTTCAGATCGCGGACGCACCGGTTGTACGGCAGGATGCGGAGCTGGCTCGATGGGAAGCAGACGGCCAGGAACCAGCCTGCTTCGGCGTCGGTCCCGACGGCGCCGCGATTGCGCGCCACGCGTGCCGCGGCTGCCGCGCGGTGGTGTCCGTCGGCGATGTAGCAGACCGGAATGCCGCCAAACGCCTGGCATGCGCGGGCGACGTCCCTCAGCCCCCATACGGTGTGGCGGATGCCGTCCGGAGCGGTGAAATCGTACAGCGCCGGGGCTGCTTCCGCCTCCGCCACCAGCGCGTCAACCGCGGCGTGGTCCCGATGCGCGATGAAGACCGGGCCCGTCTGGGCGTTCACCGCCTCGATGTGCCGCGTTCGATCATCCTCCTTGTCCCGGCGCGTATTCTCGTGCTTTCGGATGAGCCCCGCCTCGTACTCGGCCACGGAGCAGCAGCCCACGACGCCGTGCTGCTCGCGTCCGTCCATCACCAGCCGATAGACATAGAGGGCCGGCGCCTCCTCCTGCAGAAGGAGGCCATCCCGCCGCATGGCCTTCAGGGCTTCCGCGGCTCGCGCGTACACGGCCGGGCCGTACGGATCGACGCCGGCAGGAAGATCGATCTCGGCGCGGGTGACATGCAGCAGGCTGGCCGGGTTGCCGCGCGCCAGCGCGGCCGCCTCGGAGGCATCGACAACGTCATAGGGGACGGATGCGACTCGGTCGGCTTGATCGGGGACCGGACGCAGCGCCTGAAACGGACGGATGTGCACAAATCCTCCGATGTCACGCGCTTCGACGCTTGCGTCGGAGTGAGTGGAACATGGTGGGCACTACAGGATTTGAACCTGTGACTTCTTGCGTGTGAAGCAAGCGTTCTCCCACTGAACTAAGTGCCCGCGTCAGTCAAAATTCGGGGAGGATAATCGCACAGGCTGGAACGGCGTGTCAACAGGACGGATGAACCCGGGGTGCCGCTTCAGTACAGAAACCGCGCTCCGGCGCTCACGAAGAACGGATCGACGTAGGCACCCTCCAGGAAGAACGACAGCTCGTCTGTCGCAGGGAACAGGCAACCCAAGACAGCGGATGGATTCACGGACGTCTTATCGTCGCTGTTGGTCTCGGGGAACACGGCCTTGTCGTCCTGTAGCCGGAGATCCACGCCGAGGCCCCCGTACACAAAGAGCCCCACGTAGTAGACCTGCATGCTGGTCATGGCCATCGCGTTGAATCCCAGGATATCGACATCATCCGAGAATCCCTTGTAGACGGCCCCGCGCAACCCAAGGTCGATCGGCAGCTCCGTCTGAAACGCGACGATGCTGCCCGCTTGGCCGACGACATCGTTGTCCGCGAATCCGAGATCGCCGAAGCATCTAACCGCGTCGGTGATCGAGTATCCGCCCCGAGCTCCATACAAGTCGAAATCGCTCGAATGGCTGAAACTGCCGGCTCCTTGGAACGTTCCGGCGGGAATGCGCCCGGCGTGGTCTGCCACGGGAAGCCCCAGTATCTGGGCCTGCGACATCGGGGCGGTGGCGAGAATGGTGCAGGCCAACACAGCTAGCCGGATCTTCATCGGTGTCTCCCTTTTCGACGCCGGGCGTCCCCCGCACATCCCTTCGGCGCGTCATTCCCCTACACGTGCGACTCAGTCCGGCGGTTCGGCCACCTTGCACGGACCGGCGGCTCGATCAGCCTTTAGAATCTTCTGCAGCACATCATCCACTTTGTCCAGACCGGTGGACGGGATGATGATCGTGTCACGCCGACCAGACACGTCTTCCGTGATTTTGAGGAAACGCCCCCGCGGGTTCTCTCTCAAGGTGAACGAAAACGTCTTTCGCTCAATCTGGATATGTTCGTTGAATAATTCCTGATCCACAATCACCCCCTACATCCGCAGGCTTAGCCCATGGATATATTTAGGCCTCTGTACAAAGTATACTGGGCCGGACCGGGCGGGGGTGTCAACAGTCTTTTTTGTTGGACGCGTTTGACGTTGGTTGGACTTCTTCTCCTTCTGGTGGTGCAGGTTAGAGCCTCTGAACGGTCATCCCGCCGTCCACTAAGATGACTTGGCCGGTAGAGTAGGGGAAATCACCACGGGACAACCCGGCCACGGCTTTCCCGATATCTTCGGGCTGGCCCCAGCGGGACTGCAGCATCAGTCCTTCGCCGATCAGTTTGTCGTACTTGGCTTGGACGGGCGCCGTCATCTCGGTCTTGATCACGCCCGGCCGGATCTCGTAGACGGGGATATCGAACTCGCCGAGCCGCGATGCCCACAGCTTGGTCGCCATGCTCACGCCGGCCTTCGAGATGCAGTAGTCGCCGCGACTGGGGGAGGCGACCGTGGCGGAGATGGATGAGATGTTGACGATGCAGGCCCAGTCGATCGTCTCGCGCTTCTTCAGGTCGATCATCCATCGGGCGACGGCCTGAGTCAGGAAGTAGGGGCCCTTGAGGTTGATCGAGATGAGCCGGTCGAAGCTGTCCTCGGTGGCCTCGAGGATGTCGGAGCGCTGCAGAGGCGCCACCCCGGCGTTGTTCACCAGGATGTTGATGCGGCCGTAGTGCCGCTGGATCTCGAGGATCATGGCCTGCCGGGCCTCAGCCGAGCTGACGTCCGCCTGGCAGTAGAGCACGCGCGTACCCAGATCGCGGAGCCGGTTCATCGGCTCCTCGACCTTCCACTGGTCCTGGATGTCGCCGATGACGAGGTCGCATCCGTCCTGGGCGAGTGCCTTGGCGATCCCGTACCCGATCCCGCGTGCCCCGCCCGTGATCAGCGCCACTCTTCGCTTGTCCATTGCTGTCTCCTGATTTCGCCCGGCGGCAGGCTCAGCGCGACCCGGCCCGCAGCCGTCGATCGATCTCGTCCGCCGCCCTCATGCCTTCGGACACTCCCTGCACGGCGGTTGTCCCGCCATTCACGATATCGCCGCCCGCGAAGACGCCGTCCACCGACGTGGCGCACGATCCTCCGGCCACTTTCACCCGGCCATCCGGCGTGAGCTCGATCCCGCCCAGCGCGCGGAGCACATCTGAGGGGATCGTCTGGCCGATGGCTTCCACCGCGGCTTGCACATGAAGCACGGTTTCGCTCTTCGGAACCGTGCGCGGGCGTCGCCGTCCCGACTCGTCGGCCGCGCCGAGCTCAGTTCGCGCGATCCGCACGCCGCTCAGGTGTCCGGACGCGTTCGTCTCGTATCCAAGCGGCTGCGTGAGGATCATCATGTGTACGCCGAGCTCCTCCGCCTTGCGGCGCTCGGCCGGCCACGCCGGCATTTCGGCAAGCGACCGGCGGTACACGAGATACACATCCGTCGCTCCCAGGCGCCGCGCTGTGCATGCGGCGTCCATGGCGGTGTTGCCGCCTCCGAGGACGGCCACGGCGGCGGGCAAGGATCCGAGGACGCCGGCCTTGGCCTGGCGCAGGAAGGTCAGCGCATCCCAGACGCCCGGCGCCTGCCCGAGCGTAGCTGACGCGCCCAGTCCGATCGCCAGGAAAACGGCGTCGTTCCCGGCTCGCAGATGCTCGACGGTCAGGTCCGGACCGAGCGCCCGCCCGGTCTCGACTCGGAGGCGATCCGCTGCCTTGGCGGGGGCCAGGATGGCCGCCACCTCCGCGCCCGCATCGTCGAGCCGGTCGGCGGGAATGACCGCATCGGGGGTCCCGCCCAGGGCGGCGTCCTTCTCATAGATCGTGACGGCGTAGCCCGCCTCCAGCAGGCGAATCGCGCAGGAGAGGCCGGCCGGGCCGCCTCCCACCACGGCCACGCGCCCCGGGCGCCGCTCGGCCGGCAGGCGGACGCCGGCGTAGCCTTCGCGGCGGGCGATGCGGCAAACCTCAAGCTGGATGTCCGCGATGGCCACCGGATGCTCGCAGAAGATGTTCTCGACGCACCCGCCTTCGCACTGGACGTCGGCCGGGCACACGTGGGCGCACATCTCGGGCAGGCGGTTGGACTGCCTCAGGATGTCGTAGGCTTTCCGGTGGTCGCCGACCGCGAAGGCGGAGACGAACGCGGGGACGTCGACGTGTGCCGGGCAGGCCCGGGCGCACGTCGGATCCTCGCAGCTTCGGCAGCGCTGGGCCTCCGCGGTGAGCCGGTCCAGCGAGAACCGGCGGGCGAGCCGATACTGGGGACCGTAGATTGCGCTGTCGCGCACGACGCAGCCGGTCATGCCGCCGTCGCGCATGATCTGGGTGCACGCCGAGCAGGCGACGCAGCACTTGCGCGGATCCATGCGCCCGCCGGCCAGCACGTCGCGAACCGAATCGGGGTAGGCGAACATCCCGCGTCCCTGGCCCACGAGGGTAGCCCATCCGGCGCGAACGACGCCGGCCGCCACGGGCGGCATGAGATGCCGCAGCCAGGTGTAGCCCGAGGCCACGACCGGCAGGCCGGGCACGCTCTCCTGGATCTCGCGGGTGATGGCGGCGAAGCGTGCGATCGCTTCGAGCGGGTGCTCCGGCGGGACGGACATGCCCTTGATCGGGAAGTCGAACGGGCGGCCGTAGTGCGGGTTGTAGTACGGGTTCCCGATGGAGACGTTGAGGACCGGGACGCCCAGCGCCTGCAAGTCGCGGGCCAGCCGGATGGGATCCCGCAGGTCGGGCACGCGAAAGTCGCCTTCGCTGACGCCGAATCCGTACGGATGATTGATCGCGTCGTACGCGTTCATGCGCGTGGTGACGAACACGCCGGGCACGGCGCCGGCGATCCGCCCGAGCGTCTCGCGCAGGAAGCGGGTGCGGTTCTCGTATGAGCCGCCGTAGCGGCCCGGCCGCGTGAAGGAGGCCAGCAACTCGGACACGAGGTAGCGGTGGCAGCTCTTCACATCCACGCCGTCGAAGCCGGCCTGTGCGGCGAGACGCGCGGCCTCGACGTAGGCGTCCTGCAGGCGGTCCAGCTCATCGTCGGCAACCAGCGGGTAGTCGGGCGGGAGCTGGTGCTTGGGGTCCAGGATCGGGCTGTGGTGCGCGATGATCGGCTTCGGGATGCCGGCCGGCTTGCTGTACCGGCCCGAGTGGGTGAGCTGGATCACGCACACCGGCTCCCACCCCCATGCGTCGCGTGCGATCCGCCGCGTCTCGCGGACCAGCCGGGCATATGCGTCTACGTTGCCGCGGTGCAGGTACAGCTGGCGCGGGTTGGAGCGGGCCTCGGGGACCACGGCTGTCGCCTCGAACCAAAGGAGGGCGGTTCCGCCCGCCGCATAGCGCCCGTAGCGCCGGAAGGTGAGGTCGGTGGGCCCGCCGTCGCGCGCCGAGTCGAATCCCTCCATCGGCTGCGCGACGAACCGGTTGCGGCAGGCCAGGCGTCCGACGGTTACGGAGTCGCCCAGGCAGCGCACATCCTCGTCGATCGGCAGCGCCAGATCCAGGCGCGCCAGTTCCGCCCGCAACGCCGGAAGATCCTTGAGATGGAAACGGATATGTTCGGACATGGAGCCTCCCCGAGAAAACGCGCACCATATTACGGGTTATCGACCCGGGCGCAACTGGGAGTTTCCGGCTGCCGCGGGCTAACGCTTTTCTAACACGGAAGCGATTCCCGCTGCGGGCGCGTCTGCGCTATGATCTGCCTCAGGCATGCCGAAGGAGCACATACTGGTTGTGGAGGACGAGGAGGATATCCTTGAGCTTCTCCGCTTCAACCTGGCCAAGGAGGGCTACCAGGTGACGGGCGTCGCGAGCGGCGAAGACGCCTTGCGGGTGGTCGCGTCGCGGATTCCCGACCTAGTGCTGCTGGATTTGATGCTCCCGGGCGTCAACGGCCTGGACGTTTGCCGCCGCCTGCGCCAGGATCCGAAGACCGCGGCGCTGCCCGTCGTGATGCTCACGGCGAAGGGAGAGGAGTCCGACGTCGTGGCCGGCCTCGAGCTCGGGGCGGACGACTACGTGTCCAAGCCCTTCAGCCCGAAGGTGCTTGTTGCGCGGATCCGAACCGTGCTTCGCCGGCGGCAGGCGGCGGCGGTCGACCAGCAGACGGTCGTGCGAGTGCGTGACATCGTGATCGACCCCGGCCGGCACGCGGCCACATGCGCGGGCCGGCGCCTGGAGCTCACGGCTACGGAGTTTCGCCTGCTGCACTTCCTGGCGCGCAAGCCGGGCTGGGTGTTCACGCGCGAGCAGATTGTCGATGGGGTGAAGGGCGAGGACTACCCGGTGACCGACCGTTCGGTCGACGTGCAGATCGTCGGCCTGCGAAAGAAGCTGGCGGCCCGCGGCGACGTCATCGAGACCGTGCGGGGCGTCGGATACCGGTTCAAGGAGTAGACCATGCGGCGTCGGGCCCTGCTGTGGCAGTTGTATCCCACCTACGTGTTGATCGTGCTGGTGGCGCTGGCCGTCGTGGCGGTCTACTCGTTGCGTGCGTTCCGCGAGTTCCACATCGAGCGGACGGCGGCCGATCTCGCGTCGCGCTCCCGGATGGTTGAGCGCCAGGTCCTGGACGAGAACCTGCTGGAGGATCCGGGCCGCGTGGATGCGCTGTGCAAGGCGCTCGGCCGGGAGACGGGCACGCGCTTCACATTCGTCCTGCCGTCGGGCCACGTGCTCGGAGACTCCGACAAGGATCCCGCTGCGATGGAGAGCCACGCCGATCGGCCCGAGGTGGCCTCTGCGCTGGCGGGGCGAACCGGAACGGAGGTGCGCTTCAGCGATACCCTGCACGAGAATTTGCTCTACGTGGCCATGCCGCTTCGCGGCGCAGACGGCGGCATCGCGGGTGCCATGCGAGCGGCTGTCCCGCTCACGGAGCTTGAGGCCCATCTCGGCCAGGTGCGCCGCCGCATGGCATGGGCGGGCGTGGCCGTTGCTCTGGCGGCAGCCCTTCTGTCGTACGCCATGGCTCGGCGGATCAGCCGCCCCCTCCGGGACATGCGGCGCGTGGCGGAGCGCTACGCGGCCGGCGACTTCTCGCACCGTCTCCCGGTTCCGGACTCGGCCGAAATGGCCACGCTTGCCGAAGCGCTCAACCGGATGGCGGCCCAACTGGACGAGCGGATTCAGGCCGTGCTCCGGCAGCGCAACGAAAAGGAAGCCGTGTTCGCCAGCATGGGCGAGGGCGTCGTCACCGTGGATGCTCAGGAGCGGCTGATTGATCTCAACGCGGCGGCGGCCCGCCTGTTCGGCGTTCAGCCGGAGGCGGCCCGGGGGCGCAGCGTTCAGGAGGTGCTGCGCAATTCCGACATCCAGCTGCTGATCGCGCGGACGCTTGCCGCGCGCGGGCCGTCCGAGCTCGAGTTCACGCTCCGCGCGGCGGGTGGGCCGGAGCGGTTCATCCAGGCCCACGCCACGGTCTTGCAGCATGCGGACGGGCGGCCCGGGGCGGTCGTCGTGCTGAACGACGTCACGCGCATGAAGCGGCTGGAGACGATGCGCCAGGATTTCGTGGCGAATGTCTCGCACGAGCTGAAGACGCCGATCACGTCGATCAAGGCCGCGAGCGAAACCCTGCTCGACGGCTCGATCGGCCTGCCCGAGGAGCCGCGCCGCTTTCTGGAGATGGTCGATCGGCACGCCAATCGATTGGGATCAATCGTGGAGGATCTGCTGGCGCTTTCCCGCATCGAGTACGAGGCGGAGCAGCGCCGCATCCCGATGGAGCGCGGGAGCGTGCGCGATGTGCTGGACCTCGCGGTCCGCGCCTGCTCGAACCGCGCCGCGGAGCGGGGCATCGCGCTCGTCTTGGACTGCGCCGATCCGATCGTTGCGTCGGTCAACGCCCCTCTTCTCGAGCAGGCTGTGGTGAACCTGATTGACAACGCCGTCAAGTACAGCGACGCCGGGGCCCGGGTCTGCGTGCGTGCGGGGCATGAGGGCGGCGGGATTCGCATCGAGGTGATCGACCCGGGGTGCGGCATCGAGGCCCATCATCTGCCCCGGCTCTTCGAGCGATTCTACCGGGTGGACATGGCCCGCAGCCGCAAGATGGGTGGAACGGGGCTCGGACTGGCGATCGTGAAGCACATCGCGATGGCGCACGGCGGGACGGTGGATGTCGAGAGCGAGCCCGGCAAGGGCAGCGTGTTCCGCATCCAGCTCCCAGAAGGCGGGACGCCTGTCTGATGGCGACGTGGCCGGTGGGGCTGTGAGTGGTCCGCCAGGACCCGTTCACGCGTTCACGCAACGCGAAAGCGCGCGCTTTACACCATGCGGCGGCTGGGGTATAAATCGCGGCTCTTGACTGGCTTGGAGTCGATAGCGGCTTCGGGTGGTCTGGATCTCATACTGGTTTCTTTGGGGCGGTAGCTCAGCTGGTAGAGCATCACGTTCGCAACGTGGGGGTCGGGAGTTCGAATCTCCTCCGCTC
>CAYSLU010000003.1:0-71184 GCA_964431965.1 uncultured Verrucomicrobiota bacterium
GCGGGAGATGGGGATCGAACCCACGACGTTCAGCTTGGGAAGCTGACATTCTACCGCTGAATTACTCCCGCGCTCTGATCAACGAACGGAGAGACTATACATGTCGCCCGGGGCGGATGTCTATCTCGATGTCCGCCCGTGCCTCACACGCGCACGATCCGGCGGAACTCCGACAGGCGGCTCTCGATCTCGTGCCCCTTCAGCATCTCCAGTCGCTCGAGGCTGAAGGCTTCGACGCCGTACGATGCGACGACGTTGCCGTAGGCCAGGGCCTTCCGTACGGCGGCATCGCTCACGCGGCCCGACCGGGCCAGAGCCCCCATCAGCCCGCCGGCAAACGCATCGCCCGCCCCGGTCGGGTCGCGCAGGTCCGCCAGAGGGAACGCCGGTATGGCGAAGATGCCGGAGCGCGAAAACAGCAGGGCCCCATGCTCGCCCTTCTTGATCACCACGTACTTCGGCCCCATCTGGCGGACTTTCTCGCCGGCGCGGACCAGGTTGTGCTCGTCTGTCAGCTGCCGCGCCTCGCTCTCGTTCAGCGTGAGCAGATCGACCCGACCGATCAGTCGGACCAGCGCGTCCCGGGCCGTGTTGATCCAGAGGTCCATCGTATCCGCGCCCACAAATCGCGGCCGCTCCATCTGCGACAGAACGTGCAGCTGCAGGTCCGGCGAAATATTGGCCAGGAACAGATATGGCGCCTTCCGGTAGGCGGGCGGAAGGTCCGGGAAGAACGACTCGAAGACGTTGAGGTGCGTCTCGAGCGTGCGCCGGTTGTTCATGTTCACCTCGTACTCGCCCGACCACCGGAACGTCTTGCCGGGAACGCGCTGCAGACCGTCCAGGTCGATCCCAAAGCGCCGGTAGAGGTCCAGGTAGGGCCGCGGAAAGTCCTCGCCGACAATGCCGACCATGCCGACGGGCACGAAGAACGAAGCGGCGGCGCACACATAGCTCACCGACCCGCCCAGGAGTCCCTCCCGCTTCTCGAACGGCGTCTCGATCGTGTCGAGGCCGATGGATCCCACCGCGACCAACTGCACGTCCGCCTGCTTCCGCTTCGCCTGCTTCGTCATCTGCTCGCTTGCCCCCCCGCTGCGCGAGACCGGTCCGCGATGAACCGCACCAGGGCTTCCAGCCCCAGCACGTAGCTCATCGAGCCGAATCCGCTGATCTGGCCGATGCACGCCGCCGCGGTGAGGCTCCGGTGCCGGAAGTCCTCCCGGGCATGGATGTTGGAAAGATGGACCTCGACGCACGGAACCCGGCAAGCCATCACGGCATCGCGCAGGGCGACGCTGGTGTGCGTGTAGGCGCCGGGGTTCATGACGATTCCGTCGCAGGCGCCCGCGCTGGCGCCGATGCGCGCGACCAGGTCCCCTTCCACGTTGGACTGGGCGGCGTCGATCTCGGCCCCCAGCTCGCGTGCCCGGGCGCGCACGCGCTCAAGCACGTCGTCGAGCGTCTCGGTGCCGTACACGCCGGGCTCACGCCGGCCCAGGAGCTGGAGGTTGGGTCCGTTCAACACCAGAATCTTCACGATGGCCGGCCTCCTCTCGCGCCGGGCGGCTCGGGCGCCGCCTTCACCTCGCCCGCCTCGCACTCGACCACGCGGTCGTCCGACAGCCGGACCCGAACGCGCTGCCGGAGGATGTCGCGGTCCTCCACCCGGCCGCAGCCGCCCGGACACTGGACCGGCTCGCCGTCGCGCGGCAGGCGCGCCGACAGGCTCTTGTAGCAGTCGTACTCGTACCGGAGGCAGCACTTGAGCCGGCCGCACATGCCGCTGATCGTGCTCGGACTGAGCGACAGCCGCTGGGCCTTGGCCATCTTCACGCTGACGGCGTCGAAGGAATCGATCCACCGCTTGCAGCACATGACCTGTCCGCACGGCCCCATCCCGCCGATGATCTTGGCGGTATCCCGGACCCCGTAGAGCCGCATCTCGACCCGGGCGTGCAGCTCGGCTTCGAGCCGGGTCACGAGCGCGTGGCAGTCCACGCGCTCCTCGGCCATGAACGCGACGAAGAGCACGGCGCGATCGAAGCTGTAGCGGGCGCTGATGATGTGGAACTCGAGGTGCAGCTCGGCCATCCGCTTGTGGCAGAGGTCCAGCGCCATCCGGCTCTTAACCGCGTTCTCGCTGGCCTTGGACTGGTCCTGCAGGGTCGCCCGGCGAAGCACGGCGTTCGCCCGCTCGGCCGCGGTAGCCTGCGCTTCGACGACCTCGATGCGCGTCACCCGGCCGACTTCGAGGTAGCGGTCGGACTTGACGACGCACAGGTCGCCCTCGTGAATGGCCAGCTCGGGCGGTCCGTAGCAGACCACGCATGGCCCCTGCTCCACCTGCACATTCGCCCGGCGGTACATGGCTCGCCTTCCCGTCCCACGGACGACCGCCTCAGCGCCGCGGGCTCAAGCCGCTGAAACCGGCGCTGAAGACGGCGTCCTCGTTCACGTTTTCGTCCAGCAGCTGCTGCATCCGCTCGGCGGTGCGGATCGCCTGCAGCAACTCGGATGATGATAGCCCGGCTGCCTGATCCGAGGCGAGTTCCAAGTCGCCGGGCTCGCGATAGTGCAGAAGGACGGGATCGGCGGCGCACGCGCGCAGCAGCAGATCCCGGTACCAGAGCACCATGGACCGCATGATCCCGGTGCGGGTCTCCTTGTACCGCGCGTTGACGCGGGCCTCCAAGGTCTCCTTGTCCAGCCCGTCCTCGGCGGCTTCCTTTTCCGACCGCTCGATCCCCTTGCGGAGCTCCGCCAGCAGGCGGACCAGCTGGCGGCTCCGCCACACCCCGGTGATGGGCCCGAACTCGGCCCCCGTGAGGATGTCCCGCACGGGCTCCCATATCTCGCGCGGCAGGCCCGACTGCCCGCCGGCCAGGGTGACGCGCTGGCAGCGGGAGAGGATGGTGGCCAGGATGGACTGCGGACTCTCCGTCAGCATCAGGAACAGGCAGCGCGGCGGCGGCTCCTCCAGGGTCTTCAGAAAGGCGTTCGCCGCCTCCACGCCCAGCCGATCCGCACCGATCAGCACGCAGGCCTTCCACCCGCCGCCGAACGAGGTCTGGAAGATGTGCTTCTGGATCTCGCGAACCTGCCCGATCAGAATCTGCTGCGACTTCTTCTGCGGCTCGATCCAGAGCACGTCGGCCTGGGTGTGGGCCAGCGCTCCGCGGCACCCCGCACAGCGCCCGCATGGCCGCGGCTTCGCCTCGCAGAACAGCAGGCTGACGACCCGCTCGGCGAACGGGAGGCCCGTCTCGCGGACGGGCCCCACCATCAGGTAGGCCTGCGCCAGGCGGCCGGTTTCGAAGCCCGACCGGATCTCTTCGAACAGCTCCTCAGCCCTGGAGTCGGAGTGCATCGCGAACCACCTCCCACACACGCTCGGACACCCGGTCGACCGGCTGCGCGGCGTCAATCACTCGAAACCGCCTGGGCCATCTCCCGGCGAGCGTACGGTATCCGCGGCGCACCCGCTCGTGAAAGGCCATGGCTTCCCGCTCGATCCGATCCCTCTTGCCTCCGCCCGCCCGGCCGATCAGGCGCCTCATGCCGGTCCGGACCGGAAGGTCCAGAAGGATCGTGAGGTCCGGCCGGGTCGATCCGATCGCAAACCGGTTGAGCGCCAGGATGGTGGGGATGGGGAATCCGCGCGCAAAGCCCTGATAGGCCGTCGTCGAGTCTGAAAACCGGTCGCACAGGACCCATGCGCCGCGGTCCAGCGCCGGCCGGATCACGCGGCGCACCAGCTGCGCCCGGCACGCCTCGAACAGCAGGGTCTCCGTCTCGGCGCAGATCGGTTCGCCGGCGCGGTCGTGCTGCAGGATCTCGCGAACGATCTCGCCGGTCGCCGTCCCCCCGGGCTCGCGGGTGAGCAGCACCTCGAGTCCGGCCTGCTCCAAGCGGGCGGCCAGGCGGCGGATCTGGGTCGACTTGCCCCCGCCCTCCGGCCCTTCGAACGTGATAAACCGGCCTCTGCGTGTCATGGCGCGAAGAGCCTGCCCGATCGCCCTGCCGCTGGCAAGCGGCAAAGGAGCGAACGGCTACGCCCGCTTGAGCTTGGGGCCCGACGGCGTGTCCTGGATGATCCAGCCCTTGGCCAGCAGCTCGGCCCGGATGCGATCGGACGCGGCCCAGTCCCTGGCGCCCCGCGCCTGCTGTCGCTGGTCGAGCAGAGCCAGGATGTCGGAGCCCGGCTTCTCTTCCGGGGCGAGCAGGAAACCGAACACGCGATCCAGATCCTCCAGCAGGGCCAGCGCCGCCGCTGCGCCGGCCGGCGGAAGGGCCTTTCCGTCCATCGCCTTGTTGCCGTCCCGGACCAGGTTGAACACGGCGCCGATCGCTTCCGAGATGTTCAGATCCTCGTCCAGC
Source organism: uncultured Verrucomicrobiota bacterium (assembly GCA_964431965.1). Lineage (GTDB taxonomy): Bacteria > Verrucomicrobiota > Kiritimatiellia > CAIKKV01 > CAYSLU01 > CAYSLU01. Next base: position 4,381 of record CAYSLU010000003.1, read on the forward strand.
GCCTTCCGGAAACCGTCGCGCCCCGCGGCCGCCCACTCCGGCAGGTCCGCCGGCTGCGCACCCGACGAACCTCCGGCTACCGCGCGCAGCCTCGCCTGGAACTCGTCGAGCCGCGACAGCGAGGCGCGCGCCGCATCGAGCGCCTCGAACGTGAAGTTGAGCGATTGGCGATAGTGGGCTCCGATCAAGACGTAGCGCACCTCGCGCCCGGTGTACCCCCGGCTGCACACGTCGCGAAGGGTGTAGAAGTTGCCGAGCGACTTGGACATCTTCCGGCCGTCCACGACCAGGTGGGCGCAGTGCATCCAATGCCGTGCGAGCGGCTTGCCCGTGGCCCCCTCGCTCTGGGCGATCTCGTTCTGGTGGTGCGGAAAGATGTTGTCCACGCCCCCGGTGTGAAGGTCGAATGTCTCGCCCAAGAGCTTCATGCTCATGGCGGAGCATTCGATGTGCCATCCCGGCCGGCCACGCCCCCATGGCGAGTCCCATACCACGTCGCCATCCTGCTCGTCCCACGCCTTCCACAGCGCGAAATCGGCCACGTTTTCCTTCTCGTACTCGTCCTGGGCGACCCGGGCGCCCGCGCGCAACCCCTCCATGTCGAGGTGCGCCAGGCGGCCGTAGGCGGCGAACTTCGCTATGCTGAAGTATACGCCGCCGTCGTCCGAGCGGTACGCGAGGCCGTTCGCGAAAAGCTGCTCGATCAGCCGGATCATCTCCGGCACGTGATCCGTCGCCGCCGGGTAGTGCTCGGCGGGCTCGATATTCAACGTCCGCAAGTCCTCGAAGAACGAGTCCTTGAACACGCGCGTGAACGCGTCGAGCGAGACGCCCTTTTCCCGGGACCCCCGGATGGTCTTGTCGTCCACGTCCGTCAGGTTCATCACCTGCGTGACGCGGTTGCCCTGCCACCGGAGGTAGCGGCGCAGCAGATCCTCAAAGACGTACGCGCGGAAATTCCCGATGTGGGCGTAGCTGTAGACGGTCGGACCGCAGGTGTACATCCGGACGTGCGACGGCTCGATCGGCGTGAATGGCTCGAGGCGGCGCGTCTGCGTGTCGAAGATCCTGAAGGTCATGTCACTCCTGCTCCACGGTAGCCACGGCCATGGCGGCGATGCCTTCGCGCCGGCCCAGGAACCCCATCTGCTCGCATGTCGTCGCCTTCACGGACACCCGGTCCGGCCCGATGCCGATGGCCGCCGCGATCCGCTCGCGCATGGACGGCACGTGGGGCGCAATCCGCGGCGCTTCGGCGATTACCGTGCTGTCGACGTTCACAATCGAGGCGCCCCGGGCGCGCACCCGCTCCGCCACATGTCCGAGCAGCACCATGCTGTCGGCGTCCTTCCAGCGGGGGTCGCGGTTGGAGAAGTGCTGCCCGATATCGCCGTCCGCGACGGCGCCCAGGAGGGCGTCGGCGATCGCGTGCGCCAGGGCGTCCGCGTCGGAGTGCCCCATCAGCCCCTGCTCATGGGCGATCTGCACGCCGCCCAGCACCAGGCGGCGGCCCTCGGTGAGCGCGTGCACGTCAAAGCCGATACCGGTGCGGATCATGGCGGTCGGGGCGGCTCAGCCGGCGGCCGGCGCGTCCTTCTTGGGCAGATTGATCTTCAGGTGCAGCTCCCGGAGCTGCTTCTCGGTCACGGTCCCGGGCGCGTTCATCATCAGGTCCTGCGCCCGCTGGTTCATCGGGAACGCGATCACCTCGCGAATATTGCTCTCGCTGGCGAGGAGCATGACGATGCGATCGACGCCCGGCGCGATTCCGCCGTGGGGCGGAGCGCCCAGGCGGAAGGCGCTGATCATCCCGCCGAACTTCGCATCCACGTCGTCGCGCGAGTAGCCGGCGAGCTCGAACGCCTTATACATGATCTCGGGCTCATGGTTTCGGATCGCACCGCTCGACAGCTCGTAGCCGTTACACACGATGTCGTACTGGTACGCCAGCACCTCGAGGGGATGCTTCCGGAGCAGCGTGTCCAACCCGCCCTGCGGCATGGAAAACGGGTTGTGCGAGAACTGGATCGACTGAGTCTCCTCGTCGAGCTCGTACATGGGATAGTCCACGATCCAGCAAAAGCGGAACGCGCCGGGCTCCACCAGATCCAGATCGCGGCCGAGCTTGACCCGGATATCGCCGGCCATCCGGTTGACCTTCTTCACCGCATCGCACAGGAAGAACACCACATCGCCGGCCCCAACGCCGCAGCGGGCGGCCAGCGCCTGAAGCTCCTCCGCGCTCATGAACTTCGCGATTGGCCCCTTCACGCCCTCGGCGCCCCACACCAGATAGGCCAGCCCCGGCGCCCCCAGCGACTGGGCATACTCGACCATCTTGTCGAAGAAGCTGCGCGGCCGGTCGGATATGCTCTTCACCGGGATGGCCCGAACCACGCCCCCGCCTTCGATGACCGACCGGAAGGCCCGGAACCCGGCGCCCCGGAACACGTCCGTGACATCTACCATCTGGATCGGAATGCGCAGGTCCGGCTTGTCGGTCCCGAACTTGACCAGCGAGTCAGCATATGAGAACCGGCGGAACGGCGCGGCGTCCATCTTCCAGGTCGAGAACTCTGCGAAGATCCCGTGCAGCACGTCCTCAACGACGGCAAAGACGTCCTCCTGGGTCACAAAGGACATCTCCATGTCCATCTGATAGAACTCGCCGGGCGAGCGGTCGGCCCGCGCATCCTCGTCCCGAAAGCAGGGCGCGATCTGGAAATACCGGTCGAAGCCCGCGACCATGAGGAGCTGCTTGAACTGCTGCGGCGCCTGCGGAAGCGCATAGAACTTGCCCGGGTGCACGCGGCTCGGCACCAGGTAATCCCGCGCCCCCTCCGGCGAACTGCTCGTCAGGATCGGCGTCTGGAACTCGTTGAACCCGTGTGCCTGCATGCGGCGCCGCAGGCTGGCGATCACCCGCGACCGCAGCATGATGTTGCCGTGGATGCGCTCGCGCCGCAGATCGAGAAACCGGTAGCGCAGCCGAAGGTCCTCGGGCCCCTCGTCGTCACCCGCGATGGTGATCGGCAGCGGATCGGCCTCGCTGTGGACGGCCAGGTCCTCGACATCGACCTCTATGGTCCCCGTCGCCAGGTTCGGGTTCACGGTTTCCGGCGAGCGCGCCACGACCTTTCCGGTGGCGGTAATCACGCTCTCGACCCGGAGTTTCTGGACGCGCTCAAAGTGCGGGCTGGCGGGCTCCACGACGATCTGCGTGATGCCGTAGTGGTCCCGCAGGTCCACGAACAGGAGCTGCCCGTGATCGCGTTTGCGGTAGATCCAGCCGGAGATGCGGACGGTCTGCCCCTGGTGGTCGAGCTTCAGTTCGCCGCAGTTGTGCGTTCGGTAGAGATGCATGGTAGCAGAAAGTTGGCGGACGGTTGATGGTCGGTCGTTAGCTTCACGCGCGAGCCGTCGATTCGTCACTCGCGAATCGTCACCGGCGTGCCGTTGGGGACGATCGTGTATATCTCCTCGACATCCTCATTGCGGAGGCGGACGCATCCGCCGCTCTCGGCCTTTCCGATCGAGTTCGACGCCCATGTCCCGTGAATGCCGTACCCCCGGATATCCTCGCCGCCGCCACTGCTCCGAAGATTCAGCCAGTGCGTGCCGAGAATGTTCTCGGGGTCTCCGTATGGGATGGCCTTCCCGTCCGGCCGCCACCACGTCGGCTGAGCGACGCGGTCGCTGATCACGAACGCGCCCACGGGCGTCTTGCCATACCGCCCGGTTCCGCACGCATAGCGCTTGAAGAACCGGCCATTCAGCGACAGCACGACCTCGTACCGCCCCTTGTCGACGTCGATTGAGAACCGCCCGGTGCAGACGCGCAGACGATCGCCCGGCCTCAGGAGGTCCGGATTCTGTATGTTGTTGCTCTTCTGCAAGAGCTGCAGGGTCGTTCCGAAACGCTGGACGATCCGCGCCGCCAGATCCCCGGCCCGCACGGTGTAGTTCGTCTTCTCCGGCATCATGGCCGGGCTCATGATCAGCTGGATGCTGAGCCGGCCGATCCGGGAATCGATCTCGCGCAGCGCCGCCGGATCAAGGGCATTCGTCCGCGCCTCCAGATACTTCTCGCGCGCTCCAGTCGGCTCGTCAGACCGCTCCATATCCTCCGCCACGGAGACCAGCTGCGCCACGACGCCGGTCGCGCCGGCCAAGCCAGCCGGAGCGGAGACGGGAGCGTGCGTGACGATCGCCGGCCCCTCCGGCTGAGGGGGAGCAGCTGTCCGGGCTCGAACAACGTAGACGCAGGCGCCAGCCGCAACAGCCAGAGCCGCCAGCAGGAACCAACCCCAGAGCCGTCCGGACCGTCGGGGCTCGCCTTGAAACTCCAACGGGCTCATTCGCGGCCTGCTCCTGTGGCGGGTCACCCGCGGCGCGCTGCTCGCGGTCCGCACCGCCCTCATGCACGCCGCGGGTGAGGTCTGACGTTAGAGCCCGACGCTGTTCGTCGATGCGATGGCCGTCACCGGAGCCGTCGGCGCCACCGCCGTAATATCGCCGGTAAACTGGCCACCGTCCTCGATCCAGGTAGCCTGCATCGTGCGGCTCGTCAGGAGCCAGGAGGTCGCGGTGCCGGAGCTGGAGCCGGACGATCCGCTGCTGGTGCCGGCCTGGTAGCGCCCCTGCAGCGTGCCCACGATCTTGATGCCGCGGCCGTTCGCGCTGATTCCATTCGCGCTGAACTGAGCCGTGACCGTGCTGCCGTCTGCGACCTGTCCTTGGTTGGCCCCGCCGCTCGACGCCAGGCTGCCCATCTTGCCCTTGTAGAGGGCGCCGTTGTTGTCCGTCATCTCCAGCAGGTTCCCCTGCTGAAACACGCTGAGCGAGTAGACAGCCAACGAACTCCCCTGAGGGGACGATGAGGAGGACGAACTGGACGAGCCGCTGCCGGATCCGAGTGCTTCGTCGTACTCGTAGGTGCACTGGATCGCGATGCCCGCGCCCGGGTCCAGGTTGAAGGTCACCGAAATCGCGCCTGTATTGTAGTTGATGCTGCCGGTCCCGCCCTTGTCGCCCGCGAGGGTTCCCGGCGTCGGAACATCCTGAAATGCTTCAAATCCGTCCGTCACAAAGATCGATCCGGACGCGACTGGAGCGTGCCCCAAAGTCGAACTGAACGAGCGGCTTCCACCCGTGCCCGTTCCGATGGTCTCCGTAACACGCCGGCGCACGGTTGCCACGCTGTTTGTCCCCGCCGCCGTTGCGGCCGCGTAAGCGTGCGACTGGACCAGGATTCCACCGCTGATGGGCTTGTACACCCCGCTGAAGTTGACCCAGTTATACTGATCACTCCACGTCCCGTCGCTGCCCGACCCGGTCCACTCGCAGCCCGCGACGAACCCGAACAGCATCGAAACGGCAACCATCGTCACCAGCGCTCTTCTGATCACGGTCTTCTCCTTATTCTGCCGCCCGACCGCGCCAAGGCTCGCCCATCGGCGACGGTCGCAAAAAAAGTGTTCAAACTATACGTCGTGCGCCTGATTTGACAAGACCAGAAAGCCGAAGGGCGGAGGGCTACCGCCCCCCGCCCTCTCTCCGCGCCGCTTACGGAAGCACACGCACCCGATAGAACCGCCGCGAGATCGTCGAGGATCCGCCATCCGTGTAAGCCGCCGACCCGCCGTCCCCGACTTGCTCGCTGCCCTGCAGGTCCTGCCAGCTCCTGAGGTCGGAGCTGTGCTGCACGCGGTAGCGGATACCCGACTTGTCCGACCACAGCACCCGGAATGTGGATGACGCGCCCGACACGTTCGGCACCGGTCCGTTTTCGCCATCGGCCGTGAGGACATCCCGCGGATCCAGAGGATCCGTGCCGGCGATGATCTCGGCGCCGTCCTGCGCCGAGTCCCCGTCCGTATCCGTACGCAGCGGATTAGTGTGGTAGACGCTCACCTCGGCGCCATCACCCAGCAGATCGCCGTCGGTGTCCGCCCGTATCGGAGAGAGTCCGTTCAGGGATTCCCAACGATCCGACAGACCGTCGCCATCGGAGTCGGAGCTCATCGGGTCGGTCCCCATCTGCAGCTCCTGTGCGTCGCCGATGCCATCGCCGTCGCTGTCCGCCTTGGTCGGATCGCTATCGTACATCGTCGAGTTGTACTCGGTCTGGTTATTCAGCCCGTCGCCGTCGTTGTCGCCGCTCGGGCCATACGCCAGCGTCCCGAAGTAGTGGAACTCCCACGCGTCCGGCAGCCCGTCGTTGTCACTGTCGCGGTCCGTGATGATGATCCGCAGCCCCTGGATCAGGTTCTCTGTCCCGCCCAGATCCATCGGCGTCGGCCGGAACGAGTTGGTGCCCACGGCGCCGTATCCGATCGGCTCCCACGTGTCGGCCTTCGAGTTCCCATTCATGTCCAGGAACGCGCGGACGAAGTAGCGCGTCTTGTACAGCCCGGTCAGGCTGAACGGCCCCTTCTCGTAGGTCGGCGAACCCGTGCTGCAGACGTAGGTCAGGACGGACTGAGCCGTCTCCCATCCGCTGAAGCCGAAGTTGTCGAACGCCTGCACGACGATGTTTGTCATGTCGCTCGTGCCGTTTGCCTTCCCGAAGTACACGATCCGGCCGGTGATGGCCGGCGCACCGATCGGCGGCAACTGCAGGTTGACCCGGAAGGCACCCTCGGCAGAGAAGGCGCTGTAGGTGCTGCTCGGCACCAGCGAGCACATCTTCCAGTAGTACAACCCGTTCGTCCAGATGCCGGACCCGAACAGCATCGGGAACCGCATAGTGTACCCGCCCGAAGCGGATCGCGCCGGCGCCAGGAACGTGGTGTCGTAGAGCCATGTCGCGCTTCCGGCGCGCCGCACCATCAACCGGAACCCCGACGACGGCGTCGGGCACGTCCACGACGCGTCCGCCTGCCCGTGCACAACCTGCATCTCGCCCACCGGCGACACCAAGGTCGGGACCCCGGGGCTCATCGGCGGGATGTTCGTCTGAGACTGCACGTACATGACGGTTCCGCCGGCATTCCAGATCTGCCACTGGTAGGGACCAGCAGGCAGGCCATACGTGTAGCCCGGAATCTGGACGTAATCGTACATCTGGAAGAAGGTGCGACCTGTAATCAGCTTCTCGAATATCTTGGTCGCCCCGCCGCTCGTGCTGTACATCTTCAGGAGGTACGGGCCGCCCCCGGCCTGCTGCGGCCAGCTGATCAGGGGATACCAGGCATTGGCCGCCGGGTCGGTGATCGAAACCACCACGCCGCCCACGTCGCCCAAGCCCAGCTTGACCGGCTGCCGCTCGGCCAGCCCGCTCGGCTCGCCGGCGTCGCATGCGTTGTTGTTGTTCGCATCGACGAAGCCCAGCAGATAGACATCGCCCTGCTTCAGCCCGGACAGCGTAAAGACGGAGTTCGAGCCCACGTTCGCCTGCGCGATCGGCGCCCCGTCCATCGCGACGGTCTGGTAAGCCCAGACCATCCGGGGGCCGGTCACCGCACCGATGTACTTGATCGTGCCCGACACGGTCGGCGTCGGATAGTTCGAGGCGATATTCGGAGCGGTTCCGGCCATGAACTCGGCCAGGTTGTTCCACCCGTCGCCGTCGGAGTCGCCCTCGGCATCGTAGAGCAGCGGGTCGAGGCCGTTCAGCACCTCCCAGTCGTCGGGCATGCCGTCGAGATCCGTGTATATCTCGCCGAAGGTCTGGTAGACCGTTCCGGACCAACTGTTGAAGTCGTTGAATCCGTCATGGTTCGAGTCCGGATTCTGCGGATCCGTACCGGCCAGATACTCGTACAGGTTCACGAGCCCGTCGCCGTCCGGATCACCCCAAGCCCCGTCAATCCCTGTCGCGAGCCCGGGATCCAGCCCGTAGATGGTCTCCCACCAGGACGGCATTCCATCGCCATCGCCGTCGACCATTTCGTTCAGCTCGCCGCCCGGAATGACCTTGAAGCGCACGTCGCCGCGCAGCACGCCCGCGTGCGCCCAGCCAGCCGTCCAGTCGCGGCCCCACATGAAGTCCTCGAGCGTGTTGTGCCCGATGTCCGCAACCGCCGTGTTCCCGCCATCGTCGCACGGGAAGTATCCGCTCAGCGCTATAATCGCATAGCTGCGCAGCGGAACGATCAGGATCGGCGGACCCCGCCCGGCCGTCGCCTGACGCGCCGCGCCGCCCACGTAAAGCCCGGACTCCTGGGTCTGATCGCGCAGGATCGACTTGTCGTTCGCATTTCCGCCGATCTGATAGTCGAAGTTGAAGTAGGACACCAGGCCCGGCGTCGAACCCACGATGTTCTCCATGCGATACCGATTGAGCTCGGCCGTGCTCAGCGGCCGGTTCCACACCCGGATCTCCTCCATGTCGCCCGTGATCCCGCGGCCGATGATCAGCGGCCCGGCCAGCGAGCGAACGCCCAGCGTGTTGAAGTCGATCGGGAAGTCCGCCGCGTTGTAGACCATCGCGTTTGCCCGCTGGTCGAGCGTGCCATCGACGTAGAGGTAGGTGGCAGCCGGCGACCGCACGTACGCCACGTGATGCCACTGACCGTCGTTCACGATGCGGGCACCGGTGATGTCATTGATGGTCGTATTGATCACCAGCACGCCGGCCAGCGTCACGTACTCCACGGAGAAGTGCCCGTACAGCTTCCCCTGCGCATTGATGCCCAGGTAGTAGTTGTAGTCGGTGCCGTTGAAGTTGTTGGCGTTCTCTCGGCCGATCAGCAGGCCCGTGCTGCCCGGGTTGACCTTGACCCACGCCTCCAAGGTCCAGTAGTTCAGCTCGTCGACGAAGAGCCCCGTTGCCGGGTCCTGCGTGGTGGCCGTTTCCTGGACGAACCCGCCGTTGGCGAGGTGCAGCATGCCATCGTCCGCCGACGACGCGCCGAAGAGCAGGCTCCGACCCTTGTACGTGTCGAGGTCGGAGTCGGAACGCCCCAGGCGCCAGATCCGGACTTCCTTGAGCTCGCCCTTGAAGTCAGGGCTCCCCATGACGACCTCTACGTCGCCCGTCGCGCAGAAGGCGGTCATATTGAGGCCGGCCACGCCGGATCCGTCCACCAGCAGGGTGAGTACGTTATTCTGGAAACGGGCCGCCAGATGCGTCCACTTGTTCGTCGTCAGCACCGTACCGCCCACGACCTCCGCCCGGCTGGTCACGCCCACGACCGAGAACAGGGCGTAGGGGCGCCCTCCGTTCTTGAGCCCGATCTCGTAGTTGACGTTGGCGACCGCGCCGTTGGTGAGCTGCCCGCTCACGAGCGGCATGGTGACCCCGGCGGCCGGCAGCTTCTGCGGCTTCACCAGGAACTCGAGCGTCCACGCGTTTCGGAACGAGACGTACCGCGACCCCGGCACTCGAACCTGCCGAACGGTCCCGTTCGTCACGCCGAATTCCAGCGACTTCATGATGTACGGACTGACGGAGGAATCGGGATACGTGCCCGCCCCGACTTCCTGACCGTCGAGAATGCCGTCGTCATCCGTATCCTTCCGGATCGGATCGCTCACGTACACGTCCTGCTCAACGAGGTTGGACAGGCCGTCGCCATCCGCGTCCTCGTCGCCGTCCTGGATTCCGTCGCCGTCCGTGTCGACAGCCGTGGGATTGAGGCCCAGCAGGTACTCCGTGAGTGTCGTGAGCCCGTCCCCATCCGGATCGCCGTCCGGCCCGTTGTCGCCGGTCACGTCCATCGGATCCAGCCCGTACTGGATCTCCCAGGCGTCCGGCAGCCCGTCGCCGTCGGAGTCGAACGGATCGATCGCCGGAATGCCTCCTCCGTCCCACATGGAGATGTCCTCGTCGGACTGGGCCCAGCCGATCGGAAGGAAGTCCGCGTAGTGCGCCGCGTTCTCCAGCGCGGTGATATCGCTGATGAATCCCGCGGGAGCCGGCAGCTGCGGGTGGAACTCGAGGCTCGCATTCCGGCCGTGCTTGTACACCAGGCCGTACGGATTGCTCGTATTCGGGAACAGGTTATTGGTGCTCCACATGACCGTCGTGTCGCGAGGAGTCGTCAGCGCTTTGTGCACGACCGCGTTCTCGATCCACGGGAGGTAGAGATAGTCCGGGTATGCAAGCGAGCGCATGGCCGAGAATCCCCAGAGCGGAATCTCGGTGTAGCTGACGGGACGGGTATTGATCAGATCGAATCCGAAGGGAGCAGCCGGGCTGTGATCGGGATCCGGCAGATCGTCAAAGGCGACGCTGTACCGGAGCGTCGCGTTCGAACCCAACTGCAGCGGGTCGGCGTAGCTGTTCACCATGGTTCGCGTCAGCCGCTGCTTCATCAGGGCCACCACTTCGGGCTGGGTCCGCGCGCCGTTCCAGATCCGAATCTGATCGACCCAGCCCTGGTAGTAACTGTGCAGTTGCGGATAGCTGCGCGTCATCCCGGCGTACGGACCGACCCAGATCGGCAGCCAGTCGGTATCCGTCCATCCGCCCGGGTTGACATCGCCTGCACCGACAACGATCGGCATGGACACCAGATCGCCCAGAATGACGTTGGACCCGGACAGGGCGCCCACCCACCCGTTGGCCGGTATCTCAGCCGACGGCGTGCTCGCGGCCAGCTGACCGTCCACAAAGAGCTTCAGAATGGAGCCATCGTACGTCATGGCCAGATGCGCCCACTGGTCCGGCTTCAGAATGCTGGGCGACTGCGCGGCGGCCTCGACGAAGATCACATCCTGTCCGGAGCCGTCATAGCGAGCGTACGGCCGGCCGTCCGCCGTGAGGCCCATCCGGAAATTGTCCCGAAGCCCGGGCGCCAACCCCATGATGTTGCCTTGCGGAACCATACCCGGGCGCTCGATAATGATCTGTTCGACGCCCGACGTCGGGTTGTGGGGACGGACCCATGCCTCCACCGTGAAGGTGAGGAAATCATCCGCCTGGTGGGCGTAGTTCAACCGGGTCCGGGCCGCCGAGAACTGGCCGTCAAGGTACAACGCCCGCCGCTTGATGGGCGACATGCTCTCCAGCGGATCGGTCGATCCGGGGCTGGAGGGATCGCTGGCCAACTCCGGATGGTCAGCGATATTGTCATTGTCCGTGTCGAATCCTTCGTTCATTTCGAATGAGAACATGAACGAGGGCGGGTCCTGCATCAAAGCAAGAACAAGGGTATCCCAGTACCACTCATACTGATCGCCGAACTTCCGGCCCAGCCAGTAAGACGTATTGACGAAGCTCTCGGGGGAACTGATGTCCGTGATCCACAGAGGGCTCGGGTCCGTGTGGTAGTACTGGGGATTCGGCAGATTCGCCTGCACCGCCTCGAACACGTTGGGGAGTTGGTCGTTGTCGATGTCGGCACCCGGATAGCCACTGACCCACGGATACGCGCGGACGTCCGGGTTGGACAGCCACACCAGATGCTCCATCGTCCCCGGAACCACCACATCCGCGCCCAAGACCCACTTGCTCTCGACGACGTCAATCTGCCCGAAGAGCGGGCTCATGCCGTGGAAGATCTCCCAGCCGTCGTCCATGTCGTCGCGATCGGTGTCCTTCATACCTGGATTTGACGACGAGAACTTCAGGCCCCCGCCCAGAAACTCTATCCCCGTCATGAACCGGTAATCCACCAGGTGCCACGGCGGGCCGAGTTTCGTGCGATCCCATGCTCGGGGCGCCCGCCCGCCGGGCCCGACGTACGCCTGTCCGCCGGCCGATAGATTCGTATCGAAGAAGTCGTACGGCTCGTAGTTATAGAGGCCAAGGCCGGGCGTCCAGCCGGGGCTGTAGTCGTTCAGGTGGGTCTGCCACATGCGAATGGCGCCGACCATGTACTCCTGATAGTTGACCAACCCGTCGGCGTCGTAGTCCATCTCCGTATCTGCCACGGTGCCGTTCATGCCGCCGCCCCATGTGCCGCCAATGTCGCTGCCGGCGTACACAGCCTCCCAGCCGTCGGGGATGTTGTCCGAGTCCGTATCGACCGCGGTGGGGTTCAAGCCACCGCCGGAGAACCACAGGCTCTCATCCAGCGTGAAGTCATCCACGACAACAAAGACGAAGCCGGTCGCGGATCCGCTCGCGTAGTTGAAGGCGACCTTCTCCTTCCCGTCCCACTGCTGATCCCAGTCGGTATCCTTGTCCCACGGGTCCGTCGGCCGCAGCTTGTTGTGCCACTCCGGGAGGTAGAACTGCTGCGCCATGACGTTCGTGGATGTCGCCCGGCTCCGGAACTCGTCCAGATTCGACAGGCCATCGCCGGGAGGGAATGGCTCGTCCGCATCTAACCCCGCGTCGATAGGGCCGGTCGGCAAGGTCGGATCCAATCCCACATACAGTTCCCAGCCGTCCCAGATGCCGTCGCCGTCCGAGTCGAACTTGTACGGATGCGTCGGATCCGCGTTGTTGTTCGTGTCGCCGATGTAGAAGTCCGGCATGTCGCCGCCGCCGCGAATCTCTTCTAGATTGATGAACTGGACCGTGTTCGGATGAACCGGCTTTACATCGTGGTTCGGATACTGGAAGTTGTACCCGGTCAGAGGATGGAACCCGTTGGCCAGATAGACGGCGTTATGCCGGTTCCCCGCCTTGTCCTGGGCGTACCAGTCGCCCTCCGGATTCTCGTTGCCGTCTCGAATGCCGTTGATGTTCGAGTCGGGACTCCACGGATCGTATCCGAACGAGATCTCCCACCCGTCGGGCATACCGTCGCCGTCGGTGTCCCACATGAACGGATTCGTGCACCACGGCGGATTGCCGGGCGATGGCGGCTGGCGGAAGATGGGGTACTGCGTCCCCGTGCCGGGCGTCGTATTGGTCGCGAACTCCGACGCATGGTACTCGTAGAGGTCCGCATAATAGACGTCGCTCGCCCTGCCGCTATCCTGACTGTACCAGCGGTCGTAATCGGAATCGCCGCTGATGTTCAGCGGATCCGGGTGGTACTGCCCGGGATTGAAGCGGCGACTCGCCGGCCACGGCGGAATCACATCCGTAATCGTCGGCCAGTAGTTCGTGAAGGAGAGGTTGCAGATGGTCTCCCCCTGATGCGCCTGGTGCCACTTATCCCAGCTGTACTCGAAGCCGTCATCGTAGCCGTCGCCCGATCCCGATCCGTCGTCGTTCTCGGAATCCTTCGAATCCGAGCTGCTCTGGTCGCCGGTATCGCTCGGGTTGTTCTGGAATCGGTAGACCGGCATGATGATGCCCGCCACGAGGACCGGGACGGACCATGTTCCCGGCGGCTGGTCGTCCGGCCCCAGGTACTCCTGCATATTGTTAAGCCCGATGGTCAACCGATAGCCGCTTGTCGTGCTCCACAACACATCGCCGTCCGGGTTCCCAAGCGGCCCGTACTTGCCGTCCGGAGTCACGACCGGCTTCCCGGGCGGGGCAACATCGCCTGTCCGGGTCGTCTCGTTGGTGCTCAGGATATGCTTGTACTCGTAGCCGTCATCCATGCCGTCGCCATCGCTATCCGCGTTGATCGGGCTGGCCTCGATCGCGGTGTAGTTGGTGTAGCTGATATTGGATATTTCGAACTCCTGCCAGTTGCTGAGTCCGTCGTTGTCCGGGTCGCCATATCGTCCGCTGGCTCCCGTCGCATCGTCCGTCGCGAGCCCGAACTGCTTCTCCCAGTTGTCCGGGAGCCCATCCCGGTCGCTGTCGACGACGCCCGTGCTAAAGACGGCCTGGATGATCTTCGGCCCGTTGACGGTGACCTGGTTGTTCTGCAGGTAGTTCGGCATGTCGACCGGGCCGTTCCAGTGGGAGAAGAAGTACCCCGCCTGCGGCGTGGCCAGCAACTGCGTCACGACGCCTTCCGCGTACCAGCCGCCGGGCGCCGGGGGATTGAGGGTGCCGCCCCCGTCCGGCGTGAAGGACAGGGCCAGAAGGTACTCCCGATGCCACTTCCACCGAACGGTGCTGTCCTGCGTCATCGGGAAGGTGATCGACACCCCGGCGCCGCTCGCCGGCGCGCTGCCGGAGCCCTCAAACCCCTCCCCCATCTCCCGGGACGTGTGCTCCGGATTCACGTAGAAAGGCGACGTCACGCTGCTGACCGCGGTCGTTCCGTAGGGAACGAGGGCCGATCCGGCAAACGGCCGGGGATCGCCAACAACCGTGCCTTGCCGGTTGGTGGAAATGATCGTGAGGCGGACATCCGCCTTCTTGAAGTAGGCTTTGAGAACGACCAGCGCGTCGGCCGCAAACCGGAAGCGCAGCGTGGAATTGCTCGCAAAAGTGGACACGACGAATGCGTCCGCGGCCCCCTGCTCGACGACCCACCGGTCGAACACCCACCCGGTATTCGCAATGGCCAGCAGGGGAACGGACATATTAGTGGTGATGTACGGGTCCGTCGTCGGCGGCGAGCTGGTCGGAGCGACAATCACCCCCTGACTCCCGTCATCCGGGAACGGAGCCAGCCAGATCTCGTGAATGCCGGCCGACGCGAGCGGCGCCGACAGCCCCAGTCCAGCCGCGACCAGAGCCAAGCACATCCAAAATCGAAACGTCTGGAAACCGTGTTCCTGCTTCATTTCGTCCGTTCCTTTCGGATTCAAACCCGTCCCATCTGTCCGGGAAATCGACATCCGCCGGGCGCGATCACCGGGCGCCGGCGGCCATCTCCTCCCGCTGCTTACGCACGTCCATCAGCTGCACGCGAAGCCGGGAGTGCTCCTGCACAAGACGCTCGCGCTCCCGGGTCATATCGCCGAGCTTCGGATACTTATCCGCAATCATCTTTTCCAAGGCAGCCTGCTTCTGCTCGATCTCAAGCGCCAGCGCCTTGATCTCGGCATCCCGGCCGATGACTTCGATGCGTGAGTCGTGCATGGACCGGTTGATCTCGATCAGCCGCGCCGTGATCTCCCCCTCGCGAACGCTCAGCGTCATTTCCTGGGCGGTCAGGGTGGCAAAGGCATTGGTTTCCATCGCCTTTGCAGGCGCAGGCTGGGCTGAAGGATCAGCGGCCCAGACAGTTACGACGGACAGGGACAGGATACCCAGGCATCCGCATTTCACCCGATGGAACAGTGCCGTATCGCTCATATTGCCATGTGCTTCCTGAATGCCGAAGGACACACCACACACCGTGAGCCCATTATATGGGACCCCTCCCCCGGCGTCCACCGGTCAACCATCATATTGGTGTCAAATTATTGTCTTCGAACTCAGTCTGCCTCAGGCCGAACCTCTACGGAATCAGCTGAATATACCGGTAGAAGCGGTTGGTATCCGGTTGGGCGGACACATCGACCGGCCACGTGAACACATTATTGAACCAGGAGGTGACGGTGGCCGACGGCTTCCACCCGGACGGATCCAGCAGATCGAGCCTCGTCTGAACCTGGTACACGCCGCCGCTCACCGCGTTCCACTGCAGAATCATGGGGACGCCGAGCCCCACATCGACGATCTCGCCAAGAGCCACGCTGGTCACGAGGCCCAGCGCACCGCCGTCGTAGAGACCGTCACCGTTCGAATCGATGTTCCGGGGATCGGTTCCCATTCGGTACTCGCCGACGTTCAGCACACCGTCGCCGTCCACATCCGTGAGTCCGTCCGACGGGTCCGAGCTGTTGAGGCCGTGCAGATCCTCCCACGCGTCGTCCATGCCGTCGGCGTCGCCATCGATCACGACCTTCATCCGCTGTACGCGATGGTTCCACGTGTCGGCGATGTACACGGTGTTGTCATCCGGAGACGGATACACACCCTGAGGGAAGCGCAGCTGGCCGACCGCGCTGCCCATCTGGCCGTTCGGCGGAGCGAAGGTGCCGAGGTGCGTCATGTCCGACCTGAACACCTGGAGGCGGTGATTGTTCATGTCCGCCACGTACACCCGGCCGCCGATGCCGATCTGTACGTCGGCTGGGCGGCTAAACTGGCCGGCGCCCGATCCGGAGGTTCCGTAGTCGGCCACCCAGGTGCCATCGCCCTCGTACACCGCAATGAGATCGTCCTTGGTGTCCGCCACGTAGACGCGCCCCCCGGCATCGACGGCAACCCCCTGCGGTTCATAGAAGCCCCAGATGAACCCGGCCTGCGTGAAGTCCGGGCTGAACACCTGGATGTTGTTCCCCAGCGTATTCGCCACGTACACCGTGCCGGTCGAATTCACGGCCACGCCGCGAGGCCGATCGAAGGCCACGACGCTCACGATCGACGTCTGGTAGGTCAGAGCGCCGGTTCCGTTGTTGACCCCCAGGACCACGATGCGGTTGTTGTACGTGTCTGCCACGAACAGGCGGGCGGCCGCCCGGTCGACAGCCAAGCCGTTCGGCTGGTTGAACTGGCCGACTCCGGTACCCACGCTCCCGAACGATCCGACACGCGCGGTCAGGGCCCGGTTCCAGATCTGAATGCGGCTGTTCTGCGTGTCCGCCACGTACACGTATGATCCGCGTACGGCCACGCGCCCCGGGTAGAGCAGGTTCAGGGCACCATTCCCCGAGCTCCCCGCCGCGCCAGCCGTCGACCACTGATTCGTCAACCCAACCACCGGCACCCGAGGATCGCGCCCGTTCATCACGCACCATCCGTCCGGAATCGAATCGCCGTCGCTGTCGCGATAGTAGTCCCACGGCCGATTGACAACCCACGGACCGAAATTGTTGGTCTGCCCGGCTCCGGCGACGGTCGTGTAGAGCGCGGACTCGCCGTACGCAACCGATCCGTCGAAGCTCGAGGCATCCCACGCGCGCACATACAGCTTGGCGCCGGCCGCCAGCCCGTGCTTGAAGGACTTCAGGAAGCGGCCCGAGTTCGGCGGGATCAGATACCCCTCTCCAAACCGGCCGAACGTGGAGCCGCTCGGCAGCGCGACGAGCACGCGATCATCGCCGGACGGAGCCCCGTTCGCCCCCGGCGGGTCGATGACGCCGTTCGTTCCGGCGTAGATGAGCTGCAGCAGGGCCGACTGCGCGTCGCCGTTGCCGCGCAGGCGCGCACCCATCCAGTCCGAGACCCCCAGGGTGGTCGTCACGTCGATCCGGTTCGTGCCGACCGTCTCATTCATGCCGTCGATGGAGATGGGGAGCACCTGGCGAATCCCGGCGACTCCCATGGCGCTCGCCTCATGGAACACTTCGGCCACCGACACCCCGAGATCCGCCACCGACGCCACGACCAGGGTAACGGCAGACGTCAGCACCCGGACCTCGCCGGGCACCAGAATCCCGTAGGACAGCAGATTCGTTCCGGATATCGACACGCCGAGGCTCGGGGTGCTCACCCGGGCCGACACGCCGGTGCGCGACACCAAGCTGAGGTTGTACAGCGACAGATCCGTCGGATATGTCCCGCCCGGCGCCACATTCGTCGGCGAGTAGCCGACGACCCACAGGGCGGATGTGACCCCGCACAGCACCTGAACATCATCCACATACAGGCCGGCGGACGTCCCGCCTGCGTTCGATAGCAGCCGGAAGCGCACTCGAATGCTCCGGTTCGCAAACAGGCGGTCGCTCAGGGAGACCCCCTGGCGAACCCAGTCGCCCGACGTGCCACGGAACGCGCCACCCGGCGTCACGTTGCGCCAGACGCCGCCATCGAACACCTCGACGAACCCGTAGTCGTTCGTCGCCAGGGAGTACCAGGCGGAGAATGCAATCCGGGTCCGCTGTCCCACGGCGACGGGGACGCTGTCGAGCCGCGCGTCCATCATGTTGGAGTAGGTCCCGTCCAGCATCGTCCCCCAGCAGTTGGACCCGCTCGTCGTGTTGCTCGGGCCTCCAACATAGGTCGGCACGCCATATTCCCAACCGGCCGACACGTACGGCCCGCTAACATCGACGGACGGCGTCCAGTCCACCGGGCCGCTCTCGAAATCGTTCGCGTAGGCGGGGCTCCGGACAGGCAGCACATAGAGGAACGGCCCGATCTCGCCATTGGGATTCCCGTCCATATCCCGAACGGATCCCGCCGGCAGCAGAAGTCCGACGGAGCCGTAGATGTTCGTGTAGCCCGAGACGACGACGTGGTAGCGAAGCCCGCCGCCCAGGACGGACGACACGGTCGAGTGCGGCGCCAGCGTCCCCCGAATGATAAAATCGCTGGCCTGCAGATTGGTCACGATCTCGCTGAACCGCAGTTCGAAGGTGACGCTGCCGGGCGCTTCCGCATAGAAGTGAATGTCGGCCTCCGGAGGCGTCACATCGACAGGCGGATTCCGGGTCATCAGGACGGCCTGCGTGTCCGACAGCCAGGCGCTCCCTTCGTATGCGTACGCAAGCGACGCGCCGCCGCCTTCATCCTCAATCCCGACCGTCGCGCTCAAGCCGCTTCCGTACACGAGGTCATCCTCCGACACGTCGAGATACTGGAAGACAACCTCATTGTCATCGCCCGGGGCGGCGTTCTCGCGGATCACCGCCTGGAAGCTGTAGCCGGCGGCCGAATCATCGGCATGCGCGGCATTCCTCCACGTCACGACCAGCGACCGGTACCCGTTCACGTAGGCTTCGCCCATGTACACGTTGAAGCCGGAGAGCCCGGCCAGATCGTCCCACATCGGACACAGGATCGCATTGGGCGCGTCCTGCTGCGGCATGTCGACGTTCGCCCCGTCGGTCAGCGCGTCGTTGAAGCATCCGATCAACCCGTCCGCCGAGATGTAGAAGCTCGAGAACGACACGCCGTACAGATTGAAATCGAACGGGATCCCCTGGCTCTGGCTCACGCCGTCCGTAAGAGGTACGACGGAATGCCCCGCTGCAACCGGGTCCACCCACTCGTAGGGAGCCGACCGCAGGGAGTAGCTGGCGCCGATTCGCAGCATGGCCCGCCGCGTGGTGCTGCCCTTTCCGTTCGTCGCATTATCGAAGGTCAGCGTGTCCCGGTAGACGCCCTGCGGCAGGGCAAGCGCCACGGCTTGATCCACGGCGACGGTGACGACGCCAATCGCGCCGGCTTCGACGGTCACGGGCAGCGGATCGACCAGCAGCCACGGCTCGGTCGCGCTGACTTGCCACGTCTCGGACGTTCCGGTCGGATTCAGGATGCGGTAGGTCCTGGTCTCCGGCACAAACGGCCCGACTCCCGGTTCGCCGGTCGACGTGAAGCCATAGGGAAGGATGACGCGATCCGTGTACCCCAGCCCGCACGCCCCCCATGCGGCCATGACGCGCGCCAGGGCCTTCGTCGTCAGCAGCGCCGTGGCATCCGCCTGCTGGGCCGCGGCGACCCAGGCGGCCCGCGAATCCGCATAGTCGGCGTCCACGGGCAGATAGCTCGAGAGCGTCAGATACGCCAACCGCCCGCCGTTCGTGATGCCGATCCCCGCCTGGTCGTACGCAATCCCGTCATTGGTCCCGCGTCCGCCCTCGCACAGCAGGTAGAAGTAGAAGTTCTGCACGCCGCAGTTGTAGTGGACGCCGCCGTTGTCGCCGTCCCCGACATACCAGTAGGACCCCTTGTACCGGCTCGGACACTGGCCGCCATCGGCTTGAGTGACCAGGCTCTTCGGATCGCGCATATCGCGAAGACTGGTCGCACCCACGGTGCAGTCTTCCCCCATGAACCAGTCGGACTGCCCGTGAACCGCGTTGGGATAGGAGGCGCGGCCGTCCGGCTGGGCGTTGAACTCGACCAGTGCGCCGAAGATGTCCGACCATGACTCGCTCATCGCACCCGACTCGTAGGCATACGTCAAGGGAACCGTGTAATCGGTCACGGCATGCTGGAACTCATGCGCGGCGACGTCCAAGACCGTCAAGGCCGTCATCGAAACGCCATCGCCATCGCCAAAATAGAACTCACTTCCGCTCCAGAAGGCATTGGCCAGATTTGCCGAATAGTGAACGTTGGCTTCGGCACGCGCGAACTGGTCGTCGTAGCTGTGCCGCCCATGGACGGTCCTGTAGTACGTCTGGATCTTGTCAAACGAGATGGCCGCCGACATCTCGACGGGATCCGAGGTGCCCCAGTTGTTGCTGGTTCGATGGGCATAGGTGCCCGCATCCGGAAGCGTGGACCCGATTCCGCCGCCCATGTTGAAAATGCGCCAGTCCCTGATGTCGTTGTAGAGATAGTAGAGCCCCGTGTCCTCGAGCCATCCCGTTACGGTCTTAACCCCGCCGCCTTCGCCGGCCAGGATCGTTCCGCTGATGGTCGTGTGGTAGCCGGAGTACGGGGGCGGAACCGAGGCGTACTGAACATCGTTGTACCGGAACAGAACCGAGCCGTCATGGGCGGAAATCCAGTAGCGCCACCGGCCCGGGGGGAGCCGCGAAACCGGATGGACCACCGTCAGGCTGTAGGCCAGGACCGGCGTCGCGCCGCGAGCCCAGATACCCAGTTGGGGCGGAGCATCCAAGGCGCCCGCCGTGAACCCCATGCGCGCCTGATCGGCCGCCGCCGCGCGGGTCGCGTCCGCAGCCGACAGCGTCGGAACGACCGACAGGTCCAGTCCCGGCACAAACCGCCCGTTCACGGCGCGGCCCCGGCCGTCGGGATCCAGATGCACGATGAGCTCCGAGCCGGCCACCGGAACGCCTTGATACGTCTGCCGGAGCCGGACGTGGCGGTACCCCGTCGAGTCCGTCACGGTTCGCGCCGCCGTCAGTTCGGCGTCCGCATTCTGGATGCCGTACGCGGGAGCCAGTCCCGCCATCATCCGGATGGCCCGTGCCGCCGGATCGCGCTGAGCCGCCATCGGCATCGGGCCGACGACCGGCAGGTTCGTCGAGAGAACCAAAGAGGGAACGCCGCGCTCGACGTTCCAGTGGACATCGACCCCCTTCAGCGCGGCCGCGGCCCGCTCCCGGGCCGAACCGGCCGAGCCCGCCGATGCCGGCGCGCCCGGCGCCCGGTAGACTTCCATCGAGCCGTCCGGTCTGACCGCCAGAGCCGAGCCGGCAGCGAAAGCCAGCATGACGGCGCACTTCAGGGCCAAGTCGAGCGCATGAATGGGTCGCGTCATCTCCCCTCCGCTAGTGAAAAAAAACTCGCTACCGACGGGCCGGCCCGCTCGTCGGAGCCGCCGCCGGCGCGTTGGTTCCGCGGGCCGCCTGCTCTTCCCGGGTCTTCTTGATCATCCACAGTTCGCCGCTGATCCGGATCTTGTCCTGAATGAGCTGCGCACGGCGTTCCCGCAGATCGGTCACACGGGCCATGATGTCGCGCGACTGCCGGTCAACGGCGCGGTAGGACGGGTGCGACTGCACGCGGACCTGAAGCTGGGTCCGCAGCGTGCCCAGCTCCGCCTCAAGCTCGCCGATGCGGGCGGTCATGCGGGCGATCTGAACGTCCTGGGTCGTCACGCTCGCGGTGAAGTTCGTCATGGCCGCGTGCTGGGCGTAGACCGCGCGGCGAACATCGATCTCCTCCTGCGCCATGGCGTCCAGCTTCGCCTGCACGTTCGTCATCTGCTGTTCGAGCTGCGCCTCGCGGGCCGGATCCAGCGAGATCGCGTTCGTCGAGACCGCCATCGCGCGGCGCTGCATGACGGACGGTCGCGTGCTGTCGTTCGTCGAATCCGCGAAGCGCATCGAGGCACCCGGCGTGGGGCCGAACGGATGGGGGGACCGGGACGGCGCGGCGGGCGAACCGTCAGCCATCGCGATAGCGGGAATAACCATCATCGCCAGGAGCAAACGCTTCATCGTGACCACCCCGCTCTGGTTCGGCTCGGCAGTTCCCGCCACCCGACGACGTCCGTCGTGTCGTAGGACACACGCCGGGCGCATCACAACGGTGACCAATCAAGCCTGATATACCATAAAGATCAAGCGAGTATATCGGCGGGTCCGCACCGACTCAACTACTATCGTGACGCACGCCGTTTGGCGCGCCGATAGCGGGCCAACATGGCGAAGAATCGGATCGTGTCCTGTATGGGGCGGATCTTGCTCTTCTCGTCCCGATAGACGGCGGCGATGGGCACGGAGTCGATCCGGATGCCCCGATCCGCCACGTGGAGCAGCGTCTCGGACTCGGCGGCGAAGCCCGAGGCCCGGGCGGCCACGAACGGGATGACGTCGTTCCGGTACAGCCGGTACCCGCACTGGGTGTCCGGGACATACTGCTTCATCTCCCGGCTGAGCAGCCAGCTCATGAACCGGTTCGTCCATCGCCGGATGGCGGGCATGCGCTCGGTGTGGCCCATCCGATTGCCGAGAATCACGGGGATGCCGGTCCTAACGTAGGCCTCGACGAACCGCGACAGGTCGGAGGGGTCGTGCTGGCCGTCGGCGTCCATCGTGATGACCACGTCGAAGCCGGCCTTTCGGGCGTGCTCGAACCCGGTCGCCAGCGCGACGCCCTTGCCCTTGTTGGTCTCGTGCCGGACGACGACCGCCCCCGCCTGCCCGGCTTCCGCCGCCGTGCCGTCCGGCGAGCCGTCGTCCACGACGAGCACGTCGGGCACATGCGCCCGCACGCCGGCTACAACCGACCCGATCCGGCCCGCCTCGCGGTAGGCCGGCAACAGGACGCACACCCGCTGACGCTTTCGGTCGTCGGCCGAGCTCATGCCTCGATCCCCTTTCCGGTCTCGGCGGCCCGCCCGTAGGCCCGGCCGCCCCACAAGTCCTCGAACATCAGCCACTGAACCGGACGCGCCCCGATCTCCTGCTCCAAAATCGCGCAGAGCTGGCGCTGGATCGCCTCCTCCCCGCCGGCCTGCTCGGGCCGGATGGGCCGGTGGAATCTCATCAGGAACGTATCATCCTCCCGCCTCAACAGGAAGACCGGCAGGATCGGCGCGCCCAGCCGATGCGACAGCCAGGCCGGCCCTCGGGGCAGGTGCGCCGGCGCACCGAAGAGCGACACGGCCCCGTCGCGCGCGCCGTAATCCCGGTCCGCCAGCAGGGCCACGGTCTCGCCCTGACGCAGCAGCCGCATGGCGGCGCGAGCCGCGCCGTTGAGCGGAATGATGCTCATGCCGCGCTTGCGGCGATAGCGCTGAAACAGGCGGTTGACCTTCTCGCCGCCCTGCTCCAGGGCCACCGCGTGCATCCGCTCGCCCATCATGGTCAGGACGTAGCCGGCCATCTCCCAGTTCCCGAAATGGGCCGTCACCGCAATCACCCCACGGCCGGACGACCGGGCCTCGGCCACGTACTCCGGGTGCTCGACGCTCACCAGCCGCCGGATTCGGTCCGGGGGGACGTTGGCAAAGCGGAAGAAGTCCACCAGGTATTTGCCGAAGTACTGAAACGTCTGCCGGGCCATGCTGTCCAGCAGTTCGTCGGTCGGCTGCTCGCCCCGGAAGGTCAGCACCTGCCGGAGGTTCGCCTTCACCGCCGCGCGGCCGGCCGCATCGCGCCGGTAGAACGAGTCCGCCAGCCGGAGGCTGATCCAGTACGCAAACCGTCGCGGAATATACCGGCTGGCGAAGTCCGCCGCCCGATAGCTGAGATACCCGTTCACCTCTGTTCGCGCGAGCTCCACGCCGGGGAGCCCCGCCACTCCTCGCCTGAGACGCCTGCCCTCGTGGGCGTCAATGCGCCGGAGTATGGCCGTCGGACGAATGGAAATCAACGCCCGACGCACCCGACATCCGCTCGGCCCGGTAGGAGGATCGGACCAGCGGGCCGGACGCGACCGCGGTGAACCCCATCTCGCGCGCCCGGCGCCCGAAGCGATCGAACCGGTCGGGCTCGACGAAGCGCGCCACCGGCGCGTGGCCGGCCGACGGCGCGAGGTACTGCCCGATCGTCAGAAGCGCGCAGCCCGCCGCCCGCAGGTCGCGCATCGCCTCCTCGATCTCGTCGTCCGTCTCCCCCAGCCCGACCATCAGCCCGGACTTCACCCGCACCGGCGGGCCCCAGGCCGCGGCCATCGCGAGCACGGCGAGCGAGCGCTCGTAGTCAGCGCTCGGCCGGATCGACCGCTGGAGGCGTCGCACCGTCTCGATGTTGTGGTTGAACACGTCGGGCCGCGCGGCCAGCACGGTCTCCAGACTGCTTCGCTCCCCCCGGAAATCGGGCGTCAGGACCTCGACGCTCGACAGGGGAAGCGCGCGGCGAACCGCCTCGATCGTGCGCGCGAAATGCCCCGATCCGCCGTCGGGCAGGTCGTCGCGCGTGACGCTCGTGATCACGACGTGGGTCAGCCCAAGCGAGCGGGCGGCGGCCGCGAGGCGGCCCGGTTCGCCGGGGTCCGGCGGGGCCGGCCGGCCGGTCTCCACGGCGCAGAACGCGCAGTTCCGCGTACACACGCTCCCCAGGATCATGAACGTCGCCGTGCCCCGGTTGAAGCACTCGTGCTCGTTCGGACAGCGCGCGCTCCGACAGACGGTATGGAGCCCGCCCGACGCCAGCGTCCGGTGTACCACGTCGTACTGGCCCGAAGCCGGAATGCGGATGCGAATCCATGGCGGAAGCCGTTGCATGGCCGCTATCATATCCGACCCGACTCCACCAATCGACTACGGACGGAACCGAGCACGGGACACGGCCGTCGCGATCGCTTCCCGGCACTGCAGGTTGCCTCCCACGCCCCGATCCGCTTTAATGCGCTCCCATGACCCACCCGGAGCCATTCGCGTTCACCATCCGCGGAGTGCGGGGCGGCACCGTCGCGATCGGGCCGGAATATGCCCGGCACGGCGGGCACACCACGTGCTTCAGCCTGCACACCCCCGAGGGCATGCTGTTGATCGACGCCGGCACCGGGCTTGCGGCGGCGGATGCGGACATCGATCTCCAAGCCGTCGCTCTCCCGATCGTCTTCCTCTTCACCCACTTCCACCTGGACCACCTGACGGGGCTGCCGTTCTTCCGACCCCTGTATCAGAAAGGGCGGTCCATCCGCATGCTGGGCGACCCGGCTCGAACGGACGACTGGCCGGGCGCCCTGCGCCGGTTCTGCAGTCCGCCCTACTGGCCCGTGGACATGGCGACCGCTGGCGCGGATATCCGCATGGAGCGCCTCCCGGAGGCCGGGTCCGCCGTCCTGCTCGGAGCCCGCGTCGCATGGTGCCCGGTCTGGCATCCCCAGGGCTGCCTCGCCTACCGCCTCGACCTGCCCGCCGCCTCCATCGTCGTGGCGACGGATCACGAGTGCGGCGACCCGGACCTCGATCGGCGGTTCGTCGCGTTCTGCCGTGGCGCCGACGCGCTGATCTACGACGCCCAGTACACGCCGGACGAGTACCCCCGCCACCGGGGCTGGGGGCACAGCACCTGGCGGGACGGCGTCGCGATCGCGCGCGCGGCCGGCGTAGGCGAACTCATCCTCACCCACCTCGACCGATCGCGGACCGATGCGGCGCAGGACGAGATCGTGGCGCTCGCCCGGCGCGAATTCCCGCGCGTACGCAGCGCCACGCAGGGGCTGCGGCTCCCGTAGCCCGCCGGCCCGGGGCGCCCCGGCGCACCCGCGCGATGCCCGACGCTTGACTTTGCCCCCGAAAACCCATAAATGGCTGGCTTTCTTGAAGCCGAGCGGGACGGCGCCCCCTGTAATTAAGCGGCGCTCATCGAAAGGTCGACTCCATGTTCATCACGAAGTTCAACCGGATGGTGCGGAACAAGCTGATCTGGGGCGGATTCGCCTTCCTGGTGGTGATCTCCTTCGTCGCCTACTTCACTCCGTCGAGCGGCGACAGCCGGCGGGACGCCGAACGCGCGGGGTCCGCCGGAAAGCTGAACGGCGAGTCCGTCTCGCGCGACGACTTCCGCGCGGCCCGGCTCAACACCTACATATCCGTGGTCATGTCACTCGGCCGCCAGCTCCCCATCACCCCGGAGCTGGACGAAATCCTGCGCAAGGAAACCTGGCAGCGGCTGGCCACCATCCACCAGGCGCGGGCGCTGGGCCTGGCCGTCACGGACCACGAGGTGCTGTCGGCGATCCAGCGCACCCAGATGTTCCAGGCCGACGGACAGTTCAGCCCGCAGCGCTACGACGCGTTCTGCCAGGGCTTCCTGGCCAAGATGGGCCTCGGGCCGAGCCACTTCGAGGCGTACGTCCGCGAGCAGATCGTGGTGCAGAAGATGCAGGAGATGGTCGCGCCTGCCGTGTGGGTCCCGCCCACGCAGATCCTGGACTTCCTGCGGAAGTACACGGACACCTTCACGCTGGAGCACATCACGGTCGACCAGGACGAGGTGAGCCGGGACGTCCAGGCCACGCGCGAGGACGCGGAGCGCTACTACGAGGCCCACACGAACCAGTTCGTCGTACCGGACCGGGTCAGCGTCCGCTACGTCTCATTCCCCGTCGCCGGATTCCTCACGAACATCGAGGTCGCCACCACGGCGGTCACGAACTACTACTTCGACCACATCCAGGAGTACACGACCTACGACACGAACGGGACGGCCAACGTGGCGGACATCGAGGACGTCGAGGAGGACATCGAAGACACCCTGACGCTCGAAGTCGCCCTATCCCGAGCCCGCGACCAGGCGGTCCTGTTCTTCGACCGGCTCGTCCCCTCCGGCCGGGACGAGAAGGCGCCATCCTTCGAGGAAGCAGCCGCCGCGCAAGCGCTTGCGATATCCACGTCGGCCCTGTTCTCCGCGGACGAGCCGCCCGAGGCGCTCCGCGTCGGCGAGGAGTTCGCCCGAACCGCGTTCGAGCTGCGAAACCGGCCGGACTCCTATTTCAGCGATCCCGTCGCCGGACAGGACGCCGTCTACGTGCTGGCCTACCATGAGCGCGTGGATGCCCACCTGCCCGCGTTCCGCGACGTGGAGCGGGCGGCGACCCGGCTGGCCACCCAGCAGGCCCGACGCGAAGCCCTGGCGAAGAAGAGCGCCGAGATCCGCACCGAGCTCGAGCGGGCGGTGCGCGGCGGCAAGACCTTCAAGGCCGCCGCCGAGGGCGCCGGATTCAAGGTCGTCGAGCCCAAGCCGTTCACCGCATACGACGCGCCGGACCAACTCGACACGCCCGAGGCGGTCGAGGCTCTGTCCGCTCACCAGCAGGGCGAGGTGGTCGATCCGATCCCCGTCAAGGCCGGCATGATGGTCGCCTTCATCCGCGAACGGAAGCCCGGCGACGAGGCGGCGATCGCGACGCTCCGGCCGCAGATGGTCATGAACCTGACCCGCCGCTACTCGCGCCTGCTCTTCCAGGAGTGGCAGGAGGCGCTCGTCCGCAACGCCGGAGTCGAGGACCACGAGGCGGCCGACCGCGCCGCCGCCCGCGCGGACGACGAGAGCGCCGAATCGGACGAGGAGTAGGCCGGTCAGGCCGTCACCACGTCCGCCGCCCGTCCGCACGCCGAACACGCCCCGCCGCCGCTCAGCCCGGCCAGCTCGGTCGCGTACCCCCGGCGGCGGATCAGCACGGCGCCGCACCCCGGGCAAAGCGTGTCCTGCCCGTCGTGCGTCCGCACGTTGCCGACGTACACATACCGGAGGTGTCGGCGGCAGATGGCCCACGCCGACTCGAGCGCATCGGGCGGGGTCGGCGGCACGGACATCCGATACTCGGGACGGTACGCGCTCAGGTGCAGCGGCGTCAGATCCCCCAGCCGATCCGCCACCCACTTCGCCAGGCGCTCGATCTGCTCCGGGGCGTCGTTCAGCGTCGGGATGATCAGGTTCGTAATCTCGAGCCGGCACCCGGCATCGGCCGCCTGCCGGCAGAAGGCCAGCACCGGCGCCAGCCGGCCCCGGCAGTGCCGGACGTAGAACGCCTCGTCGATGCTCTTGATGTCCACGTTGAGCGCCGCCGTGAGCGGGAGCAGCTCGGAGGCCGGAGCGGGCTCGACGAACCCGTTCGTGACCAGCACGTTCGCCAGCCCCTCCCGCCGCGCCAGGGCCGAGCAGTCCCGCACGAACTCGAAGCCCACCAGCGGCTCGTTGTAGGTGTACGCCACGCTGCCGCATCCGCTGCGGACGGCCTCCCGCACCACCTGCTCCGGCGTGCAGGTCCGGGCCCCGGCATCGACGTCCTGCGAGATGCTCCAGTTCTGGCAGAAGGCGCAGGCGAAGTTGCAGCCCCAGCCGCCCACGCTGAAGATCGAGCTGCCGGGACGAAAATGGTAGAGCGGCTTCTTCTCGATCGGATCGATGTGCGCGGACGACAGGAGGCCGTAGGCGGCCGCATTCAGCTTCCCTCCGGCGGCCGTCCGCACGCGGCACAGCCCGGTCTTCCCCTCGCCCAGGCGGCAGCGATGCGGGCAGAGGTCGCACTGGACGTGCCCCCCGTCGATCGAGTGCCAGTACTCGGCCGGTCTCATATCAGTCCCTGATCGTGCTCCGCTCGGACTCGACTTCCTCAAACCACGACTCCAGCTCGCGCAGCATCCGGGAGGCGCGCTCCGGCTGGGCGGCCGCCAGATTGCAGCGCTCGCCGGGGTCGTCATCGACGTTGTACAGCTCGGCCGGGCCCGGCGATGGAATCGACCGGGGAGGATCCGGCTCCCGCACGATATCGGTGATCGTGTCGGGCGCGTAGCGCATGGCCCGGTCGCGGCGCAAGTCCTCGTCCGACACGACAAACGCCGCGCCGATCCACGGGCGGACCAGCTTCCACGGCCCGTCCCTCATGGCGGCGTTAGTCGTAACCAGCGGCGTGTAGCGGTTCCACTGCCAGAACCGGCGGGGATTCGCCTTCCGCGCCTCGCCGCGAAGCACCGGCAGGACGACCTCGCCGTCCAGCGGGCGCCCCGCCGGCGGCGCGATCCCGGCCATGGCGCACAGCGTGGGACACCAGTCGGTCATGTGAACGAACTCGCGAACCGTCCGCCCGCCCCCCACCCCGCCGCCCGGCCACCGGACGATCGCGGGCACGCGAATGCCGCCTTCATAGACACGCCCCTTGCAGCCGTTGAAGGCGCAGTTGAACCGCTCGATGCTGCCGAGTTCGCTACCGAACTGGGGCCCGTTGTCGCTCGTGAAGACGACGATGGTGTTCTCCGCCAGACCGGCGCGATCGAGCGCCGCCAGGATGCGCTCCACGCACGCGTCCATCCGCAGGATCATGCCGTAGAGCACGCTCACGGGGTAGCCGACCTTTCCGGCATCGGCAAACCGGCGCACGTCCGCCTCGGGGGCCTGCAGCGGCGCGTGCGGCGCGTTGAAGCACACGTTCAGAAAGAACGGGTCCCGGCGATGCCGGTCGATGAACGCCACGGCCTCGTCCGCGATGACGTCCGTGAGGTAGCGCCCGTCCGCCGGCATCCGGGCGCCGTTCGCGTCCAGCCGCCAGCACCGGTAGTCCGACCATCCGCCCCGGAACCCGACGAACTCGTCGAACCCCCGGCGGTTGGGATGATAGCGCGGATCGAAGGCGCCGAGGTGCCACTTGCCCATATGCCCCGTCGCATAGCCCGCGGCCCGGAACGCATCGCCCACGGTCACCTCGCGGGTCGCCAGCCGATCCAGCCCGCGGCCCTCGAGCGTGTCGATCGATCCGGTCCGGTGCGGATAGCGGCCGGTCATCAGCGCCGCGCGGGAGGGGTTGCAGACCGGGCTGGCGGCATAGTGATGGGTGAGGCACACGCCTTCCCCCATCAGCGCATCGAGCCGGGGGGTGTGCGACAGCCCGCCGTTGAAGGCGGAGAAATCGCCGTACCCCATGTCGTCAACCAGGATGAACACCACGTTGGGCCGGGCCATGAGTCTCCTCCCGGGCGGCGCGACCACCGCGCACCGCCCCATCCACGATAGACGCCCCCACCGGGGGGGGGCAACGAAACCCGCGCTCGCTCGCGAGCCGATGAAGCCGGCTACCGGATCGGCACCGGCACGTTGGACAGGTTCCGGTCGGCCGCGTCCTGGGCCATCAGCGTCACGCGGCTGGAGCGGATGACGGCCTCGGTGGTGAACTCCAGGCCGGCGCGCTCCCCGCGAATGTCGCGGACGAACGATTCGAGATAGCCGGCGGCGGGAGCGGCGTCCGGGCCGATCGTGCGCGGCTCGGTCTCGCCATTGATCGACGCCACGATCGCATTCGCCTTCGGCGTCACCTCGAGCATGCCCGTGGATCCCCAGAAGAGGAAGCGCCAGTACTGCGGAAGCGTGTAGCGGAAGCTGTCGGGCACCAGGTAGGAGACGTCGGCGAGCACGCCGCAGCCGTTCTCCATCGTCAGCATCATCTGGCCCGCGTCCCGGAAGTGCGGAACCTGCGGCAGCACGGCGTTCCAGTTGCGCGCCGCGTTGACCACGGTGAAGCGCAGTCCCGTGACCCACGGCACGATGTCGAGCCCGTGAATCGCGATGTCGTTGATCGTTCCGCCGTGCTGCCCCGGCTCGAAGTACCAGGCGGCCCGCGTGCCGTACATCAGCGGGTGCTGCCCGTTGAAGGAGACCGCGTGAACGTCGCCGATCTCGCCGCCGCGCACCAGGCGACGGACCGCCGCGAACAGGCCGGAGTCGCGCAAGTCGAGCTGACACCCCACGCACAGGCCCTTCGCGCGGGCCAGCCGCTCGATCTCATCGAGCTCGCGCAGGCTCGTGCACAGGGGCTTGTCGCTGATCACGTGCTGGCCGCGCTTCAGCGCCTCGATGGCGATCGCCCCGCGCCGGCCGTAGGTGTCGCCAATGCCGATCGCATCGCACGGAAACCGCTCGAGCAGCTCGGCCCGTGAGGCCACGACCGGCACGCCGTAGTTGGCGGCAACGGCCTGATTCCGCGCCTCGGGATCGTCCTCGCATATCGCCACGAGCTGCATGTCCGGGCGCTGCTGCGCGTGCTTGATGAGCCCCGTGATGTGCCCGTGCCGATGCCCGATAATCGCGATCCGGATCGTCATGAAACCTGCGCTCCTTTGCCGCGGCTCCCCGCCGCCTCCCGCCCTACTTCCACACAAACGGCTTCGACACCCGAACGGTCCGCTCGACCGGCGGATACCAGCCCGGCGCCGCATAGGCTCCGGTGTGCAGGTAGCACTGCACCCGCACGTCCCGGCTCCCGGGCGTAAACGTCAGAAGCCGGCTCATCGGCGCGGTCACCAGGTTGCGATTCCGGTGGTGCGCCGAAAGCGCCGCCACGTTGACGAACGTGACGCCCCACTTCGACGCCACGAGCGGCTTGTCGCCATACGTGTCGTCGGGCACGGTGTGCGTGTGGCCGCCGAGCCACAGGTCGATGGCGCCGGGGCGCGCTTCCAGATAGCGCTCGAAGGCCTGGGCGTCCGGCACGCCTCCCACAAAGTACAGGTAGGACGCGCCCTGGGGCGTCCCGTCCTTCTTGAACCCGTGGTACCGGCTCTCCCACTCGCCGTCCGGCTTGCGGACCATCCCCTCGTATTCGCCTGACGCCGTGGTCGTGTTCTTGAGCATGTAGTGGTGCGCGGAGACGATGATGCAGTTGGTGTTGGCCTCGACCATGCGCTTCCACCACGCGAAGGTCTCGGCGCTCACCACGCCCGACGGATTTCCGCCCAGCTCGCCGCGGCCCTTCTTCTGCGACGGCTCGTTGATGTCGCTCATCATGAGGAACAGCACGTTGCCCACGCGGAAGGCGTAGCGCTCCCACGTGCCGTCAACGGCGTACGGGCGCCGGGCGGCGTCCACGCGCGAGAAGGCCGTGTGTTCGCCGGTCGGGTCGACCCACTTGCGCCACCACCAGGCCTGGTCCTCGCGCAGCCCGCTCCGGTCATGGTTGCCGCTGATGGTGTAGACGGCCTCGCGCGGGTGCGTCGACAGCGCGCCGAACTGCCGGACCACCTCCGCCCCCTCGGCGTCCTTGGGCGTGTCCTGACCGCCCGAGAGATCACCCACGTCGATCGCGATGTCCCACGGGAACGCCGGCGCCCCGTTTGTTCCGCCCTGCTCCGATTGCCGGATGGCATCGGCCAGGCTCTCGCGCCCCTGCTTCAGGTCCGTCCCGACGTGGGCGTCGCCGAACGCCCAGAGCCGGAACGGCCGCGCCTCGCCCGCCGCCGCGCTCGTCATGCTGCCTCCATCGGCGCCCGGCGCGCGGCCGGCCGCGGCCGCCAGGCTCGCCGCCAGCCAGCCGATCCTCAGCGCCTGATTCATCACGCCCCTCCAAACCGTCCGTCATCCATGACTCGGTTGCACGGGATCGGGAGCGTGGGCGCGTACGGCCGCCCCGGGATCAGCCGCTCGCCGTCGGTGAAACCCTCGGGCCGGCCCTTCAGCTCGCCGATCAGGCGCTCGCGCCAGCGGCGCACGCGGGCCGCCGCCGCGGGCGCCGACGCCAGGTTGACGCGCTCCTCCGGATCCTGCCGCAGGTCGAAAAACTGCTCGCGCCCGTCCGCCACGCACCAGACGTACTTCTCCCGCCCGTCGGTCATCGACTGGTGGCTCGGCGCGTGCTCGATGGGCACGTACTCGCGCCAGGCCGGCGTCTCCCCGCGCAGCAGCGGGAGCAGGCTGCGCCCTTCCACCGTCTGCGGAACCGGCACGCCGGCCATGTCCAGCACCGTCGGCATCACGTCCTCCAGGCACACCGGCAGGTCCGGCGTCGCGCCTCGGCGCACCCCGAAGCGGGGCGGCGCCGAGAAGAGCATCGGAATGCGCGCGGACCCCTCGTACGGGACCTGCTTCCGCCAGTGGTTGTGGTCGCCCAGCATTTCGCCGTGGTCGCTGGTGAAGACGATGATCGTGTTATCGCCGGTCATCGGCCGCACGCCGGTGATCGGGCACAGGAGCCGCCGGATCTGGTCGTCCACGTGGTTGATCAGCCCGTAGTAGGCGGCGCGGCACGAGCGCATCGCCTCGCCCTCGAGCCGCAGGTGCATCGGGGCGACGCTGTCTCCCTCGCGGTACGGGTCGGGCGTCGGCGCCCAGTCGCCGATCACGGGCTCGGGCACCCCCGTGCGCAGATAGCGCTCCATGTAGAAAGGCGGCGGCTGCAGCGGCGGGTGCGGCGCGATGAAGGACACGGTGAGGAAGAAGGGGCACGACGGGTCGCGCGTCTTG
The DNA here is from genome assembly GCA_964431965.1 of uncultured Verrucomicrobiota bacterium. GTDB lineage: Bacteria > Verrucomicrobiota > Kiritimatiellia > CAIKKV01 > CAYSLU01 > CAYSLU01. The sequence continues at coordinate 37,111 of CAYSLU010000003.1, forward strand.
AGGAAATCCAAGGCCCGGCTGACCGTCCAGTTCGTGAAGTGCAGCGGCTCCGCGTGCGGCCACGGGTGGGCCGTCCAGTCGTTGTGCATCGTGCCGCTGCCGAACCACCCGCCGGTGTCCTTCGGCCCGTTGGCCGCGAACCAGTCGAGATAGTCGAGATGGAGCGACATGCTCTCGTACCCGTAGCGCTTGCGGACCGGGTACTGGTGCATGCTGCGTCCCACGTGCGCCGTCTGGTAGCCGGCGTCGCGCAGCGCCTGCGGCAGGGTGGCCGGGGCTTCCCACCCCACCCCGTCGCGGTAGCCGACCATGCCATGCGTGCGCGGAAACTGCCCGGAGAGCAGGCTGCGGCGGGCCGCGATGCACGACGGACACGTCGAGTAAGCGCGCGTGAACCGGACGCCGCGGTGCGCGATGCTGTCCATGTTCGGCGTCTGCAGGACCGGGTGGCCCTCGACGCCGAGGCAGTCCCCGCGCTGCTGGTCCGTCATGATCAACAGGACGTTCGGTCTCTCGGGTGTGCTCATGTGCTCCTCATGACTCGGCGGTCACGGCCTCCAGCCTCTCGGGTCCTGCTCGAGCGGCGAGACGTCGCCCGTGTCCAGCATCCAGCGCAGCAGGCGCTCGCGCAGCTCGTCGCGCACCGGCGCGTGCGCCGGATCGTCCGCCAGGTTCCGCAGCTCGTCCGGGTCGCGGGCGAGATCGAACAGCTCGTCGCGGTCCGCCGGGCAGTAGCTGTATTTCCACCGATCCGTGCGAACCATGATCGCCCGCGACGTGCAGAGGGGGCTGGCCACCAGCGCACGGCGAAGCGGCTCGTACACGCTCGTGGGCGGGATCGGCGGCAGGAACTGGAGCTCGTCCACATGCCGTCCGCCCTCTGCGAAGACGGCATCGCGCCACCGGTCCGCCTCGCCGCGCATCGCGGGGAGCAGGCTGCGGCTGAAGTGGTAGTGCTTCGGCTGAACGCCGGCCAGCTCGGCGATCGTGGCGTAGAGGTCGGTCATCTCGACGAGCCGGTCGAACGACCGGCCGCCCGCCACGCCCGGGGCCCGGATCACGAGCGGCGCCCGCACGAGGCAGTCCTCGAACCCGCACAGGAACTTTTCGACCATCCCGTAGTCGCCCGCGTAGTCGCCGTGGTCGGTGAAGTAGGTGAAGACGGTGTTGTCCCAGAGCCCGCGCTGCCTCAGCCGCTCGACGAGTTGCCCCATCTGGTGGTCCACGCGGCTGACCATCCCGAAGTAGGTGGCCTTGATCTCGCGGAAGTCGGACTCGTCGAGCCGGTCGCATCCGGTCGCCGGCCGCAGGACATCCATGAAGCGGCGCCGCCCGGGCCGGTACGGGATCGGCGCCGGCATGGCGGCGCGGTCGTGCATGCTGAAGTAGGGTTCCTCGGCCACGTACGGCGGGTGCGCGAAGCCCAGGGGAAGGAAGATGCAGAACGGCCGGTCCCCGCCTTCGTCGATCACGCTCAGCGCGCTCTCGATCGAGGCCCAGTCGTGGTCGCGGCAGTCGCCCGTCCGGCGGCCGAAGTAGAAGCTGCGCTCGTGCTTGTGGCCCGGGCCGTACGTCTCGTGGCGGCCCGCGCTCACGGGCTTCACGCGCAGGTCGGTCTCGTTGAACGAAAGCGGGATCGCGTCCTGCGCCAGCAGGTCGTTCTTGCCGAAGACGAACGTCCGGTAGCCGGCCTCCTTCAGGTCCATGAAGAGGTTCCGCTCCCGGCCGCTCAGGAGGTACACGAGCGAGCGGTGGCCGGCCGTGTGCGGGTAGAGGCCGGTGAACATGCCGATCCGCGAGGGCCCGCAATACGGCGCCTGGCAGTAGGCCTGGGGGAAGGTCGTCGCCTCGCCCGCCAGCCGGTCCAGGTGCGGCGTCCGGGCCCGGTGCGCCGGGTCGCCGAGAACGGCATCGGCCCGGATCGTTTCGGGGTTGAAGAGGATGATGTTCGGCTGCCGCCCGGTCATGTGCTCCTCTTCCGCCCTCAGCGGCTCATGTGCTCCAGCGCGCGGTAGATCGCCTGGGTCCCCATCGCCTCGCCGCCCAGCGCCACGACCTTCTCGTACAGATCCTTCGCCAGCCTCAGCCCCGGCGTGGCCACGCCCATCCGCTCCGACTCGGCGATCGCAATGCGGATATCCTTCAGGAAGTGCTTCACGTAGAACCCGGGCGTGAAGTCGCCCTTGAGCGCGCGGGGCTGGAGGTTCGAAAGCGACCAGCTCGCGGCCGCCCCGGAGCCGATCGACTGCAGCACGGTCTCCGGGTTGAGCCCGGCCCGCTGCGCATACAGGAGGGACTCCATCACGCCGATCATGTTGGAGGCGATGCAGATCTGGTTGCACATCTTCGTGTGCTGCCCGCTGCCGGCCGGCCCCTGGTACACGATCGTCTTTCCCATGGCCTCGAAGAGCGGCATCGCCCGCTCGAACGCATCGTGATCGCCGCCGACCATGATCGAGAGCGTCGCGTTCCGGGCGCCCAGGTCGCCGCCGGAGACCGGAGCGTCGAGCGCGCGGATGCCCCGAGCCGCCGCCCGCCGGTGGATCTCCTTGGCCAGCTCGGGCTCGCTGGTCGTCATGTCGATCGCCACGGCCCCGGGGCGGGCGCTCGCCACGATGCCGGAGGCGTCCAGGTACACGCTCTGAACGTCCGCGGGAAAGCCGACGATCGTGACGATGAAGTCCGCGTCGCGCACGGCCGCCGCCACGCCGTCCGCCCAAGCCGATCCGGCGGCGAGCACATCCTTCGCCCGCTCCCGCGTCCGCGTGAACACCGACAGCTGGAAGCCGGCCTTGAGCAGGTGGAGCGCCATGCTCCGCCCCATCACGCCGGTCCCGATGAAGGCCACCCGCCCATTCGACTCTGTCGCCATGCCGTCCTCCAAAATCGGCCCCGATGATAGGCGTCCGCCCCCCGGCGCCGCAAGGACTGTCCGAGATCAGAACACCAGTCGGACCCGGAACCGGCTGCGGGCGGGCGATACCGTGACGGTCTCGGTCACCGGATCGTATGCGCCCCCCTCCGCGCGGATGGCCTTGCGCCCGTCCGGATGCGGCAGACGAATGACGACGGAAGCCGGCGCGCGCTTCCGCTCCGCCAGGGTCACGGAGGCCGTGATGATGCCCTGGGCCACGCGTGACTCCACCGATAGGCTCAGCGGCCCGAAGTGGCTGGCCACCCGGTCGAGCGCGATCGTCCGGCCGTCTTCCATCCACCGGCGCGGGATGCCCGCCAGGAGCTTCAGGGTCGGGCCCTGCTCGAGCCAGAGCATCCACCGCGTCTGCATCAGGAACCACGCCTCCTCGTGAGTCTTGTGCTGACTCGCGTGGCAGTAGTGCTCCCAGAACGTATACGTTTCCCGGTCCTGCAGGGCCGTGAACTGGTTGTAGTAGACCTTGAGGAACTCCTTGACCTCGCCGCGAACGAGATGCGCGTAGTCGTGGCGCACATAGTAGGGCTGGGTCAGCCCCGCGTTGCGGACCGTGAAGAGCGGCTGATGGCTCCGCACCGCGATCTCCGCGCCGGACTCCCGGGCGTCCAACACGTCGCCGAAGATCAGGTACAGCGTGCCCGTGACCGAGTCGCGCGCGCCGAAGGCGCCGTGGGTGAACCAGTTGCCGCCGTCGGCGTAGAGCGACAGCGGCCCGGGGTACTCCGGCCAGGGCGGCGAGGAGGGAATCCACGTGCCGTCGCCCAGTGGAACAACGGGCGAGCGGGCGACCGACTCGTAGTACGCCGTGCGGATGTCCTCGCGATAGGCGCGGGCCTCGCGCGCCAGGCGCCGCGATTGCGCGGGATTCACCGATGCCAGCATCTCGGCCGCGCGCTGGATTCCGCCGTAGGAAAGCGCATTCAGCATGAACGAGTGGAAGTAGTCCTCCGGGTCGCCGACCTTGCCGTCGAGCAGGCCGTACCCCCGGCCCCGCAGCTCGGGCTTCATGTTGCGCCGGCGCCACGCGATGAGGTAGTCGCATGCCTTGAGCAGCTTGGGCGCGATGCGGCGCACCCACTTCACGTCGCGCGTGTACCGGTAGTGCTCTCCCATGGTCCACAGGGCCGGGCCCGTCTCCAGCTGGTAGCCGCCGAAGTTCTGGATGAACCCGTCGGCGCGCTGGCGGGCCAGGAAGAACTCGATGCACCGCTCGGCCAGCGCGTGCCAGCCCATGGCGTCGAAGAACTGGATGATCGGCGCGCTCTCGGAGCCGATGGGCGCGTACCAGCCGATCGTCGCCAGCACGGGGCCCGCGGGCTCCCGCCCCAGGGCGGCGATGTCGCAGTGCAGCAGGCCCGCCTTGATGCGCTCGTCGATGGCGGCCTCCGGCACGCGAATGGACGCGCCGGCGCTCAGCTTCGAGCGCCAGAAGCGCCGGCACTCCTCCAGCCGCGCGTCGAAGTCGAGCCCCGCCAGCCCGGCCGCGCGCCCCTTGGGAAGCGGCTGGTGCGGAATCAGAATCTCCAGGGTCGCGGTCGCGCCCGGCTGCAGCAGCACGGCCATCTCTTCCGCGGGAGCCGGCCGCCCGTTGAGCCGGGAGACCGCGTAGACGCGCCCGGATGGAAAGCCGCTGGCCCCGCGCGCGGGATCGAACGACACGCCGGTGGCCGGCAGCCAGTGCCCCACGGACTGGCAGGCGGGCGTCTTGAACCAGGCGTAGGCGGGCGTGGCGCCGGAGTTGACGGCCTCAACCCGAATGCACAGGACCGTCTCCTCCTCGCGGCCCACGGTCTCACGCGCCATCACGTCCTTGAGCTTCTCCAGCTCCTCCGGCTTGAGCATGTGGCCGTTGGTGTGGGGGTAGCACGCCTCCCACTCCGAGCCGCGCAGGCGCTTCACCGACAGCGCGGACTTCTCGAGCGTGGCAAACGCGGTCAGGTGATAGGCCACCTCGTCCTCCCGCTGGGTGGCGCGCAGGATCGGCAGATACCCGTCGTCGAGCCGCCGCGTCATGTCGTGCCGGCACGCATCGCCCTTGCCGACGACGTAGTTCAGGAAGTACGGCTTGTTGTCGAGCTCGGGGATGGCCGGGAGCACCGAATGGAAGCGCGGCTGAACGTAGCCCCAGTAGCCCGAGTGCGCGTGATGCCCCACCTCGAAGAACCGCAGGTCGCGGCTCAGCCCGATCCAGGTCGGGCACCGCTCGTCGCGATTGCCGGCGCAGGCGTTCTCGAAGCTCTCCTCGGGCTCGTTCTCGATGCGCTCCCGGATGCCTTGCGCGCCCCGGGCACGGATGGCTTCCATCACGTCATCGTACGAGCGGCGGTCGGCGGCCGGCACTACCATCACGCCGTACAGCTCGATCAGCAGGGGCTGGTCCGAGTTGACGTCGCGGACAAAGAAGGAGAAGGACCGGGCGCCGTCATGCACCGTCACGCGGGTCGGATTGGGGCCGGGGGCCAGCCTGGCCCGGGTCACGGTGAACCGGATCCGGCAGGAGCCCGTGGCCGAAAACGCGAAGCTCCCCTTGATCCACCGCCCGGAACCGCGGTCGACACCGCCGCCGCCGCATCCGCCGTTGATCACTTCAATGCGCCCGCAGGGCCTCGCGTCGCGCCACTCGATCGCCACCGAAACGGTCTGCATGTTGTGCTCCCCCGTCGTCTGCCGGCCCGATGCGCGCCGAACGGCGCACGCGTCCCGCGCGGCCGCCGATCCTCGCCGGCCCGGCTCGCGCTCCGGGCCGAATATAGGAGGCCCGAGCCCGGTCCACAACGCGAATTCCGACCGCTCCATGCCCCGGGCGTCGCCGCCTTTCCCCTTGCTGCCACCCCAGCCGCCTCGCATACTCTCAACATGAAGCGGGCCGCGCTCATCCTGCAGCATACGACGGCGGGCGATGCGATCATCCTGAAACGGCCCCCGCATCCCCACGCCCCAGCCCCGGCGAACGCCGCTCCGGTAGAGCCATGACCAACCGCGAGCGCATCCTGAACACCTTGCTGGGGCAGACGACCGACCGCGCTCCGTTCGGCGTCGGCCTCGGCTTCGCCCCCTGGGGGCACACGCTGGAGCGGTGGCGCTCGGAGTCCGGCATCGCCGACCTCAATCCGGCCGATTACTTTGGCTATGATCGCGGGTTCGTGGGTGTCCCGGCAGAATACGGACCGCTCCCTCACTTCGAGCGCAAGGTCGTGCACGAGGACGCCGAGTTCATCACCACAACGGATTTCCGCGGCCTGACCGTCCGCAATCTCCGCGACCACAGCTCGATGCCGGAGTTCCTCGACTACCCGGTGAAGACGGCGGATGACTGGCGCCGGTACCGCTCCGAGCGGCTCCAGCCGAGGATCGAGGAACGCCTCGCCCGGCTCGATGGTTTTATCGCGGGCCTCGTCGCCACCGACGCGCCCGTGCAGGTGGGCGGGTTCCCCTGGGGGATGTTCGGAACCCCGCGCGACCTGCTCGGCGCCGAGGAGCTCCTGGTGGGCTTCTACAGCCAGCCCGAGGTCGTCCGGGACATGATGGAGACGTACACGGATCTGTGGCTCCGGCTCTACTCCGCGATTGCCGCCCGCGTCCGGATCGACCACATCCACATCTGGGAGGACATGTCGGGGCGAAACGGGTCGCTCATCTCGATGCAGATGGTCGAGGAGTTCATGATGCCGTGCTACGACCGCGTCGCCTCCTTCGCCCGCGAACGCGAGGTGCCGCTGCTGTCGGTGGACAGCGATGGCCAGGTGAACGAGCTCGTCGCCGCCATGACCGCCCACGGCGTGAACGTCTTCCTGCCCTTCGAGGTCCAGGCCGGAAACGACGTCCGCGAATACCGCCGACAGTACCCGTCGCTGGGCATCATCGGCGGGATGGACAAGAACGCGCTGGCGGACGACGCCCCGCCCGGCGCGCTCCGCCGTGAGATCGATCGCGCCGCGGACATGCTGGCCGCCGGGCGCTACATCCCGGGGTTCGACCACCTGATTCCGCCCAATGTGTCCTGGGCGACGTGGAAGGGCTGCATGGAAACGCTGAAGCGGCTGATTGGCGCCTGACCGGTCCGGTCGCCGGCTCAGCGACCGGACCCGAGCGCCGGGGCGACCTGGCCGACGATGAACGCGACCACCTGATCGATGCTCATCGCCGTCGTGTCGATGACCGCCGCGCCCGGAGCCACCACCAGCGGATCGACCTTCCGCCCGCTGTCCTTGGCGTCGCGCCGGCTGAGCGAGGCGCGCACGCGGCCGATCTCCGAGCGCTCCTGCCGGCCCACCTGCTCGGCGTGCCGCCGCTGCGCGCGCACGTCCGGGCTGGCGTCGAGGTAGAACTTGAACGGCGAGTCGGGGAAGACGACCGTCCCGATGTCGCGGCCCTCCATCACGATGCTCCCGAAGCGCGCGGCGTCCCGCAGCCGGCGCACGACCTCGCGCCGCACCTCGGGCATGGCCGCCACATCGCTCACGTGATCCTGGACCGCCTCGGATCGAAGCGCCAGGCCGGGCTCCTCCCCATCCACGGACAGGACCAGAGCACCGTCCCGCGCGCAGAACGTCATCTTGGCCCGGCTCATCGACTCGACGACGCGCCCCGCGTCGGTGGTGTCGATGCCCTGCCCCAGCGCCTTCCACGTGATGGCGCGGTAGACCGCGCCCGAATCCACATAGATCGCGCCCAAGCTGGCCGCCACCCGCCGCGCCACCGTCGACTTCCCGGAAGCCGACGGCCCGTCAATTGCTACCGTGTACGTCCGCATATCCCCCCACCCGCTCCAGGTCCCGCCAGAATTCCGGGTAGGACGTCTGGATGCACGCCACCCCGTTGATCCGCGTCGGCGCGTCGGACGCCAGGGCCAGGACCGCCATGCTCATCGCGATCCGGTGGTCGCCGAGGCTGTCGAGCGCGGCTGTCGCGCGCGGATGCGACGGGCCCTCGACGGACATGCCGTCCGGGCGCTCCTCCACCGCCGCGCCCATGGCGCGCAGGTTCATCGCCATCGTCCGGATGCGATCCGACTCCTTCACGCGCAGCTCCGAGGCATCGCGGATCACCGTCCGCCCCCGGGCCAGCGACGCCACCGCCGCCAGCACCGGAATCTCGTCGATCAGATTGGGGATCTCGACGCCGCCGATCTCGGTGGCGCGCAGCTCGGCGCCCCGAACGGAGACCGTTCCGCGCGGCTCGCCCTCCGCGCTGGCCGGATCCACGATGCACTCGATGTGCGCGCCCATCCGCCGCAGCACGTCGAGAATCGCCGTGCGGCGCGGGTTCAGCCCGACGTTCTCGACCGTCAGGTCCGCGCCCGGCCGGCTGGCGGCTGCCGCGATCCAGAACGCCGCCGAGGAGATGTCCCCGGGGACGACCCATCCGCGCGCCGCGATCGCCGGGCCACCCGCACCCGAGCCCGTCAGCCGGATGGTCAACCCCTCCACGCGCACCGGCACCCCGGCGGCCCGAAACAGCTGCTCCGTGTGGTCACGGGTCGGCTGCGGCTCGCGGACGACCGTCTCGCCGTCCGCGAACAGGCCGGCCAGCAGCACGCAGGACTTCACCTGCGCGGAGGCCACGGGCAGGGTGTAGTCGATTCCCCGCAACGCGCCGCCCGTCACCCGCAGGGGGGCCGTCCCGGCCTCGCCCGTCAGCTCGACCCGCACCCCCATCTTCACGAGCGGGTCGCGTATGCGGCGCATCGGACGGGACGACAGCGATGCATCGCCGATCAGCTCGGACGTGAATGACTGCCCGGACAGGAAGCCGGCGAGCAGCCGCATGCACGTCCCGGAGTTGCCGCAGTCCAGCGACCCGGACGGCGCGTGGAACCGGCCGCCCGTTCCGCGCACGCGGATCGGCTCGCCGGCCGCATCCACCTCCGCTCCGACGGCCGCCAGCGCCTTCAGCGTGTTCATGCAGTCTTCGCTGCGAAGGTACCCCCGGATCGTGGACGTGCCCGAGGCCAGAGCGGACAGCATGGCGACGCGGTGCGAGATGCTCTTGTCGCCGGGAACGGTCACGCGCCCCGCGATCTGCGCGGCCGGTCGAACGATGGCATAGTCGGCCATGAGTTACCTCACCAGCTGTCGGCGGCGATCCCGCGCCTCTTCGAGATACGTCTGCAGCTCGTCGAACCGCCCCGCCCGGATCAGGCCCGCCACCTGGTCCAGGGCGCCCCGAACCTCGGCCAGCTCATGCAGGACGGCGGGGCCGTTGGTCTTGAAGATGTCGTGCCAGACCTCCGGAGAGCCGTCGGCGACGCGCGTGGTGCTCCGGAATCCGGGCCCGCAGAAAAGCCGCACCAGATCGGGGCCGCTGCGTCCCACGCACATGGCCAGCACGGCGGCGAGCAGGTGGGGGAGGTGGCTTGTCCGGGCCATGAACTGGTCGTGCTCGCCCGGGCTGATGGCGACCACCGTCGACCCGAGCCCCGACCAGAACCGGCTCACCGCCTCAACCGCCTCCGGGTCGCTATCGGGCTCCGGCGTCACGACCGTGACGGCATCGCGGTAGAGATCGGGCTGGGCGGCGTCCAAGCCCGCCTGCTCCGAGCCGCAGATCGGATGGCTGCCCACGAACCGGGTCGAGTCGGGGCCCAGGATGCGCCGGACCTGCTCCAGCAGGTCGGACTTGGTGCTGCCCACGTCGGTCAGGACGGCGCCCGGCTTCAAGCCCGGGCGAGCCGCGGCCAGAAGGTCGGGGATGCACAGGATCGGCGTGCAGAAGACCACCAGGTCGGCGCCGCGGACGGCATCGGCCGGCTGCTCGAACGCCTCGTCGACCGCGCCCCGGGCCAGGGCCGCGCGCCGCGTGTCCGGACGCCGGGCGCAACCGGCCACGCTCGCGGCCAGGCGGCTCCCGCGGGCGGCCAGGCCCAGCGACCCGCCCATGAGCCCCAGCCCGATGATCGCGATGCGGTTCACGAGTCAGCGCCCCAGGTTCAGCACCCGCGCCAGTGCGGCCACGCAGCGCGCGTTCTCCTCGGCCGTCCCGACGGTGATGCGCACGTACTCGCCAAGCCCGTAGCCGTCCATCGGGCGGGCGATGATCCGCTCGCGCTGCAGCTGCTCGAACACCTTCCGCCCCTGCCCCACGCGCACCAGCAGGAAGTTCGCCACGGAGGGGACGTACGGCAGGCCCAGGCGCCGCAGCTCGGCCTCGAAGTAGGCCAGCCCATCGCGCACCATGCCGCGCGTCCGCTCGACGTGCGCGTCATCGCCCAACGCCGCCTGCGCCGCCGCCAGGCCCATGTAGTTCACGTTGAACGGCTGGCGCACCCGGTGCAGCAGGCGGATGCCCGCCTCGGGCGCCACGGCGTAGCCGACGCGAAGCCCCGCCAGGCCGTACGTCTTCGAGAACGTCCGCAGCACCACGACCTTCCGGCCCTCGCGCACGTAGCGCAGGCAGTCGGGCTGGCGGGCGGGCGGCAGCAGCTCGACGTACGCCTCGTCCAGGCCCACCACCACGTGATCGGGCACCGCGTCCATGAACCGGTCGATCGCCTCGCCGTCGACCATGGTGCCCGTCGGGTTGTTCGGATTCGCAATGAACACCATCTTCGTATCCGGCGCAATCGCCCGCCGCATGGCGTCGAGGTCATGCGTGAAGTCGCGCATCGGCGCGACGATGGTCCGCGCGCGAAACATGGCCGCGACCAGCTGGTACACGACGAACGCGCCCTGCGAGACGACGATCGACGAGCCGGCGTCCAAGAACGCGTGGCCCATCAGCTCGATGATCTCGTTGCTGCCGCTGCCGACGAGGATCTGGTCCGCCCCCACCTTCAGCTTCTCGGCCAGCGCGCGGCGCAGATAGAACGCGCCGCCGTCCGGGTACCGGTGCATGTCCGGCGCCGCGGCCTGCATGGCCGCGAGGGCCTTCGGCGACGGCCCGAGCGAGTTCTCGTTGGACGCGAGCTTGACGATCTCGTCGGCGCTCGCAAAACCGAGCTCGCGCGCGACCTCCTCGATCGGGCGGCCGGGCTCGTAGATCCCGAGCTTTCCGACCCACGGGTTGGCCAGGTCTTCGAATGTCTTCATGCGTTCTCTCCATCGGCCGAAGGCGCCGCAGCGGCTTCGGGTGTCGGTTCCGCGGCCGGCGCGTCCGGGGCCGGCGCGCTCTCGGCCGGCGCCGGCGCCCCCGCCTCGGCGGCGGCCGGCTCCGGAGCCGGGGCGGGAGCCTTGGCGCGCTGCCGCTCCAGGTCGATCCGCGACAGCTGCTCGATGCCGGGCAGGTCCTTCACGTTCTTCAGGCCGAAGTGCTCCAGGAAGGGCCCGGTCGTGCCGTACAGCAGGGGCCGGCCGGGCAGCTCGCTCCGGCCCACGATGCGGATCAGCTGCATCTCGAGCAGCTGCCGGATCACGTGGTCGACGCCGACGCCGCGCACGCCCTCTATTTCCGAGCGCATGACCGGCTGGCGGTAGGCAATGATGGCGAGCGTCTCGAGCGCCGGCCGCGAAAGCCGCGTCGAGCGCTCCTCTCCGCGCAGGTGCCGCAGCCAGGATCCGCACGCCGGATCGCTGTGGAACCGGTACCCTTCGGCGCTCTGGCCGAGCTGCACGCCGAAGCCGGCCTTCTCGAGGTCCGCCACCAGCTCGGCCAGCGCGGCCTCGATCTGCTTGTCCTTGAGGCCGGCGAAGGCCGACGCGTCTCCGCCGTAGGCCTCCGCCACCTCGGCGAGGTTCTGGCGCATGCGCGCCACCGTGAGCGGCTGGCTGGCCCCGAAGACCATGGCCCCCAGCACCTGCTTGAGCGTCAATGCGGTTTCCGCTTCCATGTGTCACCACTCCCGCGCGGCTACTTCACATCCACGCGCGTCACCAGGATATCTCCGAAGCTCCGGTCCTGCCGGACCGCGAGCTGCTTCAGGCGAATCAGCTCGAGCAACGCCAGGAACGTGCAGACGATCTCGTGCCGCGAGGCCGCCGAGGCGAAGAGCGTCGAGAAGGTCACCATCCCGCTGTCGCGCGTGACCTTCAGGATCAGCTCGATCTTGTCGGCCACGGTGAACCGCTCGTCGAAGATCTCGCCGAACGTCTCCTCCTTGACCTTCTTCAGCACCTCGTTGAACGCGGCGATGAGGTCGAAGAGGCTCACGTCCGTGAGGTTCAGCCCCGTGTCGGCCTCCGGGATGTACCCGTCCGCGCCCCGCGTGAAGATATTCTCCTGGCGGTGCTCCAGCTCGCCCAGCTGCGACGCGGCGTCCTTGAACTTCTTGTACTCGACCAGCTGGCGCACCAGCTCCCAGCGGGGGTCGGCCTCCTCCTCCTCCATCTCGGGCCGCTCCTCGACGGGGAGGAGCATGCGGCTCTTGATCATCATGAGCGTCGCCGCCATCACGATGAACTCGCCCGCGATGTTCAGGTCGAGCATCCGCATCAGGTTCAAGTACTCCATGTACTGGGTCGTGATCCGCTCGATCGGAATGTCGTATATGTCCACCTCATCCTTCTTGATGAGGTAGAGCAGCAGATCGAGCGGCCCCTCGAACACCTCGACGCGAACCTTGTAGTCGTCCTGCGGAATCATCCCCGTCCCTTCATGTCCTCGGCCGCCCCGTCACTCCAGCCCGACCGCGCGCCGCGCGGCCTGAAGCGTCGGCCGCACCACGGCGCGGGCCTTCTCGGCACCGGCCCGCAGGATGGCGTCCACCCGCCCGGGATCCTGGTCCAGCTCCTGCCGGCGCGCCCGGAACGGCTCAAAGTGCGCCCACACCTTCTCGAAGAGCGCCTTCTTCACGTCGCCATACCCCAGCCCGCCCGCGCGATAGCGCTGCGCCATCGCCTCGCGCTCTGCGTCTGTCGCGAACAGCCGGTACAGGGCAAACACGGTGCAGCGGTCCGGATCCTTGGGATCCGCCAGCGGCGTGCTGTCCGTCACAATCCGCATGCAGGTCTTGCGCGTCTCTTCGCGCGGAGCGAAGAGCTCGATCGTGTTGCTGTAGGACTTGGACATCTTCTGGCCGTCCACGCCGGGCACCACGGCGACGGACTCCCGGATCACGGGCTCCGGCACTTTGAAGACCTCGCCGAACTTCAGGTTGAACTTGATCGCGATGTCGCGCGTGACTTCGACGTGCTGCTTCTGGTCCTGCCCCACGGGAACCACGTCGCTCTGCACCGCCAGGATGTCCGCGGCCATGAGCACCGGGTAGGCGAAGAGGCCGTGGCTCGCCGCAATCCCCCGGGCCAGCTTGTCCTTGTAGGAATGACAGCGCTCCAGCAGGCCCATCGGGGTCACGACCGACAGGAGCCAGGCCAGCTCCTGCACCTCGGGGACATCGCTCTGCCGGTAGAAGACGGTCCGATCGGGGTCCAGCCCGCAGGCCAGGAAATCGAGCGCCACGTCACGAACCGCCGAGCGCAGCGCGGCCGCATCCTGCACGGTCGTGAGCGCGTGGTAGTCGGCGATGAAATAGAACGCGTCGCCCCGCTCCTGGAGCTCCAGCGCCGGCCTCATCATGCCGAAGTAGTTCCCCAGATGCAGCTTGCCCGACGGCTGTATCCCGGATAGTGCCCTCATGGTCGTTTGTCCCTCACGTGCAGCCGGTCATAATAGGCGCACGCCCCCGCGCCGTCCATTTCCGTTTTCCCCGACAGGCGAATCAGCCCCAGATCCGGCGCTTGAGCTCGTTGTAGCGCGCATACGGGGCCGCGAAAGCGGCGTGCGCCCGGGGGTCCGGCTGGAACACGCGGCTCGCCCGGTACAGGCCGGCGCTGGCGTCTTCGAGCGACGGGAACGCGCCCGCGCCAGCCGCCGCCAGCATGGCCGCCCCCACCACCGCGGCCTCCGTCACCGCCGGCCGCTCGACCGGCAGGCCCGTCACGTCCGCCTGCATCTGCAGCCAGACGTCGCTTTTCGCGCCGCCGCCGATCGCCCGAACGGTGTCCGGCCGGAATCCGTTGGCCGACAGCCGCTCCAGGTTTTCGCGCAGGCTGAAGGCGAGCGACTCCAGAGTCGCCCGGTACAGCTCCGCGCGACCATGCTGGAGCGACAGGCCCACGAAGGCCCCGCGGGCCCTGGGATTCGGGTCCGGCGAGATCTCGCCGTCGAAATGAGGCAGCACCGTCAGCCCCCCGCACCCCGGCGCCACGCCGGCGGCGGCTTCGTCGAGCTGCTTCAGCGTCATGTCGGGTGCGAACTCGCGCCGGAACCAGTCGAGCAGCAGTCCCGCGATCTTCGAGAACGCCAGCCCGAAGCGGTAGCGCCGGATCGGGAAGCGCCCGCCGTACAGGCCCGGAGGCATTACGTCGGGCAGCCGCTCGGTCAGCGTGACCAGCGCGAGGCACGTGCCGGTCGTCACGGACACGATGCCCGGGCGGCAGTTCCCGGCGCCGAGCGCCCCGGCATACTGGTCGTTTGTTCCGGTGACCATCAGCGTGTCCGCCGGCAGCCCCCACTCCGCCGCCGCGGCCGACAGGGCCCGCACCGGCGCACCCGAGTGCTGGATCCGGGCGACCTGCCCCGCGGCGATCCCGGCCGCGGCCAGCGCCGCCGGGAGGAACTCGGTCTCCCCGTCCGCACACAGGCCCGTCGAAGGAGCCGTGTTGGAGTCGGTCACCGCCTCGCCGGTCAGCCGATACACGAAGTACTCCGGCAGCAGCAGAAACCGGCGCGCCCGCGCCATGCGCTCCGGATAGTGCTCGCGCAGCCACATGATCTTGGGCGCCGACGCGATCGGCGTGATGAGGGGAATCGGACCGGGGCCGCCGGCACGCTCGACCGCCGCACGCATCGCATCCGCCTGCGCGGCCGCCCGGCTGTCGTACCAGAGAATCGCGGGGTACAGGGGCTGGTCGGCTTCATCCAGCGCGACGAAGGTCTGGCCCTGCGACGCCACGGCCATGGCCGCCACCGGCGAACCCGCCGACCGCACCGCCTCCTGAACGCACTCGCGGGCAGCCGTGTAGATGACATCGATGGGCACCTCCGCGTGCCCGTCGGGCGTCACCTTCGGCGAATACCCGGCCTGCCCGAAGCCCAGCAGGCGGCCGGCGCCGTCCACCACGCCGGCTTTCGCTCCGGTTCCGCCGACGTCCAGCCCCAGATATACGCCCGTCCGCTTTGCGCTCATTCCGCCTCCTCGCCCGCCATGCGCGCGAGCGTCTCGCGCGCCTTACGAAAGAACGGCCCCACCGGCCCCTTCAGCGTGCTGATGCCCTCGGGGTTCAGGTCCATCAGGTTCTGCTGCTCGTAGAACGTGTACCCCGAAAACCCGGCCGCGCAGGCGCCTCCGACGATGCGCTCGGCCATCTCCTCCGCCCGGATCTCGATTCCGGTGTGAAGGCACCGGCTGATCAGCTGGACCGGGATCCCGCGCCGCCGCGCCAACGGCAGAATCTCGTCATGCACGAACGGGCTCTGTGCCGTAAACCACTTCATGCGGATCTCGTCCACCAGCCCCTCTTCGATCCAGGTCCGCCACTCCATCGGGAGCTGCATCCGGACGTCGTACTGCGCCGGCACCTCGATGCCCGACTCGAACTCGACCATCAGGCGCCGGCCGCGGCTCGAGACGAGCCGCTTCGCCGCCCGGATGAACTCGGTGTAGAAGCCGCCGCGAATCTCGCGGACCCGCTGGTAGTCGGCCGGCTCCGGCCGCGGGTCGCGGCCAAAGCGCTCCCGGAACGCCTCGCGCACCGGCCCGGCGAACGCGTACTTCAGGTAACACATGGGGCCGTTGTGATGGCAGTAGGTCCGGATATCGACCCCGTCCGCGCCGGCGTCGAGGATGCCCCCGATCCGCGCGAGCCAGATATCGCGCGCGCCCGCGAACCCCGGCTCCAGCAGGGTCGGCATGCTCGGGGCCTCCCGGAACACCAGCCCGATCGCATCTCCGCTCCACACGCGCTCCTGCAGCAGCGCTTCGGTTTGGTTCGACCACCCTTGCCAGCCCTTCCAGAAAAAGAAGCCGCGCCGGGTGTCGCCGTTGGTCGCCACGGTCAGCGGCGCGCGCCGGCCGGCGGCATCGGTCGCCTCCGCCACCATGTAGCCGCGCTGCGTCAGCCGAACCCCCTCGGCCGCCAGCCGGACCGCGACGTAGGGCGACCCGATCGCCAAGCCGTCGAACTCCACGTACCAGTTCAGCCGCGAGCCGGGCTCGCGCACCGTGCCGGCCGGAGTCCAGCGCTCGTGCGGGCGCCGCACCGTCCCCTGGCGCACACGGTACGGCTTTCGATACGCGGCAAAGCGGCAGTTATCCGCGCTGACCTCGATGCGGATTTCGGACCGCCGGAGCGCGGGGATCGGCGTCTCCGAATAGAGGCGGATGCGCGTGATCGGAAACGCCGTCGGACGGGACCAGTCGGGGTTGGCCTGCCAGGTCCACTCGGGATGGGCGGCGATCTCCGGGATCACCGTGAAGCGCCGGTTCTCGATGTCCGGAGCCGAGCTGCCCGGGAACCCATCGACGGCCTGGCAGTTCATCCCGAGGTCGAATGTCTTGAGGTCGGCGATGAGTTCGAGCCCGTTGGCATGCGCGGCGCGCACCGCCCCTTCCAGGTAGCCCCCGCACGCCTTCACGGTCCGGCGGTAGTTGGCGCCCCAGCGATAGACGAACGCATTCCAGAAGGACGGCCAGTCGCCGTACTCGATCCAGTGCACGCGGTGCATGCCCAGGCCCGCCCACGTCCGCATATCCCGGTCGATGCGCTCCGGCGTATAGGAGTTCGCGATGATGCTCATCGGCGAGTCGTAGAGCACGCTCATGCAGAAGCGGCGCGCGGGCGCCGGCGCCGGCACGTCGACGGCGAGCCAGCCGGGCTCGGCCGGGGCGCCGTTGACGATGGGCCGGAAGCGGTGGCGCCCGCCCGACTCGCCGTCGATCCCGACCTCGGCCGTCCATCGGTCGCCGGACGCCACAACCGGCACATCGGCCGTCCGCCCCTCGGGATCCGCCAGCTCCAGGCCGAGGGTCCCGCCCGAGAAGCGGCCGGCCAGGCGCAGGCGGTTCCCCTCGCGGCGGGCCGTTACATCCGCGACGTGCGGCGGGGCCCCGTCCCGGTAGAGCCGCCCGAACCCCGTGGCGTCCTGAAAGCCGTTTCCGCTGCTGTAGTTCCACGAGCTGGTCTCGAACAGGTACGACCGGCTCCGACAGATGTTGAAGCCGCACACCGGCCCGTAGCGGAACACCTCGCCGGCATCGAACCACGCGAACAGCCAGCGGCAGCGGTGCTGCATGATCGTACACGCCGTGAAGACATCCTCCTTCCACACCGACTTCTTGAGCCGCATGTGGAAGGCGCCGCTCGAGTGGGCCTCCGGGTATGGCTGGTGCGACAGGATCTGTACGTCTCCCGCGAGATCCGGGTCGCGGTGCGGGTGCTCTTTCAGCGCGCCGTGGTCGATCCTCGGCGGGGCGAACACGAACTGAAACCAGCCGATCCGATCATGGCGCGGGTCGAACAGGATCTCGACCGAGTCGGGCGTGGGGCCCCCGCCCGGGCTCGAAAGCGGGCGAACGCTGTCGTACAGCGCCACGGCCACGACGATCTCGCGGCCGGCTCCCCACACCTTGAAGGCGGTGTCGTCGTGCGCGGGCGCCGGAGCCGGCAGTACGCTGAACCCGCTCGAGACGCCCTCGCCGCGCAGAATCTCGCGCCGCATGCCGGCGACCGTCAGGCGGCGCGCCCGCGTCACCGCGCACCATCGGTTGCTCTCGTGGACGGCGATCTTCCGGCTCATATCGTTTCCCTCCCGTCCGCGAGCGACTCGATCAGCGCGCGCATCACGAAGAAATCGGGCACCGCGAAGTCCGCGAGGTCGGCCCACTGGCGATTGTGGTCGTTGAGCAGCAGGCAGGCGCGCGCGCCGGCGGCCTTTCCGCACAGCAGGTCGTCGCGGTAGTCGCCCACCATCAGCACCTGATCCGCCGGCAGCCCCCATTGCCCGCAGATGTGCCGCACCGCGGCGGGATCCGGCTTGACCGGATGGAAATCGCGGGTCAGCACGGCTGAGAACGTCGTGCGGATGAAGCGCTGCAGGTGCCGGACGCTCTTCTCCGTGTTGCGGGTGATGATGCCCTTGGGCATGCCTCGCTCATCCAGAAGGTCCATCAGCTCATGCACGCCGGGCTGGACGACGAGGCGGGCGCGGGCGACCTCCTCGATCTCGTCGATGATCCGGAACGCAGCGCGCTGGCGCTCCTCCGGCCAGCTCCGGATGGTGAGCAGTATGTCGCCGGACGGGATCCCGACTCGGCGCCGCATCTCGGCGAAATCGATGGCCGGCTCCGTGAGCGTGCCGTCCATGTCGAAGATGACGCCCTTCAGCGGCATCGGGAGCGGCTCCTCATGCGGACGCCCGGGCGCGGCCGTCCGCGATGTCGGACGCCAGCAGCGCGTTGATCGCCACGGCCGCGCGGCGCCCCTCGCCCATGGCCAGGATCACCGTGGCCGCCCCCAGCACGATATCCCCGCCGGCGAATACCCGGTCGATCGAGGTCTTGCCCGTTTCATCGACCACGATGTTGCCCCACTTGTTGGTGACCAGGCCGTTCGTGGTCTGGCGGATCAGCGGATTCGACTCGTTGCCGATGGCGACGATCACCGTGTCGAGTTCCATCAGGAACTCGCTGCCCGCGACCTCGACCGGACGGCGCCGGCCGGAATCGTCCGGGGCCCCCAGCTCGTAGCGCAGGCACTCAAGGGCCTTCACGCAGCCATACTCGTCGCCCACCACCCGCTTCGCGTTCTGGAGCAGGTGGAAGGTCACGCCCTCCTCCTTGGCATGCGCGATCTCCTCTACCCGGGCGGGCATCTCGGCCTCGGTGCGCCGGTAGATGAGGTGGACCTCGGCCGAGCCGAGCCGGACCGCCGTGCGCGCCGCATCCATGGCGACGTTCCCGCCGCCCAGCACGGCCACCCGCCGGCCGCGGAAGATCGGCGTGTCGGCCTGCTCGGTGTCGTAAGCCTTCATCAGGTTCGCCCGCGTCAGGTACTCGTTCGCCGAGAAGACGCCGACGAGCTCCTCCCCCTCGACGCCCATGAACTTGGGCAGGCCGGCGCCCGTGCCTACGAACACGGCGCTGTAACCGTCCTTCTCCATCAGATCCATCAGCTTGCGCGTCCGGCCAACCACGAAGTTGGTCCTGATCTCCACGCCCATGGTGCGGAGCGCATCGACTTCCAGGTCCACAATCCGCTTGGGGAGCCGGAACTCGGGAATCCCGTACAGCAGCACGCCGCCCGGCCGGTGGAACGCCTCGAAGATGGTCACGGCGTGGCCTTCGCGGCGCACGTCGGCGGCCACCGTGATGCTCGCGGGGCCGCTGCCGATGACCGCGACCTTCTTCCCGGTCTCCGGCTTGACCGAGGGCAGAGCCGCCCGGCCCGTCTCGCGCTCCCAGTCCGCCACAAACCGCTCGAGCCGGCCGATCGACACGGCCTTGTCCAGATCCTTCAGCGACTTGCCGACCGTGCAGTCGGCCTGGCACTGAGTCTCCTGGGGACACACCCGGCCGCAGACCGCCGGAAGCAGGCTATTCCGCTTGATGATGCCGATGGCCACATCGAAATCGCCCGCCGCGACGGCCTTGATGAACCCCGGAATGTCGATCCGCACGGGGCAGCCCGCCACGCACTTCGCACTCCGGCATTGCAGGCAGCGCATCGCCTCCACGCGCGCCTGAGCCGCGGTGTAGCCGAGCGCAACCTCGAGGATGTTCCGCCGCCGGACTTCCGGGGGCTGCGCGGGCATCGCCTGCGCCGGGATCTTGAGGCGCTCCTTCGCGGTCAGCCCGGCCGCGCGCGGCCCGAGCTCCGACAGCACGTGCTCCGCCTGGCGATTGAGCTCCTCCGGCGTGGCGTGACTCATGACCGCAGCCCCTTCCGGCGCGCTTCGAGATCGACGTGACAGGCGTGGTGCGCCTTGTCTTCCTGCCCCTTGTAGGCGCGCAGCCGCTTCATCATGTTGTCGAAGTCCACCTGGTGCCCGTCGAACTCCGGGCCGTCCACGCAGACGAACTTCACGTCGCCCCCGACCTTCACGCGGCATCCGCCGCACATGCCGGTCCCGTCCACCATGATGGTGTTCAGGGAGACGAGCGTGTGGACGCCGAACGGCCGGGTCGCCTCGGCGCAGAACTTCATCATGATCGGAGGGCCGATCGCGACCGCGAGGTCCGGCTTCGGCGATCGCCGGCAGATCTCCTGGAGCGGCTCGGTAACGAGCGCCTTGCGCCCGTACGACCCGTCATCCGTGCAGACGATAAGCTCGGAGGCGATGGCGCGCATCTGCTCCTCGAGGATCACGAGCGACTTCGTGCGGGCGCCGATGATCGTGATGACCGTGTTGCCGGCCCGCCTCAGGGCCTGGGCGATGGGGTGAAGGGGGGCGACGCCGATCCCGCCGCCGACGCACACGACCGTGCCGAACCGGTCGATGTGGGTCGGCTGGCCGAGGGGGCCCACGACGTTCTCGATCGACGCCCCGACGGCCATCTCCGCCAGCCGGTGGGTGGTCTTGCCAACCGTCTGGAAGATGATCATGATCCAGCCGGCCGCCGCATCGGCATCCGCGATCGTCAGCGGGATGCGCTCGCCGTAGTTCGTGTCGAGCTGAAGGATGACAAACTGGCCCGCCTTGCGCTCCTGCGCAATGAGCGGCGCCTCGATCTTCATCATGAAGACCTCGTCCGACAGCTGCTGCTTTTCCAGTATTCGGTTCATCGACAGCCTGTTGCCTTGTGTGTCCCGTCCGGCCCCGTCGGGCCACGACCATGAACTCGAATGGTACGGGATGGCGCACACCCATTCAAGCAGCCGCTGCTCCGCTGCTCCGCGCAGGCGCGTCAAAGGGTTCCCGATGGGGGCCGGTAAGGCGGCGAGGTTCCGCGCGGCCCAGAGGGCATCCGGCCCAAGGAAGACCGGAGGGTCCACCCGACATCCACCCCGGACTACTCGTGCCGAAGCGCCTCGATGGGATCCCAACTGCGCGGCCCTGCGTGCCGGGAAGTAGCCGAATACCACCCCGACGGCGGCAGCGAACAGAAACGCGATCAGGACGATCGGCGCGTTGAGTACGAACGGGACGCTGAGCAGCCCGGCCAGCGCAACGGATGCTCCCAACGCCAGGATTGACGATGGGGACGACCTCGACCACGGCAGAAGGGCGGCGGACGGGCTCGGACTGATCCCATCCTCCGTGGTGAAGGTCTCTCCCGCCCAGAGGAAATTGCTGAACTACGCCATCCGGCACCATATTGACGGCAAGGTGTCCGACGACCCGACCATCGGAACCTGCTGGGATGCCGACCGCTTGGACTTGGGTCGGGGCTGCATCGTCCCCGACGAGAGGTATATGAGCACCCAACGGGGCAAGGAACTCGCAAGCGAACGGTAGAGGATGCATCAACGCAGTGCCCGTGGCTTTTCCGTGGCTCTGTTGACGGACTCTGCCCGAAGTTGCCCGATGCTGACGACGGGACTGGCGAGTTCTCTGGACACTACCCCACTCTTTGGACGGCATCCTCTGAAAATTGGCGTCCGTCCGTCGTGGTCTGGCGAGCGTCGGGGAGTGCCCTGCCCCAGACTGCCAGCCTTTCCCAATCAGTCTTTGCCCGTCCCTCGAGTGACGATGTGTCCTGCGATGCGTCCAAAAGCGGGAGGAACGAAGAAAGGGCTTGGTAGACCGAATTTGGGCTCGGTTCGAGCGAAAATGGTCGGGATTGGCGAATTGCCAAGGAAAAAATGGTCTCGACGGGAGAAACGGAGACCATCTTTGGAGATGGTCGGGGCGGAGGGATTTGAACCCTCGACCTTTTGGTCCCGAACCAAACGCGCTACCAGACTGCGCTACACCCCGATTGATCGAACAGAACGCTTTCCTGCGCGCAGCGAAATTCTCGCTTCCGCAGCAAAGAGGGTCGCAAGGTATCAATCCCCACCACCGTCGTCAAGCGTCCTTTGAGCTTCCTTTGAGCTTTGCCCGCCTCCTTGTGTAGCCCGTGGCGTTGCCGACGCCGGCTTCGCCAAGGGGAGTTCCAATGAGGCTCTACGTCGAATCGACGTACGTTCAACGATTCACATGTTTCGATCCCGTCCTACGGCTGGCTGTCAGTAGGCGTGCCAGGGATTATAGCGGCTCACCGCCAGGTCGTGGATGGAGCGCGTGTCGTGGTCGGCCGGGGGGGGCCACTCACCGGCGGCGATCCGGTTGAGCGTGGCCCGGTCGCCGAAGCGGCGCATGGCCTCCCACTCGTAACCGATGACCGACTCGGCGTCCCAGAACCAGCCGCCGTCGAGGCCGGCGTCGAGGATCGATGCCATGTATCGCGCGCGCGCTTTCAGGTCGCCGCGCGCCCAGGCCATTCCGGGCGAGCCGCCTCCGGATCCGCCCATATAGACGCGCGTTCCCGGCCGCTTCAGCGCGCTCACCGGCTTCAGATCCGGGTACAGCGCGGTGTTGTCGCCGTGGCCGGATCCGACCATAACCGTTTCGACCAGGCCGCGCCGGGCGAGCAGCTCCGCGTCGAGCCCGAACAAGCTGTTGTGCGCGAAGTCGCGCGGGACGACGCACGAGAGCGCCCGGCCGCGCCTGTCGGCCAGCTGCCTGGCGCGCTCCACGAAGCCGGCGAGCAGCTCGTGCCGCACGGCCAGCAGCTCGGGCGTGTCGCACTCCTCCGGGAGCCGGGGGACACGGCCGTGCCTGCGGCGGTACGCCTCGATCACCGGCTCCTCGCAGATCATCAGCGGCAGCCCGCGGTTGAACGCCATGCACAGCCCGTCCGGCTCGTAGTCGAACAGCTCGTTGAAGTGGGCCAGCACGAAGTCCTGCACCTGCGGGTAGGCGTAGCTGATGAGGTTCACCGGGCGGCCGTGCTCGTCGCGGCAGCGCCACTCGGGATGCGCGGCGAAGAACTTCGTGGTCCACCCGACGTGGGGGAACGGCCCGTAGAACGCGCTCATGCGCATGTAGTAGTGCAGCTCCAGGCCGTATTCGCGCGTCGCCTGGCGCACGACGGCCAGCGGATCGGCGCCGGCGTCACGGAAGCGCTGGAGCGAGCGGGTGAAGATCCAGTCGCGCTCGTAGTAGAAGGTTTCCTCGGGCCGGATCGGGCTCTGGGCCACCGCCGTGTCCGAGCGCAGGGTGAGCGGCCCGCCGCCGTACAGGCCCCACACCATGCGGAACACGTCGCTGTCGCGGAAGGGATAGACGTGCCGGTAGATATCGCGCGGGACGTCCATGCCGGCGCAGAACACGCCGTGCCCGTCGTTCGTGACGATGAGGTTGCGGCGGTTGACCGGCGGGCCGTCGCACGGCTCGGCGCTGATGTAGAAGAGGGTCACCTCGCGCGACTGTTCGGCGCCGCGGACGGGCGCGATGTGCAGCCGGCGGCCGGTGAAATCGGTGGCCGGGAACGCGAGGTCGCGAACGGCCGAGGGGTCGCCGGGCATCTGGCAGTAGCCGGCTTCGCCGTCCAGCCAGATGCGGATGGCGGGGTTGTGCGCCACATGGAGCCGGTGCCAGCCGGTGAGGCCGAGGTCGAGCGTCAGCTCGCCGGCCGGGCTGAGCGCCCCGGTGGCCAGGCCGACGCCGCCGAACCGGTCGAGTTCGTAAGCGACCGGAACCCAGCCCGCGCCGAGCCCGGCGGCCGCCCGGAACCCCCCGACGACCAACGCCGGCAGGTCCGTGAAGTAGATCCGTCCATCCATCATGACTGACTTGGTCACAAAGGCCTCCGTTTCAGCGGACTGATCGTCTCTTCATAGCACGTTCGCCGCCCGCTCGTCCCGCGTTTCCGCGCACCTGAGGACCACGGACGGAGGACCACAGACCACAGACCACGGACCACGGATTGCGGACTGCGGACCACGGACCACGGAAAATGGACTCGCCAAGAAGCTGACGTGAAGCCTGCGGAGGACCCGGACTGCGGACGGCGGGCCGCTGGCGGGCGATGCGCAGCAGCCGTCCGCACTGCGGCCTCGGAACGTCCTAAAGGCCGCACTACAAACGCCGGAACCGACCATTTCGCTGTTTGTAGTGCGGGCTTCAGCCCGTCGTCGGAAACAGCTGGCCGCCAGACCTGTTCGCAGACCTCTATCTGTCTGTCCCCCACCAGCCCGCCGGCCGCTCGTCCCGCTCGTCCCGCTCGTCCCGCTCGTCCGCGCACCTGCGGACCACGGACCACGGAAAATGGACTCGCCAAGAAGCTGACGTGAAGCCTGCGGAGGACCCGGACTGCGGACGGCGGGCCGCTGGCGGGCGATGCGCAGCAGCCGTCCGCGCTGCGGCCTCAGAACGGCCTAAAGGCCGCACTACAAACGCCGGAACCGACCATTTCGCTGTTTGTAGTGAGGGCTTCAGCCCGTCGTCGGAAACGGCTGGCCGCCAGACCTGTTCGCAGACCTCTATCTGTCTGTCCCCCACCAGTCGAGTCTGGTCACGATGTCCTCGGCACCGGCCACTCCAGCACCCGATGGCAGGGGTCGGGGAGCTTGAGCTGCACGCTGCCGTCCGGCTGCCTGGGCAGCAGCTTGCCGGTCACCCACTCGCGGACCGGCCCGGTTCGCTTCTCGGACGGATGGACGGTGACGGTCCTGGCGCTGCCGGCGTTGAGCAGGAAGAACAGGCGCTTCCGCCCGCTGAGCCCGGTCCGCGCCGTCAGGCCCGTCAGATCCGGATCACCTGCGAGCCGCCAGCGCGGGGCCGCGCCGGACGCCGAGGTCAGGGCCCAGATGAACTGCTCGAACCCCGCGTACGCCTTCTCGCCGTACGCATGGGCGGGGAACGAGCCGGACACGATCAACCGGCCCTTGCCGACCCGGACCTCGGCGAGCATGGACTCGCCCAGCGCGTCGCGCGCCAGCACGCGCGCGGACTTGGGCCGGCCGAGCGCGATGCTCCAGAGCGCGCCCTTGAGCGCGATCGCCGGGCTCCGGCCCCAGGCGCCGGCTGCGATCTCGCACGATGCGTCCACGTGGTTGCCGCGCCGGTGCCTCGCGCCCACGCCCAGCTCGCCGAGCAGCGCACGCCGCTCCGGCCGCTCGACGAGGAAGCCGTTCTCCAGGAAGGTTCCGGTGCCTCCCTCGCAGTACACCCAGCCGCCGCGATGCAGGAACGCGCATATGGCCTCCGCAGCCGCGGGCTTCAGGCAGAACGCCGCCGGCAGCAGGAGCAGACGCATGTCGCAGGGAATCTCCAGCTTCCGCCCGTCGAGCAGGTCGAACGGCAGCCGCTGGCGCTCCAGCGCCGCCATGCAGCCGTTGAGGCCCATCGTGGCGGCGTTCGAGTTCCGCTCGCGGTTGACGATGGCGAGCAGGGCGTTGTCGGTGTCGTACATCACGCCGACCGCCGCCGCATCCGGCGTGTAGCGGTCCAGGTCGTCCGCATGGGCGTCGAGCAGGCGCCGCGTCTGGCGCAGCGCGCGCATCCGGTCGGCGGCCATGCCGTCCTGGCCGTCGATCCCGTAGCCCCCGGCCTCCACGCCCCAGGTCTCATCGCGCCAGGACCAGTAGAGCACGGCCTTGGCGCCGCGGCTGTAGGCCGACCAGGTCCAGTACTGCTGCAGCGCGCCGCTGACCGAGATGCCGTACTTGAACCCCTGGTTGAACGCGGCCCCCTGCATTTCGCTCTCCCACATCGGCTTGGGGCGGGCGGCCGAGCGCGTTACCTCCAGCCAGATTCCCAGCGACGTGTTGTCGAAGCCGAACCACGCCGGGAAGGCGCTGGTGCCGAATGCGTCGAGCTCCGGTCCGGTGTCGAAATCGTTGCCGCGGGCGAACGGCGCCTCCTCGGCGACGTCGCGGTTGTGCGTCACCGGCCCGCCCGCGTGGGCGACGATGGTGTGGTCCGGGTCGCCGGCCCGGAGGGCGTCGCGGCGCCAGAGGCCCATGTCGTGGGACCGGTGCGTGATGAAGCGCAGCCAGTCGAGCAGCGAGGGATTGAGGAAGCTGCGGCTGCGGGCCGGCAGCACGTCCTCCCAATTGGTCAGCCGCTGCCCCCAGGCCTCGCCGAGCTTCTCCAGAGTCTGGTAGCGCGCCCGGAGCCACGCGCGGAAGGCGCGGATCGAGGCATCGCAGTAGCACACCCAGCGGTCGCAGCACACGCACCAGCGCGTCTCGTTCCAGCAGTCCCAGCCGGCGAGAGCCGGTGCGGTGCGGTAGTGGGCCGCCAGCTCGCGCATGAAGCGCACGGACAACGCCCGCACCTCGGGGTGGTCGGTGCACTGGCCGGGCGTCAGGCCCGGCAGGCACTCCTCGCGGGGGGTGCCGCGGATGGGCTGCCCGAACTCATCGAGCATGCCGGTGTGCGGATAGACCCGCGGCAGCCAGAACGGCTGCAAGTCGGTGATCGTGCTGACGACGACCTTCAGGCCGTTCTTGTCCGCCAGTTCCACCAGCCGGTCATAGTCGTCGTAGACAAAGCGCCCCTCCTCGGGCTCGACCCAGCCCCAGACGGCCCACAGCTGGACCGTGTTCAGGCCGGCCGCCTTCATGCGCTTGATGTCCCGCGCCCAGTTCTCGGCGGTCGGCGTCGGCGGACGGTAGTACTGCGAGCCCAGGATGATTGGATTCCTCATTCGTCTCCCCTACTCCTTCGCTGACATTCACATGCCCACTGAAATGCTGACCGTGTCGTTGTCGCCCACGGCAGACCATGGAATCGCATGTCGGTCGTCCCACGCTCGTCCGTTGAGGCGAAGTGTCAGCAGACGGTCGCCGGAGCCCTCAAAGCGGAACTCGATGCGTCTGCCCATCAAGCGCATCGCCAACCGGGTGTCCCGCAAGGCACCCGGAACATGCGGCTCGAGCCTGAGTCCCTGGAAGTCCGCGCGAATGCCGCATACGCCCTCGTAGAGCGCCCAGAGCATGGCCCCGCCATCCGCCAGGTAGGGCTCGGTGCCGGCTCCCGTCGCGCCGCTCCCGTGCACCCACGTATAGGCGTTCTTCCCCGTGTAGCGCAGCGCGGGCGGAATGCGGCCCCTTGCGACCGGTCGGATCCAGTCGTACAGCGGCGTGCCGCACAGGTGATCCCGCTCCCACTGAGCGATGACGTCCGAGAGCATCTCCCACGCGCACTCGCCGCCCATTCCGACGGCGCGCGCGTAGAGCTCGTGCGCGGCGGGTCCGAGGAGAATCCCGCCGTTGAGCCATACACCGAACTGGCCGCACGAATGGCTCACATCGCCTTCGGGAATTGGGTCGAGGTTGACACCCGCGGCGAAGATGCGGTGGTGGTTCGGGTGCGAGAGGAACGAGCCGAGCATCCGTCGGGCTCGGTCCCTTGGAGCCACTCCGCTGGTGACCGCAGGGAAGTTGACCATCGTGTACCACGCGTCGTGCGCCCCGCCGTCGCGGTCAACCCATCCGAGATAACGGCCCCGCGCCTCGTCCCAGAGCTGCTCGTTGTAGGCCGCCGCCAGCCGCGACGCCCGATTCCGCTGGTCTCCGCCGTCCGCCTCGCGGCCCAGCCACTGCGCCAGGCTGGCCACGCGGACGAACACCTCGTGGGCGGCGGCGTTGAGGTAGCCATCCTTGTGGCCGATGCCGAGGTTGTCGTTGTAGCACGAGGCGGGCGAGCCGGGAGTGCCCGGGATCGGGTTTTCCAGCAGACCGTCGCCGTCCGAGTCCAACTGCGCCAGCCATTCCGCGCGTCGCGCCAAGTCAGGGTAAAGCTCGGTTGCGAACTCGCGATCGCCTGTCTTCAGCAGGTGGAGCATGCAGGCATTGAGGAACTGCGCTTCGAGAGACCAGGCGCCGTGCGCGCCGCTCGCGGCCCCGCACCCGTCCTGCCACACACCCGAGTCGAGCAGGATCATGAGACGGCCGTCGGGCCGCACCCCCTCGGCCAGCGTCCGACGCAGATGATGGCGCCAGCGCTCCTCGATATCGCCCTGCACATCCGACCACGACCGGCGGTCCGTGACGAGGAAGCCTCGGGCCAGGTGGTCGAGCGCCCCGGGCGCGTACGCATGCCGGTACGGGTTGTTTCCGAAGTACTCGTGGTCGCAGGCGATGGACGAGAGCAGGAAGCTGTCGAAGAACGCCGGCACAAAGGCGTTCACGCGGTCGTCTCCAGACCCGAACTGCACCGGCGCGCAGGCGCCTTGGCGAAGCGGTGAGAGCTCGATGCTCCATCGCTCGCCGTCCCTCGGCAAGCGCTTCGGCCCGGACGAGAAGTCAGCCGAACTCACCCCGAACGTCGCGTGCTGCGTGTAGTGCTGCTCCACGTGGTGGAACCCGCCTGAGATCCGCTGGATCAGATCCGGATAGGACGGAGAGCCGTGGATGGTGAACCGCTCCAGTTCGTCGCGGGCATGATAGCCGATCACGCGGCGCCTCCGACGCTCCTCGTACGGGCAGTAGCCCGTGCGCTTGTCGCGCGGAGTGTCGTGGCCAAACCGCAGCGAGGGGCGAGACCAGAAGGCGAACTCGCGCAACGCGTGGAACCCGAACACCACGTCGGTTGTCGCCGATGCATCCCGGAGCACGTCCCGCTCGACGACGATGCGCAGGACGTCGAGGTCGGCTCCGGCGAGCTCCATCGTCCAGTTCAGGCAGGCGACATCGCCCAGGCGGATTCCGCGCAGATGCAGCCGCCCCTCCGGGTCTGCCTCAACGGCATGGCCGCGGCTGTCACGAGAGCTGAGGATGGCGCCGTCGATCTCGATGGCGGAGTCAGCGCCGCACCCGGGCTCCAGGATCTCCTGGCAGTAGGCTCCGCGTCCGCCGGGATCGGCGCGCAGGCTCACGACGTGCGGACGCGCGGTATCCACCTGAACACGCCAGTACCCGCTCTGAAGAACGGCGCAGTCCTCCGTCATGTCCCGGATCATTTCGCGACCACCTCCCATCGCGCCTCGTTCACCCAGCGCGCCTTCACCTCGCCGTCAGGGGTGAGGATGGTCGCTTCGGTCGGCGTGCGCGGGCCGAAGTGCTTCGGATCGAGCTGCAGCCCCTGCTCGCCGATCGTCGCGTTCCACAGGCGCTGCTGGATCCAGGGGATGTACTGCCACACCTGGGCGTACGAGTGGTCGCCGCTCGCGTACCGCTCGACGCGCTCCAGCTCCCGCTGGTGCGCCGAGTGGCTCTCCGCCCACGCATCGAAGTAACTTGGGTCGCCGGTGCGCAGCGAGTGGACCGGCAGAACTCGAGCAAAGTAGTCTAAGTGCCATCGCCCCTGTCCCGGCAAGACGACTACCTGGTCGCCCGCGCTGATCTGGACGAACTCGCGGCCGCCGTTGTACCCGTGCTGATAGCTCCACCCCTTTGCCCCGTCGATCAGTTCGTGGCGCTCGCGCATCAGCCAGTCGGCAAACCGCCTGGCCGGCCGCAGCGCCGCTTCGTCGTCGGGAAACATGTCCAGCATGTCGAGGGCGCCGCCCACCGCCATGCAGCCCATCCAGGGCTTGACGATGTACTGGTTCCACCCGTGGATGCCGGTACCGCCGCCCTGGTCGCCGAACGACCCGTCCTCGAACTGCGATTCCGCGACGGTGCGGATGCTGTCGCGGGCGAACTCCAGGTAGTGGCGGTCGTTCAGGTAGCGGTAGAGCAGCATCGCGCCGCGGATGAAACAGGCGTCGCGCCCGATCGAAAGGCGCGGCCACGCGTTCTTGTGCGTGCGGTAGCTGGCCTCGACCACGGCCTCCGCGATGTCGCGCAGGTAGGGGTCGCCCGTCTCCAGGTAGCCGTACAGGCAGGCGTGGATCCGGTTCATGGGCAACGCCATTGCGGGGGGTGCCTGGCCGTGCATGCGTACGAGCTTCTCCGCATGGTCAATGCAGACATCGGTGAAGAAATAGGCGGCGCGCAGCGCCAAGTCGTGATCGAGGCGATCGCCGCTCCAATAGGCGGCCAGGAACATCGCGCCCGGCATCTCGCCTTCCCATCCAGGCTCCGGACGTCCCGGCTGATTGCTCGATGCGCCGCGGGGCTCGCAACCATCCTCGAATCCGCCCGTGTGAATGGTGTGACGAATCCATTGCCGCTGATACTCGAGCGCGGCATCATATTCGTTCTTCACTGGAAGCAGCGGCGCCGGCGAGAACTCCTCGCAGAGGCCATACCACCAGGCCGGCACCTGGTAGCGCACGACGGTGGGCGAACGCGCCGGGTTCAGGCTCAGCGTAAACCGCAGGCTGCGGCTCATGCCGTGCGGGATTACCAGGTCCTCGCCTTTGAAGATGTACGGGCTGCCCGTGAGCTGCTGCGGGGCCACGCCGCCGAACATCTCCACGCCCAGGTAGGGCTGCCAGATCAGCGTCGAGTCCGAGACGTCCACCCGCCCGGGCTTCTCGGGCGTGCCGAACCGCGCGACCTCTCCCACATCGAAGCGGACGTCGCCGAGGGCGAAGGCCGGCAGCTGGCCGGTCGCCAGCCCCCGGAGCGCATCCGCATCGGGCCGGGTGCCCTCGACCTCGATGCCGATCACCGGCACGACGCCGCGGAACTCGCGGCCAGCGTCCACGAACTTGCTGTTCGTGTGGCGGGCGTAGACTTCGCAGACGCCGTTGGCGTGCAGGCGCGCGTGGATGAAGCCGTAAACCCAGTTCTGGTGGTGCAGGAACGGCACCTTGTAGCCGCCGCCCGCGATCGCCGCCCGCGACACCGGCTCCACGGGAATGGCGCCGCTCAGGGTCACGACGCGGCACGACGGCGTCTCGCGGTCAACCACGAGGCGGCTGAACTGTCCCCAGTGAACCGCTCCGCCCACGCGAAGCCCCATCATCAGCCGGACCGAGCGGCCGCCCCACGACAGGCGGAGGCAGTCGGTCCGCCAGTAGTAGAACCGGTCGGGGCACTCCTCCAGCATCTGCATCTCCGCCTGCGGCGGATCGCCGGCCGGACCGGCGACCGCGCCCGGGCGGAGCGTGGCCGGGGCGGCGTCGCCGCCGTCGGCGACCATGAGCAGGCGGCGCGGCTGGCCCTCGCGGCCCGGCCACTCGCCCAGCGGCTGCACGTACGTCGGGCGCCCGCCCAGGCTGCTCCACGCGGTCTCCGCGCCCGGCGGGACGGGCAGGGAGGCGATCCACAGGCCCGCCGGGCGCTCCTCGCCCAGCCGGCGCAGTTCGACGCGGTCACCGCAACGAGCCGCCGGATGCACCGGCCGCTCCCGATTCACTTCCGATGTCATGGGGATCCTGTTTCTGCGTGATAGCGATCGACCATTCCCGACTCACAAGCTTCAGCCGCCGACCACCTGCATGGCGACGCGGGCCCACTCGAAGAGGCGCTCCGGCTGGTAGCAGACGGTGCTGATGTCCTTGAGGATGAGCTCGAGCGGACATCCGTGCTTCTCGCACACCCGCCGGGTGGCCAGCAGATCCTCGCGCACCCGGCCCGCGTCGAACGTGCCCGTCGCCAGCAGCGCGGGGCTCGGCTTGCGCGAGTAGACGTAGCCGCCCCGGATCTCGGCCGCGCCGCGCTCCTCGTCCACCCACGGGCTCATGGAGACCTTGCGGACGCGCGGGATGAGCCGGACCTCGTTCATCTTCAAGTCGAGCGGATCGCAGCAGCCGTAGTATACCAGCCCGAAGCGGGCGCAGATGCGGCTGGCGTAATCGACCTCGAACTCCTTGAACATCGCGGGGGAGACGGTGGAGAACATCTGCGCGAGCCCGAACACCCACATGTCCTTCGTGCGGGGCTTCGCTGGGTCATAGCCGGGTGCCGGCAGCTCGTCCGTGTATGCGCCCGTGCAGTGGATCAGGCTCTGGGGGCCGCTCAGCAGGCCCTGATCCTCGAGCTGGTCGAGCATGGTCATGTAGGCGTCGGTCAGCCGCCCGACGAGCCGGTGCATAAACTCGGGCCGGTCTGCCAGCCCGAACAGCGCGCCCTCCACGCCCATCCAGGAGCTGATGGGATCCCACAGGCTGAGGTACGGATCCGCGCCCCACGCGCGCACCTCGAGCAGGCCGTCGAACAGCTCGTGGGCCACGGCGAGGCGGCGGTCCGTCTCGGCCTGGTCGTGGCTGATGCGCGGCATCTGGATTCTGAGGATGTCGTCCTCGGCCTGGAACTGGTTGACGAATTTGTGGCCCACGACCGAGTTGGTTGGATCGGTGACGGCGGTTTCCTCCCGGACGCGGATGCCGAAGCCGGTGTTGCCGATGGCTTTCGGAACGCGGATGAACGGCTCGACCACCATGTCCACCGGGAAGTGCCGCCACTGGTAGAGCGTGCGGCGCAGTGGCAGCTCGTACCCGCGGCACTCGGGATCGTCGCAGCGCAGCGTCAGCTCGTCGCCCAAGGCCATCTCGTTCCAGCAGACCTGGTCGATCATGACCATGGGTCGCGCCGGCCGGCGGGCATTGAGCTTCCGCCAGAGGACGCGCTTCTCCTCCTGCACGGGCAGCGCGGCGATCTTCGCGACGCTGTCGGCCAGCTCGCGCACTACCCTCACATCATTCCTGGTCGGCATGGGCATCCTCCACTGTCACTCACGGACTTCCCAACGGGCCACTTGATGGCGATCACGCTCCGAAGTCGGCGAGCGATCACTGACGCCGTGACGAAACTGAGCCCGGACGGTCGGGACAGAGCCCGACCCTCCAGAAACCCAATGAACGGGCCTGTCTTTTGGCTCTGGAGGGACGACCTCCGTGTCGTCCGCCAGTTTTCCTCGCAGCTTCTCCGGACGCCGGCCACCCTGACCTCACGCACATCCTTGGGCACCACGCCATGCAAGCCCCGCAGCTTCGAGGCACCCCTTTCTCACATGCCGTGGTACGCCGTGCTGTTGTACAACGCCGGAACGCTCAAAGCCCGGCGGTTGGCGTGGATGCGAACACCGTTCCGCCCGAAGACAATCACTTCGTCGCGGCTGTCCCCCCACACATCCGCGCGGGCACAATAATAGGAGCCGGGATAGCCGGATGTGTTTTCCTCGGTGTCCAAGACGCTCGCCGGCACGTCGAGGTCGTCCACGATATCACCCCGGCCGTCATAGATCGCAGCCTGCGATCCCCGGCCTCGCGCCAGGAAGCCTCGCTTATAGACGAGGATGTCCTTGAGATCGCCGTCGCCGCTCCAGCGGATGTCCATGCAGGCGGCGCACCAGCCGCCGGGCAGCTGCGGGCGGCGCCAGATCTCGCGGCCGGTCTCGACGTCGAACAGGTAGAGGCAGGCCGGCTGGCCTTCGAGGGTCCGAGGGAACCCGCGGTCGATCACGGCAACCTGGAGCGGCGAGTCCGACCGGAACCGGCCCGCCACCACGTGCTGCGCCTCGTGGAAGACGAGCGGGCTGTTCCAGAGCTCCGCGCCGTCCGGCGCCAGGCAGTGGACCCCGTGATTGCCGAACAGGAGCCGCCACGAGCCGTCGGCCAGGCGCGTGATGAAGTTGGCGTCCGAGTGGTGCCCGCCGCCGCCGGTGTCCGTCCGGAAGAGCACCCGGCCGTCGTGGTCGAGCAGCGCGAACCCGAAGAACACCTCGTCGCGCCCGTCGCCGTCGATGTCCGCGACGGCCGGGTAGTGCCCGGCCTCACACTTCGGATCGTCGACAAAGACCCGCGGCCCGTGCGCCATGTTGTGCCCGGCCACGGGCCACGTCCCGCCGTGCCAGTGCCAGAGGAACTCCCCGTCGCCCGAGACGCCGTAGACGTTCTCGCCGTACGGGTCCTTCAGCACGAAGTCCTGGCGCCGGCCCCGGCCGGTGAGGTCCGCGAACACGATGCTGTCGTCCGCGGGGGCCGGGATGGGCAGAGACGCCTTCTCGCGCCCGGTCTTCCCGTCGAGCACCACCAGCGTGGCCGTTCCCCCGTACCGCTTCGCGCGGCCGCGGTAGCCGGGTCCGTCCTCCGGGTACAGCTCGGCGTAGGCCGCCTGGCGGATGAACAGCACCTCGTTCTCGCCGTCGTTGTCCCAGTCGTAGACCTGGACGGGCATGTCGCCCGTGTTGCAGCCGTTCTGAACGGACGGCTCGCCCCACTGCCAGAGCTTCTGGCCGTGGATCGTGGTCGCCGTCAGGCAGCGGATCTCGCGGGTGCGGCACTGGAGCTGGCGGGTGCCCGGCTTGGCCAAATTCAGCGTCTGCGCGAAGAGCAGGTCCGGCGCGCCGTCGCCGTTCAAGTCGCCGATGCGGACGGTGTCCGCCCCGAACTCAGGGGTGGCGAACGAACTGACGGGAAAGGTCGCGCTTCGGCCCGAGCCCTGCCCTTGTGTCCCCTGCACCTGATCTGTCATGAGCGATCTCCTTAGTTGACAAAATATACG
>CAYSLU010000003.1:71284-91583 GCA_964431965.1 uncultured Verrucomicrobiota bacterium
CGATATCTTCGTCGAGTGCATCCGGAGCGGCCGAATGATCCCTCAGAACGACATGGCCGTGGCCGCCACGGCCCGGCGCCTCGGCTATGCCGTGGTCGTGAGCGACAAAGACGAAGCCCACTTCCGCAGCGTCAAGGACCTCAAGGTCATCACGATTCCTGTGTCGTAGGCTCATCGGGTAGTGATCGAGAGGCCGGTCGCTTTCGGCGTCTTGGAAGCACGGCCCGTATTCCCATACGCCCCCATGTTGATCCGGCGGCCGTTGGGAGCCGGCTCCAGCGAGCAGTCGGACGTCGGATCGCCGGCGTCGATGCACCGACTCGTACGGACGTCCATCACCCATACATCGCCTGGTGTCCACCGCCCAGCCCGGGACATCTCGTGCCAGTCGTACGCGGGATCCGCGAACAGCGGGTCGGCGGAGATGCACCCATTGGTGCCGGCGTTGTCGCCGTCCTCGATGTCGCAGTACCACGTATTGCTCAGCGTGGCGGACATCTGGCTGGACGCGAGGTCGTCGCCGTTGCTCCATAGGATGGAGTTCCGCACGGCCAGAACGCCGCTGGTCCCGCTCTGTCGCACGCCATCGGGCGCGTTGCCCGCCACCGTGCAGTTGATCAGCGTGGCCGACCCGGCGTCCGCCAGGACGCCGCCCCCGAGCTGCGATCCGTTGGTGATCCAGTTCCCGGCGAATACGCAGTTCCGGACGACGGCCGTGGCCCCTACGTAGAGGCCGCCCCCTTGCGAGTTGTTGAGGCAGGCCAGCGAGTTCCCGACAAAAACGCAGTTGCTGATCAAATGGCAGACGCCGCCGTAGTTGCCCGCCAGGTAGACGCCGGCGCCGGCCGCGACGGACGCGGGCCCCTGGGTGCCCGCCCAGGCCGCGTTGCTTGTGATCTGCGAGTCCACGAGCGTCAGCTCGCCGCCCTCGGCGGCCAGTCCGCCGCCCAGGCCCTGCCAGATCGACGGCAGGTAGCCCGATGTGTTGATGCGGTTCCGGACCAGGGAGCAGTTTGTCAGCGTGAGGATCGTATCCCTCATGTAGATCCCCGCGCCCTTGCCTAAGGCCTGGAAGATAAAGTTGTTGCTGATCGCGCAGGAGGCAATCGTCAGGCGCGAGTTGGCGATGGCGGCGGCCATTCCCGGCCCGATCCCGTTGCCGCCCGTCACGGTCAGCCCCTCGATGCGGACATAGCCGACGCCTCGGAGAGAGAAGGCGCTCTGTCCCGTGCCCGCCGGGCTGATCACGGTCGCGGCCGCGTTGGTGGCGAGAAGCTCCAGGCCGAACGTGTCGTTGATGGTGAGCGGGAACGATTCGACTCCGTTCGTGTAGAGGCCCGCCGCGACGTGGATGCGGCTGCCGTGCGTCGCCAGGGCGAGGGCGCGGGTGATGGACCGGACCGCGCCGGCCGGATCGGTGCCGGGGTTGGCGTCCGCGCCGGCGGGAGACACGTAGAGGCCGGCCGCCGCGGTGCCCAGAATGCCGGAGGTGAAGTGGTACCCGAGATCCACGGGTCCGGCATCCGGCGCTCCGTCGGCCCGCGTCGTGTGCCCGGACAGCCCCGCGTCGGCTGCGGTCGTGCCTCCTGCATCGACGCACGGGCTATTGGTTGACAGGTACAGGCCGCGCTCGAAGAGCGGGTTCCTGTCCGTGCACCCGTTGGTGCCGGCGTTGTCCCCGTCCTCGATGGCGCAATGCCATACGCCGGGCAGACCGCCCTGGCTATTCGTGGGGAAGTTGGCCAGGTCGGCGCGGTTGTCCCACAGAATGCAATTCGTGACCATGACCGAGCCGCCCGCGAAGTAGATGCCTTCCCCGTTGTTGCGGATGATCGTGCAGTTGGCGAACGTCGAAAGGCCGCCGTTGTGGTAGACGCCATCGCCGCGAAACACGCCCCACGTGGGCGAGCTGCCGTGCCAGTAGTTGTCGTTCGCAGCGATCAGGCAGTTCCGGAAGACATTCGTTCCACCGTCGACATACACGCCGCTTCCCGCCGTGTATCGGGGGCCCCCGGCCGTCGCGTAGTTCCCCAAAACGACCGTATCGACGACGGTCGCCCGCCCGCCGCTGATATAGAGTCCGCCGCCATTGCACCCCTTGTTCCCCGAGAGCAGGTAGTTGTCGCGAATGAGGCAGTTGGTCAGCGTCAGAGTCGAGCGCATCGCGCTCACGCCGCAGCCGTAGATCCAGTCCGAGCCTGACGCCGTGCCCCGGTTGCCGGCGACCGTGCAGTCGGCCAGCGTCACGTTCGTCGAGTTCATGATGAACACGCCGCCGCCCCGGGACGGACCCACCGCCGTGGGCTGTACGTTCCCGCCGGCCACGGTCACGGAGGACAGCAGCAGATCGGACGAGCCCGAAATACAGAGGCAGGCGCCCGTGGCTGAGCCGTTGAGCCAGCCGTTGCTCAGCGTCACCCGGCTGAGCGCACCGCCCGCCACGCCCCCGACGAACAGGATGCGGTTCGTGAACGCCGAGCCGGCGGGACGCGCCAGGACCGTGGGCCAGGCCGCCGCGCTGAAGGCTCCGGGCTCCGAGGCGTTGGTCCCCTCGTACGCGCCGAGGATGGTCACGCCGGAGTTGGTCCACGACAGCTGCCGCGTGATGGCGAACAGACCGCCCTTCAGATAGATCACATCGCCGTTCGTCGCCAGATCCAGCGCCGCCTGGATGTCGGTGTACGCCGTCGGCCAGCTCGTTCCGTCGGCGGCCCCGCTATTCGTCGCCGCGACGAAATAGCGGAGGCCCGCCCATGCCTGGGTGAGCACCCCGGCTTGCCCATCGACACCATTCACTACAACGACCTGCCGGTTGCTCGCGTACTGGGCGTGCGCGACAGTCGTCGCGAACGCCAGCGCCGCCAGGGCGCTCATCCACCTCATCCGCTCCGAATGCGATGGGGCCAGCACAATAGGGATCACGCAACAGCGGCGCACGCCATCCTCCTGATACGTCGCGTCGACCAGCGACGCTGGAAGGCCGGAACCATGTTCAGGTGTAGTGAACCACGGGGCTGCGGTCCCCGCCACAGAAATGCCGGCGTGGCTTCTTGTGCAGCCCGCGATGCCGTCTCGACCGTCGAGACCGCGAGCGCGGAGAGCCGGCTGGTCGCGTCGGTCCCCGCCACGTACTCCTCCCATGTCAGCATCGTGTCGCCCATCCGTTCGACTGCAGCTTCACGGCCTGTTCCTTCCAGCGGTTCGTCACGCCCCCTCAGCCTGATGCGCCGCGCCGTAGAGGGCGATGACCTTCTCGGGAGCGACTTCGGCCAGGATGGTGTGGAGCATTCCTTCAGACTGTGTGGTCCGGCCCGTCTTCGAGGGCGAGATCCACGAGATCGTCGATCTTGCCGGTGGCGACGCACATGACCGTGTCCGCGCCGCCGTAGTACACCTTGATGGTCCCGTCGGCCGAGGGAATGGCGCCGCAGGTGAAGACGACATTCGAGACATAGCCGACGCGTTCGTGGATCGCCTCGGGCGCGAGGATGAACCGGTGCGTGCGGCCAATGATCTTGCGAGGGTCCTTGAGATCATGCACCGCGCAGCCGAGCCGGTAGATCTGGCCGGACATGGTGACGGTGGTGGCGTGGTAGATGTTCAGCCAGCCGCGCGGGGTCCTGATCGGCGGCGCGCCGGGGCCGACCTTGTGATCCTGCCAGATGTCATGCTTGTCCGGGAGCATGACCACCTGCTGGTTGCCCCAGTGGATCAGGTCCGGCGAGTAGCTGATCCAGATGCCCGGCCCGCCGCAGCTCGTGAAGTTGGGGCGCTCAAAGCGGACGTACTGCCCGTCGATCTTTTCGGGGAACAGGACCGAGTTCCGGTAGTCCGGCGCCGTGGTCAGCGCCACGCGCTCGATGCTCAGGAAATCCTTCGTCCTGGCCAGCCCGATCTGGAAGCCCCGTGAGGAATAGCAGCTGTAGAAGATGTAGTAGGTGTCGCCGATCTGCGTCACGCGCGGATCCTCGACACCCTTGTTCTCCGGCCCCTTGAACACCCCTTCCGTCGCCCGGCTGAAGACGGGTTCCGGGTGGACTTTGAACCGATAGCCGTCCTCGCTCATCGCCAGGCCCCACACGGAGCGCCCGTCATGCCGGCCGCAGCGCAGCAGCAGGACGTGCTTGCCCCGGAACATGGCCGCCCCGGCGTTGTACACCGTCTCGCAGGCGAACGGCATGTCGCCCGGCGTGATGATCGGGTTGCCCTTGTATTTCCGGAGCACCGTGCCGGCGTTGAGCGTCTTCTGTCGTTTCATGGATGTGTGCCCTTTCTTACTCGTCGAACCCTGTGACCAGGTAGAACTGCCTCGAACCGGAAACCGCGGAGTTGAAGAGCACCATCGTCCCGTCCGGCGACAGGATCGGGTGGGCATGCAGGTTCTTTCCGGTGAAGGTGTTGTGCGAGTTCAGCAGATAGGTAAACCGCAGTGGGCTCCGCTCATCCTTGGCGGTTGCGAAGAGGACCTGCATGCCCGCCCGTTCCCCGTCGAAGATCGGGAACGTATCGAGAGCCAGCCGCAAGCCCGTCGCGTCCGTGCCCAGATGGCAGAAACGGGCCTTTGGGAAGGACCTGGAGAGTTCCGTCCGTGCCCGACTTGCGCCCGGGGTCAAACGGCCCGTGTGCGCGTCGCGGGCCGCCGGCACCGGCCAGCCCGCCACCACGTCCTGCCGGGTTCCGTCGGCCCAACCATACGACGTGTCCTGGTTCTCCAGCGTCACCGTCACCCCGGCCCGGGTGTTGCCGCGCCAGATCTGGTGGCCGATCAGCGACTCCTTGCCGTCGCGGCCCCAGGGGAGGTTGCGCCACTTCGTGCCGTCGTCGCGGAGGACGTGCGCATCCACGCCCAAGGCGCCCGGAGCGGGCGCCAGGCTGTGATTCATCTGGATCATCAGGTCGTGGGAAGCCTCCTCGCCGGGCGCCCGGCAATACTGGACGTGCGGGTTCCCGAAGTCCGGGTCCTGGGCCGCAATCCGGGTCTGTCCGGAATCGAGGTCGATCACCAGGATGCCGAAGGGGCCGGTGGGTTTCCCGCGGCCGCCGAGGCAACAGCCCGTGGTCGCCATGCGTCGGTTGTCGGAGGAGACCGTCTGGATGCGCGAGAACCGGCTCACCGGCAGTCTGGAGCCCGGTAGACGCCCGCTCGATTGAAACAGCGTCTCCGTCCGGAACGTCTCCAGATCCTTGCGGAGAAGCGTCAGCGTCCCGCCCTTCCGGTCGTCCCGCTCGGTGTAGTAGGCGAAACGGCCGTCGAACGTGAGCACGAGGTGCCGCGGCTTACGGTCGGTAAAGAGCGGCCGCGTAGTGACCTTCTTCCCGAGGTAGCACACCTTGGGTCCATCCGAGCTGTGGAAGACAAAACTCTGGCCGTCGGCTAGGAAGCACGGAACATCCGGATAAACGAGTTCCGTCCACTCCAAGCCGGTCACCGGTTGCCATACCCGCATCCCACGGGGGGACCGCCGGGCGTTGAACATCCTGCATTCCTTCATCGTCTCCTGCTTTCCGGGATTCCGCATGTCTCCGGCAGACGTTGGTTCGGCATCTTTCGGGCCTTCATCGGAGGGTAATCGCCGCTCCACGCGACTCGGCAACGAGAATGACGCTATTGCCCCGGATCCTGACCGCGTAACCCGCGAGCCCGTCTACAATCCACCCCGAGATATCCAGGGCGCCTGGCCCTTGAAGCGCATTCGCGGTAAAGAGAGTGGAGGTGGTCGGAAGGTCGCCGCTGATCCGGTTGACGGTCACGGTCGCGACCGATGGCAGGACCAGCGTGCCTCTTGCCCTGACGAGGTCGCCCGCGCCAGCCTGACAGTCCCACCTCACGATCGCGCTCTCCTCCAGAGCGACCACCCCGTTGGTGATCGTCAGCGTTCCGACGCTCGGGGCCGCCGAGCCCCCAGGCGCAAGCGCTCCGGCCTGCTGCACCGTGCAGGTCGAGCCGGAACCCGCGAGTACGATCGTGCCCGTGCCGCCCAGGCTGCCGCCGGCGCACACGGTGTACCCATAGTTGTTCTTCACGGCCGTGGTGGTTCCGTTGAGCACCAGCAGCCCGTTCGTCACAACAGTTCCGTACGAGGCGTCGTACGGCCCCTGGATCACGAACGTGCCGGGCCCCTCCTTGATCATCATCGTGTCGAACCGCGTATCTCGCTTGAGCCCGCCATAGGTCAGCACCCCGTTCGTCTCCGCGATGTTGAACCGCGGCCAAGGCGCAGCGGTGCCCTAGAGCGTCTGTGTGGCTGTGCATGTCAGGGCGTTGGTGCCCTCGAAGTTGAGCCGCCAGTTCCAGTTCCAGGTGAAGGCGTTGGCGACCGTACGGGCCCCGCTGCCGGCCTTGAGCCGGGCGCCGTCATAGCCCAGCGCGAGGTTGCCCGCCCCCAAAGCACGATCGTGGCCGATGACCAGGACGCCGCTGTTCAGCGCGACTCCCCCGCCGAACGAGTTGGATCCGTTGAGCGTGAGGGTATCGAAGTGGTGGGTGATGGAGCGGTTCGTGCCATCATCCGATATGTTGCCGTTGATCAGGTAGCTGTTCCGTATGGCGGCGTTGTACAACAACTGGACGGCGCAGTTGACGGTCGCCGTATTCGCGGCGGCCGTCACATGCGTGCCCCCGGAGAGCTTCAGAGTCGACGGCCCCTCAAAGGTCATGTTCGCGTTGACGCTCATGTCCGCCGAGACCGTTATATCCTCCTCGAGCGCCACGGTCCCGGCCCCGCCGCTGAACAGGGGAGCGTTTCCCGCCACCCAGTTGGTGAGCGGGTTGTTGGGATGGGTCCGCCAGACTAGAGACGTGGAATTCCATGGCCCGCTGCCGCCCAGAGCCCCGCCCGCCGCGCCGCCGTTGCCGTCCCAGTACCAGTTTGCCGCCTGAGCCTGCTCGGCGCGGCCGAGCGCGATCGTGACGATCACGGCCAGAGCCCCGACGGCCGTCTTCAGAGTGGGCTCTCCCTTCCGTCCCCGACGGTCGGCCTCACCGCATCGGATGCACCGCGCCCTCATGGGTCTCTCGCCTTCCTCGGCATCGGTGAACTCCCAAGTGTGGACACTGGGGGAGGCGCCTATCGCCACGCCAGCACCGTATCGATCAACGCCTGGTACTGCGGGAAACACGCCTCGCCGGCGCCGCGGATGTAGGGGGACGCGGTCGGACAGACGATCAGGCCGCGGTGATCGTCGAATGCGTCCCGGATTAGGGCCGCGGTCTGGGCCCGAATCTCGTCGGGTGTGCGCTCGTACATGTCGGCGATCTGGATGTTCCCTTCCAGGCAGATCCGTCCGCGCGCCAGGGCTTTGGCTTCTCGAGCCGTGATGTCGCCCATCGGCGGCGCTTCAAACGGGTGCAGCACGTCCGCGCCCATGGCGACGAACCCCGGCATCACGCGGCGGATGCTGCCGTGGCAGTGGATGTGGACGCGCCCGCCGGCCTCGTGGATCAGGTCGAGGATCGGCTTGTCGTAGCACACGTTGAAGTCGTCGAAATCCCGCGGCCCGTGGAGCGGCGGCACGAGGTACTCCTCCCCCAGCATCGCGAAGAAGGGGCCGAGCTTCCGCTGCAGGACGAAGCGCACCAGCTGAAGCATGACCTGCATCCGCCGCTCGCAGAGCGCGTGGACGATGTCGCGGTCGGTGATCGTCATCGCGGCGAAGTTCTCCGAGCCGCACAGCTCGGCGACGAACCCGGCCGGGTTGAACCCCAGGTTCACCTCGACGATGCCGCGGTCCCCGATCTCGCGGTCGGCTTCGCCGAAGGAGGCGGTGTCTCCGGCGATGAGAGGCATGCGGAGCGAGAGGTAGGCCTCGGCGTCCTCGCGCGTCTTGATGAACGACGTCTCGTGCATGCCGGGCTGGCCCCGGCGGCTCACGAGGAAGGTGGAGCGCAGATCGCCGGCTGGCGTGTGCAGCACGGTGACCTGCCGGTCGAAGTCGGCGTTCTCGGGCTCGATATGCTGCTCGGTCGGCGCCGGCGACTCCAAGCCATGGCCGCCCCACCCGCGCTTCAGCTCCGTGTGCGCCTGCAGGTACGCCTTCAGGCGGTCGTAGCTGGGGTCGTCCGGCGGGAAGCCGGCTCGGCTGTACACGGCCGGCCGGTCCAGCTCCTCGTGAAAGTAACACCGCCTGAGTCGCTCGCGCGCGTTCACCGCCACCTCCGCTAATACCGGTAGTCGATGCTCTTCAGAAGGTCCGCCTCGTGCGCCGCCTTCATGAACTGCAGCAGCCCGCGGAGCTGGTAGTTCAGCAGCTGCGAGTTGGGCATGAGGGGGAGCACGTTCAGGACGACGTTGTCGCCGATCTCCAGGAACTCGCCCGGGATCCGCATGTGGTCGACGATCATGCCGCGCTCGAGGCAGTACTCGAGCATGCGCATGCCGCGCCGGACGTAGCGCGCCTCGCGCGTCAGGCGCCACGCCGCGGCGAGCCCGGCCATGGCGAAAGTCGCCGCCTGCTGCATGGGGAAGGCCTGCTCGGGGCCGGTGATGTAGACGGCGATCCCCTCCGGCGTGCAGGTGCGCTCGTCCATGAACGCCTCGGCCGCCTCGATCGCGAGGTCGCGCATGGCCGGCTCGCCGTAGCGCTGCCAGCCGCGCTCGGCCCCGAGCACGACCGTGGCGGTGTGGAAGGCGTTGTCTTTCGGCACCCAGTTGCCGCCCGTCGGCATGGTCATCGGCAAGCCGTGGCGGGCCCGGCAGTAGGCCAGCAGGTCGGCGCAGAGCCGCCGCTGGATCGCCTCGATGTCGGCGCGGGCCAGCACGTCTTGGATCGCGGCCATCAGGATCAGCCCCCAGCCACAGCCCCGCACGTACGGCTCGGGCTCCATTCGAAACGCGCCTGCCCGATCGCGCCGGACCAGCCAGTCGGCCATCTTCGTCAGGACCTCCAGGGGACGCGGGTCGCCGGTGGCGAAGTACCACTCGCGGAATCCCTCGGCCCAGTTGTGGCAGGGGCTGGTGCCGCCGGTGACGTGGTCCGCCGAGTGGGCGACCAGCGCGCCCTCGTGCAGGGGATCGGGGCCTCGGTCGCGGAAATCGACGTCGGCCCAGTGCCGCACGGAAGCGTGGAACTCCTTGAAGTACAGGTAGTGCCCGGTGCGGACGAACTGGCAGAACATGTGGTACGGGAAGTCGCCTTCGAGGTTGTTCCACACCACCTCGCCCTGGCCGCGCAGCTGGTTGGTGTAGAGCGCGGAGAAATCGTCGCCGTAGTGCATCTTCCCGTAGCCGCGGTTGCGGTTGTGGGTCAGGTCGTACAGCGTCGTCTCCAGGCGCGGGTAGCGATTCGGCGCGTAGTCCAGAAGCTCGGTCAGCGCGCCGGCCGCCTGCAGTTCGGCCAGCGGCTGCCGCGGGAGCGGCGGCTTGCCGAATGCGTAGCCGGCGGCCCGCGCCGTCAGCCCGCTGTTCTCGGCCAGGACGGCCAGCATCAGCTGGTGCGTCTTGCCGCAGCCCTGCGCCAGGCGCCACGGCGCGCCGTGCCACG
Source organism: uncultured Verrucomicrobiota bacterium (assembly GCA_964431965.1). Lineage (GTDB taxonomy): Bacteria > Verrucomicrobiota > Kiritimatiellia > CAIKKV01 > CAYSLU01 > CAYSLU01. The sequence goes on from CAYSLU010000003.1 coordinate 80,765, forward strand.
CCGGCCAGAGCTCCACGCTGATGCGGTCGGCGCCGACGGCGGCGCCCAGCGGATAGCTCTCGAAGAAGTCGCGGATGCCGAGGACGGTCTGCGCGCGCCCGTCGGATGCGGCCAGCCAGGACTCGTTGTAGTTGAGCAACCGGGCGCTGCGCGTGTGCTCACCCCGGGCGTCGATCACGGTCACCGCCAGCTTTCGGGCGCGGGCCGACACCGGCGGCGCCGACGTCGCCAGGCCCATGAACTGACGCAGCTCGCCGGTGACCTCGGTCCAGGCGCCGTCCCGGCGCCGGCACTCAAGCGTGAACTCGTCGAGCAGGATGGCCGGGTTCGCCGACAGATTCTTCACGAGTACATCGCAGAAGAGCACCGGAGTGCGCCGGAACAGGCGGACCGTCAGTCGGACCTCAGCCAGCAGCTCGCCGCGGTAGTCCAGCGCGCCGCGGATGACAGCGGCGGTGCTGACGGGCCCGGCGGCAAAGGGATCACATGCGACGACCCGCCACGTCAGGGCCTCGCGGGTCGCATCGGCGGGGCCGCCGCGGGCGCGGACGTCCAGGAGCAGCCCGCCGGCCGGCGAGTCCAGCGCGATCTCGCCGCCGGCGACGCGCAGCGTCCCGGCCGCCCCGCTCAGCAGCGGGAGCGCCGCAGGCGCCCCCGGGTCCTCCGTCAGCGCAAAGCGAAGGCGCGACTCGGAAGGAAGCGCCGGCTCGGCAGTGACCAGCAGGCGGCAGGGCGAGCCGTCAGCGTGACGCGTCAGCACCTCCACCTGGGCCGGGATCGTCTGGCCGTCGCCGGAGCGCAGCGCAGCGCCCGCCAGCGGGGCGGACCGGCCCGGTGGGAGGACGGCGCCCCAGATGACCGGCCAAAACGGCAGCGGGTCGGCGTTGAGGTGCTCGACGAGCAGTTCGCATGCACTCATGCGGTCATCTCTCCTTGAGTACCCGTGCGGGTACGCCGCCGACGATCGCCCGGGGCGGCACGTTCCGCTTCACGACGGCGCCGGCCGCGATGACGGCGCCGTCGCCGATCGTCACGCCGTCGAGAACGACCACATTCGAGCCGATGTAGATGTCCGAGCCGATCTTGATGCCCTTGCTGATCCCGCCCTGCCGGAAGATAGGGACATCGCGCCGCGAGAAGTTGTGCTCGGTCGCGATGAAGAGCGTGTGGGCGCCGATGCGGACTCCGTCGCCCATGGTCACGCCGCCCTGCACCATGCAGTACTGGTGCACGGTGCAGTCCGCTCCGATGCGGATGCCCGGGCCCCAGGCGCGCAGCCAGGCAAAGTGGTCGATGAAGGTGCCCGGCCCGATCTCGATCGTCGTCGCCGCATCGCACAGCTCCACGTGGGCCGAAGGCGACACCGTGGCCTTGGGATCCACAGTCAGGCGGTCGCCGGCTCGGTCGGGCGGGTGCGGGTTCCGGAGGAACCGGCTGCCGAGAAGCTCGTCGAGAAACTCCGGCTCCTCCCGGGCGATCCGCCGCAGGGCGGCTTTCAGCTCATCGCGTGACAGCATCGGTCAACTCCTTGGGCCGGCATCATGCCATCCCACCGGGCGGGAGGCAACGTGTGCGGGTCGAACTCTGGTCTTTCCCTTTGTCTCGTCTTCGCTCGCGGACGACACAGAGGTCGTCCCTCCATGGGTCGAAAATTGCCGTTTCTGCCGTCCTGGAGGGTCGGGCTCCGTCCCGACCGAGCGGAACGCTGCCAAGAAGAGGGACCATGGGGTCCAACGTGCAGCATGCGGTCATTCGGGAAGCTCCAAGCATCGCAGGCGGTGGGCGGTCGAGAAGAACAGGCGCCGCCCGATGATCGGCCCCGGGTAGTAGATATGGTTCGCCATGTCCGTCCGCCAGAGCACCTCCTGCTGGGCCGTGCCCGGGCGGATCCGGTACGCATATGGCATGCACAGCCCGTGGATGCGGCCGGCGGCGTCCTGGCGCATCGACACCTCCACCGGCCAGCGGGCATCGTCGATCGGCGACCGGTCCAGCACGGCCTGGCGATCCAGGTCCAGCAGCACGAGCTCGGCCACGCGCGACGCTCCCTTCCCGTCCGCCGCCACCGGCAGCAGGCGGGTCACGACCGCGTAGGCGCGGCCCGGCCGGTCGTAGATCACGTCCGGGATGCCGTGGATGCCCTCGATTCCGAAGTCCGTCGTCCCGGCGGGCTCGTCGCGGACCGGATCCCACAGCACGAACGCGCATGCCTTTGCGCGCGGGGTCGTCCCGGATCCCCCGAGTATGCTCATGCCGACCAGGATCTGGTTCCGATCCCGCAGCCAGGCCAGGGAGACGACGCTGCAGTCCTGGATCAGGTGGCGGTGCACGGCGAACGTCCCGGCCCCGGGGTCGTAGGAGGCAAGCGTGCCGCCCCATGTGCCGTAGTCGGGAATCGATCCGATCCACACCTTGCCGGCCGGGCCGGCGAGCATCGCGCGAGGGCGGTACGAGATGGGGTCGGACGCACCGACGTCGCGGGGGTTGGCGCCTTCATCGGTGCCGAAGCGATACGGCTTCGTCGGGTCGAAGATCGACAGCCGGGCCGCCGGATACGAGGCGATGTATATCTTTCCGCCGAGGTTCGCGAACGAGTAGGCCTCGCCGCCCGAGACGCTGCACGCCCCGTGATCCTTCATGTCGCTGCCGTCGGGCCTGCATGAGAAGAGGTGCTCCGGCAGGATGCTGGAGCCGTACACGCGCCCGTCGGGGCCCTCGTGCATCAGGAACAGAGTCGTTCCTTTTCCTTCCCAGTCGAGCGACAGCTCGCGCGCCGTGCCGTCCGGCGCCGTCAGCTTCAGCCGCCGGAACTCGAACGAGGCGGCGTCGGCGAACTCCGCCGTGGTTCCGTCGGGCAGCCGCGTCTGCTGGCCGGCCGGCTCGGGAATCGCATCGACGGGCTCCGCGTTCATCCCGCGAAGCCGGAAGCGGCCTTTCGACGACCGGATGTAGAGAAGCCCGTCGCCCCCGCGCAGCAGCTCGATGGTGCCGTCGCTCTCGGTCTGCTTGTCGATCACCGGGCCAACGGGGCGATGGGCGCCCGTGTCCGGGTCGATCGCCACCACGTGTGACCGGCACATCTTGACCAGCCCCGCCAGCGTCCCGTCGGTCCCGCAGAAGGGGTAGAAGTACATCTCCACGTCGTCCATCCGCCCGTACCGGCGGAACTGTCCCGTTTGCGGATCGAATGCCGTCAGGGAGCAGTTCCCGTAGCAGCCGATGAAGATGCGGCCGTCGGGCGACTGGTCGATCCGGCAGGGGAAGCTCGCGCCGGGCGGATCGATGGGCCCCAGGTCCTCGAGCCTCCTCTGCTCCTGCGGCGCATTGGGGTCGAACCGGTGCAGGTGGCCCGAGTAGGCCGAACCCACATAGAGCACTCCGGTGGCCGGTTCGATGTGGCACGCCGTCGGGAAGTTGGCGTTCGCGGTGCCCGCCTCGTATTGCGCGCAATGCCCGGTGCGGAGATCGATGTCGCAGACGAAGAGCGTCCCGTTGTCCTGGCCCATCGTGGCCAGCAGCACCGGGTCGCCGCTCCGCTTCCGCCCGGCGTGCAGCCGCACCCAATTCGCGCTCTTGACCGGAATGCCAAGCTCACGTGCCAATGCCTGTTCGTCACTCATGTTCGTCCTATTCTTCCCTAGCCCCTCTACGACTCATCCGCCCGAGCGGACTGGGCCGCGCGAGCCATGGCCCGGTAGTTCTCCGCCGGGACATAGTCCGGAATCGAATTCCCCGAGCCCAGAGCATAGCCGCGCGCCAGCGAACGGAATCGCTTCCCCTGCTCCCGCACCGCCTCGAAGACCTCGGCCTCTCCCTTCGAACACAGGAAACCCAGGTCGAAGCCGCCGACCAGTGCGATCCGGTCGCCGTAGGCCGATGTCCAGCGCTCGAAGGGGGCGATGGCGTCCTCGTTCGAGGACACGGTGTCGTACGTCATACCCGGCTGACTTCGCTTTGCTCGTCTGTGCCTGCCGCCACCGCGTAGCCAAACAACCGCAGCTTCGCCGCCAGCAGCGGCCCCAGGCGCGGAAGGTCGGCTGGGTAGACCGACATCAGCCGTTTGCCCTCCTGCTGGTAGAGGGTCTGCTTCTTGTACATGCTCATCTTGTACTGCGGCGTATCGAGGCCCCAGTACTCGATGTAAACGTCGAGCTCGGGCAGGTAGAAGTCGGGCCGGATCTGGAACTCGCCGATGATGCGGAACTTGGCGTCGTAACGGTAGGCGAGGCCGTGGGCCGTGAGCCACTCGGCGATACGGCGCTCGCCGTCGGACTGCACCACCGTGCCATCGCGGGCCTCGACAGTCTTGTTCAGTTCTACCTGGATCTCGAAGTTCCGACGCTCCAGGAAGACTTCGTCGAAGCACCGGTCGCAGAACACGCGCTGAAATGCCTGGCCGGACCGAGCGAACTCGTCGGCCGCAACTGCGGCATTGCAGCGCTGACACCGGTGTTCGGCGGTTGCCGCGGCGATACGCACCGCCTCCTCGATGAAGGCCACGGCCGCCTCGGCATCGCGGCGGATGTAGTCCTTCTCAGCCGGGTTCGCCATCATGTCCCGCAGGTCGGACAGGCAATCTCTGGCCGCCGTGCCGTAGGCCTTCAGCGCCTTGATTGCGTACTGCCGCGTCTGCGCGTGCGGGTCGCTCCGCGCCACCGGCGCCAGTGCGGCCACGGATGCCGCCTGGTCCACGCCCATCCAGGCCAGTTTGCCGAGCGCCGACGCCGCCAGCCGCCGCGCATTGGCCGACGACGCCCGCAGCAACTCCAGCAACTCGCCGAACGCCCCGACATTCCCTTCGCGCCCGATGGCCACCGCACGGTCGGAAAGGCGCTTCTCGAGTTGCCTGTCCATCGGGTTCTTCATGGGGCCTTCTTCTCGTCGACGCGCGAAGCTAAGTCAGTCTCTACGCATTGGCGGGCTTATCCCTCGGCGCTGAGTTCCTGTGCGTACGGCGCTCGCCCGTCGCCATCGTACCACCCGAAATCCTCGATCGCCTGCCTGGCGGCGAGCAGGTTTTCCGGCGGCGTCAGGCGCGGGATGGCGCAGGCCGAGCCCAGGATGTAGCGCCCGCCGGGCTTGCCCTGCTCGATGCACTCCTTCGCCTCCTCGTAGACCTGCTCGGGCGTGCCCTGGAGCAGCGTCAGGCAGCTCAGCCCGCCGATCAGCGTGACGCGGTCGCCGACGGCCGCCTTGGTGTGCCGGACGGACATGCCGCAGGTCGGGTCGATGCCGTCCATGGCGTCGACGCCCGTCGCGGGCACGTGCTCCAGCAGCGGGTCGTAGTTCCCGCAGCAGTGCTTGTAGGTGAAGACGCCCATCCGGCGCACCGCGTCCGCCATCCGCCGGTAGGCCGGCGCGCAGAACGTGTCGTAGATCTCGGGCGAGATCACGCTGCCCGAGGCGTAGGAGTCGCCGATGTAGATCAGGTCCGCCCCGGCCTCGACGTACGCCTTGGCCCGCTCGAGCGAGACATCCACGGCCTTGTCGAAGAGCGCGTGAACCAGGTCCGGGGCATCGTAGAACGCGAGCAGCGCCGGCTCGGGGCCGCCCAGCTTCTCCACGAGGATGTTGATCGTCTGCCCGGAGCAGAAGGCGACGACGAACAGGCCGTGGCGGTGGGCCTCGTCGACGGTCTCGCGCACGCCGCGCATGCGCCCTCTCTCGAACCACTCCTTCGCCGGGATCACCGGGATGCCCTGAACATCGCGCACGGTCCGGATGGGCGCGGGCGGCTCGAAGGGCTGGAACTTTCCGCCGCCCGCCACGTCGTAGCAACCTTCCTTCTTTCCCGTCTGCCGGTCGTACTGGATGAGCTGGCCGTCCTCCTCGCGGACCACCTTGTTCCGCGACCACGCCTCGTCCGCAACCGACGCAATACGGACCGTATCGGTGCGGTAGCGCAGCGCCGCCTGGAGCATCAGGGGATTGCCCAGCAGCGGGTCGATCAGGAAGTCCTCGAAGCGCCGGCCCCCGACGAGGCATGCGTGGTCGAAGTAGTACGACGGATGAAACGGCACGCGATCGGGGATTCTCCCCTGAAGGACGGTTCTGACTCGTTCGATGGAATTCATGGTGCGGGCTCGAAGTTGTGGTGATACGCGGCGCCGTTGGTGAACGAGAGGCGCACGTCGTCGATGTAGGCGAGCAGGCGGCCGGGCAGGTTGGGGCCGGAGCCGAACTCGACGGCGACCACCTGGGCGTCGGGCGCGAGCTTCAACGACGAGGCGCCGAGGCGCGTCGCCTGGTTGCCCCCGGCGTACGCCGCCAGATTCTGGAATCCCTTGCCCCCGTTGTAGTTCCGGCCCTGGTACCGCATCCAGAAGGTGCCCGTGCCGATCCGCACGTCGTCCAGCCACACGGCCTCCGGCACGCCGGCCGGATCGCTAGGCTTCCATCCGTTGTACGCGCTTTCCCAGAGCAGCACGCCTTCCTCGCCGTCCGGATTCCGGACCCGCAGGCCGACCCACGGCAGCGTGAAGACCGGCAGGCCTTCACCCGAGTCCGGGTGGCGGAAGAAGTCGACCGACAGCGATCCGCCGTCGGCCAGCTGCTTGAGGCTGCCGAGCGGCCGGCCGTCGACGCGCTTCAGCTCGATGCGGATGAACGTCATCCAGGCGTCACGGTCGTTCGGCTGCGCCAGCGTGTGCAGGCACAGCGACGCCTGTCCGTCGCGCGGGATGTCGTTGGTCACCTCCGCGCCGCAGCCGAAGCCGACCTCGAGCGGGCGCCAGGCAAGGGAGGGCGCCGGGGCGGAAGCCTCGGCCGCGGCCAGCGTCCGGGCAGCGCCCAGGACAACCGACGCCACGACGCAGGCCATTCGTCGGGATAACGCAGCACGGGGCATGTCACGATCCTCCTGATTCGGCGCCGATCGGCCGACGCCACGCCAGATCCGTTCAACCATACGCCACCTCCGCCAAGCCCCTGCGCTCCCGCGGCAGGCGCCGGCAATCCGCCGAGCTCCCCTCGGGCGATCCCATTACGGCGTCCAGCGAGCGGCCTGGATGCTCGCCATCGCATCCTCGGGCAGCCGCTCGTACCAGACGGTCAGGAACGATCCATCCGCGAGCTCCACGGTGGAGGGGTAGCCCAGGTCGCGGGCGACGGGCTTCTCGTCAAGGATCATCGGCGCCCCCCACGTTCGGCCGCCATCCTCGCTCAGGCTGGCGCGGTTGCCGGAGGGCAGGATCCGGTAGCCGTACGTCGTCAGCAGCCGCCCGTCGCGCAGGCGCAGCAGGTGGGCCGGCAGCCCGACGAGTCCGGTGTCGCGCGGGACAGAAAAGCTCCGCCCTCCGTCGCTCGACTCGCTCTGCAGGATGTGACCCGTGTCGCGGCTTCCGTGATGGCGGATGTGGACGACGATACGGCCGTCCGGCGCCTGCACGGCGTGCGGCTCGTGGTAGCAGCCGAGCGGATCGCCCGCGCGCTGCGGGATGTCCGTGAGCCATCGCCATGTGAGACCGTCGTCGGCAGACTCGCACGCGCAGAGGACCGGGGCATACGCCGCCCCGGCCGTCCGGACATCGATCGACTGCGACTTGCGGTTGCCGATGAACAGCAGCCGCCCGTCCGAGAGCTGGGTCGGGCCGTGCGGGCTGCCGACGCCGCAGTCGATCTTGTCCGACCAGGTCCGCCCGCCGTCAGTGGAGCGAATGATCCACGTGCCGAGCTCGCGGCCAATCAGCTCGTCGGTGAGCAGGACGCGCACCTTCTGGCATCGAACCATGAATCCGTCGCCCAGCGCGTTCCGGGCCTCGGCGTCGCCCGCCTCGGCCCGCGCGAGTGTGCTGCGCCAAGCGAGCGAGGTGAACCAGTTGACCAGCACCGTGCCGCGGGCCGTCTGCAGAATCCCGGCGTCGCGGTCGTCCAGCGGGCCATTGGCCAGCACTTCGGGCGGGGACCACGTCTGGCCGTCGTCGGTTGAGCGGATCAGGTGGACCTGTCCGAACGGACAGACATGTCGCTCGCGGCCAGCGGAAGACACGACCAGCAGATCGCCGCTCTGCAGTCGCGCGACGGTGGGCCAGCCATGGTAGGAATGATGAACGCTGATGGTCTTGAAATCGTGTCGCTTGATCGGCGGCATGTGGTCCTCCTCGTTGGCGGTGAATCATGCCACGCGCGGCTGAAGATGCGAGCTGAACGTTGTTCGGGGATCTCCTCGCCCCCCGGCTCGCGCACCTCGGGGGCCCTGCGGGCTGCATGTCCGACGTTTGCATTCATTCCGGTCATCCGCGGAGCGATTGCTCGCTTGGATCCGTATGGCATGGTATCTACAGCGAATAAGGACGCATCAATCGAACGGCAAAGACATGAGCGAGAGCATCGGAACCCGGATCCTGCTGACCACGGTCTGCAAGCCGTATGGCGTGCCCGACGAGGGCGCGGAGGCCCTCGGCATGCAGATGGAGCTTCTGAACAACCAGCTCACGCGCGAGCAGCACGTGCACTCCCCGCGGGCCAGCTTCTGGACGTTCCCGCTCTACTTTCTGGCCGAGAACATTTCCGTGCCGGCCACCGTCCTGGACTTCCCGTCCTGGCGCGAGTTCAGACGGGAGATTCACAACGGCTACACACACGTGGGGATTTCCTTCATCCAGACCAATGCGCTCAAAGCAAGGCGCATGGCCGAGTACATCCGCGCACATTGCCCGATGACGAAAATCCTCCTGGGGGGCTATGGCGCCGGGCTCCCCGACCTGGCGGAGCTTGTCCCCCATGATGCGGTGTGCCACGGCGAAGGCATCCGCTGGTTGCGGGCGTTCTTCGGCGAAGATCCTGCAGCCCCGATCCGCCACCCCGTCATGCATGGCGTGATCAGCAAGCACCTGTACGGGCTTCGCGTCGCTTCGACCGACAGCGCCGTCATGTTTCCCGGGCTGGGCTGCAGGAATGGCTGCTTCTTCTGCGCCACATCGGCCAAGTTCGACAGGCAGTACATCCCCCTGCTGCCCACGGGGAGGAGCGTCTTCGATCTCTGCCGCGAGGCCGAAGAGGCGCTTGGAGTCCGGGAGTTTGCCGTCATCGACGAGAACTTCCTGAAGGAGCCGGAACGGGCACGCGAGCTCCTGCGGGAAATGGAGCGCCACGGCACGAGCTACCAGTTCTGGATCTTCGCATCGGCGGAAGCCATCATGCGGGTCGGCGTCGATTTTCTGGTGCGGCTCGGCGTCTGCGCCGTGTGGATGAGCGTGGAGACGGAGGCCGACATCTTTGAAAAGCTCCGCGGCATTGACGTGCGCGGCCTGATCCGGGAATTGCAGTCAAAAGGCATATCCGTCATGTCCTCATCCATCCTGTTCATGGAGCACCATGACCGGAAGAGCCTGAACGACGACATCGAGTGGGCGGTGGGCATGGATACCGACCTGCATCCGTTCATGCCGCTGACACCGTTGCCCGGAACTCCGCCCTACGCGCGCTACAAGAGAGAGGGCAAGCTGATCCCTGGGTTCCCCTACTCGAAGCTGAGCGGGCAGAATGTGTTGGCTTTCCACCACCCGCACTTCCGATCGGAGGAGGCGCGCGGGCTGACCCGGCGGGCGTTCCGGCGGAAATACGAAGTCGGCGGGCCGGGCGTTGTCAACATGGCGCGGACCGCCCTGGACGGATACGAACGAGCCGTGGCGGACGTCGCGGCGCGCAGGGAGCAGGGCCTCTGCTGGGATCCGGAGACGCTGCACTACGACCGGCGGAACGGGCCGGCAGAGGACCGGTACATGCGAGAGCGCATCCGGTTCCTGCGCCAGCGGGCCAGGGAGTTTCGTCCGATCCTGCTGGCGGCATGGTTGTTCAGCCCGAACCGCGCGGCGCGGCGACGATGCCTGGATCTGATGAAGCGGCATCGCGGCCTGTTCGGCCGGTCTTCGGCACGGGAAGGCTTCGGGGCATGCCTGTTGAGTGTGACCGGGCTGTTCGAATTCGGCCGGCATCTCCTGGCCCGGGCCGTCGGGCGAGAGGGCGTCGTCCGCCAGCCGGCGTCCCGTCGCCTGGAGTACGCGGGTCCCGCGGGTGGCCGGCGGGAGGTCATTCGCGCATGATCCGGCCCGGGCTCTGCGGCAGAGCCGGTGCCGCTTTGACGCGCTAGGGTTTGATGTGCGGAAGGAGCCCCCATGGCTAATACGATGCTGATTGCGGCGACTGTGATCTTCGCTTACGTGAACCTCGTTCACCTTGTGGCCCTCCTGAAGAAGGACAACGGGCTCATGGATGCCGCCTGGGGCATGGGGTTCATTCTCGTCGCACTGTTCACGCTCGGCCTGGCGGACGGACTGGATGCGCGCCGGATTCTGCTCGGGGCGCTTGTGCTGGTGTGGGGGGCACGGCTCTCGCTGCACATCCTGATCCGCAACGCCGGCCGCGAGGGCGAGGATTTCCGCTACCGGAACTGGCGCGAGACCTGGGGTCGCTGGTTCTATGTGCGCAGCTACCTCCAGATCTACATGCTGCAGGGAACGGTCATGTTCCTGGTCTGCTCCCCGATCCTGCTCGTCAACGCCCGGCGCGGCGGGCCGCTCGGACTTCTCGATGCGCTCGGGGCTGCCGTCTGGCTGCTGGGTTTCTTGTTTGAAGCAGTGGGCGACTACCAGTTACTGCGATTCACGAGGAATCCCGCCAACAAAGGGCGGGTCATGCGCTACGGCGTGTGGCGTTTCACCCGGCATCCCAACTACTTCGGCGAAGCGACGCTCTGGTGGGGCTGCTTCCTGATTGCTCTCAACGTGCCGGGCGGGTGGTGGGCGCTGATCAGCCCGGTGCTGATTGACTTCCTGCTCCTGCGCGTGTCCGGCATTCCCATGCTGGAAGCCAAGTACAA
>CAYSLU010000004.1:0-89464 GCA_964431965.1 uncultured Verrucomicrobiota bacterium
TTCAGCAGCTGGAGCCCGTCGAAGGGCTTGTACGCGAAGTACGACTTCCCGGGGATCAGCACCTCCCAGCAGCCGTCGTTGGTGAAATTGCGCGCGTCCTCTGCGGGGAATCCGGCCTGGACGAGGGCCCGGATGACCAGCTCCTCGTTGTAGATGGTGACGATCCCGCCGCCTAGGCGCTGGACCTCCGCGATGCGCCGCCACAGCCGGTCGGGCGTGCTGTCGCTGACGCGCACGGCCACCGGGAAGTCGCTGATGTGGAGCTCCTCGACGATGTCCAGGACCAGGTACGTGATCGCATTGGTGACGTCGCGCCCCTGCTCGTCGACGCCGGAGAGAATGATGTTCTGGTAGAACTGGGCGTCGCCGGTCGAACCCGGTGCGGCTCCAGTCGCTCTCGTCCATTCCGTGCCTTTGATCCAGAAATGCGCCAGGATGTCACGGGCCTCATCCACGGTTGTCCGTCCTTCGCGCAGGTCCTGCTCCAGATACGGGCCGAGCATCTTGTCGATCCGGCCAATTCCGCTCCAGTTGCCGCACAGGCGCTGGACTTCCCAGAACTCCCACAGGGCCTGAACGGCCTCGTGGAACGACCGCGGGGCGTGCTCGGGAACGCGCTGCAGAATGGGGAGCAGGGCCCGGTAGCGTTCACGGGCCAGTCCTTCGGATCCTTCGAGCCGCGCCTGCAAGGCGCGGACATGGCGCTGGTGCCATACGCGCGCCGCCTCGACCATGCCCAGCATGGCGCGCAGGTACTGCTGCCCGTAGTCATCCAGGCCGCCCTCCTTCAGGCGCTGCTCGATCTCGGCCCGGATGCCGGCGTACCCGATGCGCAGCGCCTTCTCGAACCCGATGGTCACGTGCGAGACGGACCGGATCGAGAACGCGTCGGTGCTGCCGGGCGTCAGATGCCGGGGCGCTTCCACGAAGGGCGCCGTCCCGACGAGATGCTCGAGCGGCTCGATCCGGATGGGCGCTTCCTCGGCGATTCGCCGCACGGCGCGGCAGTAGAGATCGAGCAGGGGCTTCTCCTCGCTCTCCTCCTTCAAGCCGAAGGGCGCGGGCTTCATCGCCTGGGCGAACTCGCCGCTGAGGTAGCGGGCGGCCAGCGCCCGCGTCTCAGGCGGCAGCCGCCGCTCCCGGTCGTATGAGGGAGCGATTCCGAAGTCGTTCTCAAGAAGGGCTTCGGGCTTGATCATGCTCATCACCATAGCATCTTACATGGGGGATCAGGGGCAGTTCCAGTCGACCAGGTTCTCGCTCCACGCCAGGCCGAGCACGCCGGAGTGAAGGACGTGCTCGTCGTCGTCGGAGTGGAAGACCATCAGCCAGACGCCGAGATCGGCACGCACATCGATCACCATGGCCGCGTTCGGCACGCCCCGCCCGAGCATCCACGGTCGCTTCGGGAAGTCGAGATACCGGCTGTCATGCCAGGCGATCAGATCCGTGGATCGGGCCACGCCGATGCCGCGCTGCTTCCGATTGGGCGAGAAGAAGAGCACAAACTCGTCGCCATCGCGCACGACGCACGGGTTCTCCATGGAGGAGCCGTCGGGCGTGTCGGCGGGGGCAAAGGCCGGCCGATCCACGCAGGCCTCCGTCCAGTGGACGAGATCGTCGGATGCGAGCAGGCCCAGCCCGCCGCCTTTGTAGAAGCACCAGTACCGGCCGGCGTGCCCGACGATGAACGGGTCGATCTGCCGCTTCGTCGGCCGCCAGCGGACGTTGGCTCCGCCCGGGTTGATCGACACCGGCGGCTTCCATGTCATCAGGTCGGCGCTGCGGGCGGTCCAGAGGCGCGCGTCATCGCCGGCAAACTTCTCCCCCGGCGGGATCCGATAGTCCTGCATGCACAGCACCCACTCCCCCTGCGCGCGGATCACGTTCCCGACGCTCCAGAAGACGGGGGGATCCGCGACCACGTCGGGGCATCGCTCCCACGTGCGCAGATCCCGGCTTTGCACGTGCTCGATGTGCGAGACGATCGTCCCGTTCCCCTGAAAGGAGGCGGTGTAGAAGCAATGAAGGACGCCGTCATGCCACAGGATGGCGGCATCCCGCACGCCGACGCCGCGCGGGACGAGAATGGGATTTCGGATGGCGCTGAGCATGTTCATCGTTCCTCATTTTCTTGCAGTTCACCGATCGCGATCCCGTGCTCCCCGGCCACGGAGTACAGCAGGTACGTCCTCCCCTCCTCCTCGAACACGCAGGGATCGCGGAGCTGCCGGGCCCGCTGATGGATCGCGCCCCTCGCCGAAGGCTCCAGGGGACAGTCGGCGCCCTCGTACGCAGTCTCCGGGCTCAGCAGCGTGGCTGCGGGTCCGGCCTTCCACGCGTGCCAGTCGGCCTTCAGCTCAATCGTCGCCCACAGGATGCGCTCGGGGCAATCCTTCGCGTTCGAGAAGAAGACGGTCAGCGTGTTTCCGCTGACGCGTACGGCCGCGTGCCGCATGTCCGGGGTGAAGAGGCGGGGGCCTTCCTCAAAGCCGGCGACGCCGCTGACAGATCGTCGGAATGCCCCCGGCATCTCCAGCGTGTACCAGAAACCGTTCCAGCGGAAGGCGCGCCAGTAGGACGACCCGAGCACGTCCGGCCGGGCGGCGAAGGACAGGCCGTCGGGGGAGATCGCCAGGCGGGTGACCTGACGCGGGTCGCCGGCGGAGTGTCCGTGGTAGTACATGCGAATCTCGCGCCGGTCGTCCAGCACGTGCACGTCGGGAGAGGCGATGTGCGAGCGCGCGTGCGAGTCCGCCAGTTCCAGCACGCCGGGCCGATGCACGCGCCAGGGGCCCTCGAGCCGGTCGGCATACGCCATCCGGATGTAGGCCCCCTGATGGTGGGCGAAGTACAGGTAGTACCGGCCCAGCGGATTCCCCACCCACTCCGGGACCCGGATCAGCGACGGGCCGTTGACGTTCGAGCCCATCCGGTCATCCATGTCCGGACCGATGATGGGATTCGTCTCCAGTCTCCGAATCTTCATCTCAGCACGTCCGCCAAGGCCCGGGTCAGTGTGTCCGCGTGGAAGCTGGCGATGCGGGCGATCCCGCGGGCGAGGTACTCCTTCGCTCCCCGGGGGTCGCCGTGTATCGCGAGCAGGCGATCGGCGATGGCCCGACCATCCACATCCTCGATCGACAGGCGCCACTCCCCCATTCCGAAATCATCGTACATGTGGGCCTTCTGGGCGTCCTGGGGCTGGCCCACGTAGAGCGCTGGAGTCCCGTTGGCGTACGCGATCAGCGGCGAGTGGCAGTCGAGGCTCAGGACCGCGGACGCCCGCGCGTAGATCGAGGCCGCCTCGTCGGTGAGCCACCAGTGGTCGCGAATGACGATGTGAGGGCGCACATCGTCGGGCAGCGGCGCGTAGACATGAGGGCCCAGCAGCGACAGCGCATCGGCCATCTCCGGGCAAAGCAGCACCGTCACCCCCGTCTGGCGCACCCAGATCGTGATCGCGTCCCGCAGCTTGGCCAGATCCGCCTCGCGGTGACGATGGTTCCAGTCCTCCACTTCGCGGATGTGCGACTGCTCCCAGTTCACGCCCTTCTTGGACCAGTGGTACGGCGTCAGCCGGTTGCGGGGGATGGCGCAGATGAACTTGCCTTCCTCAAGACCGGCCCGCCGCATCCAGTCGAGCGCCCGGGCGTCCTCTCGCACATCGACGGCGACGCACGAGTCCGGGGCGAAGCCCGTCACGGGGCATCGGACTCCTGCGTCCCGCAGAACCTGCAGCGAAAGGGTCTCGCGGGTGAAGACGAACGCGGCGTTGTCGAGCAGATCCTTGAGCTCGTCGTTCACGGCGCTGACCGTGACGCCATAGACGCCGTATGGCTTGCCGGTGACGCGGCGCCAGTCCGTGACCGCTTGCCGCGCCACCACGCTCGGGCCCGAGCCGTGGATCAGGAGGTCGGCGCGCTCGAAGGCTGACGCGAGTGTGTCGTTCATTGCGCCGTCTGCCCCCACCGTGCCGCCGACAATCTCGATGCGCGGAAATCGCCTCATCATCATGGCGCTGACGTCGGGGCTGTCCGCGTGGGGCCAGAAGATGAGATGCGCGTCGGGAGCGTGGCGTTCGAGCAGGGCGAACAGGCCGGGCGAATGGCCGATGTCGCCGATGTTGACGTCCTGCCAGCCTGATTTGACGAGAATGGTCTTCTTCATGATTCGCTCGATCGCCTTACGGGCGCGGGTGTCCCGCCACGGGCCTGCGGGTCCTGCCCGTTCGACCTCCGATTTTGGCCGCGTTGTCGTTCAAGGAGCCTGGCCACGGGCCGATCCCCTATGCTTCCAAGGATGTGAACACGTCCGGCGTGTCGGTGCGCCCCAGTCCGCGCCGGCTCGCGGGGTCGTATGCCGGATTCAGAGCGGGAACCAATGCGCCGGTCGCGGCCAGATACTCGTCGATCAGCGCATCGAGCTCGCGCACCTTCCCGGGGTGACGGCCGGCCAGGTTCGTCGCCTCGCCCTCGTCGTCGGCCAGGTTGTACAGCTCGTGGGTGTTCGGGAAGTGCTCGTTGGTATCCCAGCGGCGGATGAGCTTCCAGTCGCCTCGACGCAGCGTCGTGCCCGCGACGTGATGCGCCGAGCCCGCGACGACTTTCCCGTCCTTGTCCTTCACGCACGCGGCACCCTGCGGGTAGTGGCAGACGTACGTGTCGCGCGCACCCGGGCCGCCTGAGCCCTTGAGCAGAGGAGCGAAGCTCGTGCTGTCCGGCGACTGCCGGGGCTGCTGATCCAGCCCGCCCATCGCCAGAATGGTCGCGTAGAGATCGGTGCTCGTGACGATCTCGCTCCGGACGGAGCCGGCCGTCACGACGCCGGGCCACCGCACGATGAGGGGGACGCGGATCCCGCCTTCGTAAAGCGAGCCCTTCATGCCGCGCAGCGGCGCGGCGCTGCTCACGGGGACGCCCTTCACCTTGCCCTTGCTGGGCCCGTTGTCGGACATGAAGATCACGATCGTGCTGTCCTCAAGCCCCTTCGCCCGCAGGCCCTCGAGGACGACGCCAACCGAGTCGTCCATGCTCTGCACCATCGCGCCCATGGTGGGGCAGTTCTGGATGCCGTTCGGATCGGCCTTCCCTTCGTAGCGGGCGATGTACTCGGGCTTCGCCTGGAACGGGCTATGGACGGCGTAGGTCCAGAGCGCCATGAAGAAGGGCCTGCTGTCTCCGGCGGCGTCCATGGCGTCCACGGCCTCCCGCGCCAGCCGGTCGGTAAGGTACTCGCCGGCGGGGCCATCGGTCAGCCGGTCATTCCCGTACGGCGGGAAGTAGCTGCGCGGTCCGCCCCAGGACTGGCCGGCGATGTTCACCTCGTAACCGTGGTTCTCCGGGAAATAGGGGAGCTGGCCCAGGTGCCACTTACCCACGTGGACGGTCCGGTACCCGCCGTCCCTCAGCGCCTTGGGCAGGGTGTACTCGGTCGTGGGCAGGAAGGTCTGCGGCAGCGGCAGAACCACCCGTTCCCACGGCTCGCCCGCGCCCGCGATCGACGCGACGCGCGGCGGCTCGTGGCAGTGGGGGCAGGTGATGTTCAGGCGGTCCGGGTTCTTGCCCGTGAGGATGCTGGCGCGGGTCGGAGAGCACAGCGGATTGGCGGAGTAGGCGTTGGTGAACCGCATGCCCTGGCGCGCCAGGCCGTCGATGCAGGGCGTCTCGAAGTAGCCGCTCCCGTAAACGCCGGTGTCCTTCCAGCCGAGATCATCGGCGAGAAAGAGCAGAATGTTGGGTCTCTTCAAGGACATGGACTGCCGCTTTCCTGTTCCGGACACGCTCACCTCCTGATCGCTCACGCCCGTCGCGCCGCCAGGGCCGCCGCCTTCGCGGCGAAATGGCGCGCGATGGTCTGCACGACCAGCTTCGGGCGCCGGTAGTCGTCGACGGCCCCCTTGTCGTTAATCGACCGGGGCCGCACCATGGCCTTCTCCTCGTCGACGCGCACATCGCAGAACTGCCAGATGAAGGCGCCGGCCACGCGGGGATGGCTGAGGATGACACTGAGCTGCGAGGACAGGATATCGCACTGCCGCTCCTCGCTCCACTTCGCGCGGCGCACGGGGTCGTGATAGCCGGGGATCGCGCCCGCCCCGAATTCGCTGATGATGAGCGGCTTGCCCTTCATCCCCTCCTTCTCGCGCTTGCCGATGAGCTCGTCCAGCGTCTCCAGCACCGGGCGGTCGTGGTACCACTGGGGGTAGATGTTCCACCCGGCAATGTCGATCATGCCCTGGCACAGGTCGCGCTCGTAGCGGCAGGAGGCGAACGTCAGGGGGCGCGAGGAGTCCAGCGCGCGCAGCTGCTGGAACTGCTCCCGGTAGAGGGCCGCGCCGTCCTCCGTCTCCGAGGCGCACTCGTTGAGGATACCCCAGACAAAGATGCAGGGATGGTTGAAGTGGTCGCGGACCATTTCCTCGTTGCACGCGGCGCACTGGTCACGGAAGCGGGGGTGCTTCATCCGCTCCAGGCTGAGCCCGCGGGCGTGGTTCTCCTCCCAGACGAGGAAGCCCTGCTCGTCGCACAGATCGAGAAAGCGCGGGTCGTTGGGATAGTGGCTCGTGCGGACGGCGTTGGCGTTCATCGCCCGCATGGCCGCCAGGTCAGCCCGCATCACATGAAGCGGGATCGCGCACCCGTAGAGCGCGTGATCCTCGTGGCGGTTAAAACCCATCGGGAACACCGGAACCCCGTTGACCAGAATGCGCTCGCCGTCCACCGAGACGGTCCGGAAGCCGATCCGCTCGACCAGGTCATCCACCGTGCGTCCGTCCTCAAGCAGGAGGGTTTCCAGGAGGTAGAGGGCTGGATGGCCCGGGCTCCACGCATCGACCCGGTCGCAGAGCATGTCCCAGGAGTGGCGGCTGGGGCCCGGCGGCGCCGTGATGGCGAGGTCGTGCCGGACTCCGGCCACGGTCGCACGCAGGAGGAAGCCGCGGGGGCGATCGGCGAAGTTGACGATTTCGGCCTGGCACTGCAGCCGCCAGCCCGCTCCCTCCGGCGCGCTCTGCGCATGGACGCACCGGATCAGGACCTCGTCCGACAGCACGTGCATCTCCACGGGGCGGCTGATGCCTCCGTAGTTGTAGTAGTCATTGGGGAAGTGCAGCGCGGAGAGGTCGCCGTGCTCGTTCGAGATGTGCACGCACAGCTCGTGCCGGCCGGGCCCGACCGGGCCGGCATCCGCCACGAAGGCCGTGTATGCGTTGTGGTGCCCGCCGACCTCGCGGCCGTCCACGAACACGCGCGCCGTATGGCTGACGCCCTGGAACTCGAGCAGCAGGCGTCCGGCCGTGGAGACGTCGATCTCGCGCCGCGCCACGGCCTGCCCGCGATAGGTCTTCCGAGCGTCCAGCATCTCCCAGACGCACGGCACCTCCATCCGCTCGCTGTGCCCGTCGCGCCAGGCGGACGGATCGATGGCTGTTCCCGCTTTCGGGAAGTAGTGGTCCCACGTGCCATCGAGGCTGACGGTGGCGCGAACGCGGTGACGGTCAAAGAGCCTGGACACGGGTCTCTCCTTGTCGGCAGAAGGCCAGCTTGGCGTTGAAGCCCCATTCGTTCAGTTTCACCGGCCCCTCGACGTCCTGCTTGGCCAGCAGGTCGGCCGTCCCGTCGGGGCCGCTGACGCGGCAGGCAATCGTGCCGGCTTCATTCCTCAGGCACTCCAGGCCCAGGCTGAGTTCGCCGGGCACGTGCAGCGCGATGAACGCGGTCCGGCGCGCCCGCCGCCGCACGAGAACGACCGGGTTGTAGATCTCCGCCGGCGTGGCCGGGCAGACGCCCTTGAACACCGTCGTCCCCGGCTCCCCCAGCATCGTCAGCCGCATGGCCTTGCCCAGGATCTTCCACACGTCGGCCGCCCACTTGCAGTCCATCACGTCGAGGCCCCAGCTGTCGGCGGTCTCCAGCTTCTCGACTTCACGGATGAAGTCATACGAGCTCGGCGCCATGGAGCCGGGTGCATAGGGAAGCCCCTCGGGCGAGGGAATCCGGCCGCCCTTGTTGCGGCACTCGAGCTGCCCGTGGACGAACGGCAAGTCCGTCTGGATGGTGCCGCCCGCGTGCATGACCCAGTCGAAGGTGTGCTCGGCCCCGTCGACGCTGGAGCACTCCATGATGTCGAGGAGGTAGGTCGAAGTCAGGAAGAGCGTTCGCTTCAGGTGGCACCCGGGATAGGCGAAATCGGCGCTGACCGTGCAGGCGCTCACGTCATCCCGGAACAGATGGGCGTGGCACACGCCCGCTTCCTGGCGGTCGACTTCGGGTCGCCCCTTGCACCAGGTGAACCGCTGGTTCCGTTCGTCGAGCACGACCGTGCTGTGCGCCAGCGTGGTCATGTACCACATGCGGTGGATCGGGTGCGTGTAGCCGCCGCTGTGGCCGTGGTCGCGGACCACGTACCGGTCGTCGCGGCGGTACTCGATCCCGAGCTTGCCCGCGTGCCCGTGCCAGTGGCCGTGCGGGCCGAAGGTGACCGTCACGCCCGACCCCTTGCCATCCCAGTACGCGCCCGGTTCGCCGCTCTTCAGCGCGCAGAGGCCGATGGCCTCGAACAGCCGGCTCCGGCAGTCCGGCTGCTCCGCCCGGCCAATCTCGCGCCCCACCAGCACCGCCCACAGGTCGTCGCGATCCATCCGGCCGAGGGCCCACCCGATCCACGGGGTCTCGTACATGGCGTAGGCCAGCTCGAGCCACCCCTTGTAGATGGTCGGCCGGCTATCGCCGGCGATCTCCCCGATGAGGGGCAGCACCCCGCCCGGCAGCGCCATGCCCGGAAGGGTGTCGAGCATCCGCTGGATCGCCTCGTCCCCGCCCATGTCGAGGCCGTTGCGGCGGGTGATCCAGCGGAGCCTCAGGAACCGCTCGATCGAGCCGCCGTGGTAGGAGGCGTGCGACTGCTCGTGCCAGAAGCCGTCCGGGTAGATCGAGTTGGCCAGCTGGTACGGGTAGCCGCCATTGGGGTCGGAGGTCACGCGCTCGACGAAATCGCGCCGGCCGGTCAGGAGTCCGACGCAAAGGAGCGTGAGGTTGTAGGTGGTCTGGATGTTCCCGCCGTCCGGGGGCTTCTGCATGAACTTGTCGCCGACCGGGACCAGGATGCGCTCGTAGACGCGTCCGCGCAGCGCCGCGTCGAGCCCATCGAGGAAATCCAGCCCCAGGCAGAGCTCGAACGCCTGCTTGAACATGTACGGCGCGGGGTCGTCGGCGCCGCGCAGGAGCGCCTCCGCCGCCTCGCGATGCCAGCCGCCCGCCAGGCGGCTGCACACGGCCAGATCGAGGAACGTCTTGCCCGGCGACTCGTCCTTCGCGGACGGGGCCTCCCGCGACAGAAGATCGTCGCGGCGCGCGTCCAGCTTCCGGCGGATCCGATCGAGCCCGCGCTGCGCCCAGCGATGCGTCGCCACCCGCTCGCGCATCGCCGCGATCTCGTGTTCGCCGAAGAACAAGCCGTCCATAGCCGATCTCCTCTCGTCGAGCCTTCGCCGTCCGCCCGCTCCGCCCGTCAATGCCCAGCGGGCGGCAGCCGCACCGTGGCCAGGTAGACGGCCGTATTCTTCTTGGTTCCCGAATAAAAGCTGACCCACAACAATCCGTCATGGAATACCAACCCAGGGTAGCCGGTGTCGTTCTCCGACGGAAGCGCCAGGAGGGGCGCGAGCCGGCCGCTGGCGGCGTCGAGCCACCAGAGCATCATCTCGCGCTTGGGCTCGTAACGGCGCCCCCCGGCAACAATTCGCCCATCGGGCAGTTGCACGAGTTGCGGTCCGCCGATGCGCACCCCGAGGTCTTGCCATTGCCATTCGCGATACGGCGGCTCGGCGCGGCCCAGCAGCGCCGGGGCGGGGTCGCCGCCGCGGATCAGACACAGCGCGCGGCTGTCGGGCAGGAACAGCAGCGAGGCCTCGCTGCCGCGGAGTTCGGAGTCGGTCCCGAGGAGCCGGTCGCTCCAGGTCTCGACGCGGACGCCGTCCGCGCTCCGGTACAGCCGTGGTATCCGGACGTCCGGCTCGCGGCCCACACCGTAGGCGAGCCCCTCGTGCCAGGTCACGCGCCAGATCCACCAGTTTGTCTCGCCGAGTTCAACGGGAGGCGTCCAGTCGCGACCATCTTGGGAAGACCAGACGAGCGTCTGATGCGGCTCTCGCCCGGGGTAGGCACGGCCGGCTTGCCGCCGATACAGCGAGGCGCCGGCAAGCGCCATGAGACGCCCGTCCGGCGCCAGGCAGAGTTTGGGATCGCGCACATCGCCCTCCGCCTTAAGCGTTGCGGCCGACTTCCAGTGGACGCCGTCCGCGGACGTGATGATCCGCCCTATCCCCATACTGTTGCCGGCATGTTCGGGACCTTCGCGAAAAACGCAATACCACCGCCCCTGAAACCGGATCAGATCCGTGAAGGCATTATGCGGCGCCGCATCCCAGATCTTGCGAACCGAGACCAGTTCCGCGCCCGGTTCGGTGCCGGCCGTTGCCATCGCGGCGCTCGCGACCAGTGCTCCTATCAGACACCACTTTTTCATTTGATAGTCACACCCCTATCTTGTCGATAAGGCTTATCGCGCTTGCCCAGCCGCCCGAGCGACTCCGGGACCAGCGCCAGATCCATCATGCACAGCAGCCTGGGCTTCGTGCTCATACGCACCTCAGTCCTTGTGGAAGTAGTCGAGCCCCCGCCCGCTCGCAGGCCGCCGACGTCGCGGCGCACGTGCTTCCCCGTCCTTGGTCGAGCCCGAGGCGCACCAGGCCGGCAGCAGGACGTTCTCGGAGTCCCGGACGTCAAAGAGCGGGCCGTCCGCGCACGCCGCGTGCGTCACCCCCCGCAGGTCCCAGTTGCGGGCGCGGTAGATCTGAAGGCCGGACTCCCCTTCCATGCTGACGTTCTCCAGGACGACATTGTCGAAGGTTCCCGCCGGATGAGCGATCGTGTTGAGGCACGTCTTCGCGCCGCTCGCCGTCAGGTTGCGGATCACGATGTTCCGGTAGCAGGGCACGCCCGCCGGGGCCGGAAGGTACGCCTCGGCCTCCGGCTTGCCTTCGAGGACGCCGAACGCGTCGCGGAGCCTGAACTGGACTGGGCTCGCCGTGTTCACGCACGTGATGTTCTCGGCCAGCACATTCTCGATCGTTCCGCCGTTGCCAAGGTTGCTCTTGAAACGAATGCCCACCTGAGTGCCATCGGAGCGGCAGTCGCGAATGACGACATTCCGGATGCCGCCGGAGAACTCCGTGCCCAGCCCGACGAGCGCGTGGCCCGCGCCAGCGACACAGTCATGGATCCGCACATTCTCGGTGGGCCGGTTGACTCGCGCGCCGTCCTTGCCGCGGCCCGACTTCAGGCAGATGCAGTCGTCGTGGCAGGCGATGTCGCAGTGGTGGACCAGCACGTTCCGGCACGAATCGATGTCGATCCCGTCGGTGCTCGGCGCGTGGACGAGCGGATGGTCGTTCCGGATCATCACGTCGCGGATCTCGACATCCTCGCCGTACAGGACGTGGAGCGTCCACGTGGGCGAGTCCTTGATGTGGATGCCCTCGACGAGCACGTCGCGGCAGGCGCCGATCAGGATCGGCTTGGGCTCGCCCGGCCGGTCGAGGAGGTCGCGGGCCGCCGCCGATCGAGGGTCATCCTGCACGGCCTTGCGAAGCGCGGGGTCCATCTTCTCCGGCATTCCGCACCTCGCCCAGAAGCCGTTCCACCAGGGGAATCCGGACCCGTCGAGCACTCCCTTGCCGGAGATGCGGACGCCGTGGATGCACGAGGCGTTGATGATCCCGGCCAGGCCGACGCCTTCCACCCCGCCGTGGCGCGAGCGAATCAGAGGGTAAGACTGCCAGCGGGTGGTCGCCTTCAGAACCGCGCCTTCCTCGATGATCAGGGCGGTGTGCTCCTTGAGGAAGAGGCTCGCCGCGAGGAAGGTTCCCTTGCGCAGGACCACGCGCCCGCCCGAGGCGGCGGATGCCGCATCGACGGCCGCCTGGATGGCGGCGGTGTCGAGCGTGACCCCATCCGCCTTCGCGCCGAATGCACGCGGATCGTACACCGGCCACCGTTCCCACCCGGCGGCCGTGGTCGGCCCGTTGTGACGCAGCTCCGCCCGGCACATGTCCGCTACGACGTTCGTCTCACCCGACCGGTCCATGCCTACTTCTCCCGCCAGAGCACCACCGGCCCCATGAGCCCGCCCGTGCCCACCTCGT
Source organism: uncultured Verrucomicrobiota bacterium (assembly GCA_964431965.1). Lineage (GTDB taxonomy): Bacteria > Verrucomicrobiota > Kiritimatiellia > CAIKKV01 > CAYSLU01 > CAYSLU01. The sequence continues at coordinate 12,206 of CAYSLU010000004.1, forward strand.
TGAGCCAGCCGCGCTCGCACAGGATCGTGAACTGGTTGACGCCCGGCTTCACGGCCCCGGTCACGTCGAACAGCGCCGGATCGCAGTAGCCGGAGAAGCCGTCGATCAGATCGCCCTTCTCGTGCGGCCCGATCTTCTCCGGCACGGCGTACTTCACGTGCGTCCCGTTCACGAACAGCTTCGCGCTTCCGTCCGTGGCGCCGATCCACAGGAACAGGCGCTTGCCTTCCGGAGCGGCGGCCAGCTTCTGCGACGCGCGGTACACCATCCGTCCGGAGCGGCCCGAGGACGCGTCGGTCATCGTGAGGTGATGCCCGAGGGCCGACCAGGTCTCGCGCACCACGTGCGTCTTCGGCCAGTCCGCGTCGTCGTACTCCGGCGCAGCCCAGGGCAGCGACTCCGCCTCCGGGCCGGGGTTGTGCTTCCACTTCCACTCCGGCATGGGCGCCCCAAGGCGCACGTACTCACGCTCCATGCGCGAGGCGTCGCGGTAAGCGACGGCCAGGAAGCGGTCGGGGTACAGCAGGGTGCCGTACCGGCCTTGCACATAGGTCGAATCGGCCGGATCGCTGTAGCGGCGGACCATGTCTCGCACGCCCGAGCGCCAGATATCGTAGTCGGCCTCCAGCGTGCGGAGGTTCGCGGCGGCCCAGTCCCGGCGCATCTTCATGAACAGCTCGAACAGGGTCAGCGACTCGTCGATCAGCTTGACCCGCCGGTACTCGGGGACCGTGCGGCCGCGCGCCAGCGCCTCGTTGACCTGCGCCCGGGCGCTCGCCAGCACCTGGGTCGGGAACATGTGGAGATAGCCGTGCGAGTTGCCGGCATACTCGCCGCTGTCGGTCCAGGCGTGGTCCATGATGGTCCAATACCGGCCCATCGGCTCGGCCGCCGCGCCGTAGAAGCGCGCGTAGAGGTCGGCCAGAATGGCCTCCGGCTTCTCCTGCGGGTAGAAGCTCATCCGCACGCCCAGGTAATAGCCGGGCAGCATGGACTCCCACCCGCCCATGGTTTCGGGCATCCAGAAGGCGCAGTTGTTGCCGAGCATGATGGGGATGTCGGTTCCCCACTTGGTGATGAAGGGGTTGGGCGCGCTCAGCTCGCCCAGGTTCATGCCGTACCCGCGGAACGCCGTGCGCGGCGCGGCCTGGCCCCAGCCGCGCACCATGTCCAGCAGCCACGTCTGGTTGGGGTGGTTCGTCCACGTCATGGGGTGATGCCGGTTGAAGTCGATCGGGGCCAGCATGGGGATGACGTTGGGATGCACCTTCTCCCGCGCCGGCGGCATCGAGTAGTTCACGTATATGTAGAGCCCGAAGAGCACGTCGGGGTACTTCTTCCCCACCCGCTCCGCCACCCGGTCGGCCAGGAGGATCAGGCGATCGGTGACGGACCACCGCCCGGCGGCCGGCTCCCACACCCGGGGCGAGGGATCATGCTTCATCTCCTCGGGGTCTTCGGTGGGCACCAGGTAATCGCCGGGGGACAGCGTGACCGAAGGCGAGTAGCTCACATCCAGGTTCGAAACGATCCGGTCGGCGATGGCGTCGGCCACATCCTGGCGTGTCCAGCGCAGGATGTAGGGATGGGGCTTGCCATCGACCTGCAGGCACCACTCCGGATGCTCGGCCCGCTGCTCCTTCGTGATGTAGCCCTCGAGCCCGTGCGAGCCCTGCACGTAGGTTCCGTTCATGCGGTTGCGCCGCAGGAAGTCGGCGCCCCCCTGCCACATGCCGCGGTACTCGGTGGCCGGCGCGAGCTTCTCGTCCGTCTCCGAAACGGCCAGCGCGGGAAGGCTGGGCACGCACTCGCCCAGCTCCGTGGGCATGTACCAGCGGCAGCCCAGGCGGTGGAGCAGCTCGTAGATCGCGTAGCTCGTCCCATACTCCGACTCGCCGTAGAGCCCGATCCCCTTCCGGCTGGCCACCACGCGGAAGCCGAACTTGCCGGCCTTCGAAATGCCGACCGGACCGAAGACCTTCTGCGCCGCGGCGCCGACGTAGACGGGCAGCCGCTTCTCGCCCGGCGGCACCCCCTCGACAACCTCGATCCTGGCTCCCGACATCTTGCCGAGGTAAAGCGCCAGGTCAGCCACCGAGTCGCGCAGCAGGCGACGCCGGGCGTCGGCTTCGATGAGCGGGTATGCCGTCGTCCGGGGGTTCAGGGGGCGGTCGTCGCCCTCCCAGGCCATGGCACCGGGCGGCACGACGATGACGCACTTCGCCTCGCCCTTCTCCGCCAGCCGGAGCTCGGCTGCGCCGACGGCGTCACACGCCGCCGCCACCAGCATGAACACTACCGCGATGCATTTCGTCATGACGGCCTATCCTCTCTTCAAATGCCCGAGTGTCGCAAGCCGGCGACCTCGCACCGGCCCGCATCGCCGCCGCCCTGTCAGTTGACCATGATGCGGATGCCCCGCAACTCCTGGTAGTCGCGGAAGCCGCTGAGCGTGACACTCCGCTCGCCGATCTCGACCGTGAGCAGTCCGGCCTTCGACGTGCCATCCTCGCCGTACACCGTGACCGCCTGGCCGTTGCCGGCGTTGCCGAAGCGCCCCGTCACGGCTCCCGGGCCGCGGTTCGTCACGATGACGAACCGGTCGTCCGGCGCCGGCACAAATCCGGACTGCAGCGCCGGCTTCAGCGCGCCGCCGAGGGCGAGCGTCCCGTTCGTCACGGACAAAGCGTCCCAGCCCGTTCCCGGCCCGTTGGTGCCCGCCAGCTCGAGCCGCAGCTCGGAGCCGGGCTGGAGGCTGACATCGCCGGTGATCGCGAAGACCCCCGCGGTGCCGATGCCGGGCGCGAGGGCTCCGCCGCTCTCAACGACGATCCCGTCGGAACCGCAGACGACGACACCCGAGCCCAGAAGGCTCCCCCTGTTGCGGACCCGCAATCCGGGCGCAAAGACGGACGGAAGCGCCTTGTTGGTGAGCACGAGCGCTGCGTCCTGGACGCCGTCGCCGACGGCGAACGCGGCGTCGTTGGTCACGGCCAGCCGGCCGGCGACCAAGACTCCACCCTGCAGGCGCAGCGCGTTGTTCGTGGCCGCCGCGAGCAGGTTCACGCCGCGCACCCTGCCGCCCGCCGTGATGGTCAGCGTGTTATTGGTCGTGGCAGCGGAGCCAACGGACAGGCTCGCCCCGCCCACGTCCCAGAGCGAGTGGGTCCCGGTCACAAGGGCCGTGTTGCCCGTGGTGCCTCCGGTGTAGCCGACCGCGGAGGCGGCGGACGAGTGGAGGCGGCCGCCGCCGGAGATGATCAGGCCGTTCCCGGCCGCCGAGGCCGCCGCCCCGATGCGGATCGCGCCGGCATTGGTGACAGCCCCGTAGTCCTCGATGCGCACACGGTTGTTCGTTCCCTGGCCCACCACCAGGATCCCGGCGGCGAGGTCCCACAGCGATCCGGCGCCCGAGATCAGGCCGGTGCACGCAGTTGAGCCGCCGCGCGCGAAGTCCACGCCGCCCGAGGTGAACAGCTTCCCTCCGTTGGTGATCGTCAGCAGGGCGTTGACGGTCGCGCTCTCACCCAGAATGAAGGTCGCGACGCCCGTTACGACGCCGCTGTTCGCGATGATCGCCTGGTTGCCTCTCCGCTGTCCCCCCACCCGAAGGACCAGCGCATCGACCACGGAGCCGGAGTCCGTGACGACGAGCGTGTTCGAGTTATCCCCATTCGGGCCGTTGCCGATATCGAGGGTGCCAGCGGTGACGGTGCCACCCTCCGAAACGATCAGCTGATTGAATGGGCTGCTCCTCCCGACGGCCACGCCGCCGGGCGCCACCAGCCGCCCGCCCCGGCATACGGCAACCCGGCCGGACACGGAGCTCGCCGCCGTGTACCCCAGCGCGATCCCGCCGCTGTTGGAGAAGACCGCACTGCCGCTGACGCCCCGCCCGTCGACGAGCACCTCATTGCCGCATCCCGAATAGCTCACCCAGAAGCTGCCCACGCTCGAGCAGTGCGAGGTGACGCCCACCCCCCCGATCACGGAGAGCCGGTTGTTGGTGCTGCTGGCGATGCTGTATCCGACAATGAAGTTGCCGGAGACCGTCAGCCGGCCCCCGTTGGTGACGACCACGTCATAGCCGGAGCCATTGACCACCAGGCCGCTGGCGCTGATGGAGGAGCCGTCCACCAGGACGGTGGATCGCCCGCCCGTCCCGGAGAAGTTGGCGATGCTGCCGTCAGCCCATCCGTCGAGCGGCGTGAGGCCGCTGGTGTTGGTCGTCCACCACGCATCCGCCGGGCTGGTGGTCCACCGCCCGTCTCCATGCTGGTAGCCGGCATTCGTCGCGGCGTCCCAGTATTGGCTGGCGGCCGACGCCGCGCAGACGGTCGATAGAAAGAGCAGAAGCGGCGCCAGCAGCCTTCGGCCGTTCATTTGGTTCTTCATGCGTGCGTGGACTCCCGGACGATCAGTTCCGCGGAACTCGTCAGCCGCCGAAAGGGGCCCGAACTCCGCCCGTGAATGCGATCCATCAACAGGCCGAATGCCTTCGCCCCGGCCAGGTCGTCCGCCGTGCTGACCGAGGTCAGCGGCATGACCCCGTAGCTGGCGAGCATGGAGTCGCCGGAGCCCGCAACGGCCACGTCACGGGGCACTCGCACGCCCAGACGATGGAGCGCTCGGACCGCCAGCGAGGCCATGGCGTCAAATCCGATAACGGCATCGAATGAACCGAGGTGTCCGGCCAGGAACCGGCGGACCGCTTCGACCAGCGGCTCGGGATCGGCGAACTCCCGGATCGCCGGACGGGCGACGCGCATGACCAGCGGAGCCGGGGCGCCAGCCCGCTTCAGCTCATCGCGCACGGCGGACTCGCGGACGGTGTTGATCCGTGCTTCGGGAATCGCGCGGGCCAGGCAGACGCGCCGCCGGCCGAGTTGGAGCAGGTGCCTGGCCTGGAGCCGCCCCACGGCCTCATAGTCCACGCTGATGTCGTCGCACGGGAAATCGAGCAGGTTCGCGCCGTCGAAGGTGACCGCGGGGAAGCCGGACTGCACGAGGCGGCGCAGTTCCCCGTGCGGCCCCGGATCGACGGGATAGACCGCCAGGCCATCGACACCGCGGTCGATCAGGCGGCGGATGACCAGGTCCTCCGACTCCGAGTCGTTGTGGTGGGAACTCAAGATGACCGTGTAGCCGGATCCCTCGGCGGCCTCGGTCAGCCCGGCTGTTCGCGTGGCAATGGCTCCGGGCGCAACGACGCCGATGACGTGGCTCACGCCCGCACGCAGAGCCCGCGCCGACAGGTTGGGGCGATAGCCGAGCGCGGCCGCCGCTTTCCGGATGCGCTGGCGGGTTGCCTCCGAGGCCCAGCAGTTCGGGCGGTCGTTCAGGACCACGCTGGCCGTAACGCTGCTGACCCCGGCCCGCTTCGCCACATCGGCCAAGGTAATCCGCCGGCCGTCGCCCCGCCGCCCGGCGCCGCTCGCGACAGGCTCTGCCTTCGAGCATCTTGCCATGCGGTGGATTCTCTCAAATGAGGCGCGCGGCTGGCTATATGAATCGTTTTATATGAGCACGCGCGACGCCCCCACAGCCGGAGCCCCGCCCACATGAACGCAACGCGCGGCCCCAGAATCACATCGGGCGGGCGCCGGTCAGTTCGCCGCATACAGGAACGGCCGGCGGAACATGCCGCCGAGGTGGTGCTCGCAGTTGGCGCGGAGGGCGATGGTGTTCTTCCCCGGCTTGAGCTTGCCCGAGAGGTCCACATCCCACTCAAACGCGTAGCTGTTGAGCCACCAGAGCTTGCCCTGCTTGCGGTAGGCGACTTCCTGCCCGTTGACGTAGAGCCAGCACTCGTTGAACAGGCCCGGGAAGAGCAAATGAACCTTCCCGTTCACCTGCGCGGCCGACAGCTCCACGTCCGTGCGGTACCACATGTCGCCCGTGAAGCTTTGCCGATCCGGATCGCGGATCCCCTGGGCCTGGGCATACAGGTCCGCCCGGAGCATCTCCCACTCGTTGGTGTAGTCCTTGCGGCTTCGAAGCGTGAGCTGGTCCCGGCGGGCCTTCCAGTGGGTCAGATCCACGTCCTGGGTGGCGTACTTCCGCTCCACGCCGACGCGCTGCTTGTCGCGGCGGAACGCCCATTCGAGCGGGAGCTTGGCGATCAGGGTGCCATTGGTGCCGCCCACGAAGCCGGCCAGCCGGGCGTACTGCTGGACTTCGCCCGGCCACCAGGAGGGGCCGTGCTCGCCCATGCGGCGGTACGTCGTGAAGATGCCGTTCATGTCGGTCATGCTCTCGCGGACGGCCAGCGCCTTCTGGCCGAGCTTTGCGGCTTCGGTGTAGTTGCACTCCGAGGACGCCTGCCGCACCATCCCGAGATAGCCGTCGAGGATATCGAAGCTCATGCGCGTGAACTTCATGCGCTCCAGAACCTGCTGTTCCTGGCGGGTGAGGTCGCCTTTGCCCTTGAGCGGAGCCACCAGCTTCTCGGCTTCCGCCAGGCTCTTCCGGCAGGTCTCGATCACCTCGGGCGTGTAGATGGCCGGGGCGGCGAAGTACTCGTGCTCGGTAACGATGGTATCGGACCATGCCCGGTAAATGGCGCTCCAGTAGGTCTCCATCGGTCCCGCGGCCGGGCCGTAGAACTTCGGGTAGAACTCCTTGAGCAGCGCATCGACGTCCTCGTCCGGGTTCCACATCAGGCGCCCGCGGAAGAAGAGGTTGAGGAACGTGGTGCCGATGGCGTTGCGGCTTTCCGTATTGACGCCCAGGATGCCGGCCTTGGCGTAGTGGGCGAAGTCCTGCTTCAGCCCCTGGTGACTGGGGTTCGGGATATCGCGCCAAACCAGCATGCCCTGGTCGTAGTCGTAGATGGCCAGGCGCCCCTGCATGATCTCGGACCATTTGTACACCATCGCCCGGTACTCCTGGCGCGGCGGGGAGTCCTCGTCATCCATGCCGTGGATGGGGTCGATGTCGATGGGGGCTAGCTCGCAGAAGAGCGACGGCTCCGCCTTCATTTCGCGCACCGGCGGAATCGTCATGTTGGCGTAAGCCAGGAACCCCAGCTTGCCGCCGCCAGCCGGGTACTGCTTCTGCAGGATGCGGGCGATGTTGTTGTACAGCTCCAGCATGGGATCGGTCACCGACCAGCGCATCATGTACTTGTCCCACTGCAGCTTCATCAGCTCCACGTCCTTCGGATAGTCGGAGTCGTAGGAACCGTCTTCCATGCCGATGGAGATGCCCTGCCCCTTGGCAAAGTCGGGCTCAAGCTTTGCGGCGACATGCTCGGCCGTCCCCGGCGCGGTGATCGGGAAGTTGAACGTGCTCTTGGCGCCGGGGACATCGCGCGTGTACCTGCCCAGGGCGTGGCCCGTGCCCGGGAAGCCGCGTCGGCCGGGGATCATCATGTTCCGCTTCTGGAACTCGGCCCGTCCGGCGTTGTCACCCACCCAGGAGATCCAGTACCCGCGGATTTCGAAGGGCGAGCCGTAGGTGTAATCGAGGTCGCCCAGCGCCAGCGTCTTCACCTCGGGGATGCACTCGCCGAAGTCGGTGGGGATGTACCAGCGGCACCCCCAGCGCCACAGCAGCTCGGCGACGGCGAAGTAGTGCGCCTGGTCATTGTTGCCGGCGATGTAGACGCGGGGCCCTTCGCGCAACAGCCCGATGGCGTCGGAGCCCAGGATGGGCTTCTGCTTGGCCGCCGCGCGGATCCGCTTGGCCAGATCGGGCTTGGCCTTCAGTGCTTCTTCGCCCACCAGGAGCACGGGCGTCCGGCCCTTCAGCGCCGCGTCAATCTCCTCGCGCGTGGCGGCCAGGCGGGGCCTGGCCCCCGTCATGAGATGGATGTACTTCACCAGGTCACAGGCGGCCAGCCACTCGTCGTTGCGCGTGCCGCTCTTGTCGGCCCCGCGCGTCACGGCGCCATCCTTGCCCTTCGTCTCGGGCAGGCCGGCCTCGGGCGAAACCACCACCACGGCCTCGGTCCGGCCGTTGCTCGCGATGATGCACTCCCGCTCCGCCGCCCCCGCCATGCGCGGCACGGCGGCCAGGGCCGCCAGCGAAAGCACTACCCGACCGAACCGACGGATCGCCTGGCTCATGTGACGTCTCCTCCTTGTCGCGTCCAACCCAATGGGGATGCTCCCATTCCACAGCAGCGAGGCAAAGCTCATTCTTCGTACCGCGGAGTCGCGGATTGACGGGGAGGCCGAAAACCGTTTTGATCTGCCCGAACGAATCCACCGGAGTCTGCGCGCGCCGGCGCGGGAGACCCGGACCAACAGATCAACCCGGATCCACATGAGCCACACTATGCGTCGCGCCTCTGCCGCCGTTCTGTCCGCCATCAGCATCTCCCTGTCGTCAGCCGCGGCGGAGAGCTCACTGCCCACCCCCCGTCTGGCGCCGGTCGCCGGCACGACGTTCCGCCTGTGCGACGGGCTCACGATCCTGGTCAACAACCCCAAGGGCTCGGCGTTCACCCTCGGGCTCGACGTGCGCGACCTGAACCTGATCGAGACCGGCCCGCGCGAGGTGCTGCTCAAGGTCTATGATCCCGAGGGCAAGGCGCTCGTGCGCGAGGTGATCCCGGACGACGGCGTGGTCACGCCGATCGGCCAGTCGCCGACCGGCGGGTGGGATCACGAGGGCTGGTACTACCTCTACCAGAACAAGAGCGGCGCCCCGCCCATGCTCCGGTGGTCTGGCCGGGCCGCGCCCGATCGCCTCGCCGCAACCCCGGCGCGCATGCTCGAGCGGAGCATCCCCGCGGGCAAGCCCGGCGCGTATCGCATCGTGGTGGTCGGCACGCGCGACCATGTCGCGTCGATCCGGATCGACCCCGCCCTCTCGTGGGCCGTCGCCGGGAACCCCTTCTTCCTCCACCCGGCGGGCGATCTGCTCAAGAAGAGCTTCATCTACGTGCCGCGCGGGACGCTGGGACTCAGCCTGGCTTTCATCGAGTACGACCGCCCGCGCACGCGCACATACTCCCTCCGCGACGCCTCAGGCGCGGTCATCTGCTCCGGCCTGGCCACCTCCGGCGTCTCGTTCGCCGAGGCCAAGCCCGCCACCTCGAACGCCTGGGACGACCAGGTGTTTACGTTCGAAGTCGGCGACGGCCCCGGCGAGTACATGGTGCAGTGCGCGCTGCTGTCGGCCAAGCCCCCGCCCCCGACGCGATCGGCGCAGGCCGCGGTCCAGGCTTTCTTTGCGCCGGACAAGGCGACCGCCGCGGCGCTGAAAGGCGGCGTCATCTGGGCCGACGGCCAGCGCTTCTACCTGCCCCAGCAGGTTCGCCTCCACCAGTGGCTGAAGACCATCGCCACGAATGACTTCGAGGTGCGGAACGCCGACGGAAAGCCCGCGAAGCTGGTCAAGATCACCCCGAGGGACTGTTCCACGAGCCCCGCCTACGACATCACCCCCAACACGAACGCGGCCTTCCGGCCACTCAACGGCCCGCACGAGCCGGCCCCGATCTCGGATACGATCATGTTCAGCTACGGCCTGCACAAGAACCCGCAGGCACTCAACGTGGCCATCCGCGACGTCGCGCAGGGCCTGCGCCTGATGGGTCCCGGCGACTTCCCCGTCAGCACGACGTGGAAGGGCATGGACAACATCGCCTACCGCTTCGGGACCTACGGCTGGCACTGGTGGCGGCCGGGCTGGCGCATCCTGCAGCAGTCGGACGCACCCGCCGAGGTGAAGGACATGCTGCGCGAATCGTTCGTCAACGCGGCCGACCGGCTCGCGTTCGTGCACAACGCGGAGCGGGTCAACGGAAACGCTTTCGCCACCGTCGTCTGCGGCCTGCGATATGCGGTGGAGGGCACCGGTGATCCGCTCGTTCGCGAGCTGTTCGAGACCTTCTACCAGCGCTTCACGACCGGCGGCTGGGGGCCGCGCGTCGGGCTGGGGCCGACGGGCCTGATCCAGGAGGAGTTCGCCTACGAGAACCACTACGGCTCGTACGCGGTGGAGACGTGGGGCGCGGTGGCGGCGGACCTGAAGGACGAGCGGTTCATCCGCGCGCGCGACGGCATGCTGAACGTCTTCAGCTACACGCTGAACGACGAGGTGAACGCGAATCCCTTCAACGCCCGCACCGCCCACGGTCCGGCGTTCAAGCCCGAGAAGGAAGGCCGCTTCGCGTGGAAGGGCTATCCGGGGCCCGATCTGACCGAGAGCATCAACGGAGCGAACGAGTTCTTCGCCGCCCGCCGGAAGGGGTACTACATGCTCACGTACCACGGCCGGATGACCCCGAAGTGGCAGAACGACAGCTTCATGGGCCAGATCGGCTGGAGTGGCGGCACGATCTGCCAGCTCGTCGTCCCCGGCAAGGGAACCGTTCTCGCCGGAACGCTGGACGCGCCCGGCTACGGGAAGAACATGCACCCGTCCCAGTGGCGCACGTTCCGCATCCACTCGCTGGTCGGACAGACCGCCGACGGCAAGCCGCTGGTCTCGTCGGACAGCGAGCACCTCGACGCGACCCTGAAGGGGGACACCGTCACCAGCTCGGGCGAGGTTCGCGAGTCGTCGGTGGTCGCCACGCGCTCCTACACGTACAACGCGGATTGCGTCGTCGCCGAGGTGAGCCTGCGCATGACGGCCGATGATGCGTTCCAGAGCTTTTGGTTCAAGAGCCCGTTCCGCGGCTACGTGGCCGAGGCGTGGGAGATGATCCCCTTCGTCGCCCAGCGGAGCGGACGGGCCGCTCGGGATGCGAAGGCCGAGGACAGCCGGACCAAGGTCACGGTCCTGAGCGCCGCCGGCAAGGAGCTGGGCGAGCTCGCCGCCACACCGCTCGAAGGCCAAGTCGTCGTCATCGACCGCGGCGGCTACGGCGTCCGCATCGAGCTGGAGAAGCCGGCCCCGCTCATGCGCGGCGCCGGCGACACGGTGATGATCCAGGCCATCGCCCCGAGCCCCCTCGGCCCGCGCGACCCGGACAAGGAGCCGCCCAACGCCGGCGCCGTGTCGCTCCGCTACAAGCTCGTCCCGTTCGGGGCGTGAAACGAGAGACAGCGCTCGCTCCGCGTGGACGCCGCCTGCCGGGCGGCGCCTGGTCCCGCCCGGCAGGCGGGACCTACTCGTTCGATTATCGATACGGGAGCACGTGGAGCACGAAGTCCTGCCGCGCGGTCTCGCCGCCGGCCACGCTCGCCTCGACATGTATGGGCGCGTCGCCCGGTTCCTGCGCGGTGCCACCGAGCACCCCCGTGTCCGGGTCGATGCTCAGCCAGTCGGGCGCCTGCCTCAGCCGGTAGCGCATCCGCTTCCCGGCGGGGCCGAAGTCCGCGCAGGCCGCGTATTCGTAGCGGGCCTGGACATAGGTCTCGATCACGGGCTGGCTGACGAAGCACAGCCCCGGTATCGCGAGCCGCCACACGTCATTCACCAGCGGCCACACCATGCCGCCAACCACCCACAGCGCGCCGGCATGCGCGTAGACCGACTGCTCGTGCCGGGGCGCCCAGACGCCGGAGGCCGAGGCAAAGGCCTCGTTGCCGCCGCCGCTGTGCCGGATCGCCGGAGGACACTCGAGCCGCCGCCAGTCGACGCCGTCCGTTGAGTACCACGCATCGCCCAGGTTCTCCCACGTCGGCTCGGAGCGGAATCCGCCCAGCAGCCATAGCCGGTCGCGGTAGACCGCGGACGAGCCCCAGATCCGAGGGCACCAGGGCGCGTGTGGGAGCACCGGCTCCCAGTTCACGCCGTCGGCCGAGCTCCACACATCGTTCCATGCCACGAACGGATGGTAGTCGGACCCGAGCGCTCCCCCGCCGAGGAGCCACATCCGGCCGTTCAAGACCACCGGCGCGTGCGTGATCTGGCGCCCCGACCAGGCCGCGTGCGGCGTCTCGAGCGTCCAGCGAACGCCGTCGCGCGACGACCAGACGTCGTTCAGCAGCTCGCCCGGCCGCGATCCGCCCATCACCCATATCCGATCCTGGAACACGGCGCAGCCGGCCGAGCCGCGCCCGCGCCAGGGCGTCTCGGACGTGGCGACCGACCAAGTCCGGCCATCCGGCGAGGAGTACAGCACGCCCGCGACATCCGCAACCCACATGCGGTCGCCAAAGACGAACGCGACGGGGATGTCGATCCCCCGCGGCGTCGGCACGTCGCTCTCGTGCGCCCACGCCATCCCGTCCGCCGAACTCCAGACGTCCCGGGCCATCTCAGGCGTATAGCCTCCCAGGAGCCACATCCGGTCGCGGAAGACCAGCTCGCCGGCGGAATCCCTCGGCATCCACGGCGTCGTCTCGGCCACTCGCTCCCACGCCGGAGACGCGTAGTCGCGCAGAACCCGCAGATGGAGCTCGCGCCGCGTTCGCCCGTCTGAAGCCGTCACGGTGACCACGAACGCATTCCGGCCGCAGGCCAGCTCGCGCGGCTCGCGCATGCGTCCCCCGTCGAGAGGCACGCCATCGACCGCGACTTCGGCCCGCGGATCGATGGTTTCCACTGCGAGGCGGAACGCGCGAATGCCGTTGGACACGTGAATGGGAGCGTGGAAATCCCGGGGCCGGCCTCCGAATGCCACGGGGTCGCACCCCTCGCAGCACAGGAGAACACGCGTCACTCCGGCATCCGGGGTCTCCGGAGCCCCGCCTCCCGCCGCCTTCCCCTGCCCGCCTGTACGTTTCTTCATCGGATTATGGTCTCCTCATGTGCATGCCGTTGTCGAGGCTGCGCCGAGCCGCGTGGGTGTTGAGTCCCAGGGTCTTCTTGTTTTGGCCTGATCTCGGTCAACGGACGACACGGAGGTCGTCCCTCCATGTCCGGAACGGGCTGTTCTACGCGTCTTGGAAGGGCCGGGCTCCGTCCCGGCCGGTCCGAAAAGAGTCAAAACAAAAGACCCTGATGCTGAGTCCAGTTCGAGTCGCCGGTGCGACGGAGCACGCTTAGGCGAGGACTTCGGCGATGCCCCGGGCGTTGCGCGGCGGCGGCGATTTAGCTAACGTTTGGAGGATGCGCTGGAGGACGCTTTGCGGGCCGACGGCGTCTGCCTGCGCGGTGTTCCCGTCGGCACGCGGCCGTTCGACACATTGACCCGGCTTCACCACTGAACGAAGGCGAAACCCCGTGAGCACTGCGGCCAGAGGAGACACCCCCGCCGGGCGTGGAGCAAGCGGCGCTGGGCCGGCGACCTACAGCATCGGCACGTTGACCTACACGAAGATGGGCCTGGTGGCTCTCTTCTCCTGGCTGCTCTGGGGCGACTTCTGCTGGTCGCTCATGGAGGCGGTGGTGCCGAGCATCATGCCGCTCAAGCTCCGCTCGCTCGACTCGTCGAACGCCCTGATCGGCTTCATCATGAGCAGCCTGCCGGCCGTGATGAACCTGACGATCACTCCCTATCTCAGCTTCCGCAGCGACCACCATCGCGGGCCGCTCGGCCGCCGGACGCCCTTCATCCTCTACACCATCCCCTTCATCTGCCTCTCGCTGGCGCTGATCGCCTACAGCGACTCGATCGGGCGCTGGGTCAACACGGCCTTCCTCTCGGGCGATCCGGCAAGCGAGGCCAAGGTGGTCATCCTGCTGCTGGCCATCTTCGTGGCGCTGTTCGACTTCTTCAACATGTTCGTCAGCACCGTCTACTGGTACCTGTTCGCCGACGTGGTGCCCAAGGAGATGATCGGCCGGTTCATGGGCTGGTTCCGCCTGGTGGGCGTGGTCGCCGGCTTTCTCTACAACTTCTTCGTCTTCCCATACGCGATGAGCCACATGCGGGAGATCTACATCGGGGCCTCGCTGCTCTACCTGGTGGGTTTCGGCATCGTGTGCCTGCGGGTCAAGGAAGGGCAGTACCCGCCGGCTGCGGAGCAGAAGCGCGAGTCACCCTTGGCGAAGATGCGGACCTACGCGCAGGAGTGCTACCGGCTCCGATACTACTGGGACATCAACCTGATGTATGCCATCCAGGCCCTGTCCGCGTGCATGGGGGTGTTCAACATCTTCTTTCTCCAGTCGCTTGGCCTGGACCTGAAGGTGATCGGGCGCACGCACGCGCTGGCGGGGGTGGCGCTGCCCATCGCCCTGCTGTTCGCCGGCAGCCTGGTGGACCGCTGGAACGCCGTCCGGGTGAACGCCTACTTCGGCGCCGTGGGCGCCTTCACCTGCGTCGGCCAGTGGGTCTGGGCCTTCGTAACCCAGTCGCCGCCGTCGCAGCTCTGGCTCTGGATCAGCGTGGCCTCCTCGTTCTGCAGCGCCCTCGGCTCCGCCATGATGGCCGTCGTCGAGATCCCCCGACTGATCGAGCTCTTCCCCCGTGAGAAGTTCGGCCAGTTCTCGGGAGCCATCGCGCTGCTGCGCGGCCCGGCGCGCATGGTGGGCGGGTTCCTGGCCGGGCTCTTCGTCGACCTCTGGGTGCGCTTCATCTTCCCGAAAGAGACCCACGGCCTCTACGGCTACCGGTTCGAGTTCCTCTGGACGGCGCCCCTCACGGTCCTGGCTTTCTACTTTCAGTACCGGACCTTCCGCACCTGGAAACGGCTGGGCGGCGGCGTCAACTTCGCCCCGCCGACCCAACCCTTCCGGCTCCGCGATCTTCCGCCGCGAGCGGACGGCGACAACTACGTGCGCTGGGGCCTGGTGCTGATCCTTTCGATCGGCGCGCTGGGCGGCCTGCTCGGCAGCCTGACGTGGTGGTGGTACTACACCTTCCGGACCACCGACGCCTGGGCATCGGCGGCCTTCTCCGTGTCGTGGCTCATATACGCCGCCCTGTTCGCCGCCGGCGTCCGCTTCATCAAGTTCATGGAGCGGCCGTGAAGCCACACGAGCCATGAAGGCGACGCTCAGCACATGACCATCATTATCAGCGCCCTGCACTTCGCCTGGAGGGGCATCGACGCGTGTTTCGCGCGAGCGAAGAACGACCTGCGGCTCGATGGCGTCGAGTTCCCGGTCCGGGAGGATCGCCGCCTCTTTGACGCCTGCGTGGGCGATCTGCGGCGGCGCTGGAAGCCGGCCCCACCCGACGGCAAGCCGGGTGGAGCGGCAACCGGGCGAGGATGATCAGAAGGCCAGAAAGGACGAATCCTATGACAGCCCCCTTCCCGTCCGACCAGGACTCCCGCATCGACTCGCGCATCGCCGCGAACCTCACCCGGCTGGCCCAGGAGCTGGTCGACCAGCGCGCCGCGCGCGTGCTGGTCCGCCCGCTCGAGAACTCCGACGGCTTCTGGTTCGGCGGCGGCAACATGGTCCGGCTGGGCGACGGATCCCTCGCGGTAGTCGGGCGCCATCGCGTGGCCGGCGACTCGCGCACGGGGCTGGTGGCCGGGCAGCGGGGCGCGCAAATGGCCGTCTACCGGGCCGCGACGTTCGACCGGCCGTTCGAGAAGATCCTCGCATTCGGCAAGCCCGCGGTCGCCCCCGCCGGAAAGGAAGTCGTCTCGATCGAGGGCACCTCGCTGCTCGTGCGGCCGGACCAGGTCGAGCTGTACGTCTCGTCGGAGAAGACCGACCTGTATCCCGACGGCATCCGGGACTACCAGAAGCCGGGGACCGGCATCTGGACGATCGAGCTGATGGAGGCGGCGGGCCTCGACGCCCTCGCCGCCGGAACCGCCCGGACCGTGCTCGCCTCGCGCGAGCCGGCCACGGTACACGTCAAAGATCCCAAGGCCTACGCCGAGCCCGACGGGAGCACGACCGTCCTCTTCTGCACGCACCCGTTCAGCTGGACCTGCAGCAACACCGCCGTCGCGGTGCGCCAGCCGGGCGCCCGTGACTTCCAGATCACCGTCCGCACGCTCCTGGAGAAGGGACTCGTATGGGATGTCGCGGCGACGCGCGTCACGGATCGCATGCCCGTCCCGCGAATCGGCCGGCTGCGCGGCCTGCCGCCGCTCTCGCTCTACTTCTACGACGGCGCCGAGTGCGTGCGGCAGCTGCCGGACAACGCGAAGGCCGTCCGGCGGCCGCGCGGCTACTCGTGCGAGGAGATCGGCGGCGTGGCGGTGGGCATCGACGCCGACTTCCCCCGGCTGCACCGGCTCTCGGTCAACGCGCCGCTCTTCATCTCGCCGTCGGGCACAGGGTGCAGCCGCTACGTCTCGACGCTCGTCGAGGCCGATGCGATCTACGCCACGTGGCAGCAGTCGCAGGACGACCGCTCGCAGCCGCTCGTCGGACACGCGCTGCCGATGGAGCAGGTCGAGCGGATACTGGCGGAGTGACGCTGACACACGTGCAGCGGCACGCCGATCTGCCCGCTCGGAGCTGGGGCCTCACGGCCTCCGGCGGCGTTGACCCGCTTGCCACGGCCGTCTACCATTGGAGCAGTGAGAGGCACGCTGGGGTCCGCCTCGGTCCCCGGCGTCAGCGGGAGAAGCGGCATGCGCGACGACCTGATTGCGGCGCTCCGGAAGATGCTGGTCGAGGACCTGTTCGTGGAAATCCCCGCGGACCAGATCGGCCTGGATGACGGGCTCCGCTCGGTCGTCGGCTTGGACTCGGTCGGCTTCGTGGAGCTCCGCGTGCTCTGCGAGCGCCGCTTCAACGTGCAGATCAGCGACGACGACTACACGCCCGAGAATTTCAGCTCCGTCCGCCTGGTGGCCGCCCTGATCGATCGCCTGCAGAGCGCGCGCCCGTCGCCGGGTCCCGGATGACGGCCGCGCCTCCCCGCAGGCGCGCGGGTGTTCGCCATCCGCCGCGGGAGCAAGACGATGAGCGTTGGCGTAACGGGCATGGCGTGGACCACCGCGCTCGGCGACGACCTCGACGCCGTGTGGGTGCGACTGCTCGCCGGGGAGACCGGCCTGGCCCCGCTCCCGGCTCCCAGCCCGCTTCGCAGCGAGCTGGCCGCCTCCATCCCGTCCATCCCGCTGGCGCTCCCGCCCTCCGAACGGCTTGTCCGCATGGCCTGCGATGCCGCCTCGCGGGCGATGTCGGCCGCCGACTGCGACCCGCGCGACCCCGGCGTCCGCCTCATTCTGGGCACCAGCCTCGGGGGCCTGATCGAGGATGACCCGCCGGCCGCGACGGCGCACGCGTGGGCCGACGCGTGCGCGCGACTCCTCGGCTTCGCCGGCCGGCCCATCGTCGTCTCGACCGCCTGCTCGGCCGGATCGGACGCCATCATGCTGGGCGGCGAGCTGATCCGCGCCGGCGTCGCCCGGTGCTGCGTATGCGGCGGCGCGGACGTGCTGACCCTCAGCAAGCGGCTGGCCCACTCGACGCTCGGCACGATGTCCGCTTCCATGCTCCGCGCGTTCGACGTCCGGCACGACGGCACGCTCCTCGGCGAGGGCGCGGGATTCCTCATCCTGGAGGCCGACGGCTCGGCCGCACGCCCGGTGGCCCGGCTGCGCGGCGCCGGCTCCAGCAGCGACGCGACGAGCATGACCGCGCCGGATGCAACGGGGGCCGCCGCGTGCCTCGCGCTGGAGCGCTCTCTGGCCGACGCCGGCGCAACGCCCGCCGACGTCGCCGTCATCAACGCTCATGCGTCGGGCACCCCGCTGAACGACGCCACGGAGCAGGCCGCCTTCAACCGCCTGTTTCCAGGGCCGGATCGGCCGATCGTGTTCGGCACGAAGGGAAATTTCGGTCACAGCCTGGGCGCCACCGGGGCGCTCGAGGCGATCGCGCTCGTCCGATCGCTCGCCACCGGCCGGGTGCCGCCGGTTGTCGGTCTCGAGCAGCCGGTCCCGGGCTTTCACCCGCCGCTGCCGCGCGGCGCGCCGGCCCAAGCCCCCGCCGGCCTGGGCTTGAGCCTCACCCTCGGGTTCGGCGGCTTCAATACGAGCCTCGTGTTCGAGAGGTGCTCATGATCCCGCTGGCGCCATTTCCCGGGGGACTCCTCGATCTGGGCCGGGGCGAGGCGGCCGAGCGGGATCGGAGCCTGTTCGACGCCCGGCTGTCCACGGCGGTCCGCTACGCGGACCCCGCGTCCTGGGTCACGGCAACGGCGGTCGGCCGCGCGGCGCTGGGCCTGAAGGCGGAGCTCTCGGCCGCGCGCGACGGCGTCGCCGTCGTCGGGGCCAGCGAGCAGGGCGCACAGGCGACGCTCGCCGCGGTGGCCCAGGCCGCGCGCGAGGGATACTCGTCGCCTCTGCGCTACCCCGCCGCGAATCCCGGCGCCATCGTCGGCGTCGCCTGCATCGCGTTCGGCTTCCGGGGCCCCACGCTGAACCTCCTCCAGGCGCCCGAGGACGCCGCCCCCCTGGCGCTCTTCATGGCGTCGCGCTGGCTCTCCCGCGGGGCCGCGCGCTACGTGGTGGCGGCCGTATGCCGCCACTCCGGGCCGGAGCGCTGCCTGGCCCGGGCCATCGTCCTCGGCCCCCGCCTCGCGACGGAGCCGAGGGAGCCGCCAGCTTCAGATGCGGTGGCGTGGCTGGCCGGGGCCCCGCGGGAGAGCCCCGCACGATGAATGTCTCCGACGTGCTCGCGCCGGATAAGATCGACCGCTTCCTCGCAGGCGCCCGCGACTTGGACGAGGAAGCCGGCCCCGCGGATTGCCCGCCGGTGGCGGAGCTCGCCCGGTCCTGGCGGTCCTGGGGCCTGAGCCCCGGCGACCT
Organism: uncultured Verrucomicrobiota bacterium; assembly: GCA_964431965.1. Classification (GTDB taxonomy): domain Bacteria; phylum Verrucomicrobiota; class Kiritimatiellia; order CAIKKV01; family CAYSLU01; genus CAYSLU01. The sequence goes on from CAYSLU010000004.1 coordinate 30,724, forward strand.
CGTCATCCTCGCCCTCCCGAGCGGCTCCGACCTGCTTCGCCAGTTCTTCGGCGTCGCGGCGGCCGGCGGCGTCCCGGCCCTCGTGGCACCGGGCACGCCGTCCGCGCGCCTTCGCGAGCTCGTTGCCGGCATGCACGCGCGCGCCATCGGCGCCCCGCACATGCACCGCGACCTCCCGGCGTTCGCGCGACACGGCCGTCTCGGCCGCATCCAAGCCGGGCTGTTCGCGGCCGCGCCGGAGCCGGCCGCCGCGCCCGGCGAGGTCGTGCTGCTCACGTCGGGAACGTCCGGAGCGCCCAGCGGCTGCGTCTTCGGCCTCGACGCCCTGCTGCGCAATGCCGCCCGCCACGCCGACGCGATCGGGCAGCGCCCGGATGATGTGGTGCTGGTCACGCTCCCCCTGCACTTTTCATTCGCCCTCGTCGCGCAAGCGCTGGCCACGCTGCTTCGGGGCGGACGCCTGGTGATCGCCGGCCCGCCGTTCCACCCGCCCAGCTTCGCCCGGACCATCGACGAGGCGGGGGTCACCGTCTCGTCGCTGACCCCGGCCGGCGTCCGCGCGCTGTTCCGCTCGCCCGGGCGCGCGACGCCGCGGCTGCGCGTGCTGACCGTCGGCGGCGATGCGCTGCCGCCGGTCCACGCGGCCCGGCTGCTCGCGGACGGCTGCGCGCAGGAGCTGTACCTGACCTACGGGCTCACGCAGGCCGGGCCCCGGGTTTCGACGCTGGCCGCGCACCGCGAGCCTTCCGCCCGCCACGCCTCGGTGGGCCTCCCGCTGCCGGGAACGAGCGCGCGGCTGGCGCCGGTCGGCGACGGGTCGGGCCGCACGGAGCTGCTCGTGACTTCGGACACGCTGATGCGACGCCGGATCGGACGCGTCGAGGGCCGCCCGGGCGCCGACTGGCGAGCGCCGAACGTGCTGGCCACGGGCGACGTATTCGATCAGGATGGCGACGGCTACCTGTACTTTCGCGGGCGGCTGTGCGATTTCATCGTGCGCCAGGGCGAGAAGATCTGCCTGGCGAGCGTCCGCCGGGAGGCGGCAGCGCTGCCGCGCGTGGTGCGGGTGCGGACCGAGCCGGTCACGCGCGAGGATGGCGACGCGGACTTCGACCTGGTGCTCGTGACCGATGGCGCGGCCCCGGCGGACCCGCGGGACTTCCGCGGAGCTCTGCGCCGCGTGCTGTGCCGGGGCGAGATGCCGCGGCACATCCGCCTCGAACCGGAGGGTGGCGACCATGACGGCTACAAGTGAGCGACCGAGCCCCGGCCCCGGCGGAGCGGAACGAGCCATGGACCACACGTCGCTGCGGAGGCGGCTCGCCCGATCGGACCACTGGGGCCCCACGCTGATGCGCCGCTGCTATCGCGGCATGTTCCGGCTCTCGCTGCCCGCGCCGCGCCTGGTCGTCCGCCCCCTGCTCTGGGCGTACCTCGCGGTCCGATCCGCCTGGCACTTCTTCCTCCGCGTGTTCGTATGCGAGCCGCTGTTCAAGGCCTACTGCCGAAGCTACGGCCGGAGCCTCCGGACCGGCATCAGCCTGCACTGGGTCCAGGGACGCGGCGATATCGTGATCGGTGACAACGTCTGGATCGACGGAAAGTCCACCTTCACGTTCGCCCACCGGTTCGCCGACCGGCCAACGCTCCGGATCGGCGACCGCTCGGGCATCGGGCACAATTGCACGTTCGTGATCGCCAAGGGCATCACGATCGGAAAGCGGTGCCTGATCTCGGGTGACGTCCTGGTCTTCGACTCGAGCGGGCACGCCACGGATCCGGATGCCCGGCGGATCGGCCAGCCGCCCGGCGATGCGGACGTGCGGGAGGTGACGATCGGGGACGATGTCTGGATCGGCGTGCGGAGCATCGTCTTTCCGGGCGTCCGCATCGGCGACGGGAGCGTGGTCTCCGCCGGGTCCGTGGTCCGCACCCACGTCCCGCCCCGGTGCGTTGTGGCCGGCAATCCCGCGCGGGTCGTCTTCCGCATGCCGCCGCCCGCGTCCGACGCCACGTCCCCGGCCTCCAGCCGGGCTCCGTGGATGGGCACGTGAGGAAGGTGGCCAGTGGTGAGTGGCGCTTGGCTTAGGCCCTTCAGGTCAGCGGCCGGCGTCACGGCGGGCGAATGCGGCGGCGGCGTACGCGCGCCACTTGGCGGCGGCGCGGCGCAGCAGGTGCGGGTGCAGCGCGTAGCGCATCCGGGCCAGCCGGACCGGCTCGCCGAACCGCTTGCGGTCCACATCCTCCTGGATCAGCCGGTACCAGTGCTCCAGCCGCTCGCTCGAGATCGCGCGCGTCAGCACGAGATCCGGGTGAAAGCCCCAGCCGCCCAGCTTCTCATAGCTCCAGCCGGGATCCTCTGAAACGAGGCCGGCCCGCTTGGCGTCTTCCCACGTCTCGGTCCCGGGCAGCGGCGTCAGATGGCAGATCACCGCCTGGTCGAGGTCGGGGCTGCGCACGAGCGCGTGCGTCTCGGCGATGTCCGCCTCGGTCTCGTCCGGCGCACCGATGATCATCGTCGCCATCGTCCGCATCCCGTGCTGCTTGCACAGCTTCAGGGCCCGGTAGTTGTCGGCAACGGTCACCGCGCCCTTCTTGTAGTACCGCAGCATACGCTCGGATCCGGACTCGAGTCCGAACACGACCGACGCCACGTTCAGCCGCTTCAGCAGCTTCATCATCTCGTCGTCGATGAGGTCGGCCCGAGCGAAGACGCAGAAGCGCGTGCGGCGCGTGATGCCCCGCCCCTCGGCTTCATCGACGATCTGCCGCAGGCGCGTGCGGTTCGCGACGAACAGGTCGTCCCAGATCATGATGCCGTCGAGCGGGTACGCCGCCAGCATCTGCTCGATCTCATCGGCGATGCGCGCCGGCGAGAACGCCCGGAATTTCCGCCAGAACAGGCGCGGCGAGCAGAACACGCACTGGAAGGGACAGCCGCGCGACGTCAGCATCGACGCGTAGACGCCGATCCGGTCGAAGCCGGCCTTCCGCGGCACGAGGTAGCGGTCCTTCATGCGCAGCAGGTCGCGCGCCGGGAACGGCACGCGGTCGAGCGGCTCGATCAGGGGGCGCGGCTCGGTCTGCTCGCTCGCTCCGCGCTCGTTCCGGAAGACCAGCCCCTTTACCCCGCGCAGCGCGGCCGGGGAGAACCCGCCGGCTGACTCGAAAAGCCGCAGCACCTCCATCATGGTCTCCTCGCCCTCGCCGATCACGCCGAGGTCGAAGTTCGACGCCGCCAGGTGCTGCGGCAGGTAGGAGATGTGGTAGCCCCCGGCGATGACGGGGACGCCGAGCTCCGCGCGGACCGCCCCTGCCAGGCGGTTGGCCGCGGGGAAGAGGAAGCTCAGGCACGAGATGCCGACCAGATCGGGCTTCAGCCGGCGCAGCGCGGCCATCGGGTCGTCCTCATCGACGATAACCGTGTCCCGGAAGCCCGCATACTCGCGCAGGTACGCGGCGATGTACGCGAGCCCCAGCGGGGGATCGTCCTCATGGCTCGGCAGGTTGACAAGGGCCAGTTTCACGCTTGCACGCGGCCACCATCTTCGCCGCCGGGCGGAGCCCCGTCAATCGCCGTCCGATTCCACTTGAATCACGCGCTGGCCGCCGCATAGTGTAGGCCCCGGTGCGGGCTTCACCCGTGGAGGAGGATGTCCATGGATCTCATGAGCGCGTGGTGGGGCGGACTGCAGCCGGCAAACCAGTTCTTCTACGGGGCGGCGGCGTTCTTCAGCGTCCTGTTCCTATGGCAGCTTGTGTCCGCGATCCTGGGCCTCGGCAGCTCGCATCTGGACGTCGATACGAACCCCGATCCGGGCTGGGACCACGCATCGCCGGCCGATGCCCACGACACGGTCATGGCCTTCCAGCTCGTGAGCGTGCGCTCGATCCTGGCGTTTTGCACGCTGTTCACGTGGGCGGCCGCGCTATACCTCGACCACAGCGTGCCGCTCGGCCGGGCGCTGCTCTACGCGCTGGCCTGGGGCGCGGCGGCCATGGTCCTCGTGTCGTGGCTGCTCCATTTCATGCGCCGGATGACGGAGAGCGGCACCATGCAGATCCGGACGGCCGTTGGCGCAAGCGGCACCGTGCACCTCGACATACCGGCCGGCGGCCTGGGCGAGATCCGCTGCCTGTGCAGCGGGGTGATGACTCATTTTCGGGCGCGGACCGCCGACGGAACCGCGCTGAAGGCCGGTGCGGTCGTCACGGTCTCGCGGGTGCTGGGGCCGAACACCGTCGAGGTGCAGCCCGGTCCACGCTGAGCGGATCGACGTCGGGCGGGCGGGAGCACAGAGGAACGGAAGAGGGAGAACGCGGATGAGTACACTCAGTGGGATCGGAGTCTCTTTGGCGGCCATCGCCTCGCCTGTGGCTGACAGCGCACCGACGGCGGGCGGCGGCGGACCCACCGGGATCTTTCTCGGACTCCTGCTCGCGGTGCTCCTGCTGGTGATCCTGGTCACCTTCCTGAAGCGCTACCGGCGCTGCCCGTCCAACAAGATCCTGGTCATCTACGGCAAGACGAACAGCGGCGCCGCCCGCTGCATCCACGGCGGCGCGGCCTTCATCTGGCCCCTGTTCCAGGCATACGACTACCTCGACCTCGAGCCGTTCGTGGTGCCGATCGACCTCGCGAACGCGCTGTCCCAGGAGAACATCCGCGTCACCGTGCCCACCACCGTCACGGCCGCGATATCCAACCAGTCCGGGATCATGGAGAACGCCGCCGTCCGCCTGCTCGGCCAGAGCCGCGACCAGATCAAGGAGCAGGCCCAGGACATCATCATCGGCCAGATGCGCGCCGTCATCGCCACGATGAAGATCGAGGACATCAACCGCGACCGCCAGGTGTTCATGTCCAAGGTGAACGAGGCGGTTGCCGTCGAGCTCGAGAAGATCGGCCTTACTGTCATCAACGTCAACATCCGCGACATCGACGACGAGTCGGGCTACATCAAGGCGATCGGCCGGAAGGCCGCGGCCGAGGCGGTGAACCAGGCGAACGTCGACGTGGCCGAGCAGGAGAAGACCGGCCAGATCGGCGTGGCCGCGCGGCAGCGCGATCAGCGCGTGGCGGTCGCGGCGGCGATGGCCGACGCCCAGATCGGAGAGGCCACGGCGGACCGGAACAAGCGCCAGCAGGTGGCGAAGCTCGACGCCGAGGCCGTGAACGCCGAGACCGGCGCGAACGCCCAGAAGGCCAGCTACCGCGCCAACCAGAAGGTGGCGGAAGAAGAGGCCCGCAACCGCGGCGACTCGGCCGCGAAGGAAGCGGACGGCGCCATCCGCGTCGCCCAGGAGAACGCGCAGAAGAAGGCGGAAGACGCGCGCGCCATGCGCGAGCAGTCGCGCTACAACGCGGAGATCGTGGTCCGCGCCGACGCCGAGCGGAAGTGCGTGGTGATCTCGGCGGAAGCCCAGAAGGAGCAGGCGATCCGGATCGCGCAGGGCCAGGCGGAGGCGACCGTCGCCAAGATGACGGCCGAGGCCAAGGGCGTGCAGGCGATCCTCGACGCCAAGGCGGAAGGCTACCGGCACCTGGTGCAGTCGGCCGGCGAGCCGCAGGCGGCCGCCACGCTGCTCATGATCGAGAAGCTGCTCGAGGTCGCCAACGTCCAGGCGAAGGCGATCCAGAACCTCCCGATCGAGAAGATCGTGGTCTGGGACGGCGGCAACGGCGGCGGAATGACCGACCTCGGGAAGAAGATCATGGGCGCCCTGCCGCCGATGCACGAGCTCGCGCGCCAAGTCGGGCTGGACCTGCCGGCCTTCCTGGGCCGGATCGAGGCCACCGCGCCGGCGGCGCATCCGCCGGCCGCGTCCAAGGCCGACGCCCCCGCCGGCGCGGCGCCGGGCGCGGACAAGGCATAGGCAGACGAATGAAGAGCGTGGCGTATCGGATCGGCGCGGCGGCATTCCTCGCGGCGGCGCTCGTGTGGACGGCGGGAGCGGCGGCGCCCTCGGGCATCGCCCCCGCCGCACAGACCTCGCTGTATCCCGCCGAGGACTCGCTGGGGCGGTGGGGGTTCATCAACCGGCGCGGGGAATTCGCCATACCGCCGCAGTTCGACTTCGCGTGGAATTTCGTCGGCGACTACGCGGCCGTGGCGGCGGGCCGGAAGCTCGGCTTCGTCAATCGCTCGGGCATGGTGGTGGTGGAGCCCCGGTACGACGAGGCGGAGGAGTTTTCCGACGGCCTGGCGCGCGTGATGACCGACGCCCGGATGACGATGGAGGGAAGTCCCGCCGGGCCCGCCGAGATGATCCGGTACACCTTCCAGTTCATCCGGCCGTCCGGGGAGCCGGGGTTCGCGCGGACGTTTGAGACGCTGGATCGCCCGTCCGCCCTCACCCCGGAGCCGTTCGAACGGCTCAGCTCCTCGTTCTATCCGCGCCCGTTCTCCGAGGGCCTGAGCGCCTTTTCCGAGGGCGGCCGGGTCGGGTACATGAACACGAACGGGGTCACGGTCATTCCGCCGGCCTTTCTCGGCGGCGGCGATTTCCGCGAGGGCGTCGCCTGCGTATGGACCGAGAAGGGATGCGCGTTCATCGACCACGAAGGGACGGTCGCCGTCCGGCTGCCGCCGGACGTGACGCCGGGCCTGTATACGTTTCAGGAGGGGCTGGCGATCGTGCGCGTCGGCGGCCGATTCGGGTACGTCGGCCGCGACGGCCGCATGGCGATCCCCGCCCGCTACGCCGTGGCCTATCCGTTCTCCGAGGGGCGCGCGCTGGTGGGCTGGCACCGGCGGCCATGGAGCCCGATACGCCTGCTGCGGGGAGAGCGCGATACCGAGTGCACGTATGTGACGGCCGCCGGGATCGCCGCTTTTCCCGGCCGGTTCGGCCTGACCCGGCACGGCGAGTTCTCCGAAGGTCTGGCGGTGGCCCGGCGCCCGGGCGATGAGCGACTGGGCTATATCGACACCACCGGGCGGTTCGTCATCCCTCCGCAGTTCGCGCTCGCCTGGCCGTTCAGGGGCGGGCTCGCGCGGGTCGTGCGGATGGAGAAGCGGAGCGGCGGGGAGCAGGCGATCGTGATGTACATCAATGCGCTCGGCGCCACCGCGTACCGGACGCGCTGAGCAGGCCGCGCCCCGAGGGGAGCACCGCGCCCATGACCGACGCAGCCGGGAGCATCTCGTGCGGCGTAGCCGGCTGGTCGTACCCCGACTGGAATGGATTCGTCTACCCCCCGGGACTCAAGGATCCGCTCCCCTACCTCGCCGGCTTCCTCGACCTGATCGAGATCAACAGCACGTTCTACCGTCCGCCGTCCGCGCGCACCGTTGCCTCGTGGGTCCGCCGCACGGAGGACCGGGCCGGCTTCTTCTTCACCGCCAAGCTCCACCAGGACGTGACGCACGGCGGACGGATCGAGGAGGCCACGGTCCGGGCGTTCCGCGAGGGCTTCGCGCCCATGACCGAGGCCGGCCGGCTCCGACACCTGCTCGCGCAGTTCAAGTACGACTTCGACGACCGGCCGGAGCACCGCGACCGCCTGAGCCGCATCCGCGAGCGCTTCGGCGGGCCGGCCAACCTGACGCTCGAGCTGCGCCACAACTCATGGCAGTCGCCGGAGGCGATGGAGTTCGTCCGCGGCCTCTCGGTGACGGTCGCCGCGCTCGACTATCCGACCGCCCGCAACTCGTTCAACCGGCGCGTCCCCGGCATCGGAGAGCATGCGTACCTCCGGCTCCACGGCCGAAACACCAAGGCGTGGTTCAGCCGCGACGCCGGCCGAGACGCGGTCTACAACTACCTCTACTCGAAGCCGGAGGTGGCCGGCATCGCGGAGCGCGCATACGAGATCGCGCGGATCTCGAAGTCGCTCACCGTCGTGGCGAACAACCACTACGAGGGCAAGGAGATGGTGAACGCGCTGCAGCTCAAGTCCACCTTCTCCGGCCGGCGGATTCCCGTTCCCGCCACGCTTCGCGCGCGCTATCCTGACTTGAGTGAGATCGCGGACGACACGAATGGCTGATGGGAGGACTGACGCATGGACATCTGCGACTGCTTTTGCGGCGTCGGCTCGTGGGCGACGCGCGATCCCATCCTGCCGTATTCGGCGGACGACATCGTGCGGCAGCTCGACCGCTTCGGGATCGCCCGGGCGCTGGCCTACAGCAACCACGTCAAGTTCGCCGGCGGCGCGGCGGACGGCAACGCCTCGCTGCTGAAGAGCACGCGCGGCCGCGACCGGCTGATCCCCGCGTTCTCCATCTCCCCCTATCCCCACGACCGATCGCCGGGCCTGGACGAGTGCTTCGCCGTCATGCGGGACGCCGGCGCGCGCGGGCTGTGGCTGAACATCCCGTTCTCGCCCTACCGCCTGGTCCGCAGCCATGCCCGCTGGATGATCGGAGCGTGGCTCGACCGCTGCGTCAAGGCCCGCCTGCCGGTTCTGCTGCACATAGAGGACCAGCCCCCGGACATCGTGGACACCCTCTGCCGGGAGCACCCGCACCTGCGCCTCATCGTCACGGGCACGATGTACACGGGCGACGGATTCCTCTATCCCCTGCTCCGCGCGCACCCGAACCTTCGCGTCTGCCTCGGGCACATGTACATCCCCGCAGGCAATCCGGAGCGGTTCCTCGCCCACTTCCCCGCCGACCGGATCCTCTTCGGCTCCGGCCTGCCGGAGTTCTCGCCAGGCGGGCTGATCGCGCACATCACGTACGCCGACATCCCGGACGCGGCCAAGGCGGCCATCCTGGGCGGCAACCTGCAGACCCTGATGAGCGAGGTGAAGCTGTGAGCACACCCCTGGTCGAGTACGCCCGGTCCGGCCGACGCGTGGACGCCTTTCCGATCTTCGACGCCCACGCCCACGTCTACTCCGCCGCCGACCCCAGCGCGCCGTCGATCGCCGAGCGGCTGGTCCGCATGGACCGGCTCGGCATCGTCCGCTGCGCCGTGAGCTCGTCTGTCGCGATCGGCGCCGAGTTCGAGGAGGGCAATGACGACGTGGCAGAGGTGGTGCGCGTCCACCCCGACCGGTTCATCGGCTACTGCCACGTCAGCGCCAACTACGCCGACGGCGCGCTGGCGGAACTGAAGCGGTGCTTCGGCACCGGTCTGTTCAAGGGGATCAAGGTCTATCAGACGGGCACGGCGTTCGACGACCCGCGTTTCGACGCCGTGTGGGAGTTCGCGGTGGCGCATCGCACGCCGGTGCTGGCGCACACGTGGGGCGGCGCGCTCACCGGCTTCGACACGGCCGCCGCAAAGCACCCGGAGATCGCGTTCCTCGCGGGCCACGCCGGCAGCGGGTTCGCCTACCAAGCGTACATTGACGCGGCCAAGCGGGTGCCGAACCTCTACCTCGACCTGACCTACTCGCGCGAGCACACGAACATGATCGAGACCATGGTCCGCGCCGTCGGCGCCGACCGGGTCGTCTGGGGCACGGACGAGCCCCTCTTCTCGATGGAGCACCAGCTCGGCAAAGTCCTCTTCGCCGACATCCCGGACGAGGACAAGCGGAAAATCCTGAGCACAAACGCCGCGAGGCTGTTTCGGTAGGCGCGTGGAGGGACAGGCGACTACTCTGCGGTCCCTTCAGTTCGTGCCGCTCGGCGGCACCGCGAAGGGCTTGTGCCCGGACACGGTGGCTGTCCTGGCAGACGGATACGACCAGATGCAGGAGAGCGGATACTTCTCGAAGTCCTGAAGGGCGGCGGCGATCTCTTGGCGGTGGTCGGGCATTTGAGAAGCGGGAGGGTTGATTTTCGATTGTTGACTGGCGGAGACAGTATCTTCTTTTCTACCCTCTTGAGAGGGTAATACCCTATCTCCTCAGACGGCGGGATGATAGGTAGTTCCGTACGCAGTTCAATGGGTAGTACCTGATTCCACGCTCCGTATTACCCAATAAATTACCGATTAACATTACCGATTACCCAATACGCCGCCATTTCGCATGCTTACCACGGCCAAGACACTTCACTCTGCTATCTAACCGCATATCCTTCAATATCTTGCGAATCATGTCCAGGCTGACTTCCGGACATCGTTTCTGAAGCTCGGTTACGTGAAACTCCCCCGCGAAGCTTGCGATCGCTTGGTGGACGACGGCGGTCTTGTCGCCCACAGGCAGAGACGTGTCTTCGTACCGCGACTCGAACTCTCGATACACTTCCTTCAGGGTGAACAGGAGGTAGTTGGCGTACGGCCAGATGCTGTGTTTGCCTTCGTGCCAACCTTGGGAACTCTGTTGGAGGGTTTCGTAGTACCGGGCCTTGCTCTGCTCGATGGTTCGCTCAAGGCTGATGTACCGGCCGGCCGTGAAGCCCTGATGGTAGAGCGAAAGCAGGAGAAGCAGTCGGGATACGCGTCCGTTGCCGTCGCGGAATGGGTGGATGCATAGAAAATCGAGGTTCATGGCGGCCCAGACGATCAGCGCAGGCACTTCATGCTCCTTGATCAACCGATCGAAGATCTCGCAGGTGTGCGCCACGGCCGCCGGGGTTTCCCTGGCCGTCATCGGTTTGAACCGCAGCGTGACATGGCCGTCCGGGTGTTTCTCGATGATCTCGCCATCCTGCGCCTTGAGCTTGCCGCTGTCGTAGCCTTCCGGGTGACTCAACTCATGCAAACGAAGGACTGTCTCAACGGTCAGCGGCAGTCGTTCCGCTTCAGCATGGATCCATGCCAATGCAGACTGATACCCCCGAACTTCCTGTTCGTTCCGATCGCGAAGGATGCCCTTGCCGAAGACCACGGTGCCGACCCGCCGCCGATCAATCTCAACACCTTCGATCCGGTTGGACGCCACCGCGCTTTCGATGATGGCGTTCTCGCGCAAGCGGGCGAGTTTCTGCGGGGACTGCTTCGTAAACAGCTCCTGCTTACCTCGGTACTCGGCCAGTTCGTTCAGGAGCCAGACCGTGGCCATTGGGATCTGGGGTGGTTGACGGAGAAGCAGTTCGAGGGTTCTCACGATGGGCGATTTTCGAGGTTCGATTGTTGCTTGCTCAGACGGGTGGTCTTGGCGGCGGAGGTGAAGATGGCGGTGAGTTCGTTGGCTTCAGTCAGCAATGGGGTCACGAGTTTCTCCGCGAGGAGGCCTCCATCGACTTGCCCTGTGCGGTCTCCTGATCGAACAACTGACAGAGCGCGTCGTAGGGCTCGGTCTTCCCGAGCGCGAGTTCGCGGAAGAGGCTCAGAATCGTCCTGGTCTGGGTGAAGGCGCGGCGGACCCGCCCGTCCGCGCCATGGGCCGCAGGGCTGCCACCCTGGCTCTGTGATCCCTTAGTCACACTGGGGGGCACTCTACTCCGCGGTCGTGGTTCAGTCCAGTCCGTGGCGGGACAGGCGTTGAACCGACGCCCGCCCCCGCCGCCGGTCATGCGTGGTCAAGGAGCACGTCGCCGGGGATCCAGCAGTGCGCGCCGCTCGCATGCTCCGCGAAGGGCTCGAGTTCGAGCGCGCCGCCGGCGGACCAGCGGAGTCGCCACCGGCCGGCATCCGACTCCACGGCGGGCAGCTCCGCCGGTCCGGCGCCCATCGAGAGGAGCCAGAGCCCGGCCAGCCGCTTCGGCGCCGCGCCAGACCACGTGTACGCATGGTCCCAGCGCCACTCGCGCTCACCCGCCGCGCCGCAGGACGACCGCACGTCTCCTTCGAGCGGTCGGAAGGCGAGCGTGAGGACAGACGCGCCATAGTCCAGCAGCACGCGCTGCCAGCCGCCGGTTTCCTCGGCCGCCGGTGAACTCACCGTGGCGGACACCAGGCGGAACCGGTCAGTCACACACGGCCAGCCGGGCGCAACGGCATCCAAGCGGCGAAGCGCCAGGAAGACCGATCCTCGGCGAAAGCCGAACGTGCGACCCACGGCCGCCTCGGGGCAGTCGTCCGAGAGCACGCACGACGGTCGGTCGTGCCGCCCGCGCGCCGGCAGGGCGCGCACAGTCCCGCGCTCCTCTGCTTCCCACTGCAGGTAGCCCCAGTCGCCGCGCCGGTGGTGGAACGCGACCGGCATGCTCTGCCAGTGCAGGCCCCACCCGGTGTGGTCGGTGTCCTCCATCACGGGATACCGCGACATCACGCCGATCCGCCAGTCAGGCTCAACCTGGGCCAGCGCGACGGCGCCGTCGTAGCAGGCGATCTCCACGGCGCCCCCCGGCGCGCGAGCCGCTCCGAGCCGCTCGCGGAGCCCGCGCCGGTGCGCCAGCGCGGCCATGCACTGGAAGCTCGCGCCGGCCTCGCGGACGGCCGCATCGACCATCAGGTCGCGGTACGGCCGGCACCACCCCTCTCGGCGCTCAGGCGTCCAGGGCGACTCCTGCATCGAGTAGCACCGGATGGTCGGAACGCGCGGCCCGCCCGCATAGGTCATGTCGATGTCGTCCAGCTCGCGCAGCAGGGCCTCGACGACGGCCGCCGTTTCGGGCGGCAGACGCTTCGCCAGCAGGAGCAGCGCGACCAGCTCGCCCTGCGCAACCTTGGCGTACAGGTCGCTCAGGTGCTCGCCCCAGCCCCACTCGCGGTCGCGCCAGTAGGCCACCGCCCGCGCCATCATCTCCTCAACGGCGGGGTCGTTTCGCTCCTCGAACAGCTCCATCAGCAGCCAGCGGCAGACCAGATCGCCGAGGCACATGTTCGGATAGCGCAGCCGGCTCTCGTCCAGCCCGTCGGTCTGCCGGCGGAACCAGTGGACGCAGTCGCGCAGCATCTCGTCCAGCACCGCCAGATCGTCCGGCGCCAGCAGGCGCCCGGACTCGATCCGCAGCATCAGAAGGCCCAGCCCGGTGAAGAAGCCGCTGTTGGTGTCGGTAACCCCGACGTCCTCCCACTTCCACCAGAAGCAGCCGCGCTTATCGCCGTCCCGCACTTGCGCCTCTCGGATCCGGCGCAGAGCGCGGCCGGCCGGCACCCGATCCAAAGCGCCGTCAATGCCGGCGGATGCCAGCCGCCACGCGCTGGCCCGGATGATGTGGACGGGATCGGGCTTGCCGGTCTTGCCGTCCTCGTGCTGAACCCAGAGCCCCACGTCCTCATCCCAGCCGGCCAGGTAGGACACCGATGGATCCGACGGTCGCGTCATATGCTCCTCATTCGCGGGCGGCGAGGCCTCCGCCCCTCCCGCCGCGCGACTCTCGGCTGCCGCGCGATCTCAATCCCTCAACGGGCCAGCCCGCGGCCTCGCCGGGCCTGACCATGGCAGGAGCGACTCACCGCGGGCGGTCGGCCGCACCGCTGATCCGGATCTCGCGCTCGAGCCACAGCCGTTTCTCATCCCGTGGCACGGACGCGCGAGCGGTCTCAACGGAAACGCGCAGCATGCCGTCCGCCAGCCTCACGCTCCCGCCGATGATCGCCGGGGCCACGTACCGGTCGTCTACGACGCAGCCCGCCGACGGCAGCGCCACCCGCAGCGCAGTCGTGCTCGCGGGCAGCCGGCCAACCAGCACGCGACGCGGCTTGCCTGCCTTCTGGCCCTTCACGCGCGCGGGCACCTCATTGGAGGGGGAGAACGCCACCGCGGTCCAGACACCGGAGGTTGACATCGCCTCAATCGCGACGCCGGTGACGTTGGTGCCGACCGCGTATTCCGTGACGTGCGCACAGCGCGTGAAGTCGTTGCCCGGCAGCCGGCTGATCGCCTGCGAGCCGACGGTGATGCGGATCACGCCGTCCTCCGTCAGCTCCACGCGCTTGCTCGCGCTCTGCTTCACGCTCGATCCGGAAACATGATCCGTGTCCATCGTCACAGACGTTTCGGTCGGCACGCCCGAGACCATGCCGTAGGTCCAGGATGGATACACCCGCTCCACGGCTCCGCCGACCGCGGGCCATCCTTCTTCGTCGGTGTTGGACGACACCCGCAGCAGGGGCCGGCCGCGGAACTCGATCTGCCGGATGCGCAGGCCGATGGCCGACGCAACGCGGACCGCGACGTCGCCGCGCCGGAGCGTAACCAGCGGCCCTCCGTGCGAGGCGAGGAACAGCTCGTGGTAGTGGCGGTATGCGCCCCACTCGCGCGGGCTCGCCTGGCGCGCGTGCTGGCAAAGCCGCAGCGCGCGGTCGAACGTCCAGCCGCCCGCCGCCACGTTGGTGAGGTCCGGGCGGATCAGCCGCCCGTCGGCCTCGGCCAGCGGGCCGGGCCGCCACAGGTCGAACGCGTCCAGGCTGACGGCGGCCTCCTCGACCCGGCGGGCATAGGGCTCGCGGCCGGCGGAGAGCCGGCGCGCGTCGTCCATGAGCCCGCGCTGCTTCGCCATGCGCTCGCGCCCGAGGTACGCGCGGGCGATCGGCCCGCGCTCAGCGAACTCGTCGAGGTGGACCTGGTTCGTGAGCGCCGTAGCGGCGGCGTCCTCCAGGTCGGCCACGTACGCGAGGAGCGGCGCGGCGGCCGGCCCATAGTAGCCCGCGCAGAACTCGCGCACGAGCGCATCCGGATCGCCCGCCGGATCCCACAGGAGGTGGCGCCAGACGTAGTTCTTCAGCACCACGAGATCGCCGCCGGTCGATACGTAGTTGCCCTGGATGATCAGGCCGCCGACGCCCGACTCGGCGTAGTACCGCATGTTCGCGGCAATCGAGCGGATGACCGGAAACGGGTACATGAAGTTGTCGCCGAAGTTGACGGCGTAGTCCCAGACGTGCACGCGACCCGGCGCCAGCTGGCCCCACTTCCGCAGGTTGGCCGCGTACCCCGCGTTGTCCGGACAGTCGCGAACTCCGTGGATGATGCAGTGCCGCAGGTGGGGGACGCGGGCGACGACGTTCGAGCGCGGCACGGTGAGCGTCGGCGGCGCCTCCATGCTCATGTACGGCATGGTCCCCACCTGGATGCCCGGAAACTGCGCGTCGAGGATCTCGGCCACGCGGTTGATCATCCGGAGGTTCGTGCCGCCGATGATTCCGCGCCGCTTGCCCTCCTTGTCCGTCCATCCCTCCTCGAGATAGATCGCCTCGCACCGCTCGCACTCGCACGCGCCGCCGTAGGCGTCGCCCATGCCGGCCATGTAGATCCAGTCGCGCACGTTGCCCTTGCGCTGGCGCACCTGCGCGGCCAGCGCGGCCGCCACGGCGTCGGCGATGCCGGGCGCGCTGTAGCAGAAGTGGATCTGGTTCGCCGCGCGGCGGCCGGTCTTGCGACTGAACGGCAGGATCTCGGGATGGGAGGCCGCGTACGACTCGAGCAGCGCGTTGAGCGTGTGCCCGCCCGTCCAATCCTGCGTGCTGAAGCTGCGCGCCTTGAAGCGGAAGCCTCCGTCCTTGGACTCCGCCTCGCGGTTCATGAGCAGCATCTGCCGGAAGGGCGGGCGCTTCACCGTCTCGCCGGGATCCAGCCGGACCGTCGGCGAGCGCGGCACATCCTCCTCGGTCGCGGACCACCAGCGGCACCCGAGCCGGTCCTCGAGGAACGCGAACACGCCGAACCGCACGCCGGTTCGCGTAGCGCCGCCGATTTCGAGGCTCTCCTCCGATACCCGGATCGCATAGGCGTCGCCCGAGCCCGTCCAGTCGCGCCCGTCGGGATAGCCGACGCGGATGCTCCGGCCCGCCGCCGGTGGCTCGTTCGTGCGCACGGCGAACGCGGCGCCGGATATTCGCTCCAGGTACTGCGCCAGGTTGGTGGCCGCCTCCGCGTGCCCCCTCGCCGCGAAGATCGGGCACGCGTTCGTCCCGTTCTCGACCAGCACGAGGCCGGGACCGGGCGCGGCCAGCGCCGTCGCGGCGACTGTGGCGATGACGATTGCAGTCTTGGCTATCAGATGCATTTGCACGCTCTTCCCTCGGGCGCAAGCCTTCAGCGCACCACTTGCGGGCGGCGGGGCCGCCGCCCCTCCCGCCGTTCGGCTCTCCGCAACCGCGGATCTCACCCCTCGCCGGGACGGCCCGTGGCCCCGCGGGCCTGACTCTGTCCAGAGCCAGCCAGGCTCGCGCCTCCTGCGCTCCGTCCACGGGCGGCGGGGCCGCCGCCCCTCCCGCCGTGCGGCTCTCCGCAACCGCGCGATCTCAGCCCTCACCGGGACGGCCCGCGGCCTCGCGGGCCTGCTCCTGTCCAGACCACGCCAAGCATGCGCGATCCATCACCACCGCAGTTCGTTCAGCGTTCCCTGATATGCCCATTCTTCCGGTTGCGTAACCAACCCCCGACGCACTGGATTCCGCATCACGTAATCCCATTTCATTTCGTAGTGGTGCACGTGTCGGAGCTGCGTATCCCAGCAGTCGCGCATCCATAACGGCCGAACCTCGGGGATCTCTCGGCTGACCATGCGTTTCCAGAATCCGACCCATTCCTTGACGCCTTCCGTGTCCGGCTGTGCCGGGGAACAGAAGAGATGCACATGCTCCGGCATCACGACGTAGCGTCCGACACTCCAGCGGCGCGCCGCCGCCCACTGGCTTCTCAGAAGCTGATGCATCCGGTCGTTCGCCAGGACAGGCCGCCGATCCTTGCTGCAAACCGTCACGAACACGATGACCGGCTGATTCCACCGTTCGATGTTCGGCATGTGCGCCGGACGGTGACGCCGCTGTTGTGTGCCTTGCTCAGTCATGTGCCCAAACTTACGCCTGTCACTCTCGGGCGGCGGGGCCGCCGCCCCTCCCGCCGTTCGGCGCTCCGCAACCGCGGATCTCACCCCTCACCGGGACGGCCCGTGGCCCCGCGGGCCTCGGCTACGGCCCCGACGCCGACGGGCCGATGTAGGGCTTCAGGCGATAGGTCAGCGCCACGGACGCCACGTTGGTCGGCGCGTCCACAAGGCGCACCAGCACGGTGCTGTTGCTGCCCCGCATGACCGGCATCGGCTGCTCGAACTCCACACGGCATCCGTAGCCGACGCGGTCGATCTCGACCGCGGAGGCGCGGACCGGGGCCGCTCCGAGCGGGCCGATCACGCGGCCGGCTTCGTTCAGCGCGAAGACGCGGGTCGCCGGCTTCGGCTTCCGACTCTTCCGCTCCTTCTCGGTCGCATCCGCGAACGGAATCATCTCATAGGCTTCGCGCACCCGGCCCCGCAGCTGGCTCCAGCCGCCGTAGAGGCTGAACAGCCCATCGGCTGCCGACGGCTCGAGCCGCACGCCGCAGACGATCGAATCCTCCCGGAACTCATAGCGGCGATAGACCTGCACCGAGGACTGGCGGACCTCGCCCGAGCTGGTCACCACGTTGGTCGCGAGCCGCGCGTCTACGTGCTCGCTGTTGGCCGACACGAGCGGCTGGCCGTCTTCGGTCGTGCCGACGACCGAGTGAATGTGAAATCCGCGCCACTGGGACGGATGCATCCCGCCGCCGTAGGCGCCGTTGAGGGTGGCGGCGATGACCTGTCCCTTGGCGGGGACGTGAACCTGGCAGAGCATGCCGCCGCCGTAGCCGACCTGGCCGTGGAAGCCCTCTCCCACCCACGTGGGCGACAGGCGGCCGTGGTACGTGACCGCGTAGTACGTCGGCCGCCGCGCCGCAAAAAACTCGTTGGCGCCGTTGACGGAGGCCGTCAGGTTCGACCCGCCGATGCCCTTCCACGCATAGGCCCCCGGCTGCCACATGTCGTACGTGCCGCCGGCCACTCCGCCCGCCGTGCGCGAACTCCACGGGGCCGCATCGAGCCCGTCGGCATAGACATAGCTGTAGAAACTGAGCACGCCGGCGTAGGCATCCGCGAACCGGCGATCGCCCAGGTCGGCGAGGACCGCCTGCCAGCCGCGCAGCACGTAGCTGCCGTAGTTCTCGTCGTACCCGAAACTCTCCTGGATGCCCCCGGACGGACCGATGCCCGCGCGATCGCCGAAGCCGCCGTCCGCGAACCGGTCCCAGTAGGCGTCGAACAGTTCCTTCTGGAGCGGGTCGCCGCTGGCCTCCGCGCAGTAGCGGAGCGCCTGCACGAGGCTCGCGAGGGCGTTCCCGTTCACCAGCTCGCCGGTCCGGCAGAATGCCAGCCGGTCGCCGACCTGGATGATGAACTCGCGGATCGCCGCCTTCGCCGGCTCCGGCGCGTCCGACTGCTGGAGGATCCGCCACGCCGGCCGGTGGTAGAAGAAGCTGTAACACCCCATCTCGTACGCCAGGTTCTTCATCGGCCCGTGGGCGATCACGTCGCCGGGCCCCATGGCGTTCAGGCCGTTCGCCATATCGCGCAGCGCGGCGCGCAGGGCCAGCGGGCTCCGGTTGGCCGGATAGCTGTGCATGATGCGGTCGGCCGAGTGGCGCGCGGGAGTCTGGTGCGAGCCCGGCGAGACGTAGTTCGTTCGCGCGGGCAGGTCGGCCGGCAGCTCGGCCGGATCCGCAGGCAGGGCGCGCAGCCAGTCGTGGAAGCGTACCTGGTAGGGATGCCAGAACGTTCGTCCGTCGTGGTAGATGGCCCCCCCCTGCAGGGCGCGCGCCGTCTGCGCGTCCGGCGCGAACACGGCGTTGACCGTGTTGTTGGGCCGCTTGGCCGGCGGATCGCTGAACATGCCGAAGCAGGCGGCCGCGAGGAAGTCGCCCGGGCCGGGCGAAACGTCGAGCGTCAGCACCTGGTCGTCGTACTGGCCCGGGGCGGCGAAGTAGCCCAGCTTCTGGAGCGCGCCGTCGTACTTCAGCTCGATGGGCTGCCCCTGCGGATCGCGCAGCACGAACGAGCGGGACGCCGGCCAGTCCATTTCCAGAAACAGGATCCACACCTTCGTCGCGCCGCGCGGCACGTACAGGTAGCTACGGCGGTACTGGTCCCCGCGCCCGTGCAGCCAGTAGCCGGTGCTGGCCAGGCCATACGGCCGCACGGGGTCCAGGCGCAGGGTCACGAAATGATCGGGAACGCCCGTCACGAGCACGCGGTATGCGCCGGCCGGGCCCGCGGGCACGGGATAGCGCAGCAGGCGCTTCGGCACAGCCGCCAGGCGCGCCGGATCGGAGAGCAGGCTCCAGCGCACCGCCGGCTCCAGCCCGCGCGAGTAGCACGTGGCGTAGTACCACGCCTCATGGTCCCAGCCCGCCGAAGCCGGCTGGTAGCCGCCGCCGGGGATCCCGTCGTCCGGAACCACCTCGCGCACCAGCAGCCTGCCGTCGGGCGCGTAGATCTTCACCAGAAGCTCCGCCGGACCGCGGGCCACATGGTTGATGTCCTGAATGTCGAGGCTGACCGTGAAACCGGCGCCGGAGGGATTAGGCACAAAGGCTTCGAAGCCGTCGTATAGACGGCGCGCGGGCTCGTCCGCCCCCGCGGCCGTCACGGCCAGCCCGGCCATGGCCACCGCCAGGCACGTCAAGCGCCTCACGTCTTGGCGTCCTCGAGCACGCTATGCGCCAGCTCCGGCGGAAGCAGGAGCGTCTCCGGAGGGAGGTCCGGCGCCACGATCAGCCGCAGCAGCAGATCGCCGGCCGCGACGACCATGGCCTCGAGGTAGGCCTCCAGCCGGACGATCGGAACGGGGAAGAACACGTTCAGCCCCCGATTGGTCAGCGCGACGACCATCACCCGCCCCGGAACGTCCACCCCGCATGCGAGCGCCGCCTGCGCGATCCCCTTCGCGACGCTGTCCTCGGACACGATCACGGCATCCACGTCCGACTCGCGGCGCCAGAACTCGCTCATGACGCGGTAGCCCCACTCCTCATGCCCGATGTCGGGCGGCACGTCGGGCGAAGGCTCGAGGAATGAAACGCCCTCCCCGCCGAATCGTCGGCGCAAATCGTTCGGATCCAGCGCCCGGCCGTGCACGACGAACATGGGTCGGCGGCGGCCGCCAGCGCGGGCCTGCGCCAGCGCGCGCTCGAAGAACGCGTTGAGATCCACATACACCCGATACGGCGCCGCGACGCTGCCGATCTCCACATGCGGCACGCGATACCGAGCCCAGTGGCTGGTCTTCATGTGCCGGTAGGCAAAGCTGCTCTGGACGGTCAGCAGCCCCTTGAGCTTGCCGGCCTCCAGATCTTCCACGAGCGCGGCGGGCAGGCGCGTGGCCGAGAGCGGGTCCTCCGAGTAGACCCGCGCTTCCATCCCGCACCGCTGGAAATAGGCGGACCCGCAGTCGACCGCCGCGTGGGTGAGCGGCGACCGCTCGTGCGCCGTAACCATTCCCCCCGCAAGGATGGCCACGCGATCCCGGATATGCGTCGCCCGGACGAACGTGCCGCGGCCGCGCATGCACTCCAGATACCCCCGCTCGGTCAGGTGCTGCACCGCGCGGTGAAGCGTCACGCGGCTGTGCGGATAGAGATCCTCCAGCGAGCGTACCGCGGGAATCTGATCGCCTTGCTTCCACTCGCCGCGGTGAATCCGGACGAGCATATCGTCGGCGACAAGCTGATACGCATGCCTCGGCTCGCCGGACGATTGCGAGATTGTCATAGGACACTCTAAACACAACCGGTATATGGGTTCAAGCTATCAGGCTTCACCCGCTATGACTGCTTGCACCCGGAATGATCACCGGACCAACAGAAGCGCACCGCGCCGAGCGGGGGCGGTGACGAAGACGACGGTTCCTGTCTGCCCGGACTCGTAGCCCGTGCCCGGTGTCGCCGATGCGGTCCCCGCGAAGCCAGCGCAGGTGTTGGTGACGGTTGTCCCGTCGAGCGTCACGGCCGGGGCATCGGGATTGCCCAGCAGGATGTCGCGTTGAGCCGGCATAAACCCGCACCACACGGCCATGCGGCCGCCGCCGCCGCCGCCGCCATGGGCCGGATCGCCGCCGCTGCCGCCCGCTGCGGTAAGCGACGAACCGGGCGCACCTGCGAAATCGCGCGTGACCAGGAAGATCGCCCCCCCGGAACCGCCGCCCCCCAGGCCCATTCCGTTGGCACCCGAAGCCGTGAGCGTCCCCCGCATATCCACGCTGTCTGCATACAGCCAGATCACCCCGCCACCGTAGCCTCCGAGGGCCGTCCCGCCCGTCGAACCACCGCCGCTGCCCGCCGTCGCAGGCGCGTTCGTCGATCCATAGGTGCCGCCACCAGCACTTCCGCTGGTGCTGCCGCTTCCGCCCCGGCCGCCGTAGCCACCGCCGCCGCCGCGGCTGCCGGTGCCGGTCTGCCCCCGACCCGGCCCCCGAAGCGTCGCGAATCCGCGACCCCGCGCGCTGATGCCCCCTCCGGCATCGATGCGCACGCGACCCGCCCGCATCTCGACCGGCCCGCCGCTCGCGCTGTCGGCGTGGACGTACAGCCACGAGCCGCTCGAGACCGCCACCGCCCGCGTAACCTCGACGAGCGCCCCGTACTCGCGCAGCCCCCCGTTCGTCGCCGCCGCGAACACGGCCAGCGCGCCGCCATCAGTCAGCACGACGTCGCCGCACGAGAGCGACCGCACCCCCAGGCGCCCGCCCGGCCCGATCGTCAGCGCGTTGGTCACGGTCAGGGCAAAGCCGCCCTCGGCGAAAGTCACCGAGCAGTTCGATACGCTCAAGCGCCCGACGGCCCACGATGTCACCCCGGACACGTACAGGTTCACGTCGCCGAACAGCCCGCCGGACAGCGTCTCCGACAGCAGAGCCGCATCGGTCAGGTAGACCGTTCCGCCTACGGCGGCCAGCGCCCATCCAACGGCCTCGACTCCCGTGTTTTCGGCATAGCCGACGCCGGCCGCCGTCTGAAGCCGCACCCGGGGCGTGTCCGCCAGCGCCCCGTGGATGGCGATCCGGCCGCCGCCGCCCGCGCCGCCGTGCGTCGAGTAGCCGGCGCCGCCGCTGGCGCGGACCACGCCCGCCGTCGATCCGCCGAACGTCGAGCATGACACGAAGATGGATCCGCCCGCGCCGCCGCCCGCGTTTCCGCTCGCACCGCCGCTCGCGCCATTCGCCGAGATTGTCCCGTAGACCGTGACCGCTCCGGCCGCCTCGATCCGCACGACGCCGCCGCCCGCGCCGCCGCCCGCCTGTCCGCCGCCGCTGCCGGGCCCCTCAGGCGCCGTCGCGTATCCGTTGGTCACCCCTCCCGCCGCGTCAGGCGTGCTCCCGTACCCGCCGCGCCCGCCGTGCCCGCCGCCGCCGCCGCGCGTTCCGTCCGCGCCCCGCCCCGGGCCGTTCCGCCCGGCATAGCCGCTGCCGTCGGCCTGGATCACGCCGCCGGTCTGGACCAGCAGGCTGGCGCACCAGAGGCTGATGCGGTTCGACGTGCCGCCCGCCGCGAACGGACCCGCCAGGCGGATCTGTCCGCCGCCCCGCACCGTCGCGCCATTGGAGACGGCGAGACGCGTATCCCAGTTCGTGAAGACGAGTGTGGCCCCATTGCTCACCACGAGGTCAAACGCGCCGCGGCTGCTGCTCAGCCATACGGTTCCGGTGGCGATGGTGACGCTGTCGTTCGGGCCCGGCATGCCGGATGGCGACCAGTTGGTGGCGCTTTCCCACGCGCCGACGCCGGACCAGCTCTTCGACTCGCCGGCCGGGGTCGTGAACGACGCCTGGAAGGTCCGCGCCCGATCCATCGTCACGGTCAGCGGGTTGTCCGTCTCGTGCCCCGGCGGGACTCCGGCACCGACCCACATGGTGAAGACGTAGCCGACCGAGGCGGATGCCGCGATGCCCGGCACTTCCCAGCCGTTCGTATACCAGCCGCTCACCGCTCCGTCGTTCACGCTCCCATTCGGGCCCGCCGACACGAGGAGCTGCCACTCGTTTGTCCACCGCCACGTCAGCACCAGGTTCGTAGTCATCTCGAACTCTGCCTGCGCGCCGTCGCCGGCGACCACCGGGGTGCCGTCGATCGCCGCCAGCCGCCAGCCGATGCAGGCGCGGCGCAGCCCGTTCGTCTCGTCAGCCGGGCTCGTCACGCCGTTGGTGATCCACGTGCCGGACGGAATGCTGATCACGGTCCCGTAGCCGGCCGGGCCGGGACTGTCGAACAGCCCCGGCTCGCCGGCCACGGTCAGCGCGTAGCCCGCGCCCGCCGTCAGGAAGTGCGCGGTGCCGGGCAGACCGTTGCTGTAGCCGGTGCCGTACGTGGCGGAGAGGGTGCCTGCGAATCCGGCGTGCGCCGGATAGACAACCTGACCCGGAACCGCCGCCCATGATGCCAGGAGGTCGCGGTCGGCACCCGAGAGCCCGATCGCCACGCTGATCCGACCGCCCCCGCCGCCGCCCGCCTGACTGACTCCGTTGCCGCCCTTCGCCTGGACCAACCCGGACGCTCCGCCAGACAGGGAGTCGCACAGAATCAGGATACCGCCGCCCGATCCCCCGCCGCCGATGCTGGTGAACCCGTTCCCGCCGTTGGCCCTGATCGTACCGTCCAGCGCCAGAGGGCCCGGAGTCTCGAGCCGCACGAGTCCGCCGCCGTAGCCGCCGTTGTTGAGGTAGCACCCGCCGCTGCCGGGATCGACCGGAGCATTCGACGAGCCGTAGGTGTTGCCGCCGACATGGACCGTATCGCTGTCGCCGCCACGCCCGCCGTAGCCCGCCCCCCGACCCCGGCTCGCCGTGCCTCCGTTGCCCGGGCCGTACGCCGCCCGGTATCCGCCCTCGTCCGCGCTCACCCCGCCGCCAGCCGCCACCCGGATGGCCGCCGCCCGCAGCAGGGGCGCCCCGCCGTCCGTGTCATGCGCGTGGAGCGTGACCCACGAGGATGTCCCGATGGCCAGTTCGTTCGTCGCTTGGACGAGCGCGCCGTACGCGCGGCCCGCCCCGCCCGTCGCATCGGCGTAGACCGCCAGCACGCCCCCGTTCGTCAGGCGGATCGACCCGCCGCACGCCAGATTCACGGTCCCCAGCTCGGCCCCGGCGCCGAGTACGACATCGTTCGAGACCGTGAGCTCGAAGCCCGGCGGCGCCAGGCGGACCGAGCAGTTGCTCACGGTCAGGCGGCCGACCGACCACGCGGTCATGCCCGATACCCAGAGGTTCACATCGGTGAACAGCCCGCCCGAAAGCGTCTCGCCGAGCGGCGCCGCATCAGGCAGGTAGACCGACCCGTCGGTCGCACGGTAGCGGGCCGGGGCCGCGTAGCCCGAACCCGGGCTGGTCCCCATCCGGATCCCGGGCCACGGGGTGGCGTTCGCATAGTGGAGGGCGATGCGCCCGCCGCCGCCACCGCCGGCCGTGTTGCCGCTCCCGGACCCGCCGTTGGCCCGGATCAGGCCGCTCGTTCCCCCACCGAGCGCGGCGCAACGGATGAACACGCCGCCGCCCGACCCGCCGCCGCCGTAACCGAAGCCGAAGCTGCCGCCGTTCGCCGAGATCGTGCCGAACACGTTCACGCTGCCGGCCGCCTCGATGCGGATCAGCCCGCCGCCGTATCCACCGCCGCCCGTGAGGCACCCGCCGCTCCCGGCAGACAGCGGCTCCGACACCGCGCCGTACGAGCTGCCGCCAGACGCCGCGTACTGTCCGCGTCCGCCGGCCCCGCCATAGCCGCCGCCCGCGCACCGCTCGCCGGTGTCGCCCGCGCCGGGCCCGCGTGCCGTCTCGAACCCGCCGGCATCCGCGGTGATGGCACCGCCCGATGCCACATGCACGCTGTCAGCGCGCAGCAACGGCGCTCCCCCGGTCATCTTGTCGGCAAAGAGGTATAGCGTCGATGCGGGGCCGATCAACACGCCGTTCGTCACCGCAATCAGGGCCCCGTAGTCGGGCTCCACGCCGTTCGTCGCAGCCGATACGATCTCGAGCACGCCCCCGTTCGTGATCGTCACGCGGTCGCAGAACAAGTTGTCCGTGCCCACGCGGGCGTTCGTCGCCACGACCAGAGCGTTGGAGACGATCAGCGTGAACCCGGGCTGCGCCAGCCGGAAGCTGCAGTTGCTGACGGTGAGGCTGTCGATCACGCAGGTCGCCACGCCCTCAATCGTCAGGTTCACATCGCGGAAGCGGTTGGCGTCCATCACGGGGGCAATCGCGGACAGGTCGGCGAGATGCAGCGTTCCGGCCTCAGCCCGGAACGGAAACGCCGCATTGTAGCCGCTGCCCGGCGACGTCCAGAGCCGCACGCCCGGCCACGGCGTCGCGTGCGAGTACAGAATGGCCAGCCGGCCGCCGCCCCCCCCGCCGCCGGGCGAGGTGCCGGCGCCGCCGCTCGCGCTGACCAGGCCGCCGGTCCCGCCGGCGAACGTGTCGCAGATGATCAGGACCGATCCGCCCGACCCGCCGCCGCCATAGTTCACGGTGCTGGAGGATCCATCGGCGGTTATGGTGCCGCGGATATCGATCGTGCCCGAAGCGTCGATCCGGACGGCTCCGCCGCCCGATCCGCCCTTGCTCGAGCTGCACCCGCCGCTGCCCGGCGCCACCGGCGCTCCCGCGGAGTCGTACGTCCCCCCGCCCGTCGCGTCGGTGTCGCCCACCCCACCCCGACCGCCGTGCCCGCCGCCGCGGCCGCGATCCGCCGCGCCCGCTCCCGGGCCGAACGTGGCGAGGTACCCGAGCCCGCGGGCGTCGATCCGCCCGCCCGGCTCGACCGTGAGGTTGGAGCAGGCGACGTGAATCCGGTTTGAGGCCGATGCGAACGGCGCCGGCATCGTGAGGCGTCCGCTATTCCGGACGAGCACGCTCACGGCATTGAGCGTCGTGTCCCAGTTCGTGAAGACCAGCGTCGCGTTCGTGATTGCGAACACGTCGAGCAGCGGCGTGTCGTTGCTGATGACGATCCACACGCCGTTCGACAGCGCCACGCTGTCGCCATCGGCCGGTCGAACGCCGCCGTCCCAGTTCGCCGCCTGGAACCAGTCGCCCGTCGCCGCGCCGACCCAGGTGCGCTCAGCGGCGCACGCTCCCCCGGCCGCCGCCAGCGCCGCCAGAAGCGCTCCGATCCATCCGCGGAACTGCATGCGTCTGCTCATCGGCTGCTTCCTCGAATCGCCCGCCGCCGGCCCCGGCCGCGGGACGTGCCTCATCTCGAATACCACATGGCAGAGGTTATCCAATCCATCTCGCCCTTCGCCAGCCCCCATGCCTCGAACTGAAACTGCGCCCAGCGCTGGAACGGAAGCTGGTCCAGGAGGTGGTACCGGTGCATGTGGGCGATCCGGTGCGAGCGGCTGCCGGCGATCCGCGTCTGTCCCCGGAAGGGATGGCTGAAGATGCCCTGGGAACACCAGGCGAAGCCGAAGTAGTCCTCCGTGCCGGTGCCGTGCCAGGCCGGGCGGGAGCGATCGTCCAGCCAGATCAGGTGGTCGCCTTCGCCCCACCACTGATCGCTCCGGCTGTCGACGCCGAGCACGCAGCCGACGAGGCGGCCCGGCCCGGCGGCCTCGACCAGTGTCACGATGTTCCGCGCGTCGGTCCGCAGCCCCGGGTGCTGCCGGTAGTTCGCCCGGAACCGGAGCGGGTATTGCGCGGCCTCGATGGGCTGGGTCCACGCCTCCGCCGTCACGGCGCACGCCCGCTCGGTCGCGTTGCTGACCAGCATCCGGCCTCCGTTCGAGAACGGCATGAACCACCGGAGCGTGACACGCGCCCCAGCCACGGAGGCCGGGAGGGACTCGGTGTCCTCGAGGTCGGCGGAAACACCGGCGAGCATGTGCAGCGGGGCGCGCACGGCGGGCGTCCCGTCCCAGGCGGCGTCCACCCACAGGCCCCGCAGGTCGGCCTTCGAGGCGCCGGTGAACCGCAGGCTGGCGACGGCGGCCGGCCCCGCCATCCGGAGGACCTCCATCGTCTGCCCCGGCTCGAGCCGCCGCTCGAGCGTCCGGAGCGCCGCGCCGGCGGCGCGCTCGGCGTCGAGGATCCGGCCGGCGAGCTGCCCGAGCAGGCGCGGCTCGCGGCCGATCTCGGCCGCGTCGAACGGGTGGACCTCGGCGGCGGGCGGCAGCGACTGCCAGGCCACCTGGTAGAGCTCCGACAGATCCTCCCGCCGCGGGGCCCACAGCACCAGCTTGCAGTGCGTCGCATGGACGATGGGGAAGTGCAGGTTGTGGCCCCGGGAGGTAACCGAAGCGTAGGGGCGGCGCACGGGCAGGAACCGGCCGGCCAGGAAGTCGGCGAAGGGCATCGACAGGGCCGCCTCCTCGCGCCCGTCGATGAAGAGGCCGACGGTGCCGACGGGGTTCGCCGACCAGACCCAGGTGATGGCGCCCGGGCCGTCGAACTCGGCCAGCGTCGCCCGGACCCGTCCCGGCTCGTCCGTCACGTCGGTCACGAAGCCGTGGTCCATGTCGCCCGTGATCGCGGGGGCCAGGTTCGCGAGGATGACCTTGCCGGTGTCGGAGCAGCTGGAGAACATCCTGGAGGAGGCCGTCTCGTCGACCGGCGCGGCCAGCGTCCGCGGGTCCGCGGCCGCCGCCAGCAGGGACGCCCAGGACACGCCCGGCGGCACATGCCCTGTCTCCGGGGCCGCCCGCCGGCCGCACCCCTGACCGCCCAGGGCGAGCAGACCGGACGCGAAGAGCACGGCCCATGAGGTTACAGTCGTCATGCTGAGTCGTCCCAGTATAGCATACGCCGCCTGACGCAGACCGCCAGGGGAGGAACCGACGCCATGTCCGACACACCGATACACCCGGGCTTCCGGATCGTTCTGGACGTCCCGCTGCAGGAGGTGAACGCCGAATACTGCTGGTTCCACCCGCGGTGCGCGTCGGTCCCCGGCGCCGACCGAAACGGGGCCCCGGCCGTGATCATGACGATCCAGAAGCACCTCGGGGTCAGCGATTTCTACTCCGGCCTGTACGCGATGCGCACGGACGACCTGGGCCGGATCTGGCGCGGGCCCGACGCCATCGCGGAGCTGGGGTGGCGGACCGACGCGAACGGCGTGATCACCGCGGTGGCCGACGTGACGCCCGGCTATCACCCGCCGACCGGGAAGCTGCTGGCCGTGGGCGCGCAAGTGCGCTACAGCCCGGCCGGGGAGCAGATCGAGGATGTGAAGCGCGCCCACTCGACGGCCTACGCCGTCCACGACCCGGCCTCGGGCCGGTGGTCGCGCTGGCGCACGCTCGAGATGCCGTCCGTCGCGGACTTCGAGTTCTCGCGCAACGCGTGCTCGCAATGGCTGGTCGAGGCAGATGGAACCCTCCTGCTGGCGTTCTACCACTCGCGGGATGTCTCGGAGGCGTTCCGGGTAACGGTCTTCCGCTGCCGCTTCGACGGGTCGGAGCTCGTGTGCGGCGAGCGCGGCGGCACGCTGGCCCTGCCGGTCCAGCGCGGGCTGTGCGAGCCGTCGCTCGCCCGCTTCGGCGGGCGCTACTACCTGACGCTCCGCAACGACCTGCGCGGCTATGTAACCTCCAGCGCCGACGGCCTGCATTATGATCCCATCCGCCCGTGGACTTTCGACGACGGGCTGGAGCTGGGCAGCTACAACACCCAGCAGCACTGGCTCTCGCACTCGGACGGGCTCTTCCTCTGCTACACGCGGCGCGGTGCCAACAACGACCACATCCCGCGAAATCGGGCTCCGATCTTCATCGCGCAGGTCGATCCGCGCCGGCTGTGCGTCATCCGCGCCACCGAGCGGGTGCTGATCCCCGACCGCGGACTCATGCTGGGCAACTTCGGCGCCGCCACCATCAGCGCGGGTGAATCGTGGGTGACCGACTCGGAGTTCATCGACTTCAAGCTGAAGATGGGCCCGAGCCCGCGCGGCGGCGACGGCAGCACCTTCGTCGCGCGCGTCATCTGGGCGGCGGCCAACCGCGGGTAGGTCATGCAGGGCTCGATTGTCCTTACTGGAGCCGAGGCTCCAGAACAACGCCAAGCCGCCCCGCGCTACTCGGCAAGCACCTCGATCGAGACTGGATTGCTCAGGACTCGTACTACCTTCGTTCTGTTCCCGCCGGCCACTTTGCCGCCTTTCGGATGGCCGTGCCGCAGGTCGAGCGCGAAACGCACCGTGTGGGTGCCGGGCCCAGGAGACAGGCTCCTCAGCTCGAACCGTCCGGGCGATTCCGTCGCCAACCGGGCCTGCCACTGCCCGGCAAGCGAGACCAGCATGCCTCCTATTTCCTCACCGGGATGCACGGAGCTACCCGTGCCGCGCCATCCGGCGCTCCAGGTGTAAGGACAACCGTCCACGTTCAGGTCATGGGGCTGCTGAGACAGGACGACCGTGTAGTCGAGAGCGCTGTGATTGCGAATCTGGAGCTCCAGCGTCGGCAGTTCGCCCGTCCGCCACTTCGTCTTGTGCGGCACCAGGCGGCACTGCACGCCATCCACAGCGTCGCCCCAGGGTTCGGCGGCGGCAGTCAACGGACTGGGGGCGGGGAGCGGCGCCCACGGCGCGTTGGTCATTGCGACCTCGGTCTCTGTCGCCAGATCGGCATCGCGTGGTGCGGTGCCGTCGTCAATCCGGCATGGCAGGCGGGCCGCGATCCGGAACACAGCGCCCGCGCCTAGGCCCAGATCCGCGGACCACCGCCCCAGCGTCGGCATCGAAACGGAGTGATGGGCGAGCGCGACGCGCTTGGGCGCAATGGCGCTCGGGGAGTCATCGAGCCCCACGCCGCCCGCCAATCCCTGGATCGTGCCGGTGGCGCCACCGTCGCGGCTCAGAGCCACCATTTCCCATCCGTTGGAACTCACGATCGTGACCGGTCGATCGGTCAAGTTCTCGACGACGAGCGTGAAGCGGCCCTCCTTCCCGTACTCCATCGCCCGTACCAGGATACCCGCACGCACGACGCCCGCGGGTTTCCCCCACGCGATCCGATCCGTCGTCATTTCGAACGGCGCCTCTGCCGTGAGCGTGCCGGACCAGCCTCCCTCCTCTTTCGACTCGCGAACCGTGAGTGCCGTGCGAATCAGCAGCGGCCCCGGAACCAATCCCCTGAGGTCGAGGTAGCCCAACTCCTCGGACTTCGTGACCGTGATGATCTCGCCGGTGGCGATGGTGCCGGGTCTGAATTCCGGTCCTTCGAGTTTCTGAAGTGGAGGTTCGGGGATGGGCTGCCCGGTGCTGGAGAGAACCTCCGCGTGGACCGAGTAGCCGAGTCGCGTCTCGAATCGTGTTCCCGGGGAGTCGACTCGGCCGGCGAGGTTCAGAGGTCCATCAGAAACATTCCGGAGCAGGACAGCGAACGTCACGGCTTCATCGTCGAGGCAATATCGGCTGGGGCAGAGATCGATGCCCATCTGCAGCCCGCGAACCGCTGCTCCCCACAGCGGGGCATTGCTGTGGCTGACGGGTTCTGTCCGCGGTGCATCGCTCGCCGCTCCTCCGCGAGCCGTTCCCAACATACTGAGACATACGAGCGCAACCGGAAGGGGCGATCTCAGACCGCGCATGGCGGACCTCCTTTAGCGCTTCCGAACATGACCTGACCCTTCGTCTCCGCAGACCACGCGGTGGGTTTGGAGGTCCGGCGGGTCAGTTGCTCACCGGATTGTTGCCATCTCCTGCGCCGCCGTCAATCGATCCCGCAGACGCCGCGCGGCTGCGTTGGTGAGCCCGCCCCACGCCAGCCTTCGGGAGGTGTGCACACCTTGTAAGGTATGCACACCCCGCGGTGGATGCGCCTGCAGCATCGGCGGCGTATGTGTGTCGCGTCTTCTCTCTGTGGCCATGCGTCTGCACCGGAATTGCGTCAGGCCATGGCGTCCATGTGATCCTCCTCTGCGATCTCTGCGTTTCTACGGTGCAATCCGGATAGTCACCACAGCGCCGGGGCCGCGGAAGCGGTGGCGCCGCTTCGCATATCGCGGCCGCTGAACCCCCGCAAACCGCCGCTGGACGGCGGGGGCCCCTTCGGATAGGTTCGCGCGGTGTTGAGACGCACTCCGCCCCGCAGCGGGCGACACGACGAGGAGCAGAGACCCATGAGCATTCCAGCAGCCGACCGCGACATCCTGCGCCCGCTCGCCGAGCGCGTGGCGGAGATCGCCGCCATGCCCATCCACCACCAGACCATCCGCGAGTGGCGGCGTCTGAACGCCCGCAAGCCCGGCCGCCCGCTCGTCTGGATCAATGAGCTCCCGTGGCACGAGATGGACGTGGACGGCGAGCTCACGGTGCGCTGCTCCGACCCGCTGGCGCGGCAGGCGGAGTCGCACCTGCGCACCACCATCTACCTTTGGACCCACATGCCCGCCGACATGGTTGTCGAGCCCGTCTACCGCGTCGGCCTCGCGATCAGCGACTCCGGCTTCGGCATCCGCGAGGACGTGCGCATCGAGCAGACCGATCCGCGCAGCGGCGTCGTCTCGCGCGAGTTCCACCAGCAGATTCGGGACGAGAAGGACCTCGACAAGATCAAGACGCCAGTCGTCACGCACGACGTCGAGGCGACCGAGCGGTCCGTCCAGGCGCTGAGCGGCGCCGTCGGGGACATCCTGCCGGTCCGGACGTGCGGGGTCGTCCACACGTGGTTCGCGCCGTGGGACGAGCTCATCCGCTGGTGGGACGTCGAGGAGGCGATGGTCGACCTTTCCGAGCGGCCGGCGCTCGTGCACGCGGCCATGGACCGGCTGGTGAGCGCCTACCTGGCCCGCCTCGAGCAGTGGCGGAAGCTCAACCTGCTCTCCCTGACGGACGGCAACTACCGGGTCGGATCCGGCGGGCTGGGCTACGCCGACGAGCTGCCGGGCCCGGGCTTCGACCCCGCCCATGTGGGCACGCACAACCAGTGGGGCTGCGCGACGGCGCAAATCTTCTCCGACGTTTCGCCGGACATGCACGAGGAGTTCGCGCTCCGGTACGAGCGCCGCTGGCTCAAGGAATTCCGCATCACCTACTACGGCTGCTGCGAGCCGCTGCACAACAAGCTCGGCATCCTGGCCTCGGTTCCGAACCTGCGGAAGATCTCCATGAGCCCGTGGGCGGACGTGGGCAAGTACATGGCCCAGGCGGCAGACCGGTACGTCCTCTCGCACAAGCCGAACCCGGCCGTGCTGGCCACGGATGACTGGAACCTGCCGCTCGCCCGCCGCAACCTCGAGGAGGTGCTCGATCGGACGCGCGGCGCCGCGATCGAGGTCATCCTCAAGGACGTCAGCACCGTCCGCTACCAGCCCCGGCGCCTCTGGGACTGGGCCCAGATGGCCACGGACGTCGCCGCGCGCTACGCGTGACCCGGTCGGTCGCGCGTTCTCACCCGGCTCGGGCATCGACGGGGTTCCGGCCGGCCGTCTGCTCGCGGGCGGCTGAGGTGGCCCGCCGCGACGGGACACGATGGCTCGACATCGACGGGCCGAACCGTATCATATGTCCGCGTTTTCGGGACCCCGCCCGCTCCCGGCGTGCGGCGGCCCGGCGACCCGATTAAGGAGAAGGGCTTCCATGAACGATCTGCAGCTTGTTGCCAACACCATCCGCGGCCTCGCGATGGACGGGGTTCAGAAGGCCAATTCGGGGCATCCCGGCATGCCCATGGGGATGGCGGATATCGTGTCCGTCCTGTACCTCAAGCACCTGAAGTACCACCCGGCCCACCCGGACTGGCCCGACCGCGACCGCTTCGTGCTCTCCGCCGGCCACGGCTCGATGCTGCTCTACAGCGTCCTGCACCTCGCGGGCTATGACTTCCCGATGTCCGCGCTCCAGTCGTTCCGGCAGTGGGGCAGCCCGGCCGCCGGCCACCCCGAGGCCGGCCACGCCCCGGGCGTCGAGACCACCACCGGCCCGCTCGGCCAGGGCTGCGGCAACGGCGTCGGCATGGCCCTCGCGGAGCGCATGCTCGCCGCGCGCTTCAATGCGGCCGGCGCGACCCCGGTCGACCACCGGACCTACGTCCTCGCCAGCGACGGCGACCTGATGGAAGGCATCTCGCACGAGGCGTTCGCCATCGCCGGCCACCTCGCGCTGAACAAGCTCGTCGTCTTCTACGACTTCAACCGCATCACGATCGAGGGGTCGACCGACTTGGCCTACAGCGACGACGTGCGCAAGCGCTTCGAGGGCTACCACTGGAACGTGCTCGACATCGACGGCCACGACCTCGCGGCCATCGACGGGGCCATCGCGGCGGCGAAGACCAGCACGAAGCCCACGATCATCATCTGCCGCACGCACATCGGCCACGGGGCCCCGAACCTGCACGACACGGCCAAGGCGCACGGCGAGCCGCTGGGCAAGGACGAGATCCGCGCCGCCAAGAAGAACCTCGGCCTGCCCGAGGACCAGGACTTCCACGTGCCCGACCGCGCTCGCGCGGCCTTCGCCGCCCGCCGCGGCGAGCAGGACGCCGCCTTCGCCGCTTGGACGGCCGCCTTCGCCGCCTACCGGAAGGCCAGCCCGGACCTGGCCAAGGCCTGGGACGCGGCCCAGTCCGGCGCGCTGCCTGACGACCTGTACGCCCTGCTGCCCGCGTTCGACGCGAAGCCGATCGCCACGCGCGCGGCCGGCGGCAAGATCATCCAGTCGCTCGCCAAGGCGATCCCACACCTGATCGGCGGCTCCGCGGACCTCGCGCCCAGCACGCGCACGCTGATCGAGGGGGTTCCGTCCGTGAAGGCCGGCGCGTATGACGGCCGCAACTTCCACTTCGGCATCCGCGAGCACGGAATGGCCGCGCTGATGAACGGCATGCTGCTGCACGGCGGCTTCCGCGTGTTCGGGGCCACGTTCTTCGTGTTCCTCGACTACTGCCGCCCCTCCGCCCGCATCGCCGCCATCGCGAACCTGCCCGCGATCTACGTCTTCACGCACGACAGCTTCTACGTCGGCGAGGACGGGCCCACCCACCAGCCGATCGAGCACATCGCCAGCTTGCGCTGCATGCCCAACATGAGCGTGATCCGGCCGGCGGACGCCACCGAGACGGGCGCCGCGTGGGTCGCCGCCCTTAAGAACAAGACCGGCCCCACGGCGATCCTGCTCACCCGCCACAACCTGCCGGTGTTCGACCGGAAGTCCTGTCCGCCGGCCAGCCTCGTGGAAAAGGGCGCCTACGTGATCTGGGAGAGCGCGCCGGGCCAGCCGCGCATCACGCTCATCGCGAGCGGATCCGAGGTCACGCTCGCGCTCGACGCGGCCAAGGCGCTCTCGAAGGAGCATGCCGTGCGCGTGGTCAGCATGCCGTCGTGGGACCTGTTTGAGAAACAGGACGCGGCCTATCGGAGCCAGGTCATTCCGCCCGACTGCCCCGTGAAGCTGGCGATCGAGGCCGGCTCGTCCATGGGCTGGGAGCGCTACGTCGGGCCGAAGGGCCGGGTCATCGCGATGGACCGCTTCGGCGCATCGGCGCCGTACGCCGTGCTGGCCGAGAAGTTCGGCTTCACCGTGGACAACGTCGTGCGCACCGTGCGCGAGATGCTGTCCGCATAGCCGGCGGGGGTCCCGCGGCCCGCCGCGGGACCCTCCGGCGCGATCCGACAGCGAGGGGCCCCATGTCCCGTCTTATCATCCGCGGCGGCAAACGCCTGAGCGGCACCTACACGCCCAGCGGCAACAAGAACGCCGTGCTGCCCATGCTCGCCGCCTGCACGCTCACCGCCGAGCCGGTGATCCTGCACAACGTCCCGCTCATCCAGGACGTGTCCACGATGCTCGAGATCCTCGCGAAGCTCGGCGTGTGCGTGGACCTTCAGGGCCACACCGTCACGCTCTGCGCCAAGGGCCTGCGCCGCACGCGCCTCGATCCCGAGCTCTGCCGCCGCGTCCGCTCGTCGATCCTCTTCGCCGGGCCCCTCAGCGCCCGCTACGGCCGGGCCGTCATCTTCCCGCCCGGGGGCGACGTCATCGGCCGGCGCCGGCTCGACACCCATTTCGACGGCCTGCGGTCGCTCGGGATCGAGCTGCAAGGCGGCGACCAGTATCGGTTCCGCCGCCGGACCCTGGCGGGAACCCGCATCCTGCTCGACGAGGCCAGCGTGACCGCCACCGAAAACGTCATCATGGCGGCGACGCTCGCCGAGGGCGCCACGTCGATCTTCAACGCCGCCTGCGAGCCGCACGTGCAGGACCTGTGCGCCCTGCTGAACCAGATGGGCGCGGCGATCCGCGGGATGGGCACGAACTGCGTGACCGTCGAGGGCGTGAAGGAGCTACGCGGGGCCGAGCACCGGATCCAGCCGGACCACACGGAGATCGGCAGCTTCATCGTGGCCGCCGCCGTCACGGGCGGCGAGCTGGTGGTCACCGAGTCCGAGCCCGACCACCTCGCGCCGGTCGAGAAGGCCTTCCGGAAGCTGGGCATCCGATGGACGGCGGACGGCGGGCGCCTCTGCGTTCCCGGCCGCCAGCGCCTGCGGATCGCGAGGGACTTCGGGGCGGCGGTCACCAAGATCGAGGACGGCCCCTGGCCCGCGTTCCCGTCAGACCTCATGAGCATGGCGATCGTCGCGGCGACGCAGGCGTCCGGCACCGTCCTCTTCTTCGAGAAAATGTTCGAGAGCCGGATGTACTTCGTGGACCGGCTGATCGACATGGGCGCGCGGATCATCCAGTGCGATCCGCACCGCGTCATCGTCACCGGCCCGGCCCGGCTTCACCGGATGCACCTCGCCAGCCCGGACATCCGGGCCGGCATGGCCATGCTGATCGCCGCGCTCTGCGCGAAGGGCGAGAGCGTGATCGACAACGCCCAGGTGATCGCCCGCGGCTACGAGCAGGTCGATGAGAAGCTCTGCGCGCTCGGCGCCGATATCGCGCGGGCCGACTGAACGGCGGAACGGGCGCCGATCGTCCGGCGCCCGTTCATTCCTCAAGCGGAACCGATGCGGCCCCGCGTTCGATTACTCCGCCGGCGGCGGGGGCGGCGGGGGCAGACCCGGCTGGTCCGGACCCTGAATGGGGGGCATCGCCGGCTGGCCGCCGCCCGGCTGCCGCTGGCCCCGGCGTCCGGCGCCGGATCCCATCCCTCCCTGGCCCCCCATCTCGGCCCGCCGGGCCTCCATGTGGGCGCGGATCATCTCGCGGGCCTTCTGCTGCTGCTCGGGGGTGAGGATCTTCCGGGCCGCCATCACCTGCTTGACGCGCAGCTTGGCGATCTCGGTCTGGATCGCGCCGCTCTCCTCGACCGCCTTCATCACGGCCGCCTCGTCGGGATCGGGCGCCGTCATGAGCTGCGCCTGCTGAAGCCCGGCCTTCTCGCGCTGCGCGTTGAGGTCGATCAGCTTCTGCTTCAGCTCAAAGCCCACCTTCCGCAGACTCTCCGTCTGGTTCGTCGTGAGGCCGAGCTCCTGGGCGATGCGCCCGTCTCCCGCGAGCCGCTCGAACAGCATGTCCTCGGGCGACTGCATCGCCGAGCGATCCCGCATTCGCTCGCCGCCGCCCATGGGTCCGCCGCCCGCCGGGCCCCGGCCCGGCATCTGCTGCGCCAGAGCGGCACCGGCCGCCAGGCTCACCGTCAACGTCACGATCCTCCATGCCCTCGTCGCGCTCATGTCCGGCCTCCCTGCTGTTCTCGGTGTTTCGCTCAAACCATGCGGAAGACGTGCCGGCGTGCCCGATTATTGCAGCCCGTCACACCCGGAACGTCTTCGGGAGCGCCGCCAGGATGCGGCGGCCGGTCTTGGTGACGACCACCGTGTCCTCGATCCGCACCCCGCCCAGGTCCGGGTAGTAGAGGCCCGGCTCGATCGTCACGACGTGGCCGGGCCGCAGGCGCGTGTCGCCGCCGACGGCCGGCGCCTCGTGGATCTCGAGGCCCACCCCGTGCCCGGTGCCGTGGATGAACCCGGCCGGCTGGCCGTTCATCTGAGTGGCGGCGAACCCGCGGCGGGCGAACTCGGCGACGACGGCCTCGTGGATGGCGCCGGCCCGCACCCCGGGCTTCACCAGGCGCAGCGCGAGCGCCTGGGCCGCGCGCACCGCCGCGTACATGGCGCGCAGGCGCGGCGGCGGCGCGCCGCGGACCACCGTGCGCGTGATGTCTCCCCAGTAGCCGTGCCGGAGGTTCTGGGGAAAGATATCCAGCACGATCGCCTCGCCGGCGCGCAGCGGGCCGTGCCCGCTCTCGTGCGGATCCGCGCCCTGGCGGCCGCCGGCCACGATGATCTCCTTCGCGAGGCAGTTGCGCTGCAGCAGGGTCCGCTGGACCTGCGCGCGCACGCGCTCCGACGTCAGCGCGCGTCCGCCGAGCACGAGCGCGCCGTTCCGCCCGATTCGCGCCGAGCGGATCATCGCGATCGCCGCACGCGTGCCCGCGACCGCCGCGCGCTGCGACTCCGATATCTTCGCGATCTCGTCCGCCCGCTTCCGCTCGCGGCCCGGAAGGAGCGCGCCGTCCGCCACGCGCACCCGCACGCCGGACCGCGCCAGCCGGAGGGCGACGCCGTGGGGGAACCAGGGCGAAACGGTCACCGCGCGTGCGCCGGCGTGTCGAAGCACGCCCATCGCCCAGCCGCTGAGCCGCCTCCGCTCGGCTTGGGGCAGCTTCAGCGTATCCGGACGCAGCACGCAGAGCCGGCGGTCGAGCTTCACCGCGCGCCCGTACTCGAGCGCCGAAACGACCAGATACTCGCGTCCGCCGTGCCTCAGATACACCACGGGATCGGGCGTCACGAAGTCCAAAGCGTACCGAAGATCCGCATTTCGCTCAGCCGAGTCCACGATCAGCACCGAATCTGTTGATTTCCTCACGCCTGAGCCTCTCTTTCGTCCCTTGTTTCCCGCGTTTTTCGCCTATTTTAGCGTGTTTTCGAATGGTTAGGAAAAAGTGAAAATTTCAAATGCGCTCCGATGTCGATCGCCGAGTCACCCGGATTCTACCCCACATCTGGTGGGTTCAAACACGGCGAACACTCTAAGTTGTGGCGCCTCGAAAATCCCGCTCAAACACCGTTTTTGCCTTGTCGGTGCAGCCACCCTTCACTATCTTTGCGCGCGTGCGTGCGTCGCACACTAGGGACTGGCAGCCTGTTGATAACTTGTTGATAAGGTGCCCGTTGGGAGAGGCGGTTCGGCGCAACGTGCTGGTTTTCTTGAAGGTTAGCAGGCTTCGTCGCCTGTCGAACGGTGTATGGGTTTTGGGGCAATACTAACGCGGATCCTTCCCTGCGTGGCAGCGGGTTCCGCGTATAACGTTTTCTGGAGCAACCGTGAGTGAAACTCCCGCCGCCGCGATCTGGTCGCATGCCTGCAAGCACCTCCAGTCTATTCTGCATCCCGACGTCTACGCTCGCTGGATCGCGGTGATCCAGGCGGTCCGGGCCAGTGACCGCGCGCTCACGCTGGGCGTCGACAACGGATTCTACCGGACGTGGCTCGAGGAGAACTATCTGCCGCTGATCAAGAACTCGGTCGCGGCCGCCTGCGGATCCGAGCTCAACATCGAGTTCGAGGTCCTCCCGGCCGCGCCGGCCGGATCCGTTCCGCCGCCGGATCCCGCCCCGGCCCAGGAGGCTCGTCCGCTGCGCGAGCGATCCGCCCGGCAGGTCCGCCCGGAGACGGTGCTCAACCCGAAGTTCACATTCGAGGGCTTCATCGTCGGCGCCTCCAACAGCTTCGCTCATGCGGCATGCCTCGCGGTCGCGCAGGCGCCGGCGCGCGCCTACAACCCGCTCTTTATCTACGGCGGCGTGGGGCTCGGCAAGACGCATCTGATGCAGGGCATCGGCCACTATGTCCTCGCCCACTCCCGCTCGCGCGTGTGTTACCTCTCGTCCGAGCAGTTCACGAACGAGTACATCGATGCGCTGCAGAACCGGACGCTCGTGCAGTTCCGCAAGAAGTACCGGAACATGGACCTGCTGCTCATCGACGACATCCACTTCCTCGCGGGCAAGGAGCGCCTGCAGGAGGAGTTCTTCCACACGTTCAACACGCTCTTCGACGCGCACAAGCAGATCGTCATGACCAGCGACCGCCCCGCGAGCGAGATCGCGAACCTCGAGCAGCGGCTGGTCTCGCGCTTCGAGTGGGGACTGGTCACCGAGCTGCAGCCGCCGGACCTCGAGACCCGCTGCGCCATCCTGCGCTACAAGGTCGCCCAGAACAAGCTGGCAGTCCCGGACGAGGCGGTCTCCTTCATTTCGGAGAACATCAAGTCCAACATCCGCCGCCTGGAAGGGGCCCTGACCCGGGTGGCCTCGTATGGCGCGCTCACGCAGAACCGCCTGACGCCGGAGGCGCTCTCCGACCTGCTGAAGGACATCATCGAGCAGGAGAAGCAGGAGATCGTGACGTTCGACGCCATCCAGCGGGCGGTGGCCGAGCACTATGACCTGCGCCTCACGGACATGACCAGCAAGAGGCGCCAGCGCGAGGTGTCGGGGCCCCGCCAGCTCGCCATGTTCCTCTGCCGGCGCCTGACGTCCGCTTCTCTCCCCGAGATCGCCAACGCCTTCGGGAAGACGCATGCAACCGTGCTGCACGCCGTCCGCCAGGTCGAGCTGAAGTCCGCCAGTGACGCCGCGCTCCGCCAGAGCGTTGCGGAAATTTCCAAGACGCTGGGGCGCAAGATTTGATCTCCATCGTCCTGGTGATGGCCCTGTGGACGCCGTGTGAATAGCTGTGTATAAATCCGATGAGTTTTGCTATTTTCACAGCGGTGCACCGGTTATCGTCCGGTCTATCATCTTGTTTTTCGCGGCTTTCGACGCGGCTGGCAGCGGGCGGGATGGAGTTGCTCACAGTATCGACAGCCCATAATAAGAAGATTACTGAGATAGATATAAAGAATCAGTAATCAGAGTTGTTCATGACGGTGCGGATCCGGGAGGAATCATGAAGCTGACGGTCAAGAAGGAGAACATGCTGACGGCCCTTCAAAAGGTCAACGGCGTTGTGGGCACCCGGACGACGCTGCCGATCCTCTCCAATGCCTTGATCCAGGCGGAGAAGGGCAAGCTGTGGTTCACCGGCACCGACCTCGAGGTCACGGTCCGCTGCGGCATCGAGGCCGACGTGAGCAAGACCGGCAGCACGACGCTCCACGCGCGCCGGCTGTTCAGCATCATCCGCGAACTGCCGGCCGAGGACATCGTGATCGAGGTCAGCGAGAAGGACGTCGCCGCCATCACCTGCGGGCCGGCGTTCTTCAAGGTGGTCGGCCTGGCGGGCGAGGAATTCCCGCCGCTCCCGAAGTTCGACGCGAGCTACACCTACTCGATCGATCAGGGTGTGTTCAAGGAGATGCTCCAGAAGACCTCCTACGCCGCATCGACGGACGAGACGCGCTACATCCTGAACGGCAGCCTGCTCAGCTTCAAGGGCGACAAGCTCACGGTGGTGGCCACGGACGGCCGCCGGCTGGCGCTGGTCGAGACCGAAGTCGAGTTCCCCAAGGAAGCCGAGATCGACCTGATCGTGCCGACCAAGGCCGTGAACGAGCTGCTGCACTCGCTCGGCGAGAGCGGTCCGCTGAAGATCCAGACGACCAAGAACCAGGTGGCGTTCGAGTTCGGCGACGTCCTGCTGATCTCGAAGCTGA
The DNA here is from genome assembly GCA_964431965.1 of uncultured Verrucomicrobiota bacterium. Lineage (GTDB taxonomy): Bacteria > Verrucomicrobiota > Kiritimatiellia > CAIKKV01 > CAYSLU01 > CAYSLU01. The sequence goes on from CAYSLU010000004.1 coordinate 70,857, forward strand.
TCGAAGGCACCTACCCGAACTTCCGGCAGGTCATCCCGTCCCAGACCGAGGAGCGGGTGGCGGTGGAGCGCGAAAGCCTGCTCACCTCCCTGCGCCGCGTCGCGCTGCTCACGAGCGACCGGTCGAGCTCGGTGAAACTGACCTTCGGCAACAACCAGCTCGAGATCAGCGCGGTTACGCCGGACGTCGGAGAGGCGCGCGAGAGCGTGCCGATCAAGTACACCGGCAAGGAAATCACGATCGCGTTCAACCCGGAGTTCATGATGGATCCCCTCCGGAACCTCACGAGCGACGAGATCGCGATCGAGCTGACCGACGGGCTCAGCCCCGGGCTGATCAAGTGCGATATCCCGTTCATCTACGTGATCATGCCGATGCGGCCCACGTGATGCGGCGGCCGGCCCTGTCCGGCAACTCTACTGCTTCGGAACGGACAGGAGTATGCGTGTGCCGGTTCCGGGCGCACTCTCGACGTCCAGACGGCCGCCCAGCAAGCCGATCCGCTCGCGGATGGAGAAGAGGCCGAAGCCGTGTGATGGGGTCTGTGACGCGCGGATGCCCGCCCCTTTGTCGCATACCTCGACTTGGGTCCGGCCCTCTTCGTCGATGGACATCCGCACGTGAACCGCCGATACGCCGGCGTGCTTGACCACGTTCAGAAGCAGCTCGCGAACCGCCTGGAAGATAAACACGCGCATGTCGAGAGAGGTCGGCTCGGCCGCCGCATCGACTTGCAGTTCGACCGTCAGTTTGTGCTTCTGCTTCATCTCGTCGGCCAGCCAGCAGAGAGCCGCCCCCACCCCCAGCTCGTAGAGCGCGGGAGGCCGGAGCGCCGTGGTCACGAAGCGTGACGTTTCGATGGCCTTCGCCAGCATGTCCGTCAGCATGCAGACCGTGCGGGACTGCTCCGCCCGGGGCTGCGTATCCAAGCCGCTCACCGCATACTTGGCGGCCACCAGGATCTGCTGCAGGTCGTCGTGGAGAATGTCGGCGATGCGAGCCCGCTCCTTCTCCTCCGCCCGAACGAGTTCGGCCGTCAGCTCCCGGAGCTTCTGCTGGGCGAGCACGCGCTCCGTGGTGTCGATCGACAGCACCCCGACCCTGTGATCGCCCAAGGGAAAAGCGGAGACGCGGAAATGACGGTTCTGCGGCGGGTAGCCGGCGTCGAACTGGAAGGGCTTGCCGGTGCGGTCCACGTGCGCGTAGGCGGTCAGGTACGTCTCGAGATCCGGAGTGCCGCGCATGAACGCCCTGGCGCTTCGGTTGATGAACTGGTCGCGGGGCACGCCGGAGGCACGCTCGAATGCGGGGTTCGCCTCGCGCAGCACGCAGTCCGTCCAGTTGCCGCGCTCGTCGTACAGCACCTCCACCACGCCGTACGTTTCCGACATGTTGTTGAAGAGCGATTCGTAGTCCATGGGAGCACTCATTTCGCGAAGATCCGGCGCAGCGTCTCCAACGCCCGCTTCGGGCGCCGATCCCGGGTCAACACGCCGTACGGGCTCGTTGTCATCAGCCGGAGATACTCCTTGTTGTGCGGCCAGGCATGGTCCGCCCAGCACCAGACGGCAGCACCGCACACGTAGTCCGCCTCCATCCCCGCGTGCTCGGCTTCGATCACCCGGGCCTGGGTTTCCTCGCCCATGGGCCCGGAGGCGACGCCGGCGAGCGCGACAAAGCCGAACTCGGCCACCAGGATCGGCTTGGTGGGATACCGCCCGTGCAGCAGCGACAGGAAGGCCCTCCACGCGTCCGTGGAGGCACTCAGGTCCTGGATGCCTCCACCGTCCACGAAGACCGGTTTCATGGACGGGTAGGCGTTCACGCACACCACGTCGTCCTCGGAGAAGAGATCCGCCTCGACCCAGCCATGGTCGCTGACGTGCACAACGAGCCGGCTCGGGTCCATGGCCCGGGCCTGGCGCAGAAGCGCGGCGTTGCCCGCCCGGACTTCCGGCCGGTTCTCGTCGGTCTCGTTGCTGACCGACCAGAACACGACGCTGGGGTGGTTGCGGTCGCGCCGGATCATTCGCTCGACCTGCGATTCGGCTTCCTTCAGCTTGCGCGCGCACGCGCCGCCGGGCTCCCCCTCCCCCAGCCACCAATACAGGGGGATCTCATCCAGGGCCAGCAGCCCCAGTTCGTCGCACAGGTCGAGCTCCAACGGGTGGTGCGGGTAGTGGGCGAGGCGCACGAAGTTGGCGCCGGCCCCTTTCATCGAGTCCAAATCCCGCCGCACGCCTGCCGGATCCGGGCACATGCCGGCGTCCGGCGTGTCCTCGTGGCGGTTGAAGCCCCGCAGGACGATCGGCTGGCCGTTGAGCATGAGTTGGGTTCCCGACGTCCGGATGGAACGGAAGCCGAATCGCACGGAGACCGAGTCAACGGTCTCCGCGTCGTGTCGCAGGGCCACGCGTGCCGTGTAGAGAGCGGGCCGGTCCGGCGACCACGCGGAGGCGCCTGGAACGCTCGCGCTTATCGTGACGGTGCCGTCGCCTCCCGCCCCGACCGCGAGGCGATGACTCGGCAGCTCAGCGACGACATTTCCCGCGCCGTCCAGCACGGTCGCCTGCAGATGCCCGGAAAAGGGGCTCGCACTGGCGTTGCGGACGAAAGCCGTCAGGACCAGCGATCCGCCGTCATGCGTGGGCTCTGCTGTCACGTACAGGTCGTGCAGGTAGCTCGTGGCCGTGGCGACGAGGGCGACCTCCCGCAGGATGCCGCCACGGCCGCGCCAGCCCACGATTTCGCGAAAGAGGTCGTCCGGCGCACGGACGTTGTCGATCCGGACCGAAATGACGGTCGGCTCGCCGTACCGGAGATGGTCCTCGACATCGGCTGCAAACGGAAGGAACCCGCAGGAGTTGGACGCGACGGCGACGCCGTTCACCCAAACCCGCGAGTGGTCGTTGACTCCCGCGAACTCGAGCGAGGCCCGCTTGCCCTTCCAGGAGGCGGGCACGTTCACCGTGCAGCGGAACCATCCGGCGCCCTGATAGCCGATCAGCTCCGGGGCGATCTGGTCGAAGCTCGCCGGCACCCGGGCGGGCATCCATCCGCTGTCGTCGAGCCCGGGCTGCCCGTACTCCAGGCGGTCACCGCAGCCGTTCGGATCCGGCATGAACCGCCATTCCCCGTCAAGGGCCATCCGCTCGCGTTGCGATCCTTCGTTCATTCCGGCCCTCGCTGGTTCTGCTTCCACAACCCGCGCGTCATCTTGTTGACCGTGTCGACCGCGATCTCGAGTGAGCCAGGTGCGAACTTGGCCCAGTAGGTGCAATCGCGGTTCGCCTCGTGCCCGAAGCGGGTGTACGCATCGCGCGTCGGCAGGTAGCCAACGTACTGCGTGGTCATGTGGGCGACGATCGTGAGCTGGGCTGGTGACGCGGCCTTCACCGCGAGTTGTCCTTCGCTGAACGGCTCGCCCGGCATCGAGACGATGGCGACTTCGCCGATCCGGAAGACCTGTATCTCGTATTCGAACTGCGGGCTGCGGCGGCGCAGCAGCTCGACGCTCTTTGTCGAGGCGGCGAGGAACCACTCGCCGTCGGCATTCCCGTCGGCCGCGAACCTCGGCGCGAGCGTGCCGCCCAGTATGCGCTCGACCTCGGCCAGTCGCTCCGCGGGCACCTCCCGGTACGGCAGGACGACTCGGCGCGTCGCCACGGAGATGCCGGCGGCCTCTCCGTATCGCAGCCCGGGAATGATTTCGCGGGCGGTTCTGGCCAGCTCCCGGCCTTGCTTGACGTGGTCCCAGACCGTCTCGCGTCGGTACGGCCCGGGGTTGATGTTGCCCGAGCACCCATTCACGACGATCGCATGGCCCCCGAACTCCCGCTGCGTCTCGGCCGACCAGACCCCGGGCCAGTCGGCCGAGACGGCGAAGTAGTGCTTGCGCGGAGCGCTGAGCACGCCGTTCAGGAACACGTTCACCGGATGGCACGAGTAGTGCAGCAGGACGGCCTTGAGTCGGCCGTCGGCCGCGCGGAACGCGCATACTCCGACCTCGGGATCGATCGTTCCTTCCTCGCGCCGGTTGAAGGCCAGGTCATCGCGCCGGCTGCGGCCGTGTGCGATCTGGGCGGGCTCGAGGTCCGCGTTCGCCTGCTCGATGGCCTGAACTGCGCGGCTGAGCAGGTAGTCCACGTAGGCCTTTTCCGAGCCGAGCAGGTACTCGGTCTCGGGCGTGACGGCGAACGGATAGTCCGGGTCGAGCATGCAGATGCCGGTGCTCGGGGCCGAGTGGATCTGGAGGGAGTGCACCATCACGTGGTCGATGCCCACGTGCTTCGCCGCCTCGCGCACCCGGGCGGTGAAATCCTCCGTGATGATACAGATGTCAAGCGTCAGCAGGCAGAGTTTGCTGTCGCCCGACTTGAAGACAATGGCCTTGGCGTAGAGCGGGTCGAGCACCTGGCGAGCGGGCCGGTGATCCCCCATGCCGCTGCCGGACAAGTGCGTACCTGGCTTCGGGGTGGTGTCGACCGCCGATGTGCCCACTTGGATCATGATGACGACAGGATACCACGTGCGACGGAGATGTCAGGTGGGGAGAAGGACGGGAATGGCTTGGCTCGGCAAGGCGGCTTTGATGCACTCCGTCACTTTCTCTCCGAGCTTGCGGTTGCCGAGGTCGTTGAAGTGGCACTGATCCGGGCTCTGCCAATCGGTCACATGGGGTAGAGCGTGGGCGTAGAGGTCGTTGGTCGGAATGCCGCGCGCCTTCATCACGGCTGCGGCCGCGGAATTGTATGTGGCCACATCCTCGAAGCGGGGGCCCCGGCGGAACATGATCGGGGTTGAGCTGGCCCAGACCAGGCGGGCGCCGGTCTGGCGCAGGCGGTCCACGAGCCGGGCGAGGTTACGGCGGTACTCCTCCGGCGTGTGCCGGATCCGCATCCGCTCCGGCGGGAGAGCGGCCTCATCCCGCACGAGCTCCCCGGTGTCCCGATCCAGGTAGTGCGTGTCCCAGATGCCCCAGTTGAAGTGGATTGCGGCCCAGCGGCTCCTCATGCCGAGCCACGCGTCCAGGTTCGCGAGGCCATACGCCGTATGCTGGCAGTTCACGGGCGGACGGTGCACGGTCGCATCTGCCCCGAGCAGCACCCGGACGGGCACCGTGTATCCGATCGAGATGGAGTCGCCGATCAGGAGGACGTTCGGACGGCCGGGGCTCTCCGGCGGATTTGCCATCGCGTCCGCCAGATGCTCTTCGAGCCGGGCCTCGACCGGGCCGTTCGGGACCGGGCTGGGTTCCGGGCGGCTGGCCGCTACGGTGCTGCTGAGCGATTCCATGGTATGTCTCCGATCGGTCTTCTCTGCCCGTCTGGCAGAGGACCGACGCCCAGATTGTACATACGGGCGAAAGCGGAGGCCAACACGACTGCAGCTTGATTGGCGGCGCGACGTGGACATACACTCACGGCAAGCGCGGGCACGCACGACGGACGGGTCCGCCTCCGGGAGCTGCAGCCATGAGTCAGGTGTACCGCCTCGTCTTCCTCCTCGCCCTGTGCGCCATGACGGCCCGAGGGGCCACGTTCACGTGGAGAGCCGCCTTCACGGGCGACTGGGCCGATGCAGCCGGCTGGACCAACCTGGCCGTGCCCGGCGATGGCGACGATGCCGAACTCACGAACGCGGGCTCGGTGACCTACCTGTCCGCCCCGTCCTCCAACCTCAACTCGGTCGTCATCGGCCGCACCCTGATCTTCACGAACTGGGGCTCGGCCCTGCGCGCCGGGGCGGTCACCGTCCGGAGCGGCGGCTTCGTCACGCTCCCGCCGGCATTCACGAACAACGGGCCGTCCAACAACATCCACATCGTGTGCTCGAGCCTCGCCGTCGACTCCGGCGGCAGCATCAGCGCAGACGCCCGCGGCTACCTCGGCGGCACCGGCGCCGTGATCAACGGCCACGGACCGGGCGGCGGGCTGGGCATGCCGGCCGGCTACACCAGCGGGGCCGGCCACGGCGGACGCGGCGGGCGATCGGCGCCGCTCTACAACAACCTTCGCGGCGGAGGCGTGTACGGCTCGGCCACCCAGCCGGACGAGCCGGGCAGCGGCGGGGGCGGCTCCACCGCGTTCCTCGGTGGCAGCGGCGGCGGCGTGATCCGCATCCAGGCGGCCGGCCCAGTCGCGGTGAACGGCACGATCTCGGCCAACGGCGCGGCGGGCCAGTACCAGTTCGGCTCGGGCGGGGCGGGCGGATCGATCTGGATCGACTGCCAGACGCTCGCCGGCACCGGTGGCCTCATCCGGGCCAACGGCGGCGATTCGTCATACTGGCCGAGCGGCGCGGGCGGCGGCGGGCGGATCGCGGTCAACTACACCCCGGCCGCCCAGGCCGCCGTGCCGCGGCCAGGCGTGCGGTTCCTCGTGCGGCCGGGCGCCGGCTGGTCTGAAAACACGCTCGGCTACGGCGCCCTTTCGTTGCCCGACGGCAGCGATCTCGGCACACTCGCGTTCCCGGACAACGCCTTCCTCGATCCGACGGCGATCTCGCACGTGGGACAGTGGCTCGTGCCCGGGTTCGCTTCGCTGGCGTGCGACACGCTGTCCGTGACCGACGGCTGGGTTCGATTTCCGTATGAAGGATTCGCGCTGACGGTCACGAACAGCGTGACCCTGGTCGGCGGAGCGACGGCCGACGGCGTGCTCGATCTCGGCGCGACGCTCACGACCAACACGGTTACGGTCGATGGCTACATCACCAACAACCTGACGGTGGCGAACACGGGCATGCGCTACGGATTCGTGTGCTTCACCTCCGGCCCAGTCGTGAGCATCGGCGGCGACCTGGTGCTGACGAACCGGGGGACGCTGTTCCTGGGTCACGCCGTCGATCCGCTCCCCGGCGCGGACTACGGGTCCCTGCTCAGCGTGACCGGCGGCGTGTTCGTCCACTCCAACTCGTGGATCTATCCGTATACACAGCCGCTCGTCGGCATGACCCCGCTGCTGCGGGTGGGCCGCCTGTGGGTGGCGGCCGGCGGGGGGATCAGCGCGGACCGGGCCGGGTACGCCGGCGGATTCCACCCGACGCTCATGGCGGGGCGCGGACCGGGCGGCGGACTGGGCAACCCAAACTACGGCAGCGGCGGCGGGCACGGAGCTCGCGGCGGACGCACCGGCGTCGGACAGAGCAATCTCCAGGGGGGCGAGCCGTACGGGTCGGCCACCAATCCCGTCCTGCCCGGCAGCGGCGGCGGCGGGTACAACGGATCGGCGGGCTCCTGGGGCGGAAACGGCGGCGGCGTCATCCGGCTGATCGCCGCGGGAGCGGTGACGATCCACGGAACGCTTTCGGCGAACGGCGGAATCGGGTGCGGCCCGACCGCGGGCTCTCTGGGCGGCGGGGGCGCGGGCGGATCCATACGGATCGACTGCTCCACGCTGGTGGGAGCGACCGGGCTCGTCCGCGCCAACGGCGGAGACCAGGGTAACTGGCCGGGTGGCGGGGGCGGCGGCGGGCGCATCGCGGTCCATTACAGCTCCGTCAGCCAAGCCGCCCTCCCGCGGCCGACCGTTCGGTTCACCGTCAGCCCCGGCCTGGGATGGGCGGAGAACACGCCGAACGGCGGCGGCCTGCCGCCCGGTTCATCAGCGGAGGGCTCGGACTTCGGGACCCTCTATTTCACGGACCTGAGCCCGCTGAACGAGCCGGCGCTGGCCCATCGCGGCCAGTGGATTCCGCCGGACGGTATCACCAACCTGTCGCTGTCCTCGCTCGTGATCTCGAACGGCTGGATCCGGTTCCCGGCTGAGGGCTTCGTGCTGGCCGTGAGCAACGATGTCGTCATCACCGGACCGAACAGCGCGCTCGAGTTCGCGAACTCGCTCTCCACGAACAACGGCATGGCCGCCAACACGAATCGGTATGAATACCGCGGGTTGTCAGTCGGGCCGACGCTCGCGATCGGCGGAAGTCTGACGCTCACCAACGGCGCCCGCCTGGCCATCGAGAGCGGGCCGACCAATTCCACCCCGCCGTCCTTCGGTGCTCTGGTGGACATCGGCGGAGCGCTCGCGATCGGCACGAACAGCTGGATCTATCCGCGCTCGCACCCCACGAACGGCGGATCCGTCCTGTTTCGCGCCCGCGACGTGCTGATCCAGACGAATGCGGGGTTCCGGGCCACCGGCCTCGGCTACGTCGGGGGCGACGGCACCGGCAACAACGCGCGCGGCCCCGGCCGCGGAAGCCAGGGCAGCACCTACGGCGGCGGCGGAGCATACGGGGGATCTGGCGGAGCGTCGTCAACGCCGGGGGCGGGAGGCACCACCTACGGCCAGCCCGACGCGCCCATGCATCCCGGCAGCGGCGGGGGCAGCCGCAACCTGAACGAGACGACCGGCTTCAGCATCGGCGGAAAGGGCGGCGGCTTGGTGCGGATTGTCGCCAGCGGGCGCATCGCCTTGGACGGCTCCATCGCCGCCAACGGCAATGCCTCACCGTGGTTCGTCGGAGCCAGCGGGAACGGAGGGGGCGGTGCGGGCGGCGGCATCTTCCTCTCCTGCCGCTCGTTCTTCGCGTCCCCTGGCGCCTCGCTCGCGGCGGCGGGCGCGGCTGCGGCCAAGCCGACGGTCGATGGCGGCGGCGGCGGCGGGCGCATTGGGGTCTGGCGCTCCGTGGGCGACAGCAACGGGCTGGCGTGGAATGTGTCCGGCGGCATCGGCTACGGGACCGGCGCCGTGGGCACCGTCTGGTGGGGCGGGCTGGCGGATCTCGGGTTCAGCCCCACGAACGGGCTGGCCGTCGTGGCTCAGAACACCAGCAGCAACTACCCGCTGCGCCTCTGGAACTCCGGCCTGGATACGAACGACCTCTACTGGAGCGCTTGGGCGGACTCCGCCTGGATCACGATCGACACAACCCAGAGCGTCATCTCGGCCGGACAGACGAACGCCCTGGCGCTCACCGTCGATGCGACCGGCATGAACGCGGGCTGGTACACCGGAGCCGTCACGTTCGTCGCGACCAACATGAACGAGGCGGTCTACGCGCCGGGCGTCGTCACGGGACGGGTGACCGTCGTCATGGCCGTGTTCGATGCCGTGCAGCCGACCGTCTCTTTCGTGCAGGCCGCGGCCGGGGGAGACGAAGCCGTGACGTCGGTATCGGTCGCCGTGACGCTCTCGCGGCCGGCGCCGGAGTCGGTCTGGGTGGACTACTCGGCCGCCGGCGGCTCGGCGACCGGCGGCGGAACAGACTACGAGCTGCCCCCGGGCACGATGGTCTTCACGCCGGGCGCCCATGCGTCCAGCATCGAGATCGCGATCAGCGACGACATCGAGGACGAGCCCGCCGAGACCATCGTCGTCGGCCTCTCCGCGGCCGTGAACGCCACGCTCGGCGCGGCGACCGGCTTCACGTACACGATACGCGACAACGACCAGACGATCTGGCGCGGGGGCACCGGCGATTGGTTCGCCGCGTCGAACTGGAGCGGCGCGTTTCCGCCGGCCGCCGGCAGCGAGGTGGCGATCACCAGCGCGAGCGCGCTGGTGTGGCTGACCAATTCCACGCCAGCGCTGGCATCGCTCGTCGTGCGCGGCACGCTGATGGCCTCAAACTGGGACACGTGCATCTCCGCGGACAGCGTGACGATCCTGTCCAACGGCGTGCTCACGTGCACGGGGCCCCTGACCAACAGCACGTTCTCGAACCGCGTCTGGATAGCCGCCGGAACGAACGTGACCGTGGCGCTGGGCGGACGCGTCGATGCCGACGCACGCGGCTTCATCGGCGCGCCGCCGACGGGCTCGGCGCAGGGGCCCGGCGCGGGCGGGCTCGGCAGTATTGGGACCGGGTGCGGCGGCGGGCACGGCGGGCGCGGGGGCGATGGCGCGGGCACGAGCCCGCAGAACGTAGCCGGCAACCGCTACGGCTCCGTCACGGAGCCGCTGCTGCCGGGCAGCGGCGGCGGCGCGTACAGCGGAGCTGCGGGCGGACACGGCGGCGGCGCGATCCGGATCGACGCGACCGCGGCCGTGGTGACCGTGGACGGCACCATCACCGCGAACGGCCAGGGCGCATCCTACGGCGGCGGCTCCGGCGGAAGCATCCTGCTGCGGAGCCGCCGTCTCGCGGGCGGAGGCGCGCTGAGCGCCCGCGGCGGGAACACCGCTTCGCGCAGCGGCATGGGTGGCGGCGGCCGTATCGCGATCCAGTATGACGGGGCAGACCAGGCGGCCGGGGCGCGGTCCGTCCTTCGAATCGACGCCGGACCCGGCAACGGCCTGTTCGCTTCGTCGGAGAGCGGCGGAGCCCCTGGCGAGCCCGGCTCCATCTGGCTGCCGGACCGGCAGTTCCTCGCACCGGCGATATCGAATCTCAACGGGCGCCTTTACGGCTTCACGGAGTGGGCGACCGACCGGCTGACGGTGGATGGCTGCTGGGTGGAGTTCGGCGAGGAGGGCTTCGCGCTGACGGTTACGAACGACGTCGAGGTGCGGCCGGGCGCGCGGCTCGGCGTGAATCGTCTCGCGTGCGGCCGCGACCTGACCGTCACCAACGGCACGTTGTACCTGTACGGCGGATTCTGGGCGCGCGTCACCAACGGCTCTTCGCGCGTATACCGTGACACGGGTGCCAACCCGGCGCCGGAACTGGTCGTCCGCCGGAATGCGACCGTGTTCGGCACGAATGCGACGGCGTGCGCGGTCTATCTCCACGCAACGGCCACCAACGCGATAGCCGCGACCGGCACGCTGGTGCGCGTGGACGGCACGCTCCAAGTCGCGAGCAATGCGGCGGTATACGCGCACTCCGATCTGACGAACGGCGGCTCGGCTCTCTTCCGGGTCGGCCACCTGCTGGTCGACGCGGGCGGCCGGATTGACGCTGGCGGCCGGGGCTTCCGCGGCGGCGAGGGCTACGGCCCGACCACCAATTTCGAGGGCATCGGCTATGGGGCCGGCCGCGGCGCGGGCAATGCGCGCGGAGGCGGATACGGCGGGACCGGCGGATACGCAACCGCAACGAGCGGTCAGCCGTACGGCTCGTCCAACGCGCCCATCCATCCCGGCAGCGGCGGGCGTGCGGGTGTCACGGGCGGCTACGGCGGCCGGGGCGGAGGCTTGATCCGGGTGGAGGCGGGTGGGCTGATCCGGGTCGATGGCATGCTTCTGGCGAACGGCGAGGGGGGGAACGGCAACCCGTGCGGCGGCGGGTCCGGCGGCGGAATCTACCTTCGGTGCCGGACGTTCGCCGGCTCGAATGGCGTGCTATCGGCTGACGGCGGAGCCGGCAGCGGAGCGGCCGGCGGCGGCGGCGGGGGCGGCCGCATCGCGGTGTGGCGGGAGCGGGACGCCAGCACCAGCATGGCGGCGTCCGTCGTCGGAAGAGCCCAGCTCGGGAATGACGGCACGATCGTGTGGGGCCTGCTCCCGCCCAGCCAGATCGGCGTGTGGATCCAGGTCCGCTGACGCGGGCGGGAATCGGTCGCGCCTTCAGCCGCCTCGGACCCGGGCCTCCAGGGCGTCGGCGGACGGTGGTGCGGGCAGGAAGAACAGGGTCGCGCTGAGCCCGGCGCCGGTCAGGCCGCAGGCGATGAGGACCAGCCGCATCCCGATCAGCTGCTCGAGCCAGCCTACCGCCAGCATGCAGACGGCCACGTAGCCTGCGCCCAGCACCTTCTGGACGGCGAACGCCGCCGTCTGCGACTCCTCGCCGGCCGCCCGCGCGACCCACATGCTGAGCGGGCTCATGACGAACGACATGAGCGGGGTGAAGACCAGGAAGCACCCTGAGAAGACCGGCGCCGAGGCGACGGAGCCCATCAGAACGGCGCTCGCGGACATGGCCAGCGCGAACGCTCCCGTCAGAGCCGGCAGCGGACACCGGTCCAGGTAGAGGACGCCGGTGGCTACGGCCGCAACCGTCACCAGGCCGGCCGCGCCCGCGAGCGACCCGAACTCCGGATCGGTCCGGCCCAGCGCCTGAGTGAAGTAGATCGCCGCAAATGCGGACACGCCCGAGAGCAGGCCGAAGCAGAGGCCCGAAAGGTGGATGAACCGCATCAGCGGCCGGCGGCTCAGGATGGCGTGGTACCCCCGCCACATCCCGCGGAACTCCTCGCGCAGCGTGAGCAGGCCGGGTGCGGCGGCTTCCGGATAGCGCCACACGGCGCCGGCTGCAAGCACGAGCAGGACGGTCCCCCATGCGAATACCGGCCGATAGCTTCCGCTCGCGCCGGCCAGCACCGTGACGAGGACGGGCGAGACCACCCCCGCGACCGCCCAGATCCCCCGGTACAGGGTATTGGCGAGGCCCTGGCGCCTCAGCGTGACCTGCTGAGTCAGGCTGTTCAGGTTCATGTAGACCGTGCTCGCCGCGGCCCCGAAGAACGGTGTGATCGCCCACAGCATGCCGGGGCTCGGGTCGCCCGCGAGCAGCAGGATCAGCGCGCCGGTGGCGAGCAGGCTGATCGCCGTGAAGAGCGACGTGCCGAACCGGTCGGACAGCGCACCCAGCACGATCGCTCCGACCACGGAGCCGGTCAGGCGCAGCGCGCGCATGTGCGCCCACTCGGACGCCGTCACGCCCAGTTCGCGGGTAGCCCACAGCGGAAACACGACTTCAAGGCCGGAGAGGAAGAGCGAGCAGAACGCGGCGCTCGACGCCACCGCCGCCATCCGCTGCCGCGCCGAGTGCGTGGCGCGAGCCGGGCTGCACTCCTCCCGCTGTCTGGTCCCTGACACAATCGCGCCATCATGCGGATGCGCATCCGAACGTCAAGCTCCGCGCCGCGGGGGCTGTCGAAGGTATTGCCACGCGAGCTGAGGGCGGGGTATGTTCACGCGGACTCATTCACCCGGGTCAGGGGAGACCGGCTGGCTCCGAATCGGGCCAGACAGCCGGCTCGAGAGGAGCGATCCCGCGATGGTTGGTGCACGGCCAGACCCGACTGGAGAGCGCCGGCGCAGCTGGGCCGTCTGGCTCGGAATAGCCGGCTTGCTGCTGGCGCTGGGCGCGCCGATGCTGTGCGGGCGCGTCTACATCAACCCCGACCTCAACGACTACTACCTGCCGTACAAGCAGTTCTATGCCCAGAGCCTGCAGAGCGGCGATGGCCTGGTGTGGTGCCCGTCGCTGTTCAACGGGTTCTACCTGCACGGCGAAGGACAGCTCGGGCTGTTTCACCCGTTCCACCTGCTGGCCTACCGCTGGCTGCCGCTCACGCTCGCCTTCAACCTCGAGTGCTGGCTGCCCTATCCGCTGATGGCGCTGGGCTTTTTCCTGCTCATGCGCCGCCAGGGGCTGCCCCGCGACGCGGCCGGCCTTGGCGCCGCCGCATTCGCATTCTGCGGCTTCAACCTCCTGCATTTCCTGCACATGAACCCCATCGTCTCCGTGGTGCATATCCCCTGGCTGCTGCTCGCGCAGGATACGCTGGCCCGCACGCCGGACAGGCGCACCGCGGTCCGGGCCGGCGTGGCCGTCATGCTGCTGACGGTCTCCCTGCTGTTTCTCGGATTCCCTCAGGTCGTCTTTTTTTCGACGCTGGCCGAGCTCTTCTACTGGCTGATCGCCTGGCCGAGCTCCAAGGGGCGCATCGCGTGGTGGGTGATGTGGAAGACCGCCGGCGTGCTGGGCGGCGGCGTGCAGCTGGTGCCGATGTGGGAATCCGCCCGCCTTTCGGTCCGGGCCGAGCCCGGCGCCGCGTTCCTGTGCAGCTGGTCGCTGCCACCCGCCAACCTGGGGCAGCTGGTCGCGCCCTATGTCTTCGGCAAGCGGTTCTTCCAGATCACCGAGGGCAACGTCCACGAGTTCGGCGCCTACGCGGGCGCGGGTACGCTCGCGCTCGCCGCGTGGGCGTGGGCGCGCCGGCGCGAGCTGCCGCATCCGCGCACGGTGGCGCTGCTCCTCGCCTGGACCGGCTTCGCCCTTCTCATGTCGCTCGGCTCCTACGGGTACCTCTATCGACTGCAGACGCTGCTGCCCTTCGTGAGCTCTTTCCGATGTCCGTGCCGGTATCTGCTGCTGGTGCATTTCGGCCTGGCGTGGCTCGCCGCCATCGGCTATGCGGATGTGTCGCGCGGTCTTTCCGACCGCCGCGGCTGGCTGGCGCTGGCCGCCGTACTGGCGGCGGCCGGGCTCATGGCGGGCTTGGGCCTGGCCGCCGGCCGCTCGTTCCAGGCTGCGGCGCCGCTGGCGGTGATCGGCGGCTTCTGTATCGTGGCTCTATTCGTGGCCATGGTGGCCTGGTCGGCGCACGGCAGCCGGGGAGCCCTGCTGCTCCTGCCGCTGCTGGCGTGCGTCGATATGGGGGTCTACGGCCTGAGCTACCATTACCAGCTCGTCACGCCCCAGACCATCGCGCAGTTCCGCATGCGGATCACCCGGCCGGAAGGCGATACGCCGCCCGGCGCCCGCGTGGCGGGCCTCGAGAATCTCGCCATTCTGTGCGGGTGGCGCGCCACCGACGGCTATGCCGGGCTGACTCCCCGCCGCCGGCTGGATTACACGGCGGTGCCGGCCCTTCGGCTCTCCGGCGCGACCGCCCTGGCGACGGTCAACCGCAGCGGACCGGTGCCCGAGGTCAAGGGGTGGCGGACCGTGCCGAACCCGTTGCCCCGCGTCCGCCTCCTCACCCGCGCGCAGGTCAGCTCCAGACCCGAAGCAGACTGCGAGCGGGTTGAACTGGAAACGACGGCGCTGGTTGAGGAGGATCTTCGGCTTCTCCCCGGGCCGCCGGGTCGGGCAGAGTTGCTCGGCGAGCGGAACGGACGGATGGTGATCGAGACCCAGGCCGAGTCGCGGCAACTGCTGGTTGTCGCGGACAGCTTCCACCCCGGCTGGCAGGCGCATATCGATGGGCAGCCGGCACGTGTGCTGCGGGTCAACGGCGACTTCCTCGGTTGCGTCGTTCCGCCCGATCGGCATCGCGTCGAATTTGATTTCCGGCCCGCGAGCTTGCGGCACGGCCTGTACGCGACTGCAGCCGGCGGCGGGCTGGGCCTGCTGCTGACGGTGCTCGGACTGGCTGGGGCTCGGGGGCGGACTTCCTCGGGGAGCCCGCGTCCCCCCGCCGGGTGATCCGGCGGCCCGGAGATCCCGGCAGCAGAGGCGTGAGGCTTCGTCGGCAGCCAAGGAGACGGACATGGAACTCGACAGTCTGCCTTTCCCCCGGACCGTTGCGCCGATGCAGGGGGTGTGCGAGCTGAGCGGGCTGACCCGCTGCCGCGTGGCCGGCCTGCCGGAGCCGTCGCTCGAATGCCTCCGCAGCGACTTCCCCCGCGTCACGTTCGAGGAGGCCGGCACCGGCGGCTGGTCGGCCGCGTGGACCACGGGCGCCGACGCGTCGCCATCCGCCGCTGCGCTTCCGCCGCCCGCCCGCGCCGAGGGATACGCGCTGATCATCGCGCCCGCATTCATCCGTGTCGCCGCGCATGACGCGGCCGGGCTGTGGTACGCGCTGCAAGCCGTCGCGCGGCTCCGCGATCTGCACGGCGGACGCATACCGTGCGCGGATATCGTCGACTGGCCCGCCATTCCGCGGCGCGGCATCCACATCGACCTCAAGGGTTACCAGCCGCGCTTCGGTCGCCTGCTCGAGCTCTGCCGCATCCTCGGCCGGCACACCGTCAACACGATCCTGCTGGAAATCGAGGACAAGTACGCGTTCCGGTGCGCGCCGGCGGTCGGCGTCCCCGCCGCCTTCACGTGCGAGCAGTTCCGCGAGCTGAGCCAGGCCTGCGCCGCCCGGTTCATCCGCGTGATCCCCAAGCTCCAGTGCCTCGGGCACGTGGACTACCTCCTGAAGCACGACGTCTATCGCCCCTTGCGCGAGGCGGGCCACCCCTACCAGTTTTGTCCCCTCAACGCGGACGGGCTTGCGCTGTGGACGGACATGGCGGGCGAGCTGATGGATGTCTTCCGCGAGCACGGCGAGTTCCACATCGGCGCGGACGAGGCGATGCACCTGGGCCAGTGCCCGGCCTGCCGCCGCCTGCCGCGGTCCGAGCTCTTTGTCCGGCGCGTCGAGCCGTGTATCGACGCCGTGGCCGCCCGCGGGCGGCAGCCCCTGATGTGGGAGGACATCCTGCGCAACCTGCACGGGCACCTCACGCCCGAGGAGCTGGAGCGCACGTGGCGGCTGGGTGAGAAGGCGATCCTGCTCTACTGGGCCTACGGCTACGGCGGCACGGGTAACGAGTTCCCGTTCCTGGCGAAGTACCTGGACCGCGGCTTGAACGTGTGGGGCGCGAGCGGCTACTCGGGCTGCGGCCCGAGCTGGATCCAGAACGTTCCGCCGCTCGTGGAGCGCGCGCTGAACATCGCCGCCTGGACCCGCGCGGCCGTGGCGCACGGCTTGGGCGGAGTGATCGCAACGGGCTGGACCCGGATTGCCTCGGCCGATCCCCCCGCGGACATCCCGGAGGCGTCATGGTTTCCCGTGCTCTACGCGGCGGAGTCCATGTGGGCCGGGCGCGAGCGAGAGCTTCCGGCGTTCGCCGACGCCGCGGCCGCGGCGCTCTTCGGCTCTCCGCTCGATCCGGCGCTTCGCAACTTCATGCTCACGGGCCAGCCGCCGGCCGCTGATGCCGGCGACCCGACTCCCGCACCTCCGCGCCACTGCGAGCGGCTCGCGCTGCTCCGGGCGGCGGCCCGGCTCTCCGCCCACGACCGGCTGCGCCAGGATCTGCACGCGCACCTGCACATGTACCACGGCCTTCTCGGCCGCCCCATGGCGGACTATCGGCGCGAGATGCTCGACCGGAAGGTGAAGGCGTTCGACACCTCGCGTCGTTCCTGCGCGGCCGCACTGCGCCGTGCGCTGCGCCCGTTCTATGAGGCCGCCACCATCCGCGAGGTGCTACAGTCGCGGCTCGGACGCGATGCCCTGCTCCTATCCGGCGCCCGCCGCCAACTCCGCGCCACGACCCTGCTCTGAAACCAGAACAGCAGAATATAGAACCGCAGCTTTCCGAATGTCGCAGGCCGGGCTCACCCCTGAACCACCGTTCCGAGTCCGCGATGGAAAGGGGGGTGACTCGCGAGGCGGATTGCGTTGACCGGGGGGGGCGGCGCGCATAGGCTGGAAGACGGCATGGGCGGCGCGAGCAAGGCCGCACCGCTACGCAATCCCGGAGAGTCCCAATATGAAGCACCTGCGCCTGCGTCCCTTGGCGGCGTGGCGACTGGCCGCCGTCATCGCAATCGTCGGCTGGTCGTCCAGCGCCAGCGCCGCCCCGAGGAACTGGAAAGCCGCCACGACTGGCAACTGGTTCACCGCAGCCAACTGGGAGGAGCTTGCAGTTCCCGATCCGGGTGACGACGTCGTCATCACGAACCCGGGCGCCCGGGTCTTCCTCTCGGCATCGACCCCGGAACTCGCCTCGCTGCTCCTCTCGCAGGCGCTCGTCTTCAGCAACTGGACGACGACGCTCATCGCCAGCAACGCCGTGATCCGGTCGGGCGGCGTCCTGGCCTGCTCCGGCCCGTTCGCGGACACGGCGATGTCCAACCGGGTGAACGTGCTCTGCACCGACCTGGTGGTGGAGGCCGGCGGCCTGATCAACGTGAATGCCTGCGGCTACAAGGGAGGACTGAACAACGGTCGCGGCGGCGGCGCCAGCCTCACCTCCGCCGGCGGCGGCGCCTACGGCGGATACGGAACGTGGGGCACCCAGAACGCGGCTTCGCTCAACGGCGCGGGCGGCGTTCCGCACGGCTCGCCCGCCGCGCCCGAGTCCCCGGGCAGCGGCGGCGGCTACAGCACCGCCGTCGGCGCCCTGTCGACCACCGGGCACGGCGGCGGGGCCGTTCGGATCGACGCGCGTGGACATGTCCTCATCAACGGGACCATTCGCGCCAACGGCGCCGCGCCGGGCGGCGACCGCGGCGGCGGCGGCTCGGGCGGCGGCATCTGGATCTCGTGCCGGACCTTCGGCGGCACGAACGGCCTCATCGCGGCCAACGGCGCCGACGGCTATGGCGCGGGCGGAGACGGGGGCGGCGGACGCATCGCGATCGTGTACGACACCACCGCGCAACAGGACCTGCCGGTGCCATCCATGCGCGTGGAAGCCCGCGACGCCCGCGCCTCAGACATCGGGACGATCTACCTCCCGGACACCCGCTTCCTGCAGCCGGTGATCACCAACCTGTACGGCCAGCTCGCTGGCCTCGCTGGGCTCGACCTGGACTCCCTGACGATCATCGACACGTGGATCCGCCTCGCCGCCCCGGGCGTACGGGTCACGGTGACGAACGACGTCTACATCACCGGCCCGGCTGGCCGCCTCGAACTCGGCGGCGACCTGGTCGTGACCGGCGCGCAGACGTATTACCTCTCCAGTACATCGGCGCTTCCGCCAACGGTGGAGGTTGGCGGGCGGCTGGCGCTGACCAACCGCGGGAGCCTGTACCTGTACGCCGCGATGACGAACGGATCGTCCGAAGTCCATGGGGCTCGGCTCGCCGTGGCTGGCGAGCTGGCCATCGCGTCGAACTCCTGGCTCCACGTGCGCGCTCATCCGACGGACGGCGGGGCACCGCTGCTGCGGGCCGGGGCGGTGACGATCGCGGCCGGCGGCGGGATCAGCGCGGATGCCGGCGGCCACGCGGGCGGGCGCCCGGGCGCGGCGAGCGGCCGG
>CAYSLU010000005.1:0-85364 GCA_964431965.1 uncultured Verrucomicrobiota bacterium
CGCGCCTACCAACGAACCAAACCTGCCGCCTAACCTACTTCCATGTCGTGCACCCGTTGCCCCAGCAGAGCGCTGCCATCGCCTGCTACCACGCATGGCCTAGGGGCGATCTGTGGCGACGCTCCTATCCCTCCCGAAGCCCTGCTTTCCTTTCCCGTTGGGTTTCGGTAGCCTGTCTACGAAGGACTGCGCGGAGCATGATACGGGGAAGCGGACATGAGTGCGGCCATTGACATTCCCGAGGAGCAACTCGGAGAGCTCTGCCGTCGGCGCCACATCCGGCGGCTGGCCCTCTTCGGCTCGGTCCTGCGCGGGGACTTCCGGTCCGACAGCGATGTGGATGTACTGGTCGAGTTCGAACCGGGCCACGTTCCCGGATTGATCCGACTGGCGGGGATCGAGCTGGAGATGACGGAGCTGCTGGGGCGCAAGGTCGACTTGAATACGCCGCAGTTCTTCAGCCCTCCTTTGCGTGACCGGGTGCTGGCCGAGTCGGAGGTCCGATATGTCGGCAAGTGACGAGTCGACAGCGATTCTCCATATGCGTGACGCCAGCCGCAAGGTGATCCGGTTCTCATCAAACCGAAGCCGGGTGGACTTGGAATCGGATGAACTGCTGGCGCTGGGGCTGGTGCGGCTGCTGGAGATCATCGGCGAAGCGGCAACCCGCGTCGGGGTTGCGACCCGGACGCGCAACCCTGCAATCCCTTGGGTTCAGGTGGTCGGCATGCGCAATCGGCTGATTCATGGGTACGACGTTGTCGACCTGGATGTTCTGTGGCAGACCGTCACGGATGACATTCCTCAGTTGGTCAGGGATCTGGAGAATGTGGCGATGCCGTCGTAGGCGTCGGTGCGCGTGGCCAACCTGTTCAGGTGCTGCCACTTCCTGTCCAGCAGCTATCCCCCCGGTCCGGTTTGATCTGAGGCTACCGTGGGCTACTCCGTCGAGGATCTCTTCGCCGTTGCCGACGCGACATCAAGGCCCGCTACTCCGCTTCCGGCGAGGCTCGGATCGAAGGGGATGGGGGCGGGGCGCGACATGAGACGTGGTGTTGACGCTGGGGCTGTAGGCGTTAGGGGTGACATCCAGACACTGGACAAGAGCATTGCTGCTGAGTGATGGCGAGTGGTGGGAGAGCGGAGTGAGATCGGTGCGACTGAACGTAGCGGGCGGGTGGTATCACGTGGCGAGCCGGGGGATGAACCCGGCAAACGGGTTCAGCGGAATCCAATGTCCAGATGACGCTCCAGTTCCTCGCTATGCCTCGGGCTGGGCCACGCAGAAGCCGAGGTACGGAACGGTTGGCTCCGCCTGGGCGGGGGCCGGCCTCCCCAAGGGAGGCAGAGACCAGAAGCGGAGCCGCCGGCCGGGCCAGTGGAGCTTCACCCGCGCCGGGTCGGTCATGCCGTTCAGGACCACGGCCCATTCAGCGCCGCCGCCCGTGAAGTGCATGGGGAGCAGGTGCGGACCGCCTTCCGCCAGGGGGGAGGCGAACCGGCCGCGCGCGAGCCAGCGAACCAGCTGGTGCGCGATCGCCCGGCGCGCGTTGCACGGTGGAAGCTGGGCGGGATCGGGCGCCGCGCACGTGGCCACGCGTCCGCCCAGGCGGTTCTCGTAGACCACCCAGCCCGGGCCGAAGGCGCGGCCGTCGGGCTGCAGGATGCGGGTCCACACAACTGCGCCGCGGCTCGCGGCGAGGCGGGCCATGCGGGGGACCACGTTGGCGTTCATGTAGAAGCCGGGCTCCGCGCCGGTGCGGCGGGAGATCACCTGCTCGATGCTGTACGGCGACTCCTCGCGTCCCGCGATGGCATCGACGGATACGCCCGTCAGCGCACCGAACCCGCGCTGCTGGAGAATCGAGGCGCTCTCGCCGTCGAGCAGCAGCCCGCCGCGGAGCAGCGTGTCGATCTCGGCGTCGGTGAACGTCCACATGAGGGGGCCGAACACGGCGTTCACCGGCGAGAGGCGCGAGGTCATCGGGATGCCGTACTGGAGGAGATACCTCCCGGCCTCGAAGGGCGAGGCGACGCTGTAGTTCCAGAGCGAAGACGCTCCCTTGGGCAGGCGCGCCCTCGCGGCCGCGTCCATCTTGTAGGGCACGCCGACCCCCTGGCTCTCGAGGCCCGGGGCGAATCGCTCGGCGATCCACGCCAGCGCCGGCCGCGACGCATCGAGCAGCACCCCGATCTCGGGCTCGGTCGAGGCCCGATTGCCGGAGAAGGGAAAGACGTCGAGGAGCAGTGCGTCCGACCCGTGGAACTGGCAGAGGGCCATCTCGGCCCACGTCTGCGTGTCGGACTTGCTCCATCGGGTGAAGGGAAAGTTCTCCACCTCGGGCGCCACCTCGCAGCCGGCGGGTCGGAACTGCTTCTGCAGGTCGAGCATCTGGATCGACCAGGTCTTCTGGTGGCCGGGGCCCTCCGAGTAGCCGGCATAGTGGGGCCGGTGCGCCACCTGGCCGTTGATGGAGAGAGCCTTGAACAGGGCATGCCAGTCGCGTCCCTCGAAGCTGTGCACGCGCGGGTCCGATGTCATCAGGCCCAGCTTTGTCCGGCCGCCCGAGGCCTTTCCGACAGCGGCCGCCAGCCCCGCGGCCAGCTCGAGATGAATGTCCCGCCAGACCGACTGCCATACGGCGCGCCACGGGTGCGGCGTGCCCGGCTTGAGCAGAGCTGCGACCACTTCCTCGCGCGTCGCGGCTCTGCCGAGCTTGCGGGAGAACCGGGCCAGTACCAGCGGCTCGAACCCGCCGCCCCAGGTCAGCGGCGAGTGGTTGTGAAACCGGAAGTCGTCCTCGATCCAGATGACGCGGAAGCCCAGGCGGGCGAAGCGGCCGTAGAGGCGGCAGAGATAGGCCTGGAACGCGGGATCGGCGAACGAAGCGCACGCCTTGGAGACCTCGCCCGCCGGAGAGACCATGGGCGCGAACCGGCGGCCCTTCGGAAACGTGCGGCCGCGTCCGCTGTGCAGGGACGTCGCCCAGGGATTCAAGCTCACGGCGATCCCGGCGCCATCGATCACCTTTCTGGCCGTCCGGATGGCGCGGAACCAGCGGTCCTCCTCAGCCTTCGAGAGCAGCCCGTTGTTCCACTCCTCGGCTGCGACGAAGAGCGCGACCTCCTCGACGTGGTGAGACCGGCAGAAGGCCACCAGATCGCGCGCATCCGATTCGACGCGCGGCGACGGGAGAATCTGGAATCGGAGGTGATAGCGCGGGGCGTTGCTCATGGTGTGCCTCGTGAGTTCAGGCCAGCTCCAGAAGGTTCAGCGATGCGCGTGGCGTGGCGAGCAGGGCGCGGGCGTGGCGGGCGTAGATGCCGCAGAGGTCGTTGGCGTACTGCTCCAGTATCCGGCGGCCCCGGCCCTCGATGTCTCCGGCCAGGTACAGCCCGCCGGCCAGGTACAGCTCGCGCAGCGCGAGGTTGCGCGCCTCGGTCTCGCAGAGCTCGCCGTTCGCGGCGCGAACGGCGGTCAGGGTGTCGGTCCGCGCGTGGCCCGACACGCCCGGCAGGGCCAGCAGGGCGGCCACCGCTGGCGCGAGCGCCGGCAGCAAGGCCGCCGCTATGCCGGCCACCCGCCCGTGTGAGAAGAAGGCCTGTGCGTCGAGCTGGCGGATCTTCTCCTCGATCGCCGCGACCCCCGCCGGGTCGCGGGTCCGCGCCAGGGCGAGGATGAGCACGTCCATCCGGCTCATGCACATGCCGAACTGCCCCATGCCGCGGAAGTTCCAGCCGTCATCCCAGGGCGCCCCGCGGACGAGCGCGGCAAGCGCCGGGGCTGCCTCGGCGAATCCTTGCAGGCCCAGGATCATCGCGGCCTCCGCCCCGGGCGCATCCCGCAGCAGCGGCCGGCTTTGCTCCGGGTGCGCGAAGAGGATGGCCACGTTCTGCGCGACTGTGAGATCGGCGGCGGCCTGGCGAACCGCATCGGGCGAAACCGGGAATGAATCGACATGCGAGGGGACATCGGGCGCCAGTATGCCGGCGGACGCCAGTCTCCGCTGCAGCGTCCGGATGTCGATGCCGCGAAGGGAGCCGCGTCCGGCCATCGCGGCGGCCAGGCCGGCGGCAAACCCCTGGTTCTGCACGTCGGCCTGCATGCGGATGACCGGCAGCGCGTCGCGGTGAGCGCTGACGCCGAGGCCGGTCACGAGCACCCCCTCCACCCCCTTCGGCCGCATGCAGCGGAACGGCACGTGGGCCCGGAGCGGATCGTGGCCGGGCACGGCTACCATGAAGACCGGATGCACGATGAACCCGTGCGTGTCGAAGTTGCTGATCGCGGTGACGACGGTGTCCGGGAACGTCCGGCCCGCCAGGATGTCGAGCGGTGAGACTTCCAGGTCCCCGTGGATCTGGCGGCGCTCGCGGGTGTTGACGAGGGGAGAGGTGTCGAAGTCGTTCGGGAACTTCGCGCGCGCATTGACGAAGGCATGCGTGATGCCCTCGGGGTCGTTCTCGTCGACGAAGGTGTGGTCGGAGTTCCGGCCGCGCACGCCCGGATCGGCGCGCGGCGAGAGGCCGGTTCCCTGTATGGCGGCGTGCTCCGCCCCGATGACGCGGCAGGGCGCGCCCGCGGCGGCGGCGATGTCGGCGTTGCCCGTCGCATCGACGACGACGCCCGCCTCCACGAGGCCAACACCGCACGGCGTCGACACGAGCAGGCCGGTCACCCGGTCGCCGTCCATTCGCACGCCGAAGGCGTAGCTGCCCAGCCACGCGGTTCCGCCCGCATCGGCCAGCATGCGGTGGAGCATCGCGGACTTCACCTCGGGGCTCCAGCTCCTGCCCGCCTTGGAGCGGCTCTCGGCATCGACGGCCATGACGGCGGAGTCCAACTCGGCCGTGAAGCCCACCCGGTTGCCGAACCAGTAGGTCGAGATCAGGCCGATGGTGCCGACCCCGCCGAGGCCGTGCTGGGCCTCGAGGACCAGCGTCCTCGCGCCCTCCCGCGCGGCCGCGATGCCGGCGGGACCGCCGCCGGTTCCGCCCCCGGCGACCACGACGTCGTAGCGGCCCAGGATCGGGACATCCGTCGGGCTGGCGTCGAGCATGCCGATCGGCTGGCGCAGGAAGGCGGGCGCAAACCGGTACGGGCCGGCCGCCGGCGCCAGTGGCTTGGCCGGCCGGAGCGCTACCGAAGCCGCGTCGGCATGGACGTCGGGGACGGGCGCGAAGTCGTAATCGGGGGAGTCCTGCAGGATATCCGCGGTGACCAGAACGCTGGCATCGACCAGCGAGGATCGGACGGCGTGCTCGCGCGACAGCGGATCGGCCGACCGCGCAGCCTTTACGCGGAAGACCCGGAACGCCCGGTCGCCATGGGCGAACGCGGCGGGCCGCTCAGTCGCGCCAGCCGGCGCCTGCGTTGCGATCACGCTCCAGTCCACGGTGGCCGGGGCCGGGGCGCGCGGCGTGGCACGCGCCCCGGCCAGCCGGAAGACGACCCCGTGCCGGGTGGCATCCACGATGGAGCGGCACCGCACGGCGAAGAGGGCGGTCCGAGCGGCGAGGATCGCGCCGCCGATCCGCCCGTCGTCATCGCGAAGCAGAGACACGGGACGCACGAGATAGAGGAATGGCACGCGGGCTTCGAGCAGGGCGGTCTCCAGGCGGCGCTTCTCCGCTGCCGGGTAGACCGGGGCGCACTTGAGCGTACCCGCCGAGTCCTCCCCGAAGTAGCTGAGATCGCTGACGGCCAGGACGCGGCGGCCCTGCCGGTGCAGCTCGAGCGCCGCCTCAACGGCGCGTGAGCTGGCGCCGACGACCATCACGTCTACATCGCGCCACACGGGGATCGAAGCTTGATCGTTCACATGCACCTGTCCTTTGGTCGCGTGCGCATAGGAGTACCACCGCGGCTCCGGAGGAGCCACACTTCACAGCTATTCTCGTCTCGGCCGCTCGCCATGCGGTCGGGACGGAGCCCGACCCTCCAGAATGCTCGAGATCGGGCATTTCGGGTGCATGGAGGGCCGACCTCCGTGTCGGCCGTCGCGTCGAAGCGGCCAAGATGCGAATTGCTGCGCACTTCAACTTGCCTGCCGCGGGTCATCCACCACCGCGCATCCAGGACGCGCTGCGCTCCAGAAGCCGCTCGCCTTCGGCGGGCGACGGACACCATGTGTCCAGCATCAGCAGCGCCGGATCCAGCTCGCGCACCAGCGGCTCGACGTTCTGCGCCGGGGCCTGGATATGCACGATGCGGCCGGCGGCCTGGATCGCCTTGTACATCTCCAGGTGCGCCGGCCCGTTCGGCGGCTCGCAGGGGGCCGGCGTATACTGGACCACGCGCAGGTACGGCAGAGTCAGCAGCCGCGGCAGGTGCTGCCGCGCGTCGCCGCCGTCCAGGTGGTACCAGAGCGCGCCGAACTCGCGGCCGTGCACGTCCAGCTCGGGAACGACGAAGCGTTCAAACATCTCGGGCGAGAGCATGCACGACACATCCGACTGCAAGGTGTTGTACGGCTCCGGCGCCCAGAACGGCATCCACCCGGCGTTGCCGTACCAGAAGTCGGTCCGCTCGCGAATCTCGGACTGGATGACGCGTTTGGCCCGGACCTGGTCGTGCGCCCCGGCCAGGATCGCCTCGGCCATCCAGTCCGCGTGATCGACCAGCGCGAACAGAAACTCCTGCGTGCCCATGTGCATCGACAGGAGGTCGTTGGCGGGCAGACCGCCGGGCGAGCCGACCAGGAAGCCGTCGCGTCCGGCGGCCTCGCAGACGGCCAGCATCAGCGCGCGGTACTTTGCCGTCCAGGGGTTGTCCGGATCGTGCCTGAACGGCGAGGGGCGAGTGAAATCGACGGACCGCGTCTCGAACCAGATCGTGTCGGGTGCGAAGTGCGGCGTGCCGCCCAGGCAGTTCACCCAGCCGGCCAGCTGCAGGCAGGAGGGGATGGCTTCTCCTCCCCACCAGATCGATTCGAGCTGGCGCTTGGCCAGCGCGACCCGGTAGGCGGGATCGAGCCAGCGCGCCTCATCGTCGGCTGGCTGCGGGACCGGCGTGGCGGGCTTTACCGGCTGCGGCGCCAGCACCGACATGAACGGGCGCTCCAGCCGCTCGTGGTGCCACAGCGCCGTCAGCCGCCGCTTCGCTTCGCTCCAGTCGGACTTGTATTTCATAGATGTCCACGCACTCCTATCCCTGTCGCATGGTCAGCCACCGAAGGGCCTCCATCGGTTTCATTGTGGAGAACGAGAACCTGCGGTCCACAGCAAGACGGCATCAGCGCGCTCCCCGGGCGCCGGCTGGCCATCGCACGCTCTGTGCAGCATCTCTATGTCCGCATCAGCCTCTCCCTGATGGCCGTTTGCCGCCATATCGTAGCACGCGCGGACCGGCCGGCAATCAGGAGACGCGCGCGTGTCCGGTCGCTCACCGGACCTTGATGACCGTGCCGCGACTGTCCCAGACGATCTGCCCGCCGTCGTAGACGACCCATGCCTCCCGGCCCCAGTCCTCATGCCTCATCTCGTGCAGGCGAAGCGTGTACCCCTTCAGGCGAAGCCGGACCGTGCTGTCGCGCAGGAAGAGATCGCCGATGGTCAGATCCGTTGCCAAGGCGACGTTGGCATGGTTGGTGGCGTTGAGCGTGACGCCGGCGAGGAGGCCGATGTCGGCCGTCGCATTCGTCGGTGCGGGGATCCAGGTAACCGTGCTCGTGGTATACGTCGATGCGTCACCCTGCACGGTGGCCACCCCGCGGCCGGCGCCGGCTCCCGCTGTCTCGCGGTAGATGGTGCCGGCGGCGCCGCGATAGGTGCCGGCCCCGAATGCGCGCATCGTGACGCCGCCGAACGAGTCGCTGCCGGTCAGGATGACGGCGATTCGCCCGCCACCGCCGCCGTACTGGGTGGTGGGGTTGGCCGACGCGTCGATGGTTCCGTTTCCATCGAGTGTGCCCGTCGTGAGGAAGACGGAGCCCCCGGCATTGCCCGCCAGGCCGCCTGACGGATAGCCCTTGGCCAGGATAGATCCCGCCAGGTGCGTCGCGCCGCCGACCCGTATCTCTGCCGCGCCGCCGCCGCCCCGCGTGATCCCGCTGTTGAAGGCGGCGCCGAGGCCCCCGCTGCCCAGGTTGGTGGGGGCCGTGACGG
This sequence comes from uncultured Verrucomicrobiota bacterium, assembly GCA_964431965.1. Classification (GTDB taxonomy): domain Bacteria; phylum Verrucomicrobiota; class Kiritimatiellia; order CAIKKV01; family CAYSLU01; genus CAYSLU01. The sequence continues at coordinate 8,107 of CAYSLU010000005.1, forward strand.
AGCCATACGTCACCCAGTAGGCCCAGGGACTGGTCCATTCGGCGGCCAGGCCACCGTGGCTCGCGCCCGGCAGGCTGTTGTTGTTGGACCCGTTTCCCCGGCCGGGGCCGGACGACTTTGCGTAGCCCTTCCCGGTCACGTCGATCGCGCCGCCGGCGGCCACCGTCAGGTCGCCTCCGACCTCCATCGCCAGCCGGTACACTTCGGCGGTCCCGTTCGGGGCATGAGAGATGACGCCGTTGGTCGCCACGAGCACCTGTCCGTCCACGCGGACGCCGGGCTGCCAGCCGGCGTACATCTCCAGCATGGCGTTGGTCACAGCCAGCGAACCGGCGAGGTGGAGATTCGTATACAGCCGCAGCGTGAACCCTGAGAGCGTCCAGTCGTCGCCGATGGCCAACCCGTTGGTCCGGGGCGCCGCCACGAACGACTGCGCCGGTCCGTACGTCGTCAGATTCGTCGGGTGGCCCAGGTTGAACGCGGTGTTCGTGTTCAGCCCGAGCACGCCCTGGTTGGTGATGACGATCTCGGCGAAGCCGTTCAGGTCCGACTGGGCCGGCGTCACGAGGGTCTGGGCCAGACTGGGAATGCCCGCGTTGTCGATCATCAGCGTCCCGGCGCCTTCCGCCTGCCCGGCGGTCTGCCGGTAGATCGTTCCCGCGGCACCGAAGATCCCGTCGGCGGTCTGACCGCCGCTGGCCTTCATTCGCACGGAGCCGAACGACGACCCGGCGGACAGCTTCACGGCGATGCGCCCGCCGCCGGCGCCGCGCTGGCCGCTTCCGCTCGCACTGTACGGCACCGAGGCGTCGAGCAAGCCGTTCGTGCCTCCCGCGAATGCGGCGGCCTCGATCAGGATCGAGCCGCCAGACCCGCCGGCCAGGGTGGGCTGCGCCGGCTGGGCGGTGATTCTGCCGTCGATCGCCGCCGTGCCGCCGACGGTGAGCCAGATGGCGCCGCCGCCGGCGCTGTAGGCGCCGCTGCCCAGGCTGGTCGGCGCGACGATGGACCCGTAGGTGTTGCTGAACGCCGCGGCGCCCATGCCGCCGTGGCTGGCGGCGGGCTGTCCGTTCGCGACTGCGCTCGAGCCGGCTCCCGGCCCCTTGGCCGCGGCGTATCCCTTGCCCTGCGCGTTGAGCGCGGCGCCGGATCCGAGGGCGAAGCTCCCGGCCACGTGAACGCGCAGTCGGCTCGCCTCGGTCGCGCCGTTCGCTTCGTGCGTCCACGTGCCGCCGTTGATCGTGCAGTCACCGGCGATAACCAGGCTGGTGAAGGCGCCGGAGTAGGCGGTTTGGACGGTCACGGTGCCGCCGTAGGTGGCGTCCTGGAACCATGAGGCGATCGGGTTCGTCAGGTCCCATAGCATGCTCTTGGCGGCCGTGCCGTTGAGCACCACCTCGTCGGCGCTGCCGGTCGGCGCGGCCGGAGACCAGTTCGCCGCCTCGCTGGCGTTGGAGCTCGCCCCCGCGCCCGTCCACGTGCAGACCGCAGCCTGTGTCGCCACCGCCGCCATCACAGCCACGGCGGAACCCAGGGCCGTTCGCGATGAGCGGCGAAGTCTGAGGAATCGGACGCTCGTGTTCATGCCGCAGCTCACTCAGCCATCCTGCCGCCGGGCGCCTTCGGCCGCCAGCACGTTCGCCAGGCGGACCGCCGCGGGCTGGAGCGGCGGCAGGCCGTTGTCCGGGCGGTCCAGGTAGAAGTAGGCGCAGGCCGCCCAGTCATCGCCCTCGCGCTCGAAGTTGCACCAGTCGTCGGGCTCGATGTCCGGGCTGCTCAGCGGCAGGCCCTGGGCCAGCGCCTGTATGAACCGTCGCGGCGGCCGGCTGGTGCCGACGCTGACGATGCGGATGGGGCCGACCGCCTTCTCCATCTCGACCAGCTGGCTCTTCAGCGCGCCGCCGATCTGCTGGATGGTGACCTGCACATCCTCATGGAAGTAGATGGCGTCCGGTACGTGGTGGCGGTAGAAGGAATAGCCGTCGTTCTGGCTGACGAGGATGCCCTGGTAGCGGTGGTTGAACGCGCCCATGCCCCAGGCGGTGCCGGGATAGTCCTCCGCGCCGGTGCCGACCAGCGTGGCGAACTCGCCGTCGCCATCGAGGCGGATCTTCACCTCGCCCTCGCCCCACCAGGGAATGCCCCACGACTCGCCCCACTTGACCTTGCCATACCGCGTGCCCGGGATGACGCTCAGGTTGGCGCCCAGGTAGCGCCCGCGTCCGCTGACGCGCGGCAGGATGGCGAAGTCGCGTCCGCCGGCCGTCTCCAGCTCCCGGCGCCAGGTCGCGTGGAAGTACAGCGTGTCCTCCGGGTCGAGCGGCCGCTGCTCGTAGGTGATCGTGTAGAAGACGTGGCTGATGTCCACGCCGCTCTCGTTCGTCAGGGTCAGGCGAGCCGCCCGCAGGTAGGGCATCGGGACATAGCAGTTGAACGCTTTTGCGCCGGGCGACGAGAACAGCTCGCACTCGAAGGGCACGTTGGCCCGGCCGAGTCCGATGCCGAAGAAGTCGCCGAGCGGCGCCGAGATGGCGGGCGTGGCCGCCCCGTCCCAGAAGGCATCGAGCCGCACGCCGCGCAGGATTGTCGGGTTGAGCACCCCGCCGGCCGAACTGTTCAGCGTGATCCAGATGTGCGTGATGATCCCGCCGCCGTCCGCCTGGAAGATCGCCTTGGTTTCGCCGGCCTTCAGATCCTCGAAGGCGTGTCCCTTGCGCCCGTGGTTCTCCTTCCCGCCGCCGCCCTTCGCGCCCGTCGGGTTCTCGAAATTCTGGTAGCGGGTGTGCACATCGCGAGGTGGAGCGGTGAAAAGTGCAGGGGCTCTCATCGATTCTCCGGTCAACCGGCAATCCCGGCGCTGTCCGTGGCGGCTGATCCGACGTCAGGTTGCCGCAGTCCCGCCCGCACTGCCCGGAGCCCTTCCGCCACGCTTCGCACCATGCTATCCAAAGACTCCTGTGCTATCCCGTGGCCGGCATACCGGCCACTTCGGCGGGCTTCAGCTTCCGGCAGGAGCATTCCGCACGTGTGTGCCATGACGATCCACACCAAGGTGTGGGGGAACGGGCTCTGCTTCCGGATCGCCCGCGCAGTGGAGCAGGAGGGCAAGCCCGGCACCATCACCACCGCCAGTTCGGGACTGAACACGAGGAGGCCAATCTCAAGCTCCACGGGCCGCAGAAAGCCGCCCCGCGCCTCTTGCTTGGCGCGGCCGGCGAGGCGTGCCCAGTAGTCGCGCCCAGCCTTCAACTCCACAAGGCGAACGACATCGGACTCCTGTCCGTCCGGTTGCAGCATGTCGTAGGTGTTCACTGTTTCCGTGTCGCCGAGGCGCTTGCGCAGCAGCTTGAGTTGCGTCTCGCAGTCCCTGAGATTGCTCGCGCATTCGTCCACGCTCGGGGTCGGGGGGTTGCAAAGGGTGGCCTTGATGATGTCGACGTGCGGGTGCGGCTGGTCGATGGCAAGGCCCGGACTGGGCTGGGCGAAGACCGCCTCGCGGGCTTGCCCGTTGTCGCCTTGCCGGACGGCGCGGGCGGTCTCGATCTCTGCCAGCACCTTGCACACTTCATCCCCCAGGATGCGCCCGATGCGCAGGTAATCTTCGTCGAGCAGTTGCGCCACGGCGCGCAGGTGTGCCTCGTCGCCATGTTTCTCGTAGCCGAGCAAATTGCGCCGTAAGGCCAGGTACCTGCCGTAGCCGCCGTTGAAGAAGAAGACCGGGGCGTCGCGGTAGAGGCGCTGGACGGTTTGTTCCATGATGCGCGGAAAGCCGCCCGAGAGGGTGCGTAAGGCTCTGTCGTCCCCACGGGCGGCAAAGTTGACGAGTACGGCGATGGGGTGGTTCTCGGTGTCGTCGAGGCGCAGTACGCCGACACGGGTGTCGCCCGCGGATTCGAGCCAGAAGCCGTTCCTGGTGATCGAATCGCACTGCCCTTGGCCAAACGACAGCCTGGCGTCCCTCAGGCCGGCGAGGGCCTCTTCCAGGACTTGGCTGGCGGCGCGCAGCAGCCCGTGATGATAGGCCTCGTCGTAGCGCTTGTCCTTCTTCCGCAGGGCGCCCCATTCGATGCCGTCGAAGCCCACATCGTGGTTGGCGCAAGTCGCAAAGCAGAAGACCTGCGCCGTCCGTCCCGCAAGCCTGGCGGCCGCCAGCCCCTTGAAATCGGCGTCGAGAGCGTGCTCCCAACGGCAATGAGAGCCCCAATCGGCGCTGAAGAAGATGATGAGCCCTTCCTCGCTTTCGAGCACCAGGCAGCGCAAGAGCGGATCGTAGGGCCTAGTTTCCCAGCGTACGCCCTTCTTGGCCCAATGCGCGATGATGACGTCCTGAAGTCCTGTCTCCGCTGCACCTGCACGAAACCGCGGCATCTCATGCTCCCCGCCTAACGCTGTGGCTTACTTCTCCCGGTACAGCACCACCGGCCCCATCAGGCCGCCGGTGCCGATCTCGTTGAGGGCGGTGCGCTCGCAGAGGATCGTGAACTGGTTGTCGCCGGTCTTGAGGGCGGACGTGATGTCGAACTGAGCGGACCGGCAGTAGCCGGAGAACGCGTCGCGTTCCTCGCCCTTGTCCGGCGTGACGTACTTGATCGGCGTGCCGTTCACGAAGACCTTGGCGCTGCCGTCGGTCGAGCCGATCCACAGGAAGGCCTTCTTGCCCGCGGGGAGCGCCGGGAGCTTCTGCGCCGCCCGGTACGCCATCCGGCCGGAGCGGCCAGAGGGCTCGTCGGTCATCGTGAGATGGTGGCCGATTGCCGACCACGTGTCGCGCACCACGTGCGTTGTCGGCCAGTCCTTGTCATCGAAGCCGGGCGCGGTCCAGGGCAGCGAGTCCGACTCGGAGCCCGGGTTGTGCTTCCACTTCCACTCGGCCATCGGCTTGCCGTGACGGGCGAAGTCGCGCTCCATCCGGGAGCCGTCCTTGTAGCCGCGCCCGACGAACCCATCGCTCCAGCTCGGGTTGCCGTGGCGGCCCTGGATGTAGCCGTCGCCGGTGTAGGCGTCGCGGGTGTAGCGGTTGCCGCCCACGGGGACGCGGTACATGCGCTGCATGTTGCGGATCCCCCAGCGCCACGTCTCGTAGTCCTCGTCGAGGTTGCGCAGGTTGCCCGCCGCCCAGTCCTCGCGCAGCTTCATGTACATCTCGAACAGGGTGAGCGACTCATCGATCAGCTTGACGCGCCGGTACTCCATGGGCGTGCGGCACGACGCGAGCGCGTCGTTGACGTTCGTCCGGGCCGCCGCCATGACGTCGGGCGTGAAGATGCGCAGGTAGCTGAACGGGCTGCCGGCGAACTGGTTCGCGTCCAGGTAGGCCTGATCGATTCCCGTCCAGTACCGGCGCATCGGCTCGGCCGCCGCGCCGTAGAACTTCGGCCACAGCTCGGCGAGGATCGCCTCGGGCTTCTCCTCCGCGTGGAACGTCATGCGGATCGACAGGTAGAAGCCGGGCATCATCGACTCCCAGCCGTTCATATATTCCGGCCCCCACTCGTCCAGGCCGTTTTCAAGCAGGATCGCGAGGTCGTGGCCCCATTTGGTGATGAACGGGCAGGGGGCGCTGATCTCGGCTAGGTTGATGCCGTACCAGTAGGCGTTGATCCGGGCGCCCGCCTTGTTCCAGCCCTGAACCAGGTCCCGCAGCCAGTACTCGTTGGGGTGGTTGGTCCAGTCCATCGGGTGGTGCCGGTTGAAGTCGATCGGGCAGATGACGATGCGGAAATCGGAGGGGACGGGCTGCTTGGCCGGCGGCAGGCTCTTGTTCACGTAGGCCTGATCGCCGAAGGCGACATCCGGGTACTTCGCGCGGACCCGGTCGGCGATCCGCTTGTGCAGGAGCATGCACCGGTCGGTCACCGACCAGCGCCCCGCGGCCGACTCCCACACGCGCGGATCGGGATCATGGGGACGGGCCATCGGGTCCTCGGTGGGCACCTGGCCATCGCTGGGGACGATCGAGTAGCCGGGCCGCAGCCCGTACTGGCGCATGGGCTTGTAGGCCGCGTCGAGCTGGGCGATGATCTGCGTCGCGATGTGCTCGGCCACCTCGGGATGGACCAGGCGAATATACCCGTCGTGCGACCACTCGGGGTGAGCCTCCACGTCCGCCTTGGTGAAGAAGCGCTGGAACGACCCGTCGCCCTGGGCCAGCCAGACCACGGGCCCCTGCTCGCCGCTCAGCCGGTTGCGCCGGTTGAAATCGGCTCCGCCGCTGTACCGCCAGCGCCATGTCGTGGCCGGAGCGACCTTCGTATCCATCACCGGCACGGTCAGGGTCGACCGCTCGGGCACGACCTCGCCGAGGTCGGTGGGCATGTACCAGCGACAGCCCAGGAGGTGCAGCAGCTCGTAGATCGCATAGCTGGTTCCGACCTCCGACTCGCCGTACAGTCCGACCCCCTTGCGCTCGTCGGTCACGACCCGGAATCCGAACAGGCCGTCTCGCGTGACGCCCACCGAGCCGAAGACCTTCTGCGCCTCCGCGCCGACGTAGACCGGGATCCGCTTGTCGTTGTCCCTGTCCGGCAGGCCCTCGACGATCTCGGGGGTGCCACCGCTCATCTTCGCGATGTAGAGCGCCAGATCACGGATCGAGTCGCGGAACAGGCGGCGGCGCTCCTGGAGAACCGTCGCCGCCTGGCGGGGCAGTTCGGGCGGCAGCTGCATGTCGTTCGTCCACCCGGCGGGAACGACGATGACACACTTCGCCCCGCCCTTGTCGGCGAGGCGGACCTCGGCGGCCGTAGCGGCCGCGGCCGCCAGCGCGATTGCGATCATACCGACCCGTGCGAGCATCTGGATCTGACTTGTCTGTCTCATGCAGCCCTCCTTGTACGCCCGCATATGATGCCACCGGGCGAGCGAGATGCGAGCCCAACATTGCGCCGTGAACCAGGACAAATGTCGCACGCATCCGGTGTGGCAGGTGGAGACGGAGCCGCAAGCAAGGTGCATGCAGAGCGCAAGGGGCGGAGGGAGCATAGGGCATGGGCGGCTGGTTGTCAGTCTTCTTGCCTGGGTCTCGCAATCTCGCAATCCCCTCGCCGCTCCGCTAGATTCGTACCCGCAGCATGAACCGGAAGTCCGGCGCTGACGCCGGCAAGGAGCAGGATGATGGACGAGCGGGAGATTCGGCGCCGGGTAGTCGCGGGGTTGGGCGAACTTGGCCTGTCGGGGAAGCGGATCATCATGCTCATCCCCGATAGCACCCGGACAGCGCCTGTGGCAGCGATGGTCCGGACCGTGCACGGGGTTCTCCGCGGGCTCGGCGCTGAACTGGACCTCATGGTTGCGCTGGGCACCCACCATCCCATGTCCCGGGGGGATCTCCTGCGCCATCTTGGGATGACCGAGGAGACGTATGCGGCAGGATATGCCGGGATGGGTCTATTCAACCACAACTGGGCAGACCCTGCTGAACTGGCCGAGATCGGGGAGCTGTCGGGCGCGACGATCAGCAGACTCACCGGCGGGCTGGTGGCTGATGGCGTCACGATCGCCATCAACCGTCATGTTCTCGATTACGATCGCATCCTGATCCTCGGACCTGTCTTCCCGCATGAAGTGATCGGGTTCTCCGGCGGGCACAAGTATATCTTCCCGGGCATCTGCGGGCCCGAGTTCATCGATTCCTTTCACTGGCTCGCCGGGCTCATCGGCAGCCTGGATCTGATCGGGTTGGTGGACACTCCCGTCAGGCGGGTAGTCGAGCAGGCGGCGGAGTTGGTGCCGGTGCCGACCACCGCCCTCTCGATGGTTGTGCTGGAGGACGGATCGCTCGCAGGCCTGTATGTCGGGCCGACCCGGGAATCCTGGCGCCAGGCGGCGGAACACTCGGCACGCGTGCACATCGTCGCCAAGCCGCGGCCATTCAAGCGCGTGCTGGCCTGCGTCGCGCCCATGTACCATGACCTCAAGCTCGCGATCAAGGCCATCTGCAAGGTCGAGCCTGTTGTGGAGGATGGCGGCGAGCTGACCGTCTACGGCCCGCAGGTTACGTCGCTCTCCCATTCCCGCCCCGAGATCCTGCAAAAGGTCGGCTGCCATGTGCGGGACTATTTCCTGCAGAACATGAAGCGGTTCGAGGACGTGCCGCGCGGCGTGCTGGCCGCGGCATGCTACCTGAAGGGCAAGGGCACATATGAGCACGGCGTCGAGAAGACGCGAATACGGATCAGATTCGCCACCGGCGTGCCGAAGGAACTGTGCGCGGAAGTCGGCCTGGAATATGTGGATCCGTCGACCATCCGCATAGACGACTGGCGTGACCGTGAGGACGAAGGGATGCTCCTGGTGGAGCACGCGGGGGAGATCGCGTATCGGGTGTCGCGATAGAGAGCGGATGGCATGAGGGCAGGAACCGCCCGGCTTGCGCGATAGGGACGCGAGCGGTCTCAACAAGCAACGAATAGCCGGCTGTGACCGTCAGGAGTCAGATGATCGAGATCATCTGACTGTTGCGTGTTGAGCGTGACCCCCTGAGTTCGATGACGAGCCGCTGGCTCCTGGCCGCCATGGGGCAGAAGGTCGAGACTATCGACTGGGCGGCGGCCCGGGACGATGTGCAGCGGTTCCTGCCCGCTGGCGAGCAGAGCGGGGTCGAGTCCTGGAGCACGGAGTTCTGTCTCTACCACCTGAGCCGCTTGGCCGGGTATCTGCCGCCAACACAGCTGTAAGACTGGGCACGCGAGCCGGGAGGTTCGCGCCGTAACGCACACGCGCGGCGATGCTCCTTGGATGCGGTCGCGGCTGTTGCGCCCCTCGGGTCACCGGCCCACTCGGAACGGTCAGCGGTGCAGCGGGATGTCGCCGTGCTTCCGCTGCAGACCTTCCAGCTCGGCGAGGAGCCGGGCCCGGACTGAGGCGTAGGCCGGCTCGCCGTAGACGTTGTGAAGCTCGTTCGGGTCGTTTACCAGATCGAAGAGCTCCCAGTAGGGCGTCAGATGCGGCTCGGCGTTCACCCGGCCGCCCCACGAAACCGGGGCGGGGTGGAAGTAAACCAGCTTGTGGGTCATCGTGCGCACGCCGTAGTGGGCGCAGACGTTGTGACCGCCGTGGTCCCAGTAGCGGTAGTAGTAAGACTGCTGCCAGTCCGGCGCGGCCTCGCCGCGGATCATGGCGCGGCCCGATACGCCCTGCATCTCCGCCGGCGCCGGCAGGCCGGCGTAGTCCAGAAGGGTGGGGGCGAAGTCCAGGTTCGTGAGCAGCTCCGCGCGTACGGTTCCCGCCGCGATTTCCCGCGGATACCGCATCAGGAACGGCATGCGAATCGAGTGCTCGTAGATGAATCGCTTGTCGTACCACCCGTGGTCGCCGAGGAAGAACCCCTGGTCACTCGTGTAGATCACAATCGTGTTCTGCGCCTCGCCGGATCGGTCGAGGTGGTCGAGCAATCGGCCCACCGAAGCGTCCACGCTCGCGACGCACCGCAGGTAGTCCTTGATGTACCGCTGGTAGTACCAGTTCTTCAGCGGCGCGCCCTCGAGGCCGGGAGGCGGAGCGGCCTTGACGTCGGCCTCGTCCAAGTCGCCCATGATCCGCATGCGGGCCATGGCGGCAGCCGGACGCCCCGCATAGTCGTCATCGAACGTCTCGGGCAGAGGAATCTCCTCGTCGGCATAGAGGTGCTTGTAGCGCTCGCCGGGCTCCCAGCGCCGATGCGGGGCCTTGTGGTGGACGCAGAGGAAGAACGGCTGGTCCGATGCGCGTCGGCGGGCGAGCCAGTCCAGGGAGAGGTCGGTGAGGATGTCGCTGACGTAGCCGCGCGTGGTGATGGGGCCCGACGGCGTCAGGAGATCCGGGTCGTGGTAGCGCCCGTGCCCCGGCAGGAGCGTCCAGTCGTCGAACCCCTCCGGGTCGGCCGGCACGGCGTCCGGCTTGCCGTTGTTGACCTGATCCACGCAGTTGGTGAGGCCGTGGCCCAGGTGCCACTTGCCGAAGATGGCCGTCGCGTAGCCCGCGGCCTTGAGGTACTTCTGAAGCTGGACCGGCCGCCGGTTGTCGAGCGGCTGCCATTCGCGCACGCCGGTGACGTGGCCGTACTGGCCCGTGAAGATGGTGGCGCGGCTGGGCGTGCAGAGCGAGTTGGTGCAGTGACAGTTGTTCAGCCGCACGCCCTCGTTCGCGATGCGGTCGATGTTCGGCGTGCGGTTGATCCGGCTGCCGTAGGCGCTGATCGCGTGCGCCGCATGGTCGTCGCTCATCACGAACAGGATATTGGGTCTCACGAGTTCGGCTCTCCCTGTCTTGCTCTGCTGTCTCCGTTCACCTCGCGCTCGGCGGGCCGGCAGTCGGCGGTATTCTGCATCGCCACGACGAGCGCGGAAAGATCTTGCACGCGGTCCCCGAGGGTTGTCCCCCGGAGCTGGCACAGCTGGCGGGCGTGCGGATGCGCTTCGGACTCGAAGCGTGTCCCGACCATCTGGAGCCAGGGTTCGCCGAGGTGGCGGGCCAGGCTGCCGAGCAGGATCACATCCGGGAACAGGGCGTCGGCCAAGTTGGCGCACACCTGGCCCGTCGACTCGGCGTGCAACCGGAGCACGCCGAGCGCGCCCGCATCCCCGGCCGCCGCGGCTTCTGCGACGCCGCGGGGCGACAGCGTGCGCCCCAGCTTCCACTCGGCGAGCAGGCGCAGCGCCGTTCCGGAGCAGTAGGCCTCGTTGCTTCCGGCCTTGCCGAATGCCGTGGGGCCGTCGGGGGCGAAGCGCGCGTGGCCGATCTCGATCGAGTGGCCGCCGGCCCCGCGGTAGATCCGGCCGTCGATGACGATGCCCGCCCCGAACCCGGTGCCGCACGTCAGGTAGATCAGGGTGTGGCACCCGCGCCATCCGCCCCATGTGTACTCGGCCAGCGCGCAGGCTGCCGCGTCGTGCTCCACGAACACCGGCACGCCGAGCTCCTGCTCGAGCTGCGCCTTGAGCGGCCAGTCGGTCCAGCCCGGTAGATGCGGGGGCGAGCGGACGATGCCGGCCAGCGCGTTCAGCGGCCCGCCGATCGCCACTCCGGCCGCTACGGCCGACGGGGCGGATCGGGCGTAGGCCAGAAGGTCGGCGATCATCGCCTGGGGGCCGCGCTCCGCGCGCGACGGCCACTCGCGGCGGTCCAGCACGTCGCCACGGGCGTTGCCCAGCACGCCCGCACACTTGGTGCCTCCAACATCAAGCCCCACGTAGAGATCACCGTCTTTGCTCATCGCCTATGCGCTCCCCAACTCATCCCGAAGATAGGCCCCCTGTCGGCGCAGGAGGCGCTGCAGATCCCGCGGCTGCACGTCGCGGACGGCTCCGCCGCAGCCGGCGGCCAGGGCAGCCGCGCCGCCAGCCGCCTGGCCGGTGATGAAGCAGGCGGCTTGTATCCGCAGCGACGCCTGAACGGCCCGGTCGCAGGAGACGCAGCGGCCGGCCACCAGGACGTTGATCAGCTCGCGCGGAACCAGAGCGCGGTACGGGATGCCGTAGCTCTCGCCCTTCTTCAGCTTCGTCTCCTCGATGCGCCGCTCGGTCGCCTCCTGCTCCTTCGGATCGGTGGAAGACGAATGAATGTCGACGGCGCCGGCATAGCGGCCGATCTCGTCGTCGAAGTCGGCGCGGCGCCGGTAGTCGTCGAACGTGAGCTGATAGTCGCCGCGGATGCGGCGGGTCTCCCGGACGGAGAGCAGGCTGGCGGTGGCGACCAGCTCGCTGCCGGCGAACCCCGGCACGTGATCGCGGTAGAACTGGTGGATCAGCGGCGCCAGCCGCCGCCCTTCGACATACCCGCGGGTGATGTCCTTCTCGTCCAGGCCGTTGACGCCGTAAATGTGGCCCAGGTTGCCGCTGCCGGTGCCGGGCCCGTGCGGCCAGACGCCGCAGAGATGGCGCTCGGCGATGGGAATCTTCCCGGCCTTCACCAGTTCGTTCCAGCGGTGGCAGACGTAGCCGTGCGGCCAGGGCTTGATCTCCCGGTAGCGTGCCCAGTCCACGCCGGCGTACTGGACGCACAGCGTCGGGCTCATGGTGCGCCCCTGCTCGTCGCCCATGTCGAACGCCGCGCCGGCCCAAGCGGCCAGGTTGCCGTCGCCGGTGGCATCCACGAAGACCCGTCCGCTCACGGCTTTCAGCCCGCGGCGGGTGCTCACCACCACCACGGTTACACGGCCGTCCTCGACCTGGGCATCCACGGCCGGCAGGCCCAGGAAGACCTCGATCCCGGCGGCGGTCACGAGCTCGTCGTACAGGCGCTTGAGGATCTCCGGGTTCGTATTCTGCCAGTGGTAGTCCGGCGTCACGCCCATGCGCCGCGCCATCTCGTCCACCACCTCGCGGCAGATGCCGTCGGCCAGCACCCGCTCCCCATCGTCCATGACCAGGATCGAGGGCACGAGCCCGGCCGTGCCCATACCTCCGAGCATGCCGGTCTGCTCGAGCAGCGTGACCGAGCGGCCCGCCCGCCGCGCCGCGAGCGCGGCCGCGATCCCCGCCGGCCCGCCGCCGCACACGACGACGTCCGACTCGGCCAGCACAGACAGCTCGCGCTCCGGGATGCGTATGCTCATGTGATTCTCCGCTGCCCGGGTGCCTTTGCGCAGTCGTCCGCCTCCGGCTCCCGCGTCATGCCCGGGTTCGCGCCGATGTGGACTCGCTCGCAACTCGGATCCACACGGGCCGAGCGGACCGGCCCCTCGAACACGTTCCCGTCCAGAACGAGATCGTGGCCGTTCGGCCCGAAGTCGATCACCGCGGCGCACTCGGGGCCCGTGACGAAGATGTTGTCGCGGACGATGACGGGGCCGTAGCGCCCGTCGGGCTGGTGAAGGGTGAAGTAGAGCTCGGCATGCCGCTCGCAGTCGCCGGACGCGAACGAGCGCCGGCCCCGGCGCGGGTCGCGCTCGCCCTTCGTGGTGTTGTTGACGAACACGTTGCCCTGCAGGATGAAGTGCCGGGGCTGGTTGATCCAGCTTCCGCGGCCGCCGTTGCGGAAGGTGTTGCCGACGATCGTCACGTCCTCGCTCGACTTCTCGACGCTCATGACTCGCGAGCCGTTCGTTCCATCGACCGTGTTGCCCGTGACGACCGAGTTCCGGCAGTACTCCGCGATGAAGAACGCGCCCATCCGCGAGCCGGTGATCTGGTTGCTCGCGAACACGTTGTCGTGGCAGTACTGCAGGTGCATGGTGTCGCCGAGCGCGCTGAGCCGGTTGCCGATCTGGCTGGTCTGCCGGCACGCGACCAGGTCGATGGCGCCCTTCCCGGGGCCGCACCCGATGGGCCAGAAGAGGTGATAGAAGGCCTGCGCGAGGTCGGCGATCAGGCCGGCCGCGGGACCGGCCCCGCCCTCGAACCGGATGGGTGGCTGCCCGGGCGCATCCGCGATTCGCACGTGGCCGGGACCGGCGTCCACAACGAAGTACCGGCGGCCCCGGACCAGGTTGAGGGGAAGGGAATCGCCGAAGAAGCAGACCGTTCCCGGGTCGTGCGCCGACCGGGCGACCTCGATCGGGTCGCGGGCGTTATCGAAGCGCACGCGGTCATCGCCGTCGTCCATCCGGACGGCGCGGCGGACGAGATCCTGGCGGAAATAGCGCCATGCCATGTCCGTCTCCGCGGGAGTGTAGTCCTCCGGCCAGACCAGCATCTGCCACAGCAGTCCGTAGTCCCACATGAACTTGCCGCAGTCGGCCAGGCTGCAGTCGCGGACGCTGACGCCGGTGGCGAACGTGTCGACCGCGCCCTCCGCGCCCTCGCCGCGGAATCCCCGCACGGTGATCACGGCGCCGGCCATCCGATGTCCGGTGACGCCGTGGAACTGCAGGTTGCCCGTCTGTCCGCCCGGCGACGTTGTGATCATGATCGCCCGCGTGCAGGCGTTCGGCTCCCACGTGTTGGGTGAGCGGCGCGGGTCGAAGCAGTTTCCTTCGAAGTGCCCGCCGCGCCACGAGAAGTCGCGCACATCCGTTCCGGCGAACAGCGTGAGGTGGGCGCGGTCGCCGAGGTGCTCCGGCAGGTGAAACCGCGCCCCATCCGCCAGAACGGTCAATCCGGAGGAGAGTGGTATCGCCTCCCGGCCGGACACAAGGTAGTGGCCGGCGGGAATCTCAACCACGCCGCCGGCCGAGAGCTGGGCATCGGCGAAGCACTTCCGCAGCGCCGGACCGTCGTCGGTCACGCCATCCGCTCGCGGCCCGTAGTCCGACAAGCTGAAGCGATGTGCCATGGGCATCCTCCTGTTACCGGCAGTGCGGCAGAGCGCCAATGGCGCCCAGCTGCCTGATGAACGCCTCGGGAATCCGTCCATTCTTCCGGACCGGGACATCCCATGGTCCCGGCTTCAACCAGGTAGTGGGTGAAGACCCCCCACTTGCATCGGCTAAACCACTTCGTGCTCGCTCGCTTCCATGCCACGGCGGCTTGCGGGCTTCGGTTCACGCGTGGGTCCCTCTCGCTCTCGGGCTCATTTCACGTTCCTTATTCCTTACAGTGCCACGCCGTCCGGTCCAAGCTTCATCTCCCGCATCAGTTCCGCGCGGCCCTTCTCGTATCCGCCGCAGGGACAGGGATCCCACCAGACCGAGATTTCCGGAACGGACCGCTCAAGCGCGCAACTGTTCACGGTCGTCGGGATCCGCGCGAAGATCCGGGCAAAGAGTTCTCGCGCCGGAACGATTTCCCCGAATGTCAGGCCCAGGATCTGGAGTATGCGCAAGTCCTTGAGCTCATTGAACAGCCCGCCCGAGTTCACAAAGCCCGGCCCCATGCACGTGCCGCGGCTGGTGCAACGGACCGGGCATGGCGCGCACATCATTTCGTCCGCTCCGCCGACCAGCGCGATGCGCGTCTCCGGTTGCTTCAGGATGAGCTGAAGCAACTCGGGCAGATTGTCGTCCTTGAACGGCGGCCGGACTCCGCGCCCGTACTGGGCAATCGCGCAGAGGAGGATGTGCGGACGGGTGCGGATCGCTCCGGCCGCGTGCATCGCGGCGATCGAAGCCTCCTTGTCCTGCTCCATGGCCGCGCCTTCCCGGGGCGCGAAGATCGTGTCCATTCCCGTCTCGCGGGCGCGTTCATACAGCCCCGTGCCCGCCAGGGGACACCCCTGCCAGGCCGGGGCCGTGGCATCGCCGTAGCCGCAGATGCCCGACACGGAGGTCACGGCCTTGCGCGCGCGGGCCACGGCAATCCGGGCCGGCAGGATCGCGCCCGGCGCGAGGTCCATCTGGAACAGAACTTCCATGTCCTGCTTCTGGACGAAGCAGGCATTCTGCGCATCCTCGGGCCCCGTCTCCGGGGACTGGAAGGCGAAGGAATCGTGCGACGGGCACCGCAGCGCGAGCGGAAGCCCGGGATCGCGCCGGATCGCCTTGGCGAGCTTGGCGATCGCCTCGGGGGCCGGAACGTCCGCCGGCTTCTCCAACGCGCAGAAGAGACAGAGCAACTGGCGGGGACGCACCGGGCGCGCAGCGCGGCGATCAACGGCCTTCATCGGGCTCTCCTTTCTCCGGCACGCGGACTCGAGTCTTTGCCATCCAGCGACTTCTCGACATGTGCCTGATAGTCCCGATACAGGCGTACCGCCGGCTCGCCGCCCGGTTTGAGCCGGGCGCCGGGGGCGCACATCAGGCCGGGGTACTGGTAGGCGCAGACGTAATCGAGCGCCCCGAGCTGCTCCATCTCCCTCCGCAGCACGGCCAGAGGCTGAGGGACCAGAGGCGTTTGAACCCACTGCTCCGTACCGTCGGGCAGTAGCTGGACGTAGCCCTCGCGCTGGGGACCTGTCTTGTCGGGGTGCTCGAAGCCGAAGATCTCGAGGTCCAGCCAGTGATGGGCGCCCGCCGCGTCGCACCACGCCTGCATCCGCCGGACGGCTTCCTCCGCCGGAACGTCGTCCCGAGACTGACGCTGGTAGCCCTGCACGCACACGATGTCGCAGTGCCGCAGCACATGCGGCCAGGCGCCGGCTGCCTCGCTGAAGTTGGCGTCCGGCGCGACCATCAGGAGCGTGTGCGGACACAGCGTCCGGATCGTTTCGTGCAGCCCCCTGAAGAAGGCCTGCACCTCGGCGCGGAACTCCTCCGTGGCATCCCAGTAGCGCCGCTCGTGGGGCCGCATCGGGCCGCTGAGCTCCTCCGAGACGTACCACCCGTGCAGCGAATCGTGGCGGCGGTACATCGTCCACAGCTCCCGCAGCACGTCCCGGTGCCACGCGAGCGAGCCCGCCGTGTAGTCGAAGTGGGCATAGAGCCCCACGCCGAGAAAGACGCGCATGTCCTGCCGGTCCGCTTCGTCGAGGATGGCCTCCACCGGATCGGCGCAGGGCAGCGCCACGCGCGCCGGCCAGAGGCGCGAGGGGTAGTAGGCGCGGCCGGCGTAGGTTTCGCGGTAGTTCTCCGCCGTCATCTGGTGGTAGTGGCGGCCGTACCAGACCGAATTCCGCCAGGTCTCCTGGATGATGATCGTGCGCATGCCGATCGCTTTCATGGCCCGAACGGTCTCGCGCCAGTCGGCCTCCGTGAACCGTGCGAGGTCCGCGTTCCAGTAGCGTCCCTCCGCCTCGCTCCAGTGCGTGAGCCCGATCCAGGCGCCGCCCAGCAACCGCGGACTCCGTGTCGCGGACCGAATCACCGTGACGGTCCGGAGGACCTCCGGCAGCGGTCGGCCATCCACGTTGACCGCCAGAACAAACGTGTGTTCCCCGTGCAGGCCCTCGGTCTTGAGTCGGACGCGGCGGCTGGCCATTTCGCCGGCCGCAAGGCTCAGCGTTTCCTCCCCGCCGACGGGCGCACCGTCGCGGCTCAGCGCGACTTTGACGTTGCGGGCCGGAATGCCATCCGCATCAACGGTCCAGCGGATGTCCAGTTCCACCCGGTCCGTCACGGGACCGGGCGGCGTCACGGTCAGGTAGGTCTTCACGGCTCTCGTGTCCTCCTATCGCTCTCCGGCCACGCCCTGTCGCACGCCATGGCATACCCGTGCCACCTCCGCCGGGTGTTCGTGCAGCAGGAAATGGCCTGCACCCTCGATCCAGTGGATTCGGATGTGCCGGCTTTCCGGGATGGCCAACGTGTCCATTGTCTCATCGCGCCGCCCGGCCGTCCCGTAAATCTCCACGACGGGGATCTCGAGGCGGCCGAGCATCTGGAAGCCATCGAAGCGGCACACGCTCTGCCAGAAGGAGTCCAGCACCGCCTTCGGCACCCGCTGCTGCACCCTGCGGCCATCGGCCTCGATGGCGGCCACGGCGGCGCCATCCAGCCCGCCATAGTGGTGGTCGCGATGGACGAAGGCGCCCCAGGCCGCGCTGCTGGTCCAGCCCTCGACTAGCACCAGCGCGGCGACGGCTCGGGACCGGTGCGCCACCTCGATGCCGACCATGCCGCCGAGGCTGTGGCCGACCAGGACCGGATTGGCGAGCTGCCTCGAATCGATCAGGGCGAGTGTATCCGCCACCAGGTCGGCCATCGAGAACGGCGCGGCCGGGATGGCGCTCGCGCCATGCCCGGGGAAGTCGATGGCGAGCGCCCGCGCGGGTGCCGGCAGATGCGGCCGTATCAGGTCCCAGTCGGTCGCGGCACAGCCGTTGCCGTGCAGGAAGATGAAGGCCGGCTCCGGTCCGGGCCATTCGTGGACGGCCATGCGGCCCCAAGGACGCCTGATGAAATGACAGGACGAAGGAGCCATGTGGACTCGCTGGTCCGACGATATGTGCGATTGGCGATCCATCTGCGCACCCTCCTGACCCGGCATTGTGCGCAGGCGGCCCGGGGGAATACAGGACAACATGTGGTTACCCGCCGCTGCCCCCCGGGCTCGGAGGACATGCCGCACCCGGCCCCCCGCTTCGGCTTGGCCGACATCCGGGGGGGTGCTAACTTGCGCGGTCGAGCGGTTCTCTGCCTGCGGCCAGAACACCCATGGCACATCGGCGCCGGCCAAGTCTCCCCCCCCGTCGGGGCCTCGAACTCATGCGATTCTCTCCGGGCGGCCGCTCCGCCAGGGGATCCGAACCATCCGCGCATCCTGTTCGGAGCTGCAGATCCGGATACGGACGGCCTCATCGGTGTTCTCGACGATCTCGCCATGGATCGGCGGCACCTCTCCGCGTGTCGGCAGCAGCAGCCAGGCAAAGGCCGTCGTCCTCCCGATGCGGGCGGTGAAGACCGAGGCCGGACTCGGCTCCCAGTTGTTGTAGCTGTGGGCGTACCAGCCCTGCATGGTCCCGTGGATGCCCGCCGGCTCCTGGCCCTTCACCGTCTCCACCGCCCAGTCGAAGCCGGCCACCGGCGCAATCCGCAGGTTGCCGACGCCGGGATCCACCGAACGCACGGTCTGGCCCTCGATCTCGACCGTGCAGCGCGGATGCCAGTGCCAGAGCGCGTCGAGCTTGCGCGGCCGGTCCGTCTCGATCCGGTCCGCCACCACGATGAGTTCATTCGGCAGGCACAACACGGCGCGCGTGTGGGCCGCCTTGCCCGCCAGCCGGCCGGAGTAGATCTCCTGGAAGAACTCGGCGCAGGTTCCGCGCGCGAAGGTCAGCTCCGGCGTGATGAGATAATCCTCCTCGGACACCGGCTTGTCGACCCAGCCCGGTCCCGCGGCCTGGCCGCGGTCATCAATAAGGATCACGTTGTGCGCCACGGCCAACCCCGCATATTTCCCCTGGAAGCGGCCGTCCTCGCTCTCAAACGCATAGGTGAAACGCCCGGGATCGATCAGCAGATCGCGACCGTTCGCATAGACAGAAAGGTGCAACTTGTCGCAGTGCGAATGTCCGAAGCCCATCGGCCCGATGTCGAAGAAGGCCCAGAGGGCGTCGGCGCCCCAACTGCTGCGCGCGATGACCTGGCCGGCCCAGGGGAAGATCAGGGACGGACCCTGCTTCGGCTTCTCGCCTTGCGCGCCGTTGGTGGCGATGTAGAGCCAATCCGGGCGACCATACTCCTGCGCGGCCTTGATCACGCCGTCCCGGCAACTGCCGTGGTCTGAGTCGTTGTTCTGGGGCTGGCAACCGTTCGGCTGCATGGAGTAAGCGAGGTAGTTCCACATCCAGCCCTGTTCGGATTCGATGGCCTGCGCGGCCCAGATGATACGGCCCTGCGGTGTGCGCGGGATGCGGTACTGCCGCCCCATGTCGGTGTAGATGTCGGCCAGCAACAGGTCCGCCTCCCCGCCGCGGCCCCCGGGGTGGACCTCCCTCGCGCGCACCCACTTCCCGGACTCGCCGGTCCGGTAGTAATCCAGCAAAGCCCGGCAGGCCGCCGGCAGATCGCCCCGCCCCGCCGCCGCCTTCGCCTCCCGCAGCCCGGCGCGGTCGAGATCGAGCGCCTCAAACAGCGCCTGGACGCGGTCGGGATAGTGTTCCAGCACCCACTCGAGCCTGGTTTCACCCGCACAGCGGATGAAGGTGTCGTTACGGAGCATGCGCTCCCTCCCGGATTACGGAGGATTCCACTGTTGAATGGCCGGCTAACTCGCCGCGTCCGCCGAGCCGTAGAAGCGGTCGACGACGTCCCGGACCGTGGAGGCCCAGAGGGTCAGGTTCTCGGGTCTGTTGGCGATGGTGCTGATGTCCTTGATCACGAACTCGAGCGGCGTGCGGTGTTCGCGGCAGGCCTCGCAATAGCGGGTGATTTCCTCGCGGACGGGGGCCCGGTTGAAGGTCGTGCCGGCGACGAAGGCCGGGTTGGGCTTGGCCGCCAGGACGAAGTCGCGGCCGATCTGCTCAGCCGCCCGGACGGGGTCGGCCCACGGCGTGATGGAGACCTTCCGCAGATTCGGAAAGCGCCTCCGGAGTATGTCGATCTTTCCGTCCATGGGCTCGCAGCACCCGTAGTAGACCAGGCCGCATTCGCCAAAGATCTTCTGGTTGTAGGCGAGGTCGAACTCGTCGTGCATGGCCGGCGAGACGGAGCCGAAGATCTGCGCGGCGCAGCGGCCCCAGACGTCCTTGCGGCGGACCTTGCCCGAGAAGTCCTTTGCCGGCAGGTCGTGCGTGCAGGCGGGTGTGCAATGCAGGATGACCTGGTCGGGATCCAGCAGTCCCTGTTCCTCGTATTGCCTGAGGCTCGCCAGGGCCACCTCCATGAACCGCGCGGCGGTCTGGTGCATGAACTCGGGGCGCATGGCCAGGTCCAGGAGGAGGCTGTCCACGCCGCGGTACATGGAGATCATGTCCCAGATGCTGAACCCGAACATATGACCGTGGAGCTTGACCTCCATGAGGCCGTCGAACACGTCGCGGGCCTGGGCCAGGAGCGTCTCGGTGGCGTCGCGCCGGTAGGTGATCTCGGGGATCCGGATCCGGTCGAGGTCGGCCTCGGACTGAAGCTGATCGGAGTACTGGTGGGCGCTGATGTAGGCGCCGGTGTCGCCGCGGATCTGTACGTCCTGAACCTGGATGCCGATCCCGGTGGAGCTGACGACCTTGCCGATCCTGAAGACCGGAGGGATGACCATGTCCACCTGGAAATGATCCCACTGGTACAGGGCCCGGCGGAGGGCGCCTTCCAGCCAGTGCAGTTCAGGGGAGGCGATGCACTGAAGGGCCGGATCGCGGATCTCGCCCCAGGGCACTTCATCGATCAGCACCACGGGACGCACGACCTGGAGATCATTGCTGCAGGCGTAGCGCGCGAGTCGCTCCGCCTGGACCGGCAGGTGGGCGATCTCGCTATAGCGTCCGGCAAGCTCCCGAAGGATCCTTCTGTCGTTCGAATGCAGCGTCATCTGTCCTCTCCATGATCTTCTGCCTGCTGGTCTCTACCACGGTTGACGGTTGCTGACGAGGACTAGCCGCCCCCGCGGGATGCGGAACGCGAAGGTCTCGTGACCCGTATGTCGGATGCGGCTACCGTGACCGACCGAACGCGAACGCTCGTGCAGGAGCGGCTGCCGCCGTCGGGCAGCCGCTCCGGAGCCAGCCGCACTCGCGCCGTCGGCGGGTCACTTCGGCAGCAGGATGTAATCCGCCCACTCGAGGTCGGTGGTCACGGTCGCGACGCCGTCCTTGAACTCGACCGGCACCGTCTTGCCGGCCTGGACCGAACGCGCCTCCTTCGGCTTGGCCGGCAGCCGTACCGTGACCTGCAAGTTTGTGACCGGCTTGTCCGTCCAGTTCGCCAGCGTCAGCACCGAGCCCTTGGGGCCGTCCATCATGATGGCCTCGACGAACGGGTTGCCGCAGACCGCCGGCTCTTCGACCGGCTTGGCGTCCACTCCGAGCCGCGCCAGCTTGCCGGCCGCGGGATCGAACGCCGTCGGCGTCACGGGGCAGCGGTTTCCGCCGCGCGCGAAGGGTTGCACGGGCAGCCCCGTCTTCATGTAGGCGCAGCCTGCCAGCGTGCCCACCGCGAACGCCTTGCCCTTGCCCAGTTCGCGCACCGTCACTGCGGGCTTGCCGTCCGCCCACTTGCCCAGCACGGTGGCCTCGGCCGGCGCCAGCGTCTGCTTCAGGCCGACCGCCGGAATCGTCGCACCGTCAAAGGTCACGGCGCCGATCGGCGGCGCTACGGGCAGCTCCAGCGTCGAGCGGATCACCGCCAGGTTCTTCGCGGTGTCCGCCGACTTCAGGCCCAGCACCTTGAGCAGAGCCGCGTCGGGCTCGTTGAACTCGTTGTAGAGGCCGAGCCCGCCGGAGGCGTACAGGACGCCGCCCGCCTTGACCCACGCCTCCAGCTTGGCCGGCACGCGATGGTCGATCCACTCGCCCGACACATGGACGACGTCGTACTTCGACAGGATGCTGTCGAGCGCGATGTCGTCCTCGGTGATGAGGTCCACCCGGTGCTGCCCGTGCAGCAGCGCCAGGTAGAGCATCTGAGCCTCCACCCGCCCCAGGGTCTGCTGGATCGTGGCCTGGGCGTTCTTGCAGTTCGCCATGATCGCGTCCTGCGCCTTGGGGACCTGCGCCAACCGTTCGTTGTGGTCGGTGGCTTTGCTGAGCAGGACCGCCACGCGACCCGGCCGCACCGCCGCGCCGACGAGGAGCGCTTCCGCCTCGGCGGTGTCGTAGATCGACTCGTGGATGACCCGGTAGGTGTCCGTGTACCCCCAGGCCACGGAGTTCTCCGTGAACCGTTCGGGCGGGGCCACCCAGAAATTGTCGATATGGTTCACGCCGGCGCCGGGCGCGTAGATCATGCTGCGCCGCAGGAAATCGGCCCGCTGGCCCGGCGCGTGCGGCATCACGTAGAAGTGGATCTTCTGCTTGTTGTACTTCACCGCGCAGCGCACGGTGGAGAGCATCCAGGAGATCATCTGCGGGGGCATCGGCACGCTGAACAGGTAGTCCTCGGCCCAGTACATCGTCATGCCGTTGTGCTTGAAGATGTCGACCCACTGGTAGATGGGGCCATAGTACATCGGCATCCCGTGCGGCGAGTAGTTGGCGCCCGTCTCCACCTGCGGACCGAGCAGCGCCTTGGCTTGCGCCGTCAGGTCACGGTAGTAACCGAAGCGCTCCTCCTCGTTGAAGGTCTGTGCATACCAGCTCACGCGGCGATTCGCGGCCCGGTCAGCCAGCTTCGCCTCCTGGGGGTTTACGCCTCCGAGATCGGCGGCCGTGACGCCCCGCGTCTTGAGCCACGCCGTGAACTTCGCCTGCATCGCCGGATCCTTCCAGGCGATCTCGCCAAGATGGATCTCGTCGCCAAAGCTCATCACCTTGAACGCCTTCTTCTCGGCCTCGGGCAGTCTGCCGACATAGGACTT
This sequence comes from uncultured Verrucomicrobiota bacterium, assembly GCA_964431965.1. Classification (GTDB taxonomy): domain Bacteria; phylum Verrucomicrobiota; class Kiritimatiellia; order CAIKKV01; family CAYSLU01; genus CAYSLU01. The sequence goes on from CAYSLU010000005.1 coordinate 30,786, forward strand.
CAGCTCGTCCGGACTGTGGCAGTGCTGGTGATAGCCGTCGATGGGCGCGTGCGCGTAGGCATCGGGCAGCAGCGTGTTGTACCCGAGCGCGTCCTTGAACGCCGCGACCCAGGGCCGCTCCATCGCCATGAAGGCGCCGTAGTATAGGATCGACTGCGGCTTGCGCCCGTTGTTGCGGGTACGCCACTCCTTCTTGGCGAGGCGGCCTAGTTCCTCGGCGCGCGCCTGGCTGGCGAAGATGGTGCGCGTCTTGTTCCAGGCGATGTCCAGCGGCACCATGAAGGTCTCGCCGTTCGGCAGCTTGATCGCGCCGGCTGCATCCTTGCCCGCCGCGTCGCGTGCGGCTTCGATCTCGATCGGGCCGGAGGCATTCGCCAGCGAGACATCGATTCCCTCGTCGTGCACCAGGCGGCAGAAGGGGGCGATGTTGACCCACGGGCTCCACTGGCCCGGCGCCACGTCGGCATTCTCGGGGATCGCCGTCTGGCGTCCGCCGTAGTTCGGCTGGTAGTGGCCGGTCGGCGTTCGCAGCTTCAGCCGGGCCGGTGCGGACGAACTATTCTTGAAGCGGACGAAGAGACGCGTCTGGGCCAGGGCTTCAACGGTGAACGGCGAAGCCACGGCATAGGGCTTGAACCCCTGGTAGGTGTCGCCCGGCTCCGTGGTCAGCACCACGAAGTCGATAAACCGGCAGCCGGCCGGCGCCGGGTTCTCCACGGTGGTCAGCCGGATCTCGGCTGGTCCGGCCGCCAGCGGGATCAGGGTCTTCGGCGCCTCGGCGGCATCGTGGTCTACGCCCCAGAACCACCAGAGTTCGTCGCTGACGCCGCTGAAGCTCCAGAGCCGGTCGGTGCCCTTCTTCCCGTAGACATGCTCGAAGACCTTCTTGCCCTTCTGGAGCACCTCGATCTTGTGGAGGTAGTTGAAGTAGGGCGGCGCCTGGTACTTGCTCCACACCCGGTAGGAGCCCGCGACCGGAACCGAAACCGTCTGCACGGCCACGGCGTCCTTGCTGTCCGCCGGAGCGCCGAGGCAGCCGCCTTGCGTCAGCCACATGCCCCCGTAGCTGTGCGAGGCGTAGCTGTCGTCCATGTGCGTGACGGACCAGCCCGGCCCCTGGGGCTTGAAGAACTCGCCCTCCGCCACCACCACCTGCGCCGTCGTCACCTCCGCCGCCATCGTCAGGCGACTGCCGATCACGAGCGCCATGAACGCCGCCGCTGCTGCCCGAACTCCCGCCATGTGCCGTCTGGTCTCTCTCGTCTTCATCCGTATGTCTCCTGCCATCGATTGAGCGCTTCGGGCCATGCCCGTCGCAGCTGCACGGCCTGCAGCATGCCGTGCGATGCCTTATCCCCTGCTTGCGGAATCACAGGCCGCAAGCCGACTCGCTCCTCCATATGCGCTATCACGGCCTTGTTTCGTACGTGACGCCGCAAACCCGCCTGTCAACCGCAGCCCCTGGGTAAGGTACAGACCACCTAACCTCTTGCTGGGGAGAGTCTTCCTCGACGTTTGGGCCGGACGGTCTCTGCCTTCCTTCGGCAGGCGGGCGGCGAGGCCGTCTGCCGCCTGTGCTTGGGGTCAGGGAGACAAGGCATCCATGTCACAGCGCAATCCCCGGCAGGAACGGCGGTGCCGCGTCGGCCGGATCTGTGCGCTGGAGCCCCAGTAACACGCTCCAGGCCTGGCCCTTGTTGGCACCCAGCGCCAAGGCCAGGTCGTGACCGATATGGACATACCCATGGGCACATCTCCGTGTTGGTCATGGATTCACCCTGGCAGCCTAGTGTCGTCCAGCAACGCATCGGGCACTTCGTTGATGCGAAGCTGGCATGTCTTGTTCGCGTAGGCTACGAAGTTGCGGCTGCCGAAGCGGTAGAACTGCGGGTAGCCGATCTCGAAATCCTTGAACGGTCCGCCCGGCAAGCCGTCGTTATAGATGAGCACCTTGGGCTTGCTGAAGTACAGCCCCGCGTTTTCCGTCACACCCGAGGACTCGCGGCCCACGGCGATCCACAGCGGATCGCGCGGGTACCACCCGCCTCCTTCCGGCTTGACGTTGTGGAAGAGAAACACGAAGCGCCCGTCCGGCAGCTTGCTCATCAAGCACGGCGCGCAGGGCTGGTCGAACGGCTCGCCGCCGGGGCAGAGCCGCAGGACGACCGGCTTGCTCCAGGTGGCGCCGCGGTCGGCGCTGATGCTGTAGAACGGATGCCCGAGCCGAGAGCGGAAGACGCACAGCAGGCGTCCGCCGGAAAGCCCGGCCAGCGTGCCTTCCTGGCCGAAGTGGCGATCCGTTCCGGGGTAGGGGACCCAGAGGCCCTCGGATCGCTCCGGCAGGAAGCGGAACTCGAGCTTCGACGGATCGGCCTCGGTGCGGATGTTGCTGAGTTCGATGAAGAACACCTCGGTGCACCAGTCGTTGGGGCTACCGCCCTGCTCGTTGGCGGGCCTGGTCGCCGGGTCGGCACCCGGTTCCGGCTGCCACACGTTGCGCTCATCGAGCCGCCAGCCTTTCGGGTAGAGACTGGAGCGGCGAATCTTGGCGTAGGTCATAAGAACCTGGCCGGTGGGCAGGAGGCGCGGCTGGCCGAAGTTCCAGCCATGGAGGTCGCCGGTCGCGTCGTCCATGGAAGTCCTCGGCACGCCGACCCGGAAGCGGTCCGACCACGTCCGTCCATCGTCGTCGGAGCACCTGAAGAAGATGTCGCCGGCGTCGCGCAGCGGCACGCCGTTGATGTTGTACCAGTAGAACAGGTAGACGCGGCCGGTGTGCGGCACGACATACGAGAAGATCCAGGCCGGCACGCGGTAGCCCGGGGCTGAGGCCTCGATCACGATCTCCGAGTCCCATGTGCGCCCGTCGTCGAGGCTGCGGGCTGCGACGACGCGCTGATCGGGGTTCGACTCGTAGCCGCCCTGAGTCCAGCAGGCGATCCAGGTTTTCCTGGGCGTCACGCAGAGCTGCACCTGGTAGTTGAACCAGGTCGGGCCCGGCTGGCCGTCGATGATGACGCCATAGGCATTGGCGGCGTCCATCGAGGCAGGATGAAGAAGCTCCGGGGTGACCCGCGGTGAAACGGATTGTCCTTCAGCGAATGGCATGGTTACGCTCCTCCCACACCGCCCCAAAACTGCATCCCCGGACATCGCACGAATTGCCACGGCACCCGCCCCAACGCATGCCCCGGCAGCGCCTTGCCAATCAGGGCCAGCGACAGCAGCCGGAACCAGGTCGGGAACATCGCGCCCTGGCCAGCCTCGCCGCGCAACGCCGGGTGTCCATACTCAAACGGCTGGTCCCGGATGAACATAAAGCCGCCATCCGGCATCCGGTTGGTCAGCACCCAGTCAGCCGCTCTCGCCAGCGCCGTCTCGATGTCGGCGCGGCGGTAATCGGTGAGCTGCATCATCCGGCAGAGCGGGTCGATCGAGTCAATGTCCTCGCAGGCACTGCTCATGGACGGCTCCGCCCGATTGTGGACACCCCAGCCGAAACCGCCGCGCGGGTTCTGCGTGGCCAGTACGGTGTCGATGGCCCGCTCCAGGTGCGGGAGCGGCACGCCATCATAGAAGAGCAGCGGCCACCAATGGTAGGCCGCCTGAACGGCGTGACTGCGCCAGATCGGGTCGCTCGCGTCCACGGCGCCCCAGACGCCGGTCGTCGGGTTGACGTGATGCGCGGCCAGCCACTCCAGTAGAACCGCCGTTGCCTGGCCGGCCCGCGCATCGTCATGGAAATCACGGACGTACTGGAGCAGCACGCCGACGTTCATGACCTCGTTGCCGGTCCAGGCAACCTGCCTGCCCCAATCGCGCGCCGCCAGCCAGCGCACCAGCGCGTCCGGATCGCGCCAGGGGTCGAGCCAGCGCAAGGGCTTCTCCGCCACCGCGCCCAAGCAGGCCAGAGCCGCGACGACGTGGCAGGTGAGGTGAGGCCGACCGCACCAGAGGGGGTCGTCTTTGTACCAGCCCTGATCGAAGATGACGGGATCGCGGAACAGGCCGTCGTCGTCCTGGTGGGAGAGCAGGTAGGTGATCCACTCGGCACACTCAGAGTCCGGCAGCCTGTCCATGTCGCCCAGCAGATGCCGCGCCATGGCGGCGTAGCACGAGGAGTAGAGCGTGGGCCCGGAGCTGACGGCCGAGTAGCGGTAGCGCCCCGGCCGGTCGCCCCGGTGCGCGGCAACAAACGCAAGCGTCTCACGAATCACGGCGGCCTCCCGATCGAGTCGCCCTTGAGGTGCGTCTCCCCTGGCTGCATGGCCATGACTCCTCCGCAATTGCTTCCGCCCAGGCATTCAGTTCCAGGCACTGGTCGCGGGTGATGGTTTGGCGCTGCCGGTGATAGGGAAACGGTGCGAGCATCAGCAGGCGGCCGGCGGCGCAGGCGTCGAAGTAGCGGCCCGGTGGCTTGTAGTGCGGCGCGAAGCCGTTGGCGAGCATAACAATGAGCGGCAGGCCGGCCTCGAGCGCGGCGCGGGCGATGGCTTTTTCGCCGGGGCTGATACAGGGGGAAACCAGCACCGCACCGTGTTCGGCCACGTAGAGCAGTTCCTCCTGCCGGGCCGCCAACTCGGTCGGCGAAATGCGGCGCGAGATCTGGATCTGGCGTTTCAGCGGGTGTTGCAGGAGAAAGCGGTTGCCGATGGCCGCGCAGCTCTTGCCGGGGAGAACCTCTGCGTTAGCTACAACGGTGAAAAGGGCTGGGTTGGCCCGCTTGGCAGCCAGGCGTCGGGGGTTGTCGGCGATGTAGGCGGCCATTGCTTTCAGTTGGCCGCGGCGCAGCAAGATGCTGTCCTGGAAGCCGGGTTGCCACAGTCCGGGACGGTTCGGTTGCAGGAGCAGCCCCTTGCTCCTGCATTCCTGCTCGCTCACCCGCTTGAAGGCCTTCACAATGTGCCCCATGTGCCTGGCCAACCGCTCTTTGACCCACAAGATGCCGTGGAAGTGGTCCGGCATCACCACGCACTCGCACGCCTCGACTTCGGGATAGACGGCCGAGGTCCGCCGCCACACCTCGTTCACCACCTCGCCGATCGGCGAGAGCGCCACCGTCGCCGCGCTGCCCTTCGCCACCTGCAAGGTGCCAAGGAAATCGCGCCGCGGTTCGGTCACGAGCGTGATCAGGTAGAAGCACGGCTCACAGTAGTCGTGCTCCCAGCAACGCTGCATCATCCCCCTGTTGCTCATGCCCGGTTCCCCCCGCAATCCACTCCCGGTACCACCACCCGCTATCCTTCACCGTCCGGTTCAGCGGCTGGTAGTCTACATGCACCAAACCGAAGCGCTGGCCCCAGCCCATGTCCCACTCGAGGTTGTCGAGCAGCGACCAGCTGCAGTAGCCACGGACCTTCTGCGGGGCTTGGAGAACGTCCTCGCGGAACTCCGTTAGCCCGCATGATCGGTGTGTTCATGGAGCTGCCTCAGTTGTCTGGGCTCGCCACCATCTCCAGCAGATTCACGGCGCCGACGCGGCCGTCGTCGCCGATCTTGAGGGTCTTGATCTCGAACGGCGCAAACGCGAGCTTGAGCGTGGCCCCCAGAAGCGGGCATTCGATGCTGGCTTCCGTCCGCCCGCCCTCCGCCTCGTAGGCCCGGAGGATGTAGCCATCGTTGTCCTCGGCACGCTTGATGGCGCTGACGATGATGTTGTCGGCCGACACCGCGAGGTGCGAGGCGCGGCAGGGCAGGGGGCCGCCGTGGTAGCTTTCCTGCACGGTCTCGAACTCCGTGTTCAGCTCCAGCGCGCTGCGGACGACCGCGGCCGGCGGAGTTGCACCGGCAAAGGGCCTTAGCGCGTAGGCGAAGGTCTGGATGCCCTGGTCAAGGTACTCGTAGTCCTCCCCGGCGCGGCGGATGCCGCCGTGGTCGGCGTAGAGTGCGCTACGCGCCGCGGTCAGGCGCATCTCGCCGCCGTCGACGCTGAAGCTGTACCGGCCGTCGTTGAGGACGGCCAGGCCGCAGGGCTTGCCCTCGTGCAGACCGCTCACTGCGAACCAGTTCAGGCCGGGCTCCTCTTCGCCGTTGCACGGGCGCTCAATCCTGCCATAGGGAATCTCGTAGAAGCTCCGGGGATCGGTCACGGCCACGGGGAACGACAGCTTCAGGATCTTGTGCTTCTCGCGCCAGTCGAGCTTCACCTCCACCCGAAGCTGGTCCGCGTCGTCGTAGAGGGTGAACTCCTGGGTCAGGACCGAATCGCCATAGCGGGTCCTGCTGCGCACCATGCACCGGACCGGGCCCCGCTCCACGATGGACACCTCGGCGTTGGCGAATTGCCCGACCTGGTCGGCATAGCGGGTGACGCCGTGACCCCAGGTGTCGTGATGCCAGTCTTCGATGATCAGCCCCCGCGCCGCCAGGCCGCGGATGAGCTGCGTTCCCGCCCGCTTGTCGTGCAGGGCGCTGATGGCGCCGGATATGCGGTCGATTTCGACGCGCAGATGCCGGTTTTCCATGACCACGCCGCCGTAGAGGGTCTTGCACATGGGCTGGTCGATCCGGTCGTCTTCGGCCTCGATCGACAGAGAGGGCTCTGCCGCTGGCGCACCTTCTCCATCCTTGACCGGGCGCACATAGCGCAGGGCGTAGCCCAAGGACGGCACGTCGGCGAGGTAGATGCCGTCGCGGTCGTCCCAGAGCCGGTGGCGGCATTGGACCGGCTGGATCGGCGTCATGGTGCCGGCCTCGTCGAACGCGCCGACCGAGGGCAGCGTATCAGCGGAACGCTCGCCGTGACGCAGCCGGAAGAGCGTCGGGACGCGCACCGGCACGCGAACCGGCCACGGCAGCGGGTTGAACGCGACGATGGGGGCGCCGATCGTCTGCGGCGCCGTAACCGGATCGGCGCCCATGAGCGTGTCGATCCGGTACGAGATCCGCTGCGTGGCCCGGGTGGTCTCGCGCTGGGCGATGGCCAGGCATTCCCCGTAGAGGTGCAGGGCATCCTCGTGCACCGGGCGAATGCTGCACCCGCAGAGAAGGTCGTGGAACTGGTTGAAGAGCAGGTTCTCCCAGGCGCGCGCCAGCCGCTCTTGCGGATAGGCGGCGCCGGTGAGGACAGCCGCCAGGCAGGCGTACTTCTCGGTGCAGAGCAGTGCGCTCTCCGTCTTGCGGTTGGCCCGCTTCACGCTGGAATGCGCGGCATAGCAGCCGCTGGCGTGGTGCTGCAGATCGTCGCGGAGGACGGCGAGCTTCTGCCCGGCGGCTCGGATTGCGTCGAAGAAGGCATCGGGCCCGGCGAAGACGAGGCGATCGCCACCAGCCGCCTTCCGCAGTTCCGCAAGATGGTTCAGCATCTCGATGGTCGGCCCGCCGCCGTGGTTGCCCACGCCGTAGCAGAGGAGCATGTGCGTGCCTTCCGCGCGGGCGATCTCCTCGATCCGGGCCAGGCTCTTCTTGAGGGCCTCCAGGTTGCCGGTGCCGTAGCCGGTGGGGATGCGGAAGGCCAGCACCTGCGAGCCGTCGATCCCTTCCCAGCGGAAGAGCGAACGGTCGAGCGCCTTCTCGTGCTGGCCGGGCCGGGCGAACAGGTAGTTGCGCAAGCCGCTCCTCAGGAGAATCTGCGGCAGGTTCCCGTTGTGCCCGAAGGAGTCGATGTTGTAGCCCGTCTCGGCCAGGCGGCCGAACCGGCTCAGGAAGTACCGCTGGCCATGCAGGCTTTGCCGGGCGAAGCTCTCGCCCGACGGCATGTTGCAGTCCGGCTCGATCCACCAGCCGCCGGCAAGGACCCATCGCCCCTCCCGCACGCGCGTCCGGATCTCGGCAAACATCTCCGGCTCGTCCTCCTCCAGCCACTTGTAGTAGCTGGCCGACGACGCGGTGAAGACGAAGTCAGGGAACTCCCTCATTCGGTCCAGGGCCGAACGGAAGGTGGCCTTGACCTCGCCGTAGCCCTCCGGCCAGCGCCAGAGCCAGGCGGGGTCGATATGGGCATTGCCCATCAGGTGGATGGTGTGGTTCATTCCATGCATCTCCCATCGCGGGATCCGGCCCATCCGGGGCCGCCCGCCGCAAGATACCCGTGGCTCGCGCCCCTCGGTGAGTCCGTCACCCAGAACGCGTAGAGGTCCCCCCGGTCGAGGTGGAAGCGGAATTTGACCCGCTTGCCGCTCAGGGCCGCCAGGCTCCCGGCGCCGTCCCAGCGAATCTCGCTGCAGGCGGAGTTGCCGCGGAAGCCGCGGCAGCGCGGCCGCGCAAAAGGCTCGAGCGGCTGGCCGCCTTCGTCGAGGCACTCGACGGTCAGTTCGGCACCGGCGGTGTTGGCGTTGACGAACAGGCGGCTTCCGCTGAACAGCAGCGGGCGGGTGGTGAGGGATGCGCCGGGATGCCTTGCCTGCATGGATACGAACCCGTCGCGACGCAGCGTGGCCAGGCCGAGCGCCCCGTTGGCATACATGCCGTTGGTGCGCCAGTCGGCCGTAATCTGCTTCACATCGCCGGCGTACGCCGAGTAGTAGAACCAGAGCTCGTCGCCGACGATCAGGCACAGGCCGCCGGTGGACTCGACGTAGCCGTACTCCCACGAACCGGGCTCGCGCCGGGCTCCGATGAACGGCCGGCGGTCGGGACGGTGCCAGTGGAATCCGTCCCGACTGGTCGCCAGTACGAGCTCGGTCAGTTTGGGCAGCCCCGAGGCTTCCCCGAAGGGGTTCGGCGGTCCCTTGTGGATCTGGAACAGCCCCAGCATCAGGCTTTCGTAGGCGACGGCATCCAGGTTGTACAGCTGCGGCGGTGAGTCGCCCGCCTCGTCCATGCAGTCGGCGCCCACCCAGAACTGCGTCTGGTTCGCCTCCCAGCGGCCGGACGCGAGGAAGTCCTCGGCATCCCAGTAGTCGCGGCAGCGCCCATACGGTTCCCGCCACCGGCGGATGCTCTGCACCCATCGGCGTCGGAACGGGTTGTAGAACAGCGTGCTGCGATCTTCCATGGGGCCGGTCTGCACCGGCGCCGACCAGTGGATACCGTCGGCCGACGTCATCATCAGGGCGGGGAAGTAACCCCGCCCCGGCGGGTTCGGCTCACGGAACAGCATCTTGAAGCGCTGCGACTCGTCGCGCGTATCGCGGTCCAGCCAGACGGTTCCCGAGTCGGGATGCAGGTCCGTCGGCAGCACGAGGTTGGTGCCGGGCACCACGTCGAGCACGGGGCGCTCCCAATGCAGGCCGTCCTCGCTCGTCGCGTAGGCCATGGCCCCCGCATAGCTGGCCATGTACCACATCTTGAAGCGCCGGTCGCGGTCGTCATACCACAGCCCGCCGCACTTGGGGATGGCGGTCGGAGGCCACTTCGTCCCGCACTCGTGGGCGGTTTGCGGGAAGAACACCGGGTTGAGCGGATGCTTCGCCGGCCGATGGTACGCCCGCACCAGCGAGGTCCGCTCGATCAGGAACTCGTCCACGAACAATTGCCGCCCCACGTCGATCGGGATCACCGCCGGCGGCGACTCCAGGTAAGGAACCCGCATGGGCTGGAACGAGGCGCCGTTCACCGTGCGCGGCGGCCATTCGTTCGGCTCCGGGATGCCGTTGTAGGAAGTGGGGTTGCTCATGCCATGGTCTCCAGCATGTCCTGGGTCACGCCGAAGCGCACCGGCTCGCCGCGCAGGACCCGCAGGCACTCGTCAACGGCCAAGGCGCCCATGCGGCGGATCTCTCCGCTGCTGCTTCCGGCCAGGTGCGGGGTGAGATAGACGTTGGGCAGCGTCCAGAACGGGCTGTCGGCGACTGGGGGCTCGGGATCGGTGACGTCGAGGTGGGCGGTGATACGGCCTTTCTCAAGCTCGGCGATCAGCGACGGCTCGTGCACCAGGGCGCCGCGGGCGGTGTTGATGAACACGGCCCCGTCGCGCATCGCCTGGAAGAACGGCGCCGCCAGCATGTGGCGGGTGGCGGGGATATTGGGGGCGTGCAGGCTGATCACCTGGCAGTCCCGGGCCAGCTGGAGGAGGTCGCCCTGGCGGCGGCAGCCGACGGCGGCGATGTCGGCCGCCTTGGCATAGGGGTCGTAGACCTCGACGTCGAGATCCGTCCCCTGCAACTTGCCCGCGACTAGGCGGCCGATCGCGCCGAAGCCGATCAGGCCGACGCGGGTGCGGTAGTTGCCGGGATGCGGCGGGGCGGGGACACGCTTGCCGGCGCCCTTCATCTGCGCGGCGGCGAGGAACCAGTTCTTGTTTGTGAGGGTGATCAGCGCCACCGTCACCTCGGCCACCGGCACCGCGTTGGCGTGCATGGCGGTGGTGATGGTGATGCCGCGGGCGTAGCTCTCCGGCGTGACGAAGCCTTTCACCGAGCCGGCGGCATAGCAGACGGCGCGGAGGCGCGGCGCCTTCGCCAGGAAGGCGGCATCGAGCTTCGGCATGCCCCACGACGACAGGATGATGTCGGCCTCGGCCAGCGCCGCGGCGTGACCGACCTCGTCAAGGTCGCCAAGCACGCGCACGGCGGCGGCGGCGCGCAGGCGCGCCAAGTCGGTCTCGGTGAAGTAGCGGGGGTGCTCCGCGCTGGCGTGGGTGATGGCAACGGTGCGCACGGCACCAAGCCCGGTCCGTGGCGCGGTGGTCGTTGTGGTCATGGTGGCTTTCCTATCGCGCAATTGTTCCTGAATGACTCCGACATGGCGGGGCCAGAAGCTGGGATCTCCTATCCTAGACGTTCGCGCCGGCATCCGTTGCCCATCCGTGGGCCAATCCGCTCAAACCATAGCGGTTGAAAGCCGCGGTTGAAGACCGGCGAATCGCGATGCACCATAAATCCGTCGCGTTGAGGATCCTCGGGGTCGTTCAACAGTCGGGCTTCCGGGGTCTGCCCGGGATGCGTGCCCCAGTTGTTGCGAAACTGGTAAAGGTGGGTGTTCATCTCCCAGGGCGAATCGATGCAGATATTGCGCTCGACCCGGTTGTTGATAGCCCGCCAGGGCTCGCCCCACTCCCGCATGCGCTCGACCAGCTCCGGATAGCGCTCGCGCCATGGCGACTCGGTGTAGGGGACCGCCTCTAGCGCAAGCTGGATGCCGCTCTTCGCTGCACCCCTGAAGGCCTCCGGGCTGCCGTTGTTCCCGCGCACCGCGGAGTGGCAGCGGAGGAACAGGTTGTTCTCGACGGTGTTGTCCGCGCCCCCGTTGATGCAGACACCGGCCCAGGTCGTGCCCACGAAGATGTTGCCGCGCACCAGTAGGCCGCCCATGCCGTCGTCCAGGTAGATGCCGGCGACCAGGAGGAGCTTGGAATCCCGGCTACCAAGGTCATGAAAGTAGTTGTGCTGGATGACGTTGCCCAGCGACGCAATATCGCGGCCTGCATAGATGGCGCCGGTATCGCTGGTCTCCATCGAGAGGTGGTGGAACTCGTTGAACTCGATGAAGTGATCGTTGCCATGGAACCAGATGCCGAAGTGCGGCGCATCGTGAATGCGGTTGTGAATCACATGGTTGTGGACGCCGCCCAGCAGTACGCCCGGCTTGTAGGCACGATGCCAGCGTCCGAAATGGTGGATATCGTTGTCCTCGACGCGTAGATTTCCGGGGGTCAGCGTGGCGCGGTCGCCACCGGACATCCAGATGCCGCCGCTGCCCGTCCCGTGGATGTCGCACCGCCGGACACCGCTCCCGACGCCGGCGAGACTGACGGCGTAGTCACCCGCATTGCGGATGGTGCAGTCCTCGATCCAGACATCCGCGACATCGGTGGCCTCGACGGCATTGCCTCGGCAGGCCTCGAGTGTCAGGCCGCGCAGGGCGACATGGGACGCTTCATGTAGCGACACGATCGTCGATACGACGGATATCGCCGCCGCATTGCACTCCAGAGGGGCCGGCGGCCAGAAGTAGAGCAGGCCGCTCTCCCGGTCGAGGTACCACTCGCCGGGCATGTCGAGTTCGCACAGCAGGTTGAACGCATAGAACGGCTGGCCGGCGCGATATCCGTAGGTGTGGTAGGGGGGCGCGATGGCGATGGTCCGCGTCGCGGCCTCGATGTGGTCGACGGGCTGGCGCTGCTCCGCCCATTCCCAGGCCCAGTAGCCATGCACCCAGATGTCGCGCTCGCGAGCCCACCGCTCCAGGCGCGCGTCGTCGCAGGTGAAGCGGCCGGTGCGGTCAAAGGTCCGGCCGTGTGCCTCATACCGATCCCCACCCACCGTCTCCGCGATGCGCGCGAAGCCGTCGTTGGGCCAACGGGCGAGCGCCATGGGCCGGTCCTGGAAGAACAGCTCCAGCCGGTTCTCGGAAGGCAGGGGGAGCTTGGTCGTGGTGAGACGGTTCATCGCCGCCACGCCCAGGTCCGTCACGCCGTTGGCCCGCAGATCGGTCCGCCAGACCTGCCCGCGCGCGGCGGGATCGAGCCGCTCCAGTTCCCTCTGATCGGCGACCTTTTCCCAGGCGGTGAGGCACCGGCCGCCGGACAGGCGCGCATCCTCGCCTTTCCGTGCGCAGTAGGTGATAGGAGAATCCGGCCGACCGCTGTCGTCCGCTGACAGGACGAACGGCTGCGCGAGTTCATAGACTCCTTGGCGCAGTTCCACCGTGACGCCGCCATCTGGTAACCCGCCGGTCTGTTTCATGCGCCGGATGGCATTGCGCGCACCCTCCAGAGTGGCAAAGGGCATGACCTCAGTGCCGGGGTTGTCATCATGGCCATCCGGCGTCACGGTCAGTGTTGCTTGCTGTTGCGATCGCATCGTGCTCACCTCGCTGTCAGAGCTGCCCAGGTCAGGGGACCGATGTCATGTGCGGCACTTCCGTTGATCTGTCGGCTGCCGATGGGACATGGCCGGTAGGTTCACGAGCGCCTGAGCCGGGCACGGGATATTCACCCATCGCCTTGTCCGTCAATCTGTCATAGTACCTGTCGAGTTCCCGCCGCACCTCGCCGCCGTCGAGTTCGTGCGGCAAGCACTGGCGCTGCGCGGCCAGTGCGGCAGCGATGCCGGCCGCCTCGCCGAGTGCCGCGGCGTCGCCCGTAACGCGGTAGGAGGCATGCGCGATGTGGTCGCCGGAGATGCAGCGCCCCGCCACGAGCAGTCCGGTCCGGTCCGCAGGCACGAGGCAGCGGTATGGGATCTGATACGGCGGCACCTGCTTCACTGTCAGGCCGCGGTCGTCCTTGGTGTGCCCGCCGTAGGCGTGTATGTCGATGTTGAAGGTTGCGTTGCAGATGCCGTCGTCGAAGTGGCAGCCGGCGAGCACCTCGTTGATCGTCAGGTAGTGCCGGCCCAGGATGCGACGGCTCTCGCGGATGCCGATCTGGCCCGCGAATTGGATCAGGTGCAGGTTGCGGAAGCGTGGGTTCCCGCTACGCCGGAGCAGATCAATAGCCGCGACGATCATGCGTCGCCCCTCAACCTCGCCGCGTGTCACGTCGCCGGCATCTGTCGCGTCGAGACCGTAAAGGTGCGTGCACATGAAGATTGACGTGCCGGGAGCGCCAGGCTGCGGGAAGAGGTACGGGTTTGTGTAGCTCAGTTCGCCGCCGGCTGCAGCCACGGCTTCGAGGATTTCCTGGCGGCGCACGGTCTCAGCCGGCGCGCCGCCGACCAGCGCGTAGAGTGTGGCCGGTTGGCAGCGGCCGTCCTCAGCGCGTCCCATCTCGAACCGGCAGCCGGCGCGGGCTGCGACGTCGCCATCGCCTGTACAGTCGATGGTCACGCGGGCATACGCCACTTGCGGCCCGCTCTTGCCATGCAGCGCCACGCCGGTCACGCGTTCGCCGTCTACGCACACCTCGTCGCAGAGCGTATGCAGGCGTAACTCGGCGCCGGCTTCGCCGACCAGGCGGTCGAAAAGGGCCGCGGCATGCCCCACGTGGTATATGCAGATCTCCGGACCCGCGAAGTGCATTTCGTAACCCTGCGGGGCCAGGCCGCGCTGAATCTCGCGGCTAAGGCCGCGCTTATTCCTGGCGTCGAAGAACGGCGTAACCAATCCCATGGTCCAGAGCCCGCCCAGCAGCCCGTGCTGCTCGACTAGCAGCGTGCGGGCGCCATGGCGCGCCGCGGCGAGCGTCGCGCCAAGACCGGCGGGACCGCCGCCGACCACGATGACATCGTAGGTGCCAAGCGTGGCAGGTATTGCGGGGACAAGGATGCCTGCAATCTGGGGTTCACCTCGACGATTCATGTTCTGTTCCTCCGGGCCGAATCGAGCACACATGGCGCAAGGCCGGACTGAGGCCACCGGCAGGCACGCCACCGGTCTGTTTCATTCACCGGATGGCATCGCGCGCACCCTCCAGGGTGGCAAAGGGCCGGGCTCGGTCCCGGGGTTGTCATCATGGCCGTCCGGCGCCACGGTAAGTGTCCCTTGTTGTTGCGGTCGCATCGTGCGCACCCCCCGCTATCCGCGCTGCTCATATCAGAGGACAGCTTTCCAGAGCGACTCGAAGGTGTATCGCTCGCCGTGACGGACGACCGACGGCTTCTCGCCCGCCTGGAGCTGCCACTGGGCCTGCGAGCCGACGGGTGTTACCTCGACGGCGGTAAGCAGGCGATGCCTCTTCGCCGCGGAGGCAACCAGTCGCAGCAGGTTGACCGGGCGGCGGTGGTCGTCGATGCCTTCGGCGGCAATCGCCACCTGCACAGGCACCCAGTTCAGCGGCACGATGCGCAGGCTGGCCTTCTTCCCGTCGATCCAGACCTCGTTTCCCGCCTGGCGCATGGGAAGGACTGAGTTCACGCGGAAGCTCATCGCCCATGCTTCGGCCATCGTGATCTCGTCTTCGATGAGATAGAGGTCCGGTCGCGGCGAGGCGACGCGGCGCAGGTTGACGGAGAACAGTCCGTCTTCCCAGGCGCGCGCGTTGTCACTGGCCAGGCATGCCCTGCCGCCTTCCTCGCGAGCTACGATGAGCGCCCCACCAAAGGCCTGTGCCGGCTGGTACACCAGGATGCCGTCCGGGTGCTCGGGATAGAGCAGATTGTGGCGGGCGGCGATGCCTATGAGGCCGGTCTCCGGATGGTCATAGTTGGTCACCCCGCGGTCGCAGGCCAGCGTCTCGCCCTCCACCTCCAGGATGAAGGCTCCCTTATCCTGGTGGAAGTGCCCGCCGTAGGTCGGCCCGCTGCAGAGGTGGAAGAGAACGTGGCCGAGAGCCGGATCCTTTCGTATCGAGCTGGCTTGTCCCACATCGGGCAACACGTCGAGGCGCGGGCGGACCAGCGGCTCACCCGGCCATTCCTCGTCAGGAGCTACGACGAGATGGAACATGTCGCCGCCGAGCTTGCCGGCCCGGCGCATGGCCGCGTACAGATCTTTCCACTCCTTCCGGGGGGAGAGGCGGCCGTAGGCGGCAACCAGAGCCGGGGGGAGATATGAGTCGTTGTGCGCGTCGTTGACGCCCAGGTAGGTGGCGCCGTCATTGGCGGTGGAGAGCATGGCCAGCGCGTAGTCGCCGGTCTTCACCAGCATCGGGGTCGCGTAGTCGGCCAGCGACTTCCCGTGGTAGCGAGCCAGGGCGTAGGCAAGGGGCATCACCGAGCCGAAGGTGTAGGCCCAGTAACCCATGCCTTCCAGCGTGCCCCCGTCGGGGTGGACGTAGCTGTCGATCATCTCGTGCAGATCGCGCTCGGCTTCGGCGATCAGCCCCGCGTAGCGCGGGTGGGCCGGCAGCAGCCCGAGCAGGCCGATGATGCGTCCGGAGCTGAAGACGATGCCCTGATTCATGTGACGGATGTATTCCATGCGCTTGAAGTCGGACTCGATGCGCGGCAGCCCCTTCATGACGATGGCATCGCGAATCAGCTGCTTCGCGTAGGGGGTGAGGCAAGCGCCCGCCCAGTCGAGCACCAGCGCGCAGCCGCGGCAGTAGATCTCCTCGGTGAAGGAGCGGTGGTGCCAGGTGGCCCCGGGGAAGACGCCGATCAGGCTCTCGCACCAGGTGTCGCAATGGGCGGCTGAGAGCGCCATGCGTGCGGCCATGGTGCTCATCGCCAGGTCCCCATCCACCAGGCCCACAAAGGCGAGCAGTTCCATCTCGTGAGCGGTGCATTTGCGCGCCATGTCACGGTTGCGGCACCAACGCCGGTCGGGCTTGGGGATGAAGTGGCCGACGTCCGCCTCGGGGGACGCATCCATCAGCTTCACCGCACCCTCGCGAAGAGCCGCGAACATCTCCCGGTAGGGGCTGAGGCGAATCTTCCCGCGCAGTGCGGCCAGACCGTCGGCGTCGAAGAAGATGCCGATCTCCGGCTGGAGGTCGCGGGGGGTGGCCTCCAGCGCGCCGGGCCAGTCCGGGGTGTAGGGGCTCTTCCGCGCTTCCATGCGATCCTGCGCGGCGCGATGGGAGAGTCCAAGCCACATCAGCACGACGCGAGCCGGTCGGTTCTCAGTCACGGAGAACTCGAGTCGGATTCTCGTCATGCGCCTGCCCGAAAAGGGGCCGTCGAACTCGTCGTTCGTGTCGCGGCCGGGAACACCGCCGATGAGCAGGAAATCCTTCCCGTCGATCACCGCCTTAACCGTCATGCGCACCCAGCTCGGGAACGAGGTGAAGACGCGGAAGACATCGTATTCGGCTACCTCCAGGTCGCAGACCCGCTCCATAGCGACGACGGGGCGCCCCGGCTCCGCGCGGTCGATCACCACCTCCACCGCGCACCAGGACTGCACCACCCGCGCCCGTGCCGCGGGATCGAGGGTCACGGCGTACTGTCCGAGCAGGCTCAGCTTGTCTGTCGGATGCTCGCTGGAGCCGCCGTCCCAAAAGGGCTCGATGATGGCTTCGGCTTCGTTGATCGCTACGATACGCATGTTGCAGCCTTTCATCTCACACTTCCGCCACGTTGCACGGCCTGCGTCCATCAGCTATTCGAGTCTGCGGGCGGCAGATCCTCCGGCGCCAGCCACGTCCCCCGGATCCACGGCACGCCGAACATGCCGGGCTTGTCATCATGGCCGTCCGGGGCCACCCTGTAGGTTAGGGCTTCTTGTCTCCGCATCGTATCCCTTTCATCAACAATTATTCGTCGCCATTCCCCTGACTGCCCGTTCGCCTGGTCGGGGGCCTCAACGGCAAGTCCAACCAGGCCAGGCCGATGTCGCGGTTGAAGTGGCTGGTGGAATCGCCGCCGGGCGCGTCATAGAACACCGCCAGCCGGTCGCCGGCCTTGACGACGGACGGCATGCCGATGCACTCGCAACTCCAGGTACAGTTCGTCCCGTCCAGCACCACCGCCTTGTTCCGCGAGTCCCACCGCTTCAGGTCCTGGCTCCAATACACCCACACCGCGTCGGTGTACTCCTTGCCGGCCGCCGAAACCCCGATGTGGTTGGTGAACAGGAACCACGTCTGGTTTGCCTCCTCGTAGTACAGCGACGAGTTCTCGATCTGCTCGGTCATCGGCACAATGGGCGTGGGGTCCACCGTCCACGGGCCGTTCAGATCGCGGGTCCGCGCGATGGCCAGTGACCGCAGCGTCTCGCCGCAGCAATACATCTGCGGTGAGAAGAACATGAGATACTCGTCGCCCGACTTCACGATGTGCCCGGGGCTGGCGTTCACGGCATAGTAAGTGTTCGGCTGCGGCCGGAAGGGAATCACGTCGTATTGCCGCGCCCACGGGCCGGCGAGAGACTCCGACCTCGCTTTCATCGTCAAATAGGGCGACGCGAGACACTCCATCCCCGTCGGTCCGCGATTGGGGAAGCCGATGTAGAACATGTGCCATTCCCGCCCATCAAAGAAGAACCAGGGTGACGCGACGCCGGCGCCGTCCGGTTGGCCCGGTGATCCGACCTGGAGAGCCGGTCCTTTCAGGTCCCAGTCCGCCAAGTCCCGGCTAGTCGCCAGACAGGGGGTGAAATAGCCGGACGTCGACCCGCAGGCGTCGTAGTAGAGATGGTAGGTTCCCTCGCTCTCGTAGACGATCGCCTCGCGCATCACCAGCGCGTCGCAGCCGTTCGGGCCGTCGCCGTGGCGCAGGATTCGCCCCTGGTCCACCGCGTCCAGCCGGTAGTAGGCCGATGGTCGCTCGAACACCGCCGGCTGCGCCGTGCGGTATACCCGGACCGGTTCGCGGCCTCCGTGAATCCTCGTTCCCTTCATACGATCCTCCCCGTTTCCAGCCCCTCAACACCGCTCGGCATCCAGCGTAACGCCTTGTTCGGGTCGCGTCAGGCTGGCCCGTAGCGCGGCAATATCCACCTCACGCGGGCCGACCTGCTTGCTGGCGCACCAAGCGGCCGCGACGCCGGCCGCCTGACTGTAGGTAGCCAGGATCGGTTGTACGCGATATGCGCTCATCGCAATGTGCGTGCCGCTGATGCTTTTGCCGGCCAGCAGCAGCCCGTCCACGCCCTTGGGCACCAGCGCCCGATAGGGAATGCCGAAGACCGGCAGCTCGCGTTCGGTATGTGAATCGGACCCGGTCGTAGTACTCCCCCAGATGTCCAGGTAGTACTTGCCCAGGGCCACAGTATCCTCGGACAGGATCCCGCTGCGCAGGTCGTTCTCGGTAATCACGTGCTCGCCGATGGTCCGCCGCACTTCCCGCACACCGAGACGCGGGGCAATCGTCACCATGAAGCCGTTCGCGTGCAGCAACTCGACATCCGGTTGGATTGCGCGCTGGGCTGCCGCTTGCGCTTCCGCGAGCGCGAGCGGATCGCGTGTGTCGCGACAGGCCGCGGCGCTGCCCCAGTGCAGGTAGAGCCCCGCGTCGCGGCGAAGGCTCTCTTGCGGGTTCCGGTGGAAGTAGCCAATCGTGCCCTCCAGCACGCCGGGACAGGACAGGCGGGTCATGTCGAAAGCCGGTCGGTCGCCACGCTTCTGGCTGATATACATCAGCGTGCAATGCTGGACGAAATCGGAGGCAACCTCGGGCGCGTGTGGTTCGCCGAAGTCCGCCTTGGCGTCGGTGCCGTAGCGTGTCTGGCATCCGGCCGCTTCGGCAAAGGCACCGCTGCCGGTGGCGTCGATGGTCACGGCGGCGTGGAGGCGCATCTCGGCGCCCCCCGGCAACGGACAGATCCCCCCCATCACGCACGGGGCCCCGCCGCATTCTTTGAGGATGGGGCCGCTCGCCCTCAGGCCGTGGATTACCCGAACTCCCACCTCGTCCAGCATCTCATTCATCACCAGCAGCCAGGAGGAGGGCAAGTACCAGTTCAGCACATTCGTTTTGAACGGTGTCAATACGGGACGGGCGGGCAGCGCATAGCGGGCGGCGAGCCGGTCGAGCATCATGCCATAGATTCCGTTGCGGGGGCCGCCACAGGGCATGGACACGTAACTGCCGGTGATCGTCCCTCCCACAAAAAGATCCTGCTCCACGAGCATCACGCGCGCGCCGGCCCGGGCCGCGCCCAGCGCGGCGGCCACTCCCCCTGTGCCGCCGCCGATGACCAGTACGTCGGTTGTCTCTGTATTCTTCATGCGCTTAGCCTTTGCCTGATCCAAGCAATTCCCGCACATAGGCGGCATTAGCTTGCACTTGATCGAGATGCTTCTGCCACATGCCCACGCACACGACGTCGCAGGGCTTGATGTTCTCGTAGGCGTAGCGCAGGGCTGCCTCCACCTCCTGCCGGGTGCGGCACTTGCGGTTGGCGCCAAGCACCTTGAACACCAGGCAGGGCTTGTCCAGGGAGCGGACCACGCCGGCCATGCGGTCCCGGTCGGGGTCGTCAAAGATCTCGGTCGTACGGTCGATGCCTTTGCGCCGGGTTCCGGCATAGGCCGTGTAGAACGAGAGCTGGTAGAAATCGAGGTCCCAGCCTTGCGACGCCACTTCTTCGGCCACCTCCGGAAGATGGGTGCACAGCCCGATGAGCCGGCCGGTGTCGCGAAGCCGCTTCATGGCATCACGGACCTCCGGCAGGCGGCCCTCGAAGTACAGCCGGTCGGTGCGTTCGCCGAAGTGCTGGATGCCGATCGGGGGAGGTGTGACGGCCAGGATCTCCCGCAATTCCGCTTCCCTATTGAGGGTTTGACCCAGTGCCTGCTTCCCCTCGTCATTGCCGTAGAAAGTGGCGATCCACTGCAAGCGGCCGCCACTGGCGAAGTGGTCGCGGAGGAGGGCGTGCATATCCGCTCCGCCGAACTGCGCCGTATTGATGCCGCACTCCTCGCAGCGCCGCAGCGTCGCCAGAACCCGGCTTCGCTCCCCATGCCAGGCTTTCATCTCGGCCGTGAGTTCTTCGGAAAAGTGCGACCAGCCCTTCAACGGATTGTGGCCGACCAGCAGACGGGTGATGTCATGTTTTCCCCATCGCACGCACGGTAGCCGTGGTGACGTCTGTGTTTCCATTATTCCGCCCTCCCGCCGAGCCTGCCATACGACCCGTAGTCCCGCACGGCTTCATAGAAGGCCAGCACGTTCGCCCACGGCACATCGCGGTTAATGCTATGGGATGGCCCGATCACGTAGCCGCCGCCGGGCGCGAGTCGCCGCATGTATTGCCGGACAACGCCCCGGACCTCCGCCGGCGTGCCGCGCGGCAGGGTCGTCTGCGTTCCCACCGTTCCCCAGAGCGTCAGGCGGTCGCCGTATCGCGCCTTGATCTCGAACGGATCCATGCACTCCGGCTGAATCGGGTTCAGGATCGTCACCCCGACCTCGATGAGGTCCTCGATGATTTCACGGACATCCCCGTCGCTGTGGTAGAAGACGGGAATATCCGGTCGCACCTCGCGCGCCGCGGCGATGACCGAAGCCAGCCGCGGCTTGAGAAAGGTTCGCCACACGGCCGGGCTGATCATCATGCCGTGCTGAGACCCGACATCGTCGCCCAGGCGCAGGATGTCCACCCCCGCCATGGCGTAACAGCGGGCCATGCGCTGCTTCCGCACCGTGATCTCATCGAAAAGGCGATGCACGAGATCCGGGTTATCGGAGAATGCGATCATCAGATTCTCCATGCCGTACAGGTTCCAGCCCAGCTCGAAGATCGTTTGCGACATGGCCCCCTGCGCCGCAACGCCGTCACGGTGAAACCGTTCGACGCTCGCCGCGAGTTCCGCCGGAACGGTGTCGCCGCGAACATCGGGGAAGGGGAACCCGTCCAGTTCCGCGGGGTCCGTCATGCCCTCCAACGGTCCACGCACATCATAACTCTCGCCGGTGGGACTGAACCACCGCGCCACCCCCCAGGCATCGACCGTCGCTTCGGGTGGTATCCCGCGGAGGTGGTTCTCCCGGATCGCGGGATCAGGATCGCCCAGCACCAGATCGACCGCATGAACGTCCTGACGCATCAGCGCGGCATCGTAGGGTTCGCCGTATAGCTCAGCAATCGCGCGCGGTACTTCGTAGGCCAGACAGACCGGCACGCGATCCGGTTCCTGGTGCCGCAGGGCCAGCAGAACTCGTTCTCTGGATGTCATGCGCTCTCATACTCCCTCACGCGCTGTACGGCCTGCGTGTCTCAACAACTGGCGGCTGCGGGCGGCAGATCCTCCGGCGTCAGACATGTCCCGCGAATCCACGGCACGCCGAACATGCCGGGGTTGGCCTTGCAGGCCGCGGCGGTGTCGTCGGTGTAGTTGACCACGAAAACGCGGCCGTCCTCAAGCTGGACCCAGCCGGAATAGCCGTTCTCGTGACCGTTCACGCAGGCTTCGACTTCAACGATGTGGTCGAGCGGGTACTGGTCGGGGAAATCGCCTGTGGCGGCATCCCAGGCCATCGTGCGCCGGCCGATCTTCGGGTCGGGATCGTCATTTACCGCTTTGAATCGCTTCCAGAGACTGTGGCCGGTGACCTCGGGGCCGATGCAGGCGGCATACAGTTCCGGGCGCGTGTTCTTCGCTGATCCGGCATAACCGCTGTAGCCGAACACGTCGTGGCGGGTCAGTTCCTCGTTGCCAAAGGCCAGTCCGTAAGGGCTGGTCTTCGCCCAACCCAGTTCCTGCAGCCGGCCGTCGCCCTTGTCGGTATCCCAGACCGGTTGACCGTCAATCAAGAGTTGCATGCGTCCAAGACGGCTGATCACCCGGTAGCTGTGGAATTCGCCGGGTTCAACCTCGGCGCGTAGCGACGGTGCGTGTGCCATCTCCACATGGTCGGGGAACAGGCGCAGAAGTCCCGCGAAGGGAATGCTGACGCTCGCGGCCCGGCCGGCGTTGGCCTGCACCAGCACCTCGAAGGTGATGTCAACAGTCGAGTGCTCGGTATCGGCCGGGCGCAGGTTGTACTTGGTGAACTGGCCGCACCGGCCATCGCTGTCGATATGCAATACCCCGTCCTTGAGACCCACGCTGCGGCGGTCGTTGAAATGACTGCCCATCGGTTGCGGCGGAGTCGGGTCGTGCAGGTCGCCGATCCACGCCCAGAGCGCGGCGCGGCCGATGCCGGAACGGAAGGTGACCATCACACGACCGTCCTGGAGCAAGCCCGCGCAAGTGCGGCCGGTGATGGGGAACGGCAAGTCCTGGAAACGCCAGGTCTTGCCGCCATCGTCGGAAAAGCCCCTGGCGCCGGGCATGGCGTCGGCGCGCAGTTCGCGGGCAATCATAACCAGTCGGGCCGACTCGGGCTCAAGGATGGTCGGTTCGCACAGCACACGGGGCGGGTAGTCATTGTGACGGCACCAGCAAGACCAGGTCTCGCCTCGGTCGGTGGAGCGATAGAGGATCAATTCCTGCAGATGCCCATGTTTCACCTGGTCGCCAGCGATCGATCCGACCGTCATCCAGGAGCCATCCGTCAGTTCGATGATGCGGCTGTTGTCATGTGCGCCTGCGCCGCCCCGCCGATAGAACGGTTCGCCCCAGCTCTTTCCTCTGTCCGTGCTTGTCCACAGGATGCCGTCCCAGCGCTTTTCGGACGCATCGCGGTCCTCGAAAAGGTAGTCCGACGAGAGCAGGAGCGGGCCGGCGGCCAACCGCTGCACCCGCACGGTGTTGACCGCGAGGTCGGTCAGTTGTACCGCTTCCGACCAGGTCTTCCCCAAGTCGTCGCTGCACGCATAGGCCAGCCCACCCCGGCCTCCGGTGTGCGAGCCGATACGCCACGCGCAGACCATGTTCCGGCCACCCGCCCAGGCAACGTCCGGGAAACCGGCATGCACGGCCTGCTCACGGAACACGGTCACGTGCTTGCCCGGCTGGCGCCAGGTCGAACGCATAGACTGGCATCTGAACCCGTTGTCGGGATCCACAACGCGATCAGTCTTCGCCTGCGGATGGGGACGCAGCGCCTCACCTTCGGACCATGGCGCCGGGAGCAGCTTCGGCCCGTCGACGGCAGGCCCGTCCGGGAAGACCGAGGTTCGCACCCGGTCCACCCGCGAGACACCATCCGGCAACGCCACGTCTTCGGCCAGCGGGAACCAGTCGTCGTCGCCGCGGCCCACGACCCAGGCGGTGAGCCGCCGCCGATCGAGATCGATATGCAGCTTGAAGTCGTACGGCGTGTCCGGGCGGACGAACGGGCCGAAGGAGTCGATCGTCCCGTCGCTCACCCAGGCGCAGACATGCGCCCGGTGGCGGCCCTCCACGTCGTCCTCGTTCCAGAACCAGCCTTGCTCGCCCTTGCTCCGCCCCAGACCGCGCCGGTCGTCGGCCAAGCCGAACCGGACCAACGGAACGAAGGCATCCCCGTCGCCCGCGCCCAGTTCGATGGCGTGCAGGAACTGGGGCAGGTGTTCGGGCAATTCGTCCCACTTGTGGCCCATCATATCGAACCCGCCCAGCGCAGCGGCCTGGAGCTCGTTCGCCTCCGCCTGGGAGGTCTTGCCTGACGCTGCCGCGGTGACCTGCCGCGGGATCCAGCACGGTTTGCCGCTCACGTAGTCCACCGGGTTGGCCGGCCCCATGTGGAGCGTGGCATAGGCGTGGATCGTCCGGACGCCCTGAGGAACCGTTACCTGTCTTGTTACACTCTTTATGGTTTCAGTTTCCTTTCTATGCCGTTCTTCCGGTCACCGCTTCCACCATGGCCTTGTACTGCGCAAAGCAGTCGGCCCCGCGGCCGGTCATGTAGGGCGAGGCGGTGGGGGTGACCGCCAGGCCGCGGCGGTCGTCGAAGCAGTCTCGAATCAGCGCCTCGGTCTGTGCGCGGATCTCGTCCGGAGTCTTCTCATACATGTCGGCGATCTGGATGTTGCCCTCCAGCGCCACCTTGCCGCGGAGCGCCGCCTTAGCCTCGGCTGGCGTGATGTCACCCATGGGCGGTGCCTCGAAGCAGTGGAACACATCGGCGCCGAACTCAGGGAAGCAGTCGATGACCGACTTCACGCTGCCGTGGCAGTGCACGTTGAGGCGCCCGCCGGCCACGTGGATGCGGTCGGCGATGGCGCGGTCGTACCGCACGTTGAAGTCGAGGAAGTCCTGCCGCCCGTGCAGGGGCGGCGCGATCATCTCCTGGCCGAAGATGTTGAAGTACGGCCCGACGCCGCGCTCGATCAGGTAGTCCAGCAACCGCAGAACGGTCTTCTGATAGCGCTGCGCGAGCCGGTGCAGGACGTCGCGGTCGGTGATCGACATCAGGGCGCACTGCTCTGACCCGAACAGGCCGGACACGAATCCCCCGGGATTGTTGTGCAGCGTTGCGAGCACGATGCCCCGGTCCCCGACCTTGTCCCTGAGGCGGAAGTATTCGGAAACGTCTCCACTGATCTCCGCTTCCGGCAGTTCCAGGTAGCGCTCGGCTTCATCCGCATCCCGGAGCGTATGTCGCCGGCCCTCTTCCTTCGCCCATGGCACCACGGGACCGCGCACCAGGTTCCCCGCAGGCCACGGCTCGACCCAGTCGCTGTGTTCGGTCATCAGCCGGAACATCGGGTCGTAGGTCGGGTCGTCGCGGAATCCCCACCAGCGGATGATCACTGCCGGCCGGTCCATCTCCTCGTGGAAGTAGAGGCGGTGCAGGCGTTCCTGCGACGTCAGGGGAGCGCGTGTCATCGACAATGTCCTTTCTGATCTGCAGCTTTGACTTCCATGCTCGTCGCCATTGGGACGATGGAGGGCAGACCGACGGCCAACGGCACGGACACTTCCTCGTCGCCGATGCGGCCGACGAGCACATCGCCGGCCACTCGGACGGCCGCTCGCGGCGTCGGCGCGGGGCCGATGGCGGTGGTCACCAGCCAGGCCTGTACGGCGCGACCGGCCGGCGCGTCGGCCTCCCACACAGCGGTCGTGGTCGGAACCCGCGTGCCATACCGGGGGCTGTACCAGCCCAATGGGGTCGGCTCCTCGCGCCCACGCACCGCCAGCGGGGCGGCCAACCCGGGCAACAGCGGCGCCACACGGACATTTCCCTGGTCGGGCTCGGTGGTCCGCAGGACGCCGTCCGCCAGGTCAACCGTGCAGTCGGGATGCAAGTGCCAGTGCCAGGTCAGGTGGCGGGCCTGGTCCAGTTCAACCGTGTCCACCACCAGCCACCAGAGTCCGCGTCGGTAGAGCACACAGCGCTGGTGTACGACCGCGGGGGGCAGGCCGGTGAAGCCGGAGGTGTGGGCGGCGCGGCAGAAATCCCAGTCGGGTGTGATGGCCCAGGTATCGTCGGGCAATGGATCCTTGGCAAAACGCGGCCCCGGCAGTTGGCCGGCGCCATCAACGAGCACGGCGTTGTGGGCCGCCGTGCCCGTGAAATAGGCGCGCCAGGCATCGCCGACATAGTGGAAGCGGCCGGCATCGACCAGGAGAAAGCGGCCATGGCGCACCGAGAGGTGCAGCATGTCATTGTGCGTGTGACCGGCCCCCAACGGTCCGGCGTCGAACCAGGCCCACTGGTCGTTTGGCCCCCAGCCCGAACGCATGGTCAACTGGCCGGCCCAGGGCAGCAGGCGGGAGGGCAGGCCTGCCGGCGCTTCGCCCTCCGCGCCGGCGGTGGCGATATACAGCCAGTCAGGCCGGCCATCGGCGTGCGCGCGTGCTGCGAAGCGCTTGGCGATCTGGTCCTCGTCGCTGTCGTTGTTCATCGGGCCGAAACCGCGCTGGTCGACGACCGCCGCCGTGGCCTCCCACATGCGGGCGATGCCGTCGCGAAACGATCGCGGCACGAGGGCGCCATACCCGGCGGCATCGAAGACGCGGACGAGGGCCGAGAAGCTCCGCTCTGTCACCTGGTGGTAGTGGAAGGTGAACTCGTTCTGCGCGCCGTCGGGATAGCACAGCCGCTCCGTCATCGGCGCGATGGTCTCGGCCGCGTAGGTCCGCCAGGCCGGAGCGTCTCGGAACTCCGGCCAGGCGCAGCCCAGGGTCGCCAAGCCGTTCATCTCCATGGAGAGCCAGTTGCTCGGTTGGGCGTGGAAACGCCACGCGTAGTCGGCGTGATCCGGCAGGCTGGCGGTGACGGCGACCAGCGTGGCGTCGGAGAGCGCGCCCGCGCGGCGCATGTGGTGGACGATCCTGGTCCAGTGCACGGCGCGCTCGAACGCCTCCAGACCCCGCCACGTTGGCAGACTGCTCTTCACACCGGGATAGGGATTGGTGACGATCCAGTCCCACAGCATCGCGTCGATGCGCCGCGCGTAAGCCGTATCACCCGTCGCCCGCCAGCCCTGGAACAGGCGCTCAAGGTTGGTATGGCGGTTGTGCATCCAACCCCATTCGCGGTCGCCGTTCGGGCCATTGTAGTGCCAGTCCCAGCCGCCGTCCGCACGCCGGGGAACAGGATCCCACCCCGAACCAAACGGGGTCAGGTCGGCCATCACGCGGTCGGCATCGGCCCGGGGCTCGCGCGGTGGGTAGTCCGGATCCGAAGCCTCCACCATCGCCGGGACGGGCGCCGTGCGCCAGTAGGCCGCCAGCCGTTCCGCGGCGGCAAGTCGCGCCGCCCGGCGCCACAGTCCGACGACCTCCGCCATCTCTGGCCGTTCCTCCGACAGGGTGGCGCAGGCCCGGTCGATCAGTTCCGGATGGCTCGCCGCCAGGTCGGGCAGGGACGGTGGTCGTGGTTCTGGGATTGTGTTCCTCTGTTCGCTCATACCAAGTCCGTTCCAACGCGGGCCGTCGCCCGCAGACCAAGCTTTGTCGGTAGCTTTGTCGACCATGCTCGCGACAAAGATCCCGACAAATATCCCGACAAAGACCTTACGCATCTGCGTCATATGTCCCAACGGAACAGTCTAATGCCTCCCGACACAGGTTTTCAGCAGCGCCAGGATTCCGCGGTAGTGTCGTTCCTGATAGACCTCCAGCAGTTTCGGCGTGGTTTGGTCCGAAAGGGCCGGCACGTACTCCGGGTTGCCGTCATTCTCCGCCAACAGGCGGCGATGGCGGGGATCAGGAGTTCCGGCCCCGACTCCCCGGCGTCGATGGCTCCGATGAGCGCGATCGCGCGATCGCGGTTGCCTACCCGCAGGCCGATCAGCGTCTTTCCCCCGACCGTCGCGCCATACGGCTCCGAGTTCGCCAACGTCGGATAGGTCGCGGCGATGGCGGCGAGGCGTGACTCGATCGCCTGGTGCGGCCACCAGACCCGGTGGTCGCGGACGCGCACGGCAATCGGACCATTTGGAGGACGCCCGATCGGGGACGACACCCAGTAGACGTAGGTTCGCCTCGGCGTCACCCGCTTGTCCACGAACACGAACTTGCGCTCGTTGATCGGCGTAAGGGATCCCTCAAAGATCAGCCGCGCCTTGTCTGGCCGCAGTCCGTCGAAATGTCCTGCCGCGTCCCGCACCCACTGATACCGCGGCTCGCAGGTGCGGTGGATGCGGATGGTGGGTTGCGCCGAGACGACCGGGGGATCGCGGTAGAAGGGGCGCTTGAGGTAGAAGGTCAGATGAACTCCATCTTCTTCGACCCGGGCATTCGTTTGACCAAAGACATGTCGGTGCATGGTTTGTCTGCCGCGTCAACCAGGCCAATATTGTGGGGTGACCGACGGCGACCTCCCACCCGGACGGGCCTTCCTCAACCAACCGGATTATGCCGCATTGATACCGCAAGGGCGGTAGGACAATATCTAGTCATGTCGATCGGATCGTGATGGTGCGATACGAGAGCCCCTATGCCCGACTTTCACCTGTCTCCGCTGGCTTTCATCGGGAGCGGAAGCCATCTGCATCGCGTGTGCGACGCGGTGGGCGTCGTCTGCGATCCCCATCACCACCTGTACCATGAACTGGACTACGTCCTGAAGGGGCGAGGCCTATTCGCAGTGGGTGCGCGGAAGGTCGAGGTGCGAGCAGGCGATATGGTGTACCTGGCTCGGGGGGTATACCACTGGCGCATGAGCGACGCGGGCTGTCCGTTGGAGCTATGCAATCTGACGATCGACGACAACGACGTGCGGCGCGTGCTGCGCGCCCATCCCGCCGGTCCGCGAACGGAATGGCCGTGGTGGCGGCACTGGCCCCGGTCGGAACTGACCGGCAATGAGGCCCAGGCGTTCATCCGATCCCTGGTCTGTCTGATGCGCCGGCGGCCCCACACCGTCCGCCTCAGGCCCGGGCCTCCGCGCACGGGCCCGGTGGACGCAGAGTCCGCCGGACGGGTGTCGCGCGAGGACATCGACCGACTTCTGCCCGGCATCGCCGGCCTGCTTTCGCTCGAGCGCGATGGCGGCGCGGCAGGCCCCGATCTGCATGCCCTGGCGCAGCGCGTGCGCCGCCGGCCCGAACAGCCGCTTCGGCTGGCCGAGGAAGCCGCTCGCCTGGGCGTCAGCCGCTGGTGGCTCTCGCGCGTCTTCCGGCGCCGATTCGGGGTGACACTCTGGCAGCACCGCGACTACGCGCGTGTCGACCTTGCGATCGAGCGCCTGCTGTCGTCCGACGTCACGGTCAGTGAACTGGGCCGTACGCTCGGCTACGCCGGCACCGCCCAGTTCATCGCCACGTTCAAGCGGCTGACCGGCCTCACGCCCGCGCGCCTACGGCGCCGGTACGTCCGCCCGCCATGCGGTGCGGAAACGTCTCTCCGGGGATCGTCGGGCTCGGACCTATGAGGGGAAGATCTCCTTCCGCCGTGACGATGCGGGCGACTCGAAGCAGAGGTAGAATCCCCACCCCTTGCCGTGTTCCGTGTCGAGGGCTACGGCAAGCTCGTGCGTGCCTTTGGCCAGCCGGACGCGCGCCTTGGTCCGCAGGTACGGCGCCGGATTCTGCCGGCACGGTTCGCAGAGTGCAGGCTTTCCATCAATGAACGCCTTCACGCCGCCGTCATGCCCGACGTGCAGGATCCATTCGCCGGCACGGGCTACGCTGAGCTTGTGCACGAGGTAGACCAGGCCATCGGCTTCCCCGTAGACGCTGTGGACGTTGACCATGCTGGCCTGGGGATGGTCGGGGTCCTTCTCGGCGTGGTATGCGCGCCAGCCGAGCCGGTCGGATAGCCGGACGCCCTTCGCCTTCGCGACGTCCGACGCCGGAAGCAGGCGCGACAGCTGCCAATCCGTGACGAATCGTGAATAGCGCGGGCCAAGCCGACCTTCGCGGTGGACCTGCGTGCCCTGCGCCCACTGCGCCTTCATCTGCCGCATCTCGGGCGTCAGGCGCACCAACTGGCCGGGACACTGCCGGGCGGGGTCCATGACCCAGCGCCCATTCTCACGCATCACGGGAAGCCGCTTCATCACAGGAGGAGGTTCGATGACGGCCACGGGCTTTGCGGAGTACCAGTTGGCGGTGCTGCACATCTCGTTGGCCAGGTGGTTGCCGTGGCCGTGCTCGATGGTGACCTTGATGCTCTTTCGGAACCGGACAGGGTTTTCCACGTGAAAGACGTAGGACGTCTGGTAGCCTCCCACCCGGTTCCAGAGGCTCGTTCCCTTCTCGGGAAGCGTGTTCCCCTCGAAGATCGACGAGCCGTTGCGGAGGAATGCGTTCGGCTGCATGCCCCACGCCTGGTTGAGGTAGTCTTCGCTGCCCGTGCCATGCAGGTCCGGCGGCCACTTGTAGCCGTCGATCCAGATCATGTCGTCGCCTTCGCCCCACCATGTCCCTTGGAAATTGGTCACGCTCAGGTTGCAGCCGAGGTAGTGCCCGCCGCCCTCGGCGTCCAGAATGATGCCATCCAGATGTGCGTGATGAGTCCCGGCCCACGGATGTCCGCGAGAACCCGCGACTCTCCCGCGGGGATCTTCCACCCGTCCGTATTCCGGCCCGTCACGTCGTACGATGAAACCCGTCCCGTCTTCCTGTTCCGGATCCTTGCCAGTTCCTGCATGCTCATGTTCCTCCTCCATGACTCGGGAATGTAGCTACGCTCCCTTCGACCGCGCGAGCGGAATGACGACATTGCGGGCCCAGCTCGCTCGATGCTGACCGTTCACCGGAGCACCATTCGCCTCTTTTCGCGTTGCTTATTGATACGAAACAGATAGCATTATCGCGTCGGTCGACAAAACAACAAGGAGAGATCATATGGCATTCACACTGCCTGCACTGCCGTACGCGTACAATGCGCTGGAGCCGTACATCGACACGAACACGATGACGATCCATCACACCAAGCACCACAACACCTACCTGCAGAAGCTTAACGAGGCGATTGCGGGGACGGACCTGGAGCAGAAGAGCCCGGAAGCGATCGTGGCCGCGATCAACTCTGCGCCCGAGAAGATTCGCACGGCCCTGCGGAACCATGGCGGCGGATTCATCAATCACAACCTGTTCTGGGAGATCATGGGGCCGGGCAAGGGTGGTCAGCCGAGCGGGGCGCTGGCGGACGCGATCCGCGCGACCTTCGGCAGTTTCGATAACTTCAAGAAGGAGTTCTCGACGGCGGCCGCCAATCGGTTCGGCAGCGGCTGGGCCTGGCTCGTCGTCAAGGCCGGGAAGCTCACCGTGCTGAGCACGGCCAACCAGGACAGCCCGATCATGGACGGAACCGGAACGCCCGTCCTGGGGCTGGATGTGTGGGAACACGCCTACTACCTCAAGTACCAGAACCGCCGGCCCGAGTACATCGAGAGCTGGTGGAACGTTGTCAACTGGGATGCCGTCGCCGCGCGGCTCGCCGCGGCGAAGTAGCCCCGCTGCTCCGATGGGCGCACGGCGCGGTGCCCGGTGGCCGTGCCGTGCGCCGCACGACGGCGATCATCCATTCAGCGACCGCGGCGAGCGGCCCGGACTGCGCGCCGGGATCGTCACGCTTGGGCGGAACGGGTCCCTCAGCTCCCGTAGATCCGCTTCATTTGCCAGGCATCGATCGCACGGATCACGGCGTCGGCGCCCTGCGCCCGCAGCGACACGCCGAGGCTGTCGGACCGTCCAGGGTAGACGCGCGCGGCAACGCACTGGCGACCGTTGACGAAGACCTCGACGATGCTCCGGTCGACGAACACGCGCAGCTTCAGCGGCTCGCCGGGCGCCAGGAATACGGGCGCGGTCTCCGGTGCGCGCGACGCCGCATCCGGCAGTTCGGAGGAGTAGGAGGTGTCGAGCGTGACCAGGCTGTCGCGCGACTCCCCCCATCGGGTCCATCCGTCGCTGCGCAGCCAGTCGACAAATCCCCGCTGCCGGTAGAAGGCGATGCGCGTGAACTCCTCCTTGCCGGGCGAGCGCAGGACGTTGAGCTCGACCATCTGTGCGCCCAGGGTATCGATTTCCACGGCGAGCTCGACCGCATTGCCCTGCACGCCGTCGAGCACGATCTCTCGGTTCGCCGGCAGCGTGACGCCCTCCATGCGCCGGTGCGCATCGCGCAGCGAATCCAGATCCCCGGCCGGCTCCTGTCCGAGCTCGTCGCGCCCGATGAGGGTCAACCGCCTCGGCAGGCTCATGAGCTGGTCCCAGCCCGGTGTGCGCTTGGCCGCGTTCACGTTGAAGAGGGCGATGAGCCCGCCCTTCCCATCCGGCGTAGCCGAGGGCGCGTGCACGTTGCCCACATGCGCGGCACCGAATGTGAAGCTCCCACCCTGGGTGGCCACAAACTTGTCCCGCGCCTCGTCGTAATCGCCGAGCAGGTAGTGGCCGCCACTCATGTGGCTGAAGTGGAGGAGAATGTGTCGGTCTCCGATCGGCCAGAAATACGGGCAGCCGAAGTCGTCGCCGGGCAGGCCGAACACATCGCCCTCGGCGAACGGGTGCAGGTACTCCCAGCTCGCCAGATCGCGGGAACGGAAGAGGAATGGCGCGCGCAATCGTCTGCCGCTGGGGTGATGCGGCAGCGCGCCGCCGGTCAACGCATAGTAGGTGTCGCCTTTCCTCCAGATACACGGATCGTAGATCAGGTTCAGCGCGTCCTTCGGCGCCGGCTTGCCGTTCCAGCCCGGCAGTTGTTCCCGGCTGAGGCCGGTCGTCCACATGACGGGGCAGGGGATCACCGGCTTACCCCCGACCTTTTTCCAGTCCAGCAGCAGGGGGTCCGAGGCGACGGCCACCATGGTGCCGGCGCCGACGCCGTGGTAGATGGCGATGGCTCGATCCTCCTCGACCAGGATTGAGCCCGAGAAGCATCGCTCCTCCGGGCCCGGCCTGATGGCATAGGGCAGATCGCGCCAGTGGATGAGATCCGCGCTGACCGCGTGCCCCCAGTGCTGCCGGTCGTCGCCTGCCGGCTGGGCCTGGTAGAAGAGGTGCCAGCGACCCCGCCACAGGCAGAGGCCGTTGGGATCGTTCAGCGTGTTCTCCGGGCTGACGAAGTGGTAGAGGGGCCGCCACGGATCGGCCGCCAGATGCCGCCGCGTTTCCGCGAACCGGCGCAGAACCGGATCCTCCCGCAATCCCAGTTCCTGCGCCGCAATGGCTGCGTCGATGCTCTCGCTCATGGCTTCTTTCGCCTTTGTCTGACAGGGGCCGCGTGTCGTGTGGCACGGGCCCCATGGTCCATGCGGTCTGTCACCGCTTCAACCACGCCTCCATCATGGGCAGGCCGACGGCGCCATGCCACTCGTGGCCGCCGGAGAATGCGTCGAGTACGGCGTGCTGCGGAACACCCGCCACGCGGTAGCATTGCTTGATCCGCCGGAACTCCCGCTTCGCCACGTCGGGCAGGAACCCGAAGTCGCCCGCGCCGCTCTCGAAGCAGACCGGCCGCGGCGCGATTAGGCACGCCACGTCGGCCAGGTCGCCCCAGCGCAGGATGCCGTGCGGGAGCTGGCTGCCGCAGGTGGTCTCGATCTCGAGCGCGTAGGACCGGTACGAGGTCAGCGTGCCGCTGATCGTCGCGGTCTTGATACGAGGATCGAGGGCGGTCAGGAACAGCGTCATCATGCCGCCGGTGGACAGGCCGCAGCAGCCGATGCGGCTTGGATCGACCTCGGGCCGCGCCTGAAGCACATCGAGCGCCACGGAGAGGTCGTGCAGCTGCATCCGCATGTAGGTGTAGCCGAGCAAGTTGGCCTTCAGCCCCTGCACGTTGCACATGTCGCGCCGGAAGTACTTGGCCTCGGGATCGCCGCGCTCGGTGATGATGCGGCCGAGCTGGTCCTGATCCACCGCGCGCTGGCCGAATCCGCGCAGCTCCGGCGCAAACGCCACCATGCCGCGACGGACCACATCAAGCGCGTAGTTGTGGTGGGCGTTGCCGCCGGTCTTCTCCTCGGGCGACAGGCCGACCAGGTCGCACCCGCCGTAGCCATGCCCGTGGATCGTCAAAACGGCCGGCACCCGGGCGCCTGGCTTGAGTGACTTGGGGACCAGCAGGTATGCGGGCGCCCACATGTGCGCCGTGGTGCGGTATACCAGCTTGCAGCGCCAGTGGTCTCCGGCGTCGACTCGCTCGACCAGCCTCGGTCGCGGGGCCACTTTCGGCAGGTCCGGGCCGAGGCACTGGTTGACCTTTGCCAGAAACCGACGTCGCCATGCTTTCCATGCCGGCGAGGTCTTGGCCTCAAAGCGCAGTTCGGGCGCATGCGCGTCGGCCAGCGAGAGCAGTTCGCGCGAGGTTGAGAAGCTGACACCCAGTCGCACCATCTGCGCCCGGGCGTCCTGCCTGTATCCAGTCGGGTCTCTCTTCATGGGTGCTCCTTCATGTGTTGCTGTCGCTGAGCCCGGTGCCGCCCGTCGCCGACCCGGACTCGTTCGGCCCTCTTGTGGTACTCTCCCTCGCGCGGCTCCAGGAACGTCCAGGGAATCGCCATGTAGATGACTGAGATGCCGTGGCCCACGCCCCGCGCAATGCCGCCCTCTCATCCCGGCTGCTGCCAGCGCGACCAGAGCAGCGAGCACTTCTCGCCGGCTGCGGCTTTCTGGTAGCAGACGGTGAAGAGACTGCCGTCGCACAGTTCGACGGTCGAGGGGTAGCCGAGGTCGCCGTCCGGACCGTCGTCGCGGATGATCCAGTCGTGATCCCACGTGACGCCGTCATCCCGGCTGAACGCGACGCGCTGGCCGAAGGGAGCCTGGCGGTAGCCGTAGGTCAGAACGAGAACGCCCGAGGAGTGGCGCAGCAGGTGCGGGGGCGACCCGTGCCAGCCGAGCGGCCGGGCTGTCGTCCAGGTGCGGCCGCCGTCGTCCGACTCCGTCTGCATCAGGCTGAAGGAGGGGATCCCGCTGGCCGTCAGGTCCCGGCCGCCGTGGTTCTCGATGCGGATCATGCCCAGCAGCCTGCCCGAGGGCAGTTCGACGACGTGCGGCTCATGATAGTTGGCCGGGTCGGTCTGCGGATGCACCGGCACTGCGCCCTCCGCCTGCCAGGTGCGGCCGCCATCGCGGCTCCGCGCCGCCCGGATGACGCCGTTCCCCATCTCCTCCCACGTCCCGTAGAGCTTGCCCAGGTAGAGCAGGTCGCCGTTGCGCCGCCGTATGGGGCCGTGTGGCGCCGAGACCGGCGCGCGCAGGGGCGCACTCCACGTTGCGCCGCCGTCGTCGCTCACCATCACCCACGAGCCAAGGAGCGGGCTGACCTGGGCGTCGCTCCACCCGGCGAAGATCGCGCCCCACGCTTGGCGTTCGGCCTCGGGCAGCCACTTCGCGTCTCCATAGATGCGGGTATCGGACCGGAACCAGGTGACCAGCAACCGGTTGGCGCCCAGGCTGACGATGCCGGCGTCTCGGTCGTCGATCATCGAGTCCTGGATCACCCTCGGGCCCGACCAGGTGCGGCCGTCGTCCTTGCTGACGTTCAGCACCGTCTTGCCGAAGGGACAGACGTGCTCGGCGCGCAGGCCGGAGCTGGCGACAGCCAGCGTGCCGTCGTCGAGGCGAGCCACCGTGGGCCAGCCGAAGTAGCCGAAGCGTTCGCCGGGCAGCCGGCAGACAACGCCATGCTCGGCGGTCAACTTGCGGGGCGAAGAGGTACTCATAGACTCGATCCTTTTCGTGGGATGGTTTTCGATGCTGGTTCCATTTCCTGCACGTGCTTGCTCTTCTTACCCGCGCACAAGCGGGCATGGCTTGCCAGTTCATGCATGCGACAGGATCTCCGCAATACTCCGACAGAACGCGATGTCCCCATCCGGCGGCACCTGGTCGGCCACGCCAAGTACAAAGGGCTGGCCTCTCCAGTGGGACAAGGTCTGTTCGACATGCGCCCGCATGTCGACCCAGGTGTGCGGCGAGGCGAACATCGTGCCCGGCACGCCGCCCCACAGGATCGTACCCGCTGCTCCAGCCAGCGGACGCATCTCCTCGACGGCCAGATCGCCCGCTGGTTTCGGGGTCAGCGCCTCAATGGCATCGAAGCCCGAGGCGGCCAGCTTGGGTAGAAGTCCGCGCACGGTACCGTCGAGGTGCACCGCCGCCCTCACCCCGGCGGCGTGGAGTTTCGCCAGGCGACGCCGGTGGGTGGGGCCGAGGCACTCATCATAAAGGCCGGTGAGGTTATCGCTGGACAGATTATCGGGGAAATGCACCAGCGGCGGCGCCAGTTCGCAGACGGCGTCAATAACCGGGGCCTCCTGCTCCTCCATCAGGGCGAGGAGTTGGCGCACACGGTCATCGTGATCGAGCATCAGATAAACGAGATTCTGCATTCCCACCCATTCATAGGCCAGCGCACTGAGCGGCGATCGGGGCAGGCCGAGACAAGGAAGACCGTCGTAGCGTGCCCACAAGGCGCGTCTCTGGCCGTAGTCGGCCAGGTTGTCCGGTTCCAACTGCCGGTGTTCGACGAGGTATTGCAGCGTATCGAGATCGGCGCCGGTACCCACTGGGTACCGCATGATGCCGTGGCAGGCGCTTTCGGGCAGATAGCAGTTCTCCTCGCGCAAGGTGCCAACGGGCGTTTCCCACAGACGTGTCGTGCGATACCCCTCGGTCCTGGTCTGTTCGCGCACCGTGGCGTCGTACACGGCGCGGCCTGTCCAGAAGCGCTCGTAATAGTAGTAGGGCATGACGCCCAGGGAGCGATGCAGCTCCAGGTACCCCTCCTCTGTGCGCCACGCCGGATCGGCCGTGCCATCAGCCTGGCGTCCGGAAATCCAATAGGAAAGGTCGGCGGTCCACACCACGCCATCCGGCCGCTCGCTGCAAAGGAGCCGAAGGAAGTCATCAAGGTAGTGGAATTTCATGACATTCCGCGGGCCGTATCATGCCGTGATCCCGTCGCCGATGTATTTCAGGAGCTCGACCTGCGCGGGATCGAACGAGCCGTCGCGGTAGATGGCGACGTCGATCGTGACCACCCCGCCGGCGTCGTTGACCCGCCGGACATAGTCCAGCATGTACTCCCGGGAGCGCTTGCATCCCGGTTTGCACCAGCCGCCCCACTCCGATCCGTCCGGGGAAATCCCCAGCGGCGCCAGGATGTGGGTTTGCACCCCGTCGATAAACCGCGACCTCGGAACGACCGTGAAATCGTTGAACTCCCCGCAGGTGAAATCCTCGCTGGGGAAGTCCACCACGAGGTCCCTCTTGACGCCGTCGTTCAGGGCGACAACGGCATGCGGATTGCCCTTCTTGCAGGCATCGACATAGGGCTGCACCAGGTCCTCGGTGTACTTGAAGTGCTCGCGGTAGCACCCGTCAATCCACCAGCCCTTCACCTTGTCGCCGTACCGCACGGCGTACTCCTCAAGAACAGACACCCACTTGCGGACAAACGGGAGCGTGACGCCGGCCGATCGTGGCTCGATGAAGCCGAACGCCCGGCCCTCCGGTTCATCCTTGTAGGGCCCGTCGCCCGTGAAATAGAGGTAGAGATCGATGCCGTGGCGGATCAGGGCTGCGTACAGATCGAGAGGCACGTCCCGGCGCGAGCAGGCTTCGCCGGGCGCACAGCCGGTGATGCGGTCAAACGTGGCATTGGGGGCGGCCATGTACTTGCGCCCCTGCATCAGGGTGAAGAAGTGGTATCCCGCGCCGACCTCAGCCAATGTCCTGGCCACGGACTCGACGTTCAGTTCGTCCACGCACCTCGACCAGTCCGTCTCCCCGGCGTTCTGGTTCTTCCCCGAGCCGGGACTGTTCTGTTCGTGGTAGAGGTAGTGCGTGAAGACGCCCCACTTCCTGTCGTGAAGCCTGTCGGTGATGTGTGTCATGCTCCCTTTCTGCTCTCTTGGCGCTCTTGGCGTCTTGGCCGTTC
Source organism: uncultured Verrucomicrobiota bacterium (assembly GCA_964431965.1). Classification (GTDB taxonomy): domain Bacteria; phylum Verrucomicrobiota; class Kiritimatiellia; order CAIKKV01; family CAYSLU01; genus CAYSLU01. The sequence continues at coordinate 68,086 of CAYSLU010000005.1, forward strand.
GTTCGCTCATCACACTTCCTTGTTCTTCGTCACCGCCTTGCGGTCCGGCAGCGCGTCCCACTCAGGTACATCGACGATGTAGACCTGACCGTACCCCTGTGGGTCGGCGGTGTACAGGACCTTGGTCCCGTTAGCATGCACGCACGGGTGGACGTGGAGTTGCTGGGTGTGGAACGAACCACGGTGCCAGGCCAGCACTTTTGGTCCCTCGAAGACGCCGTCGCGAAACCGCCAGGCCAGCAGGTACGGCTCCTGCGCGTTGCCGTCGCCCACCACTAGGTCGAGCCCGTGGCTGTGGAAGTGCCAGCAGTGCCCGTTGAACGGCGCCTCGACATGGTCGGTGTTGTCGTAACGGATCGAGCCGAAGATGCCGGACTTCTGCCAGATGCCGCCGTGGTAGCCGATGTGTTCGCCATCGCTCATCCAGTACTCGTGCCCGACCGTATCGCCCGGATTCGTCGGCCGGATCTTCCATGCCTTGCCCGTCGTAAGGTCCAGCCCCCAGATGCGGTTGTCCACTTTGTGCCACGGCCCCTCGTGGCAGAAGGTCATGACATTGGGCAGCTTCGGCGAGGCGTTGAAATGCCCGAGCCAGTAGTGCTCCTCGTAGACCAGTTCCGGAACGCCGCCCGCCAGAGGGATTCGCCAGACCGTCGAATGCGGATTGGCCGCATGGATCTCGTTGAAGCCGATGTAGCCGTTGAGCAGATCCACCGGGAACCGGTCGGACAGGTCCTGTGAGAACCCCGTGACCACGTACCTGCCGTCGGCGGTGAAATCGGCAAGGTTGCCCGTGTAGCCCTTGGGGCGTTCCATCAGACGGCGGGTCTTCAGCGTCGCCAGGTCCAGCACTTGGACGGCGTCATCATAGAAGAAGCCGATTTCCTCGCGGATCGGGTTCTTGCTCAGGGAATGCCGGTTCGACACCTTGGCCGGATCCCAGTCGGTTAGCTGAGTCAGCGCGCCGCTCTCGAGATCTACGCCGAACAGGTTGACGCGGTTGTCGCGGTCTGATGCGACGACCAGCTTGCGGCCGTTGTCATACCAGCACGGGTAGGTGAAGTACGAATGGTTGCTGTGGGCGCGGTAGTTCGTCAACTGCCGTACGGTGGCGCCGCTGACGGGGTCTTTGCTGGCGATGAGTTCCGACGGCCATCGACGACCAGCCGTGTTTCCAGTGCACACGTCGTTGCTCTTCTTGCGCATGTCGTCCTCTCCTTGGTTCCTCAGGGCATCGCCACATCAAGGAATACGATGGGCACGGGCCTGTCCCCGACCAGCAGCGCAATCTCGATGGTGTTGATGCCGTCACAAGGGCATGGGTGGCTCTCCTTCAGGCGCTTCATCCATACACCTGCGTGAAACGCGCCGCCACATGATGCTTCAGCCGCGGGATCGTGATGCGGTAGCTGCCATCGTCCCGCCGGTCCACCGCAAGCTCCCCGCCATCCGGAAGCAGCTCCGCCGTCGCCGGGGATTTCGGCAGGCGCAGCGACACCGGAAGGTCCGCATAGACCGGCACGGTGTCGAAATAGACGGACTCCTCCTTGTTCGTGCAGATGCCCGGCGTCAGGTTTACGAGGTGGAGCAGCAGGTCATCGCGCTGGCGATTGACGACCACCTCCACACCGGGGTAGCCGGCCAGGTGGACCATGGGCTTCCCACCCAGCGCCTCCAGCACGGCATCGGCCAGGAGATCCCGCAGGCCGAAATAGGGATGCTTCTCGAATGTTGAGAAGAGCGTGCAGGGCAGGAACAGAAGCCGACCCTTTCCTGCTCGATAGGAATAGAGCGGCAGCGGATGAGGCCCCACCGCGGCGGTGCTGCCTTCCTCTGCCCGTACTGTTCGACGGAGCAGCTCCAACCGCTCCCAGGCTCCCTGGAACAGCGAGTAGACCAGGCCCATGGTCCGGTACTCACCCGGCAGGGCCTGCGCGGTCGTCTGGTCCGCATCGGCGGCCACGCGGCATGTTCCGCCGGTCAGGGCAGCCAGCCACGAATCCTCCATGCTCATCTGCGGACACGGCGCCGCCAGCACGATGCCGCCCTCTTCGACATATCGTTTCAGGTGCGCCACCGAGTCTGCGGAGGCATGCCCGACTTCGGCGACGACCACCAGATGGTAGCGCTCCAGCTCCGTTTCGAGCCGGTATTCAAAGAGCCAGTCGAAGGGCACGCCCGACTCCCGCAGCAGGCGCGCGGCGGCGCGGGCCGCCGTGTTGCGGGCCTCCGTCTCGTCCACCCGGCAGGCGACTGGCAAAAAGACCGCCACGTCCGCGACACTGGGGTTGTCAACGCACCAGTCCTGCCGCGCGCGCACGAGCTCCGCCACCGCGGCGGCCTTCTCCGCCTTGTCCGCCCGCACGGCCCCGTCCGGCTCCGGATCCAGCCAGAGGTTCACCCGGTGCCCGTGGGCGAGGATCGTCGAACACTCCGTCAGCAGTTGCGCGATGGATCGTTCGAACTGCTCCGACCCGGTGTTGACCTTCTCCCAGAGCATCATGTCCGCGGGGACAGGATGGCCGGCGACAAACCCGGCCTGCAGCGGCGCCTGGTGGAGGGTGCCCTCGTTGAGACAATCGGCGCTGAGCCGGTTGATGCCAGCCGGGAGGTTCACGCTCTCGGGGAAGAACCCGATGAAGTTGAAGGACACATCGGTGTCGGGCGCCATCCGGTGAACGGCTTCCAGAAGGCGCGTGATCACGCGGTCGCGAGTCCACAGCGTGAATCGCTCGACGGCACGCCAAGCCTCGCCCTCGGGCGCCAGCGGCAGTTCGCCGCCGAAGTGCTCCCGGTACGCGTCCCGGCACCACGGGCACACGCACTCGTCCTTGTAGTTCCAGGGTGTCTGGATGTTGTCGAACCAGATCTGCCCCGGCGCATAGCGCGCCATGATTTCCTCCAGGAGCGGGATCAGAAACTCCTCCAGGTACGGTTTGTTGGGGCAGACGTTGCGCGCCAGGTGTTCCCCCGCGCGGTTCTCCACCTTGTACTTCCCGGCAAGCCGGCCGCCGCCAAAGGGGGAGCAGTAGACTCCGAACCGGACGCCTTCCGCCTCGCATGCCGCCTTCCAGACGGCCAGCGGGTCGCCGACGACCGACGAGGCCATGGTCCCGATGGCTGACGGATAGCTGGTGTAGCCAAAGGTGCCGATGGCGTGAAGCTGTACCACGTCGGGACGGACGCGCCGCAGGAAGCCGCGCGCCATCTCGGCCGTCACTCCCTTGCCGTAGTCCGGATAGTGTTCGGGATGCGGATGATGGTCGAAGTGGATGCAAAGGCCGGGGTAGCTACCCGGTCGCTTCGCTCGTGTTATCGGAACCTTGCTCATTCCCACAGCTGACTCCTGATGCTTGGTTTGTCTACCGCGTTCCATACCACAACTGCACCGGCCCCAAGAGGCCTGCCGGATCCAGCGCGGCGTGCTTGGACAGTTTGTCCTTCATTTCGCACACCAGCGTGTTGAGAACCTCCACGCGCAACGCGTTGGCGCCCGCCTTGAGCGCCTCGGTCACGTCGAATACATATGGCCGGCAGAGCCGGACGCCCAGCGCCATCCCGTTCAGCCAGACTTCAGCCGTCTCGCCGACCTCGCCCAGGTCGAGGAAGACCCGCTCCCCTGCCGGCAGGTTGGCGGTGAACGTCGTCTCGTAGCGGAGCGTGCCCGAGAAATCTGGCAAGAGCCCCGGCGCGGCCAGACTGCACAGCGTCTCCAGCGCGCGCCACGGCGAGAACACGGGGTACTGTTGCGCGGTCGCCGTGGCGACCTGCCAGCCGGCAGCCTGCACCGGAACCTCGCGCGCTGCCTCGCTCCAGTGCGCAACCGCCGGAGCCTCGGGCACATCGCCGGCCAGCAGGACCAGCGATTCCTCCGCGCTGAGAACCAGATCCACCCACACGCCAGCGCCCTGGCGTCGGCAGGGAACCGCCCGCAGGCGGTTGGCCAACCCATCGTAGGCGATTACGCGTTCGGCATCCTCCAGGTAAACCGAGGTGCGGATCGCCTGATACGGGTCTTCGTTGAAGAACATCCAAACGCTCAGCCCCCCGTGCCGATAGGCGTAGCGGCGCAGATAGGTCTCATGGGTTGCCGTCCGGTCACCCGCGACACCCCAGCCGCGCAGCAGCGCCGGCAAACCGTCCAGGTCCGTGACGCAGGCACGGGCATGATGCCGCAAGATGTGCAGGTCGCCCCCGCGTTCGCCATCTTCGGTCGTCGCCTCCGGCCACCCTTTGACGCACGCGATGCGGACCCCGGCCTCCAGCAGTTCGACCAGCCGCCGGACCACCCCGCGCGGCAGTCGCTCGGCCCAGGGCAGGATCAGGCAGCCATAGCGCTCATCCGCGATGCGCAGCGTCCCGTCCTCCACGCGCGCGACGCCGCACAGCGCGTCGGCCGGAACGATATCCGCGTCCAGTTGCGCCTGCATCAGCACGCGCATCGGCTCCTTGGCCGACATGTAGTTCCCCGACCATTCCGCCTCGGCGTGGTAGAGAATGGCCGCATCCGCCAGATGCCGGCCGTCGCTGAGCAGGTGGCACATCCGGTTGGCATACTCCATGAGCAGGCGGAGATGACGGTACTGCGGGTTCCGGCCGCGCGCGTAAAGATGCGGTGGGCAGTCCGGGTCCGGGAATTCCATGGGCGAAAAGGCATGGGGCGAGAAAACATTGATGCCGCGCACCAGCATGTGGTCGGTGAGCCATTTCATCAGCCGCAGGCCCTCTGCCCAGCCGTACGCCCCGTAGATCTCGCACATGGCCCGCCCCCGCTTCTTGGGATCGATGTGTGCGTGCGAGGCGCCGAGCTTGGCCAGCTCGTAGTGGTAGAACTCCCCGTCCGCGACCCCCCCCGGCCAGATGAAGCTCCGGCGGTCGAGACCGGGCCGGATCTGCAACAGCACCACATCGATCCCGCTCATCGTCTGCCCGTCCATGGCGCGGAAGAAGTGCGGCACGCTTTTCCCCAGCCGGGTGTGGGAGTCGTTGTCCTCGACGATGTGCCCGATGTAGTCCACGCCCCGCTCGGCGCACCAGGCGCCGATCTGGCCCGAGAAACACTCGCTGTAGAGCCGGCTGACCAGGTTCATGTAGGCGTAGCGGACGGGCCAGGTCGAAGCCCCGATATCCTGCCACAGGCCCGGCAGGTGGCGGATGACCTCGCCGCCGAACTCCCGGCTCAACTCGTCGAGCAGTCCCGCCCGCCAGGGAAGCGACATCGCCTTGCGCCCGATGGCGCAGTCAAACCAGCCCGCGAAATCGTTGCCGATGTTCGGCTCGTCGGAGAAGAACCCGGCGAAGGTCTTGCCGAAGTCGGCCGCGTAGCGGGCATAGTGCGGCTCATAGACCGCGTCGATCAGCACACGCGAGGAGGCCCGGTCAATGGGGTTCAGGAAGTCCAGGTCGCCGCCCTTCGGGGTCAGGGCGACGATGAACACGCGCCAGTGCCCGGCCGGGATATCCCAGTGCAACTGCCCGGCCGCGACGTTAGCCGTAAGATTCACCGGTTCCCCCACGCCCGCCTCGCCGGTGGGCGTCAACGGCACGCCGATCACCGCCAGGATCTTCTCCCCCGCCTCGTCTTGCGCCCTGCCGCCGCCCGATCCACCCTCGTTAGCGAAGGGATTCTGCAAACTGACATAGATCCCCCATCCTCGGTCGTCGGCTCGATCCAGGGCGACGCACAGCTCGTGCTCGCCGCGGCTCAGCTTCACGCGGACCTGCGTGCGGGTGGACCGGGCCGGATTCACCGCCCCGGGAGTGGCGGCCAGGGGGTTGCCATCGAGGAAGACCCGCGCCCCGCCGTCGTGCCCGACGTGCAGCACGCGCTCGCACTCCTCCTCGATGCGGATGTTGCGGGCCAGGTAGACGATCCCGTTCGGCTCACGCCCCGCATGCACATCCAGGAAACCTTTTACGGCCGAAACCGCCGCCCAACCGGCATCCTGGTCGCGACCGACGTAGGGCGTCAGGGTGATGTCGCAGGCGGGCATCGTGCGCGAGGCCTGCCAGCCATCCACCAGGAAGGGTGCATCGCCCGGCGGCGGGTTGAACGGCTTCTCCCGCAGGAGCACCCGGGCGCCAGCCTTGGGCCCCACCACATCAATGTGCCACTCGCCCAGAAAGACCTTCTTGAGTTCGGGAAACCGGTCGCGGATCCAGTGGTTGGCACAGCCGGTCGGGAAATGGACGTCATCCAGCACCCAGACCTTCATCCCCCGCCGGCGCGCCTCGTCCATGACGATGTCCATGTCCCGCCACCACTTCGGGCCACAGAAGCCCGGGTGGGGTCGTGATTCCAGGCACACCGCCCCGATCCCTGCCTCCTGGATGCGCGCCATCTCCTCCCGCAACACCTCCTCGTCTTCGCCATGCTGCCAGAAGAGCGGCAGCAGGTAATTCGCGCCCCGGTTCTCCAACACCTCTTGCACTCGATGATTCATATCTTCCCTTCCCGTCTCCGCCCGAAGTTCATTCGGGTCTGTCCCTTATCCAGGGCCAGCAGCGTGAGGTCGTGCCAGAAATAGACCTCCTCCCGAACCGGGTTCTTGCTGGCGCGCAGGAATTCCACTTCCCGGGGCAGCGGCACGGGCTCCAGATCCGTCAGTTGCTCGATCTCGCCGTTCTCCAGATCCACGCCGAAGAGATTGGTACGGTTGTTGCGATCCAGTTTGCGGTCGTTTGCATACCAACCGGAGGTCGTGATGGCTGTGCCCCTTGTGATCCGTCAGTTGCGTGACCTCCACGCCGGAGGCGCGATCGACATGAGTCTTCATTTCGGATTTCATGCATCACATTCCCCGATAAAGCGTTGTGTTATACAGCCTGGGGATGGCTAGCGGCCGGGCGTTGGCGTAGATCCGCACGCCCTTCCAGCCGACTACGATCACTTCGTCGCGGCTATCGCCGAACACGTCGGCACGGTAGCAGTAGTGCACGCCCGTGTTGACCCCGCCCATGCTCCCGGAATCGTAGGTGCCGCAGTACGCCTGCGGAATCTCCAGTTCGTCGACGATCTCCCCGTTACCGTTGTAGATAACGGCCGGCCAGCCGCCCGCCGAGCGCGCCAGCAGAATCTCCGACAGCCCGTCGGCGCCCGTCCAGCGCACATCCTGACAGTTGGCGCCCCACGCGCCACGCGGCTGGGTGCGTTTCCAAAGTTCCCGTCCAGTTTCAACATCGAACAGATAAAGGTCGGCGGCGCCGTTCTCGTTGCGGGGCAGGCCGCGGTTGACCACCGCCGCCTGCATGGTGGTCTCCCGGCTGAAGCGGCCCACCACCACGTGCTGGGCCTCGTTCATCTTGCGATGCCAGATCTCCCGGCCGTCAGGCGCCAAGCAGTGCGCGCCGTGGTTGCCGAAGAACAGGTGCCATTGACCGTCCGGCAGGCGCACCATGGCATTGGCATCGGAATGCAGGCTTCCGGTGTTGGTTTGGTCGATGCCGTACTTGTTCTGATTGTCGAAGAGCACGGTGCCGTCATGATCGATCAGCGCGTAGCCGACAAACACCTCGTCGCGCCCATCGCCGTCGACATCGGCCACCGCCGGGTAATGCCCGGTTGCCCCCTGCCAGTGCCAGAGCACGTCGCCTGCCCACGACACGCCCCACAGGTTCCAGTAGCGGTCCTTGACCACGAAATCCCGCCGGTACCCACAGCCGGTGAGATCGGCCAGAAGGATGCAGTCGTCGGCCGCCGCCGGCAGCGGAACGGTTGCCTTCTCGCGCCCGGTCAGACCGTCCAGAACGACCATCGAGGCACTGCCCTCGTATCGGTTGGCCCGCTCGCGGATCCGGCAGTCACCGTTCATGTACTCGCAGGGTTCGGCATAGTGGGCCTGGCGGATGTAGAGCACCTCGTTGATGCCGTCGTTGTCCCAGTCGTAGACCTGCACGGGCAGGTCGCTATAGACGCGGCCATTGGCGGGCGAGGGGACCCCGGTCTGCCAGAGCCGCGCCCCGGTAATGCTCATGGCGGTCAAACACCGGATCTCGCGCGACCCGTAGTCGCTCTGGGTGATGAGCAAGTCTGGCGCGCCGTCGCCGTTGAGATCGCCGATGCGCAGGGTCATCCCCCCAGCGTCGGGCGTTTCAATCGAGCTGACGATGTGGATAGACATTGCGCTTACTCCTGTTATTGAACGCCCGTCATCCGGGCGTTCCACGGTTCCAGCAGGCGCAACTCCTGACCTGCCAATTCCCGGTAGAGATCCGGCAGATCGAATGTCGACAACACGCCGGGCAGCATGGCCGAGAACGGCCATTCCTGCGTGGGTTCCTCGGCCAGATCGGAATAGGAGATCGGTGCGTGGATCAGCGTGACCCTCCGGACGCGATTGTCCAGCAGCGCCGCCAGCGCGCCGGTGATGGTTCCCCAGCCCTGCGCTACAAGGTGGATCCAGTCGAACCCGAATGACGCCATCCAGTCGAGGGTGGAGAGCACATCGTGGACACGCCAGGCGGTCGTCGACTCGCCGAGCATGGTCGCGTGTGCCGCGTAGCTGTAGTCGCTGCCGTACATGCCGAGGAAGCAATCCGGCCGGCAGGTGTCGGGCCGCGACTCGCCGATGCCGCGATAGTCGCAGGCGAAGAAGGCGGCGTTCGCAACTTCGAGCTCCCGGACGCGGTCGTCCTCGCGCAGTTCCTGGTCCGAAGACAGGTGCGGCAGGTAAAGCAGGGCCTGCGGCCCGCCGCGCACCGGGCGTGATGTGCGCCATTCGTCCTCGAGCTTGGTGACGAGGACTTGCGCGCCGTACCGCGGATCGGTTTCGAGCACGAACTGGTTGGCGTGGGGCCGGGCATAGCTGCGGGCGTTCCACGGCCGCAGCACGCGGTAATCGGGCGGGCCGTGGCGCTCGGGAAGACGCAGCAAGGCCGCAACCCGCTGGCGCAGTTCCTCGCCCGAAGGCGCGCTCCGTGTCGCCGCCAGTTCGCGCGAGCGCGCGGCGGTGAGGGCCGGCACGCATTTGGCGCCCGGCAGGTCGCTGACCTGGCCGGTAGGGGTGCAGCGCAGCGCCTCCGGTTTCTCGAGTACCAACGCCCCCTCGGGGCTGGGCGCATTCATGCCGGTCTGGCGATTGAAGAAGGCGCACATCGCCTCACGTGCTCCCTGCCAGTAGCCGTGCGTGCCGGGGCCGACGCAGTAGGCGGCCTTGTCCTCGGCGCCGAGCAGGCGGTAGACGTGCCGGATGCGCTTGAACGCCTCCAGCGCCCCGCGCTGGTCGAAGAAGTCCTGTTCCTCGGTCAGAACGATCACCGGGTTCGGCGCGCGCGCCAGCAGCAGGTCGCTCTGCTCCAGCCCTGCTGCCAGGATGCCGGGCGGACACTGCTCGGCGTCGAGCGGTTCCTCGTTGCGCAGGTTGTGATACCAGCTCGACACCCAGCAGCAGGGCGCGGACATGGTGAGGCGCTCGTCGCAAGCGACAGCGTAGGCCGTCATGGTGCCGCCACCGGATACGCCCGTGACACCGACACGCCTCGGGTCAACCCCGTCCTGCTCCAGCAGTACGTCGAGGGCGCGGATGCCGTCCCAGACGAACCAGCGGCCGATCCAGTCGCCGGTGAGTGACATTTGCCGATCCATGGCATTGTGCTCCTTGACGCTGGGATAGCTGGGGCCGGGGCCGAAGAGCGATTCGCCCTTGCCGTCGGGATACTGCAGCCGCTCGGCCTGGCCCATGGGATCATAGATCAGCACGATATACCCTAGGCGGGCCAGGGCCTGGGCGTACTCCTGGTAGCAGTCACCGGCTTTGGCGAGCCATGAGTGGCCGCACGGGGAGAGCACCGCTGGGCGTTTGCCGGCCTGTCCAGCGGGCAGGTAGAGATTGGCCGACACCGTGAGGCCGGGACGGCTGTCGAAGAGCAGCTTGCGTACGCGATAGGGGCCGCGATCCAGTTCGCTGGTGACGCGCAGATTCAGCGGCGTCCGCTCCGGCCACGGGCCGAAAACCCGCGCCGCCTTGTCGCGCACTTCGGCGCAATAAGCCTCGGCCTCGGCGCGCATTCGCAGGCCCATCACGCGGGCGTGGTTGGCCCGGTAGTTCTCTCGCAACCGCGCGATGAGGAACTCCTGCATCATGCGCGGGAAGCGGTTCAGCGGCGCCATGGCCTCGCGGCCGCTCATTGACTGCACCCCCTCAGGTCGATCGCCCATTCGCCCACCACCGCGCTCCCGCGGACGAGATGGAAACGGTCAAACAAGTTGACGGTGGGATCGCAATGCGACGGAATCAACTCCAGAACGGAGCCCAGCGCGGGAGCGGTGGCCTGATCGGCATAGGTGATGCGACCATATTCATCGCCCCACCAGTCGTATTGCCATGCGCCGGCCATTTCTCCGAGGACTCTCGGACGGCCGCCGTCCTGATAGAGCGCCTTCAGTCCGGCATCAACGGTCACAAAACTGTCATGGCAGACGCTGACCACGGAGGTGAGCAGCCGCAGGGCCGGCCCGAAGGTGGTGAAGCGGTCTGCGTCCGCCGCCGAACCGATGGCCTCATATTCGGCATCCATGCAGACATAGGAGCCGACTTGAAGTTCCGTGACCTCATGGATCGCCACATCGATGTCAGCGGTTCCCGTGCCGGCGGCGCTGAATACGTCGAGGTCCGGCTCCGACTTGCGCAGCTCGCGAAACAGTGCCGCGGCCGGCCGCAGCGCCTCGATCGATGCCTGACGGCGCCCGGCATAGTCCCGGATGTGCTGCACATGGCCGGCGTAGGCCTGGATGCCGCGCACGCGCAGTTCGGGGAGGCGGCGGATGGCCGCGGCCAGTGCCGGCGCGGCCGCCGGCGGGACGCCGGTGCGGTGCAGCCCCACATCCACGTCCAGAAGCACATCCAAAGTCAACCCGGCAGCCCGTAATGCCGCGGCCAGGTCGCACGCCGTTTCGTGATGGTCGATCACCGCCATCAGTGAGGGCGCCTTCACGCGCAGTGCGACCAAGCGCGCGATCTTCTGTCGGGTGGCCACCGGACCGGTGATCAACACGGAATCGATTCCGGTTTCAACCAGGCGCTCCGCCTCTGAAATCTTGGCCACGCAAACCCCGATGGCGCCCGCCTCCATTTGCCGGCGCGCCAACGCGGAGCACTTATGGGTCTTGACATGGGGACGCAGCACCTTGCCGACGCTGGCCGCCAACGTCTGCATCTTCAGCAGGTTTGCCTCCAAGACATCGAGGTCCAGAATCAGGCATGGGGTGTCCAGATCGCGCTTATCAGGCGACAGGTTGCTCATGATCCACCTCCCGCCTTCGCGCCACATGCCTCCAGTCGCACCCGCGCGTAGCTTATCGCGCCGTCCCACTCGCGGCTGCCGGCTTCGGCCGCTGGCCGCCAGCCGCCGCGGCGATGGCCGAGTAGGTCCAGCGTCCACGATGGGGCGCAACCGGCGCGTGGCGTGGCGGTAAAGAACTGGGTCAGCGGGTGCGCGAGGGGGATGGTCTGCGGTGCGGCCGGCACACCGTCGGGGGTGATCTCCAGGATCCGGTTTTCGGAGAGCGCCTTGCCGTCGCTGACGTAGTAGACCAGGAACAGCCGTCCGTCAGGGGTGACATGGAAGCGGTGTGTCGGAATGGGGTCGCCCAGAATGGTCTCGCCGTTGTCCAGCAGGTAGGGCCGGCCCACCTGGTCGAGGTCGGCGGGAATGGCCGGATCGGCGCCCTCGCCGGCCGTGACCAGCGTCCGGCGTGAAAGCACCTTCCCGTCGCGCAAGGTCGCATACTCGATCCGGTAGACACGCTTGATGTCCGGGTAGAACCGATCCCGCACCGAAGGCAGCATCGGCGAGCGGAACCAGAGCTGGTGCACGAGCCCATTCGCGTCGACATGCATGTCCGTGGCAAACAGCCAGCCGCCGTCGGCAAAGGTGTTGTCGATCTCGAGCCAGTCGCAGAACGGTTTCTCCCCGATGGCCGGCGTCCAGGCGTAGAGCAGCCGGCGGAAGCGGTTGCCGCGTTGGCGGCCAGCCATGCCGGATGCCCCGGGCGCGTTCGGGGCGCTGCCCAGGCCCAGATCGGCGGGGGTCTTCACCCGATCCCAGTTGTCGTAGGCGGCCGCGCCGCAGAAATGGACCGCACGGTTCGCGAGACTGACCACGGGGTAGTTGACGCGCGTATGGGAAGCCCCGAACGGCGCCATGTCCGTCGGCGCGTACGGCGGCCAGGCCAGGCGACCGCCCGACCACGTGCCGCCCGCCCGCCAAAGCGCCCAGTCCGCGCGCGAGCAGCCGACATTCTGAAAGAGGATGGCATCGCCGGTCGCCCCATCGGCGGCCAGCGTCCGGTAGGAATGCTCGGTGAAGGCGGGGCTTTCCTGCCATTTCGGCAGGAGCGTCCGAGGCGGCCCGGCAGGGCTTGCCGCATCGAACACCAGCAGCTCCGGCCGGGCCGGACCGCCACCCGCCGCGCCGGGCGGCATGAGTGTCGGATTGGCCGAGAGCAGCAGCCGGCCGCCCGGCAGGCAGGCCAGCGGTGATGGCTCGCGCGTCCGCCCGGTCTTGTCCGCCTGCCATCGTTGCCAGCCGGCGGCCTTCCGCTGCCAAAGCGCCCAGCGGCAGTCATTCATCGGCGGGGTGGCGGGGATGCGCTCATAGCCGCTGACGAAGACGCCCTCATCCTGGCGCACCACGCAGGTATTATTGAAACACCACAGCGGGCAGGCGCCGTTGTTCGAGTAGCGGTCGGCATAGACTGTCTCTTCCGCTTCCGCCGTCATCTGCATAGGCTGCCCGGTCATCATCTTGAACTCAGCGGGTCATGTCATGCCGTTATGTGGTCGCCGATGTACTTTAGCGTTGCGCCCCTGCATCAGGGTGAAGAAACAGTAGCCCGCGCCCACCTCGGCCAACGTCCGGGCCACGGCCTCTACGTTCAGTTCGTCCACGCACATCGACCAGTCCGTCTCCCCGGCGCTCTGGTTCATCGCCGTGTCGGGCTTGTTCTGTGCGTCGTAGAGGTAATGGGTGAGCACGCCCCATTTCCTGTCGTGCAGTGTGTCGGTGATGTGCTTCATGCTCCCGTTCTCCTCTCTTGGCGCCCTTGGTGTCTTGGCGGTTCGCCTGCCCCTCATCCAGTACTCATGCCCGACCGTGTCGCCCGGATTCGTCGGATGGATCTTCCATGTGTGGATCGTCTCGATATCCAGCCCCCAGATGCTTGTCATCGGCATGCAGGTGCTGCCGTTCCACCCTCCGGACTCGGTCACCCTGGGGATCAACCCCCTGAAGAACGACTCGGACCAAAGCGCCAGGCCCGTGTTCAGTTGACGGGTCGGAAGCTCACGGAGTCCAGCGCGCCGGTGACGCCGGCGGGCACAAGGGCCTCCAGCATCAGACTGCTCGCCAGCGCCGGCGGCGGGGTGCAGTCGATCTCCACTTTCGTCCAATCGGCGCCGACCTTCACGGTCTGCTCGACGCGCAGCGGCTTGCCGTCGAACGATCCCACCAGGCGCAGCTTGATGTCCGCCGGCGCACTGGCCTTCAGCCAGCAGGTCAGGCGGTGTGGCAGGCCGCTCGCATAGAGGAGGGGGGGCATGCGCGTCACGCCGGGATTCAGCTTCGCCGACTGCGCCCCGTCGCGGGCGTCCGGGCTGACGGGCAAGCCCCGCGCGAAACCGAGGGCGCGCACCATGAACAGTTGCGCCTCCTCGAAGCCGCCCCATTCCGCGCCCTCGTAGTCCGGCTTTGCAGCCGGCTTGAACGCCGGGTCGTCGGCGGGTCTCACCAGCACGAGGGGCGTGGAGTAGCGGAACCTCTGACCGTCTATGACCGTTCCGCTGAGGTAATAGGGCATTGCCGTAGCCGGAAGCTCGACGCTGCATGCCTTGCCGTCGAGGCGCGCCGGGAGGGTGATCCACTTGCGTGACGCCCAGCTCTCCCCGTCGCCGTAGCTCAGGATCAGCTCAGCGCTCTTCACCGGGCGTGCTTCGACGCGGGTGAAGGTCCATGTCGCGAGGAGCGTGCCGCCTTCGCGCGAGACGCTGACCGGGCTGACGACGACGAAGGGCGGCTTGCCCTGCAGGTAGACGTCGAGGAAGGCGAAGACCTGCTCGTCCAACTCCGGCGGCAGGCCGTGATCCCAGTTGGGCATGAGGCTCAGGTGTTTAGCACCGGCGGCCAGACGGTAGCTTTCCATCAGCGCAGGCATCCAGTAGAACCCGTCGTTGCTGCCGGTGAACCAGCCGATGGCAGCCCGGGTGTTCTGCAGGCGGGTGGCCGGATCGAGCGCGGCCTTCCAGCGTTCGAGGAACGCGGCGTCGCGCATCCGGCTCTCCCACCATCGGTTGCCCAGGTAGAGGCCGCCGCAGCCGAACATGGCGGAGGCCGCCTTGAGACGCGGATCGATGCCGGCCATCAAGGTGGTGAAAAAGCCGCCCCAGGAGCTGCCGCACATGCCGATGCGCGTCTTGTCCACTTCCGGGCGCGATTCCAGGAAGGAGACCGCCTTCAGCAACGCCACCGCGCCGTGGTAGATGCCCGCCTGTCTCGGATCATCGCCCAGTTCAAGATCCGAATTGATGCTGTACCCGCCGGTCGAGCGGTACCCCGTCTGCGGAAAGTCGATGCAGAGCGCCGCGTAGCCGCGCTTGGCGCCGAGCTTGGGGAAGTAGGTGGACGCCTGGGCCAGTCCGGACTGGTTCCACACGAAGGCGGGCAAACCCGTTGCGCCTTCCGGGTAGCAGAAGATGCCGTAGATATCCACGCTCTTGTCGCCGTCCATCTCGGAGTGGTAGCGCACTTCCTCGATGACGACGCCGTCTTCCACCGTCTTGCTGATCGTTTGCGGGTTGAGGGGCGTAGCGAGGAGTGCGTTCACGGCGAAGACAGGATCTGCGTTCGCCGCGGGCGCGCGGCCCGCCAGCACGGGCAGCAGACAAAGAAGCAGCAGGCAGCGCGGCATACTCGTGACCATGCGATCTGGTTCCTTTTGACCGGGATTTCCCCGGTTGACCTCCAACCCGCGACCGTCGTGGACAGCACCACAGCACGCTACCGCAAGACGGACATCGGCAGCAATTCCTGTTCTGGCGGCGGGGGGGACAAATGGCGCCGCTTGCCGTCGATGCGGATCCTGCAATGAAACGAAGCGCCTGATGAAGGGCGGGCGCGGCAGTCGACGCTCCCACATGACAGAGACACACGCCGTCGCACTCGGTATCTAACCCCTCTCCTTGCTCTTCGGCCGCGCCAGCGGGAAGGTAACGTTTCGCGCCCGGTTCGCCCGCACGACCGCGCGGGCGTCGTCTTCCACGATCACCCCCACCGCGCTGTCGGTGCACAGGTTGCGCTCGATCACCACGCCGGCCTCGCGGATGCGCCAGATCGCCTGGTCCGGAGCGGGCTTCGTACCATCCCAGTCGGCCTCGCGGCGCCAGGTGGTCCGAAAGCCTATGCCCGTGTCCCGCGTGGCGTGGTTGCCCCGCACCACAAGCCCCAGGCAGTCGTAACCCGCTGTCGTGCCCGACGCCTGGAGGGTGGCGATGAAGTCGATGCCCTTCGGCGCCGACAGCAGGTTGTCCCGCGTCACGGGGCCGGCCCAGCCCCGGTCCACCACGTTGTTGATGATCTGGACGAACACAGCACCACCCCATACGCCCTGCTTGGCCTCGAGCCGGATCGACCACAGGCCGATGCCGTGGCCGTCCGCGACGTAGTTCCCGTCGATCATGGCGTCATACGTGGTGCCCCAGATGATGATGTTCTCGTTCTGGCTCACAACGCGGTTGTCGACGATGACCACCTGCCGGAACGGAGGCGGCGCGGTGAAGACCGTCATGCTCGTCGTGTCAGGGTCGACGACCCACGGCCGTTCCAGCGTCACGAGGTTGCCCTCGCGCTTCACGATATCGCGCACCTGGCCGGCGCCGCGGCCCTCCACGATGTCGATCGAAGCGCCGTCGAGGCACTCGTGGGTTACCTGTCCGGCGGGATCCACGATTTCAGCGGTCAGCGGATCGCGCATCCGGATCGTCGGCTTGGCCCAACGCGCCTGCCACAGATGCGTAAGCAGCGCCTCCGCGTCGCTGTTGGGGGCCAGCCGGTGGATGTTGTTACGGGCCACATGCAGGCGCTCGGCACCGAACAGGAAGTTCAGCAGGTTGCGCGCGCGTTCCGAGCGGCCGCAGATATCGTTGTCCTCCACCAGCAGCCGGTGGCAGTAGCTGCCCCGGATGCGCGCGCCGCCGCCTTCGGGGAAATTGGCCGGCCAGCGTAGTCCGCTGTGAAACAGCAGCGCGTTTCCGCTCGCACCGGCGGCGATGGTGTTCCCGGACACTCGCACGTACGTGCAGCGGTTGGCCATGACGGCGTGACTGGCGCCCAGGATCGTGTTCCCCTCCATGACCAGGTCGTCGCCCCGCAGCAGGACCGAGACGACCTGTTCATTGCCCGCCCCTTGCTGGCCTTCCCGGATGCTGTACTGCGCCATGCGGCGCATATGGTCCTTACAGGACTGCCGCGTGACATGCTTGAGCAGGTTCTGCTCCAGATGACAACGTCGGATGGCCACATTGCGGCAGCGCCGATCCCCGAAGCTGTCGGAGGCCTGGATGGCGTCGTCGAAGCTGTCGGCGCGGATGGTCGGAGCCGCAATCAGCACCGGCGCGAAAACGGCGCGGATGCACAGATCCTCCACCGCGAAGTCGCCGTCGCCCATGACCGCCACGTAGGGCGGCTTGGGCCCATGCCACATCGGCAGCCGCAGTAGCGTGCGGTAGCGCCCCGACCCGCGCAGTACCGAGCGGCGCGGCATGATCAGCGTCCGCGTGATGTCGTAGGGCCGCGGGCCGAGCTGCAACACGCCGCCGCCGTTGGCCTCAATCGCGGCCAGCGCCGCGGCGAGCCCCTGGTCCACATCGCCACCAGCCTTGGCGATGAAGGTTTCCGCCTCGAACACCCGCGCCGGCCATACCTCCGCGGCCGCCACCGGGATCGTCAGCGCATCGGACCAGCCCGCCGCGCCGCCCAGCCCGTTGTGCGCCCGGAATTCGTAGTCGCCGGGCTTGAGGTTCGCCGGCTGGCGCGCCCGGAGCTCATACCCGCTCGATAGCTCCACCGGAATCTGCCGCCAGGCGCCGCCGGCCACCGGCCGCGCGACCAACACCGTCTTGCCCTTTAAGAGGCCGCCCATGCTGGTGGGATTCTCCGGATCGCGCGTCTTGTAAAGATCCGCCCGGACCAGGTGACGCCCCAGGATGCGGAAAGCCTGCCCCGGATGCGCCTGCGACGGCCAGTGCCAGTCGAGCCGCGGGCGGTTGACCACCCAGGCGCGCTTCAAG
>CAYSLU010000006.1:0-17390 GCA_964431965.1 uncultured Verrucomicrobiota bacterium
ACCGGCACGTCCAGCACCATGGGGAACTCGGCCGGCTCCCGGAAGTACGACGTGACGATTCCCAGGAAACCGTCCTCGCCCGCGAGCGGGAAGAACTCGAACGTGGGCATGAAGCGCTGGTCCATGGGCCGAAGGCGCCGCATCGGCACCATGGGCGGCCAGCCTTCCACGCGCAAGGCAGGCGCGCTCCCGGCCGCGTGCTCCACGAGTCGGGCCACCAATTCGTGCGCGCGATTGATCACCGTGGTCCCGAACGCGGGGTTGCGCGCTGTGCGGGTGGGGAAACCCGCGAGCCACACGACACGACCGGCGTGACGGCGCGACGAAATGATCGCGGGCCGGCCGGTTGGCTGGCCGGGTTCGTCCACGAAACTCGCCAGCACGTCCGCGTCGGCCGGGACGTCGGTCGCCCAGCCGTGCGCGAGGCTGAAGAGCGGGCGCATCGTGCCGTCCATGTAGCGTTGGGCCGACTCTTCGTCGATGGGTTGCAGGCGGTCCGCGGCGGGGTGGGGAAGGTCCAGCTGGAACTCGCCTGCGCCTTTCAGTGGCTCGCGGAGCCGGATGCCCGTGAGCTCCTCGAGGAGCGAGGCGCCGGCGTCCCCGCCCGTCTCGTCCGCGGAGCCCAAGTCGCCCAGAATGACCGCGTGCCCGCCGTCGGCCAGGAACTGCCGCAGCCCCTCGCGCTCGTCCCGGCTCATGCACGCCACGTCCGGCAGGACGAGGACGCGGCTTGACGCAAGCCGGGGCGCGTCGCTCAAGGCGGTGTCCGGCAGCCACCCATACGGCAGGCCGGCGTGGCGCAGCGCCGCCGCCACCGGGAACGCGCGGGTTCCGTCGTAGGAGTTCGGGGTCTCCATGGGCAGCGGGTAACGATACATCTCGCTCTTGAGGCCGTGCACGATGGCCGCGTAGCGGAGCGGCGCGCAGCGCTCGAAGTAGGGGTCGAGCCGGAACGCCGACTCGTAGGCGGCCTGAACCGGCGAACACTTCTGAAGGGTATAGGAAAACGCGCAGGTGTAGGAGGCGCCGACCGCGGGCGGGATGATCGCCGACCAGATGCCGTCCTCCGGGCCGAGCGGGCGCGTGAAGGTCGGATGCGAGAAACCCTGCGGGTAGATGCCCGCGTGCTTGCCCTCGGGCATGATGCCGGCCAGGAAGCGGGACCACTCGCTCAGGTAGACCTCGGCCGGATCGAAGATGCGGCGGTGGAACGTGTAATAGGGATCGGTCGAGATTGCGTCCAGATATTCAGCCATGCCGGCGAGGTCGACGCCCGAATGCCACGGGTTCATCCAGAGGTCAACGGCCGGAGACGACTGGAACGACGCGCGGATGGCGGGGTTGACGCGGCGGATCACATCCGCCATCTCACGGTGCACCGCGTGCCAGCGCCGGATGCGCCAGCCCAGGTAGGTGCGCCAGCGCGGGTCTTTCCAGTCGTCGGCCACGGGCCGGGGCTTGCACGGCATCGGGCCGCCGATATCCGCCGCCCAGGCCGCGCGGCACACGGCACAGTAGCAGCCGGAGCCCAGGAACGCCTCGTCGTTCAGGTCGATCTGCCACACGCCCGGCAGCGCGGCCAGCTCGCGCAGCTTCGCGAAGTAGCGGGCCTTGAACTCGGGGTTGAACGGGCAGCCCCACCCGGACATGCCGATGTCGTCCTGGTCGTTGGCCGCTTCCGCGAACACCATCTGCTGCTCGCGATGCTGCGCGAGGTACCGGTAGTCGTACTTCATGAACCCGGTGAAAAGCCCGACCTTCAGGCCGAGGCTGGCCGCCTTCTCGCAGAGGCCGTTCAGGTTTTCGCCCTCGCCGATGGCGGCGAGGAAGACGGCGGTGTACCCCTTCGCGGGAAGCTCGTCCATCAGCGCGGGGAGCTGTTCGGTGCGGCCGTCGAAGCTCTGCAGCAGCGCCACGCGGGTGATCGGTCGTCGGCTCATGGATGCTCCAGTCACAGGCGGATGGTCTCGAACGGGACGGTGTTGGGATTGCCGGGCGCGACGTACACGGCGCGCTCCCGAAGGTCGAACAGCGTGGCGTAGGCTGTTTCCAGGTTGCACGCGCCGGCGGGGATGTACGGGCCGGGCTGCGAGATCTCGGCGATCAGGCGCTGCAGGTCCGAGCGATCGCGGCGGATCGGGTAATCCTCGAGCGCCTGGACGATGCGGCCGTAGCGGGCGTAGGCATTGTAGAGGTAGGCGGGCTGGTCCGCGTTCTGAACCCGGCCGGTGGGGTAGAAATTCGTGCCGGCCTGCCAGGTGCGGTCGGGGGGGCGTCGGTGAGCCAGCATGCGTCGGCCCGGCACCACCTCGAAGAGCGTCGAGTGGCCGCCGGCATCGGCTGCGATCAGGACGCCGCCCTTGCCCACCATGGGGGCGGACGTGAGGATGGCTTCGACCTCCGCGGTCGACCGGGCGTTGTGCAGGGCTCGGATGCCGAGCAAGGTGCCCGGCGTCCCCGGTTCGCACCCGCACGCGCGCGGAGCGGCGCTGGCGCCGACCAGGCCGACGCCGTGCCCGTTGATGCCGAGGAAGCTGGCCATGCCCAGGTACGTGACGGTGGCCGTCGCCAAGCCGTCGTTCGGGCGCCGCACCAGCAGGAACTGGGCCCAGTGATCTTCCGCCTCGATGTCGCACGTCCGGCCCAGCCATGGGCGCCCGTCTTCGCCGAGCGCGAAGAAGGTGGAGCAGCCGGGGGCGGCCATGCCGCGCACGTCGATGAAGAAGCGGTAGCGGAAAAGCTGCTCCGCATCCACGCCGGCTCCCGCCGCCATGCCGCGCGTCTCCTCGATCAGCTCCGGGCACTGCGCTTCGACGATGGCGCGCACGCGTGTGGCGGCGGCGGCGACTTCGGTTGTGTCCGGCAGCAGCGCGAGGAACCGGTCCATCATTCGGCGCAGCTCGGCGGCAAACCGCTGTCCGACCTGCGCGCCCATCTCCGACCACGTCCCGCGGGTTTCGATTGTCAGCATGCGGATCTCCTGACGGTGAATATCCGGAAAGCCGCGCGGATTGTCGATATCGGTGATATTCTGCTGATTCCGCCGCGGTTGCTCGGACGAAGCCACAGCGGAGCGGGGGGAGTTCCATGAAGGTGAGAGGGGACATATTGCGGCCGTTCGTCGCGAGCCTGTTTCGCGCGACCGGCGTGCCGGCTGCCGAAGCGGAACAGGCCGCGGCTCTGTTCGTGCTGCAGGAGTCGCGTGGCGTGCTCACGCATGGGCTCCGGCGGGTGCAGCGATACCTGCTGTGGCTGAGGGCCGGACAGGTGAATCCGGCTCCGCAGCGGCGGGTACTCCGGGACTCCGATTCGGTCGTGGTCCTCGACGGCGACCACGGGATCGGGCTGCTCGGGTGCATGGATGCCATGGAGCGGGCCATGGCGAAGTCGAAGAACCACGGGCTGGGCATCGGCGTCGTCATCAACAACAACCATTTCCTCTCGGCCGCGCCATACGTGCTCCGGGCTGCGGAGGCGGGGCTGATCGGAATCGCCTGCTCCAATACGCACCCGGCGATGGGCTACCCCGGAACCGCGTCCCGCGTGATCGGCAACGGCCCGCTCGGCTTCGCCGTGCCGACCGGGGCGGGCTATCCGCTCGTGTTCGATGCCGCGATGACGGCTTCGTACGGCAAGCTCACGCAGTGGATGCGCAGCGGAGCGACGGTGCCGGCCGATCTGCCGACGGTCGATGCCGCCGGGAATCCGACGAGCGATCCGAAGGCCGTGCTGGACGGCGGAACGACTCTCCCCATCGGCATGCACAAGGGCGCCGGATTGGTGCTGCTGATCGAGATCCTCACGGGCGTGCTGGGCGGCGGCGCATTCCTGAGCGCCATCCTGCCGCCCGAGGCCCGGACGTCGAAGCGGCAGGGCGAGAGCCAGTGCTGCATCGCGATCGACATCGCGCACTTCATGCCGCCCGCCGAGTTCGAGTCGCGGATGGCGGCCCTGATCGCCGACCTCAAGTCGCAGCCGCGCGCGGCGGGGTGCGACGAGATCCGCGTCCCGGGCGAACACGCGCACCGGTGCCAGGTGACCGCCGAGCGCGAGGGTATTCCCCTGGCGCCCGACCTGGAGCAGGAACTGCGCGACCTGGCCCGGATGGTCGGTGTCGCCGTTCCGTTCTAGCGGACAAGGATCAGAACCCAGTCCTGGGCGTCCGGCCGGGCGGGTAGCTGCAGGCCATCGCCGGCTGAACCCTGAAGCGGCGGGAGGGTGCGGCGTGCGCCTGAGCGGGGATCGAGCCACTCGGCTTGGAGCGTGCCGGCAGGCTGGTTCGGCCGTTGGAGTGATACGGCTGCAGCGGGCGGCCAGCCGGCGGGGAAATAGACGATCGCCGCGCTCCCGTCGGGCACACCGCGGGCGCTTGGCGCGGAATCGGGCGGGCCGGCGGGGTCGAGCGAGAGCGCGGACGGCCAGGGCTCGGTGCGCCACCAGTCGATCGATTCATAGGCACGCCGCATGATTCCCGCGTGCGCCGCTCCAGGCTGCTCCACCGAGGCCCACCACGGGATCGGCTCGCCCCAGTTGTCGAAGGTGCGATCCGTCGCGTCCTGTGTCGGATACCAGAGGCCGTGTGCGCCGTAGGTGAAGCCCGCGCACCCGTTCTGCATGGCGTGGTAGGCGGATCGGCGGATGCCGTCCGGCCCCACCGGGTTCTTGAGGATGCCTTCGTAGTTCGTCTCACCCTCCAGCACAGGCCGTGTGGGCGCGGAGTGCCAGGCATCGAGGTAGAGTGCGGCCGGGGGCGTCTTGCCCGAGCCCAGGTGACCGCTCTGGAACATGATCGTGTCGTACCACGGCTCGGCCCACGCCTGGCGCCGATCGCCCTCGTGCCACCACGGGTGGATCGTCATCGCGCGCCGGTATGGGTCGACCGCGCGGATGTGACGGCCGACGGCGAGCGCGTGCTCGACGCGGGCGGGCACCTCGCCGGTGATCGCGACGTTGTACTCGCCGCACACCAGCCACGTGACGGCGAAGGCGCCGTAGCGGGCGACGACGTAGGACCAGAGGTGGCGCAGGTCATCGAGGTCGTACAGCTCGATGCCCTGGGCCCATCCGATGGCGATCGCCGGCACGAGCCCGGCCTCGTTCGCCTCGGTGATATAGCGGTCGGCCGTCTGCCAGTACGCGACATCGAAGGACATTCCCAGGCGCGTCCGGCAGAAGTCCAGCGCGCCGGTTCCGCCGATGGCCCCGAGGAAGGCCATGTGAAGCACGGTGAAGCCCTGGCGCTGCCGCGTGGCGATGAGGTGTCGGTACATCGATGCGATGCCGGGACGGTTCGATCCGTCGATCGGCACGAGATCGGACGGGCAGAACCACCAGGTGTCGCCCAGCCAGAAGAACGGCGTGCCGTCCGTGTGCGCGAGGTGGTGGCCGCCGGGTGCGACTCTCAGAATGCCGCCGTGCCGCCACAGCGCGTTCTCGCCGCTGGCGGGCGAAACCGAGAGTCGGCCGCGGAGCCCGTCGAGCGCGGTCCAGTCGCGGCACTCCGTCGTGTAGGTCCATTCGCCCGCCGACAGGGGCGTGAAGCGGGCGCGCCACGTGTCGCCTCCGTCATGGAAGGCGGCGATCTCGACGGTCTCGCCGTGTGGCCCCCGGAAGCGGACGCTCGCGGCGATGCGCCATGGGTTGGATCCGGCGCCGGGGGCGTGGAAGACCAGCTCGGACACGCGGTACTGGTGCGATGCTTGAATGGTCATGGGTGCGGCTCGGTCTTCTTCCCGCAGATTCGGAGCATGGCCCTCACTCGGCCGGTATCAGGGTTACGCAGACGGGGATGGGAACGGCGATTGGGGCCCCGACCGGCTCGAGGCGCCCGGTCGTCGCGTCGCGGCGGAATACGGTGAGCGAGTCGCTCTGCTGGTTGGCGGCGACGAGATGGCGGCCAGCCGGATCGAGGCCGAACGTTCGGGGCCACTTTCCGAGGACGGGCTCGTGGGCGGCGACCGAGAGGAGCCCGGTGGCCGGATCTACGGAGAAGACGGCAATGCTGTCGTGCCCCCGGTTGGATCCGTAGAGGAACCGGCCATCGGCCGACAGGTGGATGTCCGATGCGTAGGTGGTTGCGGAATACCCGGCGGGGAGCGTGGAGATCTCCTGGATCTCGGTGAGCCGCCCGGCGGACTCGTCGTAGGCAAACACGTTGACCGTGTTGCCCAGCTCGGTGATCAGGTACGCGGCGCGGCGGTTCGGGTGGAACGCGAAATGGCGGGGGCCGAGCCCCGGCCGCACCGCGATGGCCGCGGGCTCGTGCGGGACGAGCCTGGCCGAGGCGGGATCGAGCCGGTAGGCCATGATCCGGTCGATCCCGAGGTCGGCGACGAAGGCGAATCGGTTGTCGGGCGAGATGGTCGTCGAGTGGGCGTGCGGCTCGGACTGGCGCTCGGGTACGATGCTGGAGCCGCTATGCTGGACCACGGGCATCGGCTCGCCCAGCCGGCCGTCGGGCTCGAGCGGCAGCGCGGTCACGCTGCCGCTGGCGTAGTTCGACGCGATCAGCGCGCGGCCGGTGGAGTCGATCGCCAGGTGGCACGGCCCCTGGGCGCGAACCGACTGGCGGTTGAGCGCCGTAAGGCGGCCGGTGCCGGGCGCGACGGCGAAGGCGGTCACCGATCCGTCGTGCCGCCCGCCCTCGTCGCGCATCTCGCTGACGGAGTAGAGGACGCGCCGGGCCGGGTGCACCACCTGGAACGTGGGGTTCGGCATGGCCGCGGCGGGCGCCAGCCCGGAGATGGCTCCGGAGGCGGGGTCGAACCGCCCCGAGTAGAGCCCCGCGGAGCCGCGGTTCGTATAGGTGCCGACATAGACGAGCAGGTGCGATTCAGGAGTGTTCATGGTGCGAATACGTAGCGATACACATCGGAGCGCCAGAAGTCGTCGGCGCGCAGGCCCAGCAGCGTGATGTAGATCTCGATGTCGCCCGCACGATTCTCGAGCACGCTGAAGTTCGAGAGCTGCAGCGCGGCGGGCTCGCCGGGCTGGCGCGTGTCGAGCTCGATCAGGCTGTCCTTGCGGACCGCGGCGCGGTCCTCGTCGATCTCAGCGATAACGAGCGGATAGCGCGGGCCGTTCGCCTGCGGGGGCTCGGGCACGATGTTGGCGAGCCAGTAGAGTTTGCCCGTCCGGCCGGACCGGATGAAGCGGTGGATGCTCGAAGGCGAGTAGAACCGCGAGCCGTCGTCGTAGCGCAGTTCCTCGACCGGGCCGAGCGTGCGGCCTCCGTCGGTGGACATGATGCGCCACTTCCGGCCCGGCGTGGTGGGCGTGTTGCTCCCGCGGGCGACGATCATCACGCGCCCGTCGCGGAGCACGGCGGCCTCCGGCTCGAGCAGGCCGCGGGAAGACCAGGCCGGATCGATCGGGCACGTGTTGGAGGCGCGCCACGGCCCGTCGGCTGGGTCGCGGCGGAACAGGCAGACGCCGCCGGCTCCGATGGCGCCCTCGGGGCGCGTGATGCAGACGGGATAGAGGACGTTGCCGTCGCCTGTTGCGGCCGGGGCGTTTCCGAAGTAGGCGACGTTGGCGTTCAGGAAGGCCGGTTCGAACGGCTGACCCGGCCGGTAGTCCGAGCCGGCCTCATAGCGCAGCAGGCGCGCGGGGCCATCGTTCTCCGACACGAAGACGTGGTCGCGCATGGGGTGCTGGTGGTTTTTCCACTGGTAGGTGTAGCAGGGCGCACCCGGCCACTGCCGCTGCATGAAGAACCGGTAGCTGCGGCCGCTGGCGGGTTCGCGCCAGGAGTGCGACGGATAGACCACGATCCCGCCCTCCGGCGTTTCGCGCACGACGTCGGGTATCGGCTGAAGCGGCCCCCACGTGCAACCGTCGTCCGGCGACTCCCGGCGCACCCAGCCCCGGTAGGCGTCCGCCTCGGAGCTGGTTGTGAGAATCTCGGCCCGCGCCGGTCCGTCGCCGACGCAGGCAGGGGTGAGCCACTGGGCCACGCCGGGGCCGGGGCTGGCGTAGTAGAGCTCGCGGTACACGCGGACTGAGGGGTGCTGGTTCATGGTGTGTTCCGGGCTGCGGTGCATCACGGGAACGGAGCGCGAGAGTCTACACGGTCGATCTTGCCGCGCAAGCTCCCGTTGCGGATCGGCAGCGGCGGGCTGCGTAGCGCGTGACCAAGGGGATGTCGGCCGCGGTCCAGTCGAGCCGGTTGGTCTCCGTCCATCCAACCCAGCGGATCCGGCGGTGCTCCAGCAGGCGCAGCCGCCCGCCGGCCGGGCGGCACACGACGGGGATCAACTCGATTGAGAGGTCGGCGTACCGGTGTCGGACCGGGCGCCCGACGCGGATCGGATGAACCTCGAGCCCCAGCTCTTCGCGGATCTCTCGGGCGATGCAGGCGGCGGGGCTCTCCCGCGGATGGATCTTGCCGCCCGGAAACTCCCACTGGCCCGCGCGGTCCATGCCGGGCCCGCGCTGGGCGACGAGCACGTGCCCCCCGCGCTCAACGATCGCGCAGGCGACGCGGACGGTCCGGCGGACAGGTTCGGTGGCGGTCGCTCGGGCAGCCATGGCGAAGATCATATGGCCGCCGATGCCGGCTGCCAAGCGCGCAAGCCCGGAAGGCTCCGCAGACTGGAGAATGCGCTTGCAGCGCAGGGGAGGGCGTAGTAATCATTAAAACCGTTTTCGGCTCGGGTGAAGCGCTCAACAGGGGAGGCGTGCATGAGGAAGTTGGTTACAGTCGTGTTGCTCATGGCGGTCTTGATCGGCAGCATCGGTACGGTGTCGGCGGTCAATCAGGACAGGGGCGGGCTGATGGGGTTCATCGCCGGGTGCTGCTTCGGGCTCCGCACGGGTGGGGCCTACAATGACGGGAAGGAAGTCCACTGGCGCGAATGGGTGATGCTGATCCCGATTGCGAATGTCGTGTTCGCGATCTGGAACGGTATTGACGGCGCCAATGGCATGACGACGAAGGACTACGCGGCCCAGTATGGCTCTGCGTTTTATTGATCTCTGATCCGGCTCGCCCACGCTTGCCGGGTTCGGTTTCATCGGATGAACGAGAGCAGGGGGATGGAATGAGAAAACTGTTAGTGGTAGCGCTGGCCGCAATGGTCTTGATGGGAACGGTCGGGTCGTCGACGGCGATCAATACGCAGCGCGGCGGACTGATGGGGTTCATCGCCGGCTGTTGCTTTGGTATTCGAACGGGTGCGGCGTACAATGACGGGAAGGAAGTTCACTGGCGGCAGTGGTGCCGTCTGATTCCCTACGTGAACATTGTGTTTGCCATCTGGGACGGAGTGGACGGCACCAATGGCATGCAGACCAAGGACTATGCGTCAAAGTACGGCTCCGTGTTCTACTGAGGGCTCGGCCAGACATCGTGGGACGCGACGCATGAGGATTCCGGGTGTAATGCTCGGAATCCTCTTTTTTTGGGCGGATCCGGGCCACGCGGGCGGAGCGCTCCAGCTCTCGGAGGAGCTGTCTGCCGAAGGAAACTGGCGGGCCGCCGGCCGGGAGGCGCGTCGCGTGCTGGCGGGCGATCCGTCAAACGAGCGCGCGAGCCTGCTGTCCTCCATATCCGCGCTTCGAGTGGACGCCCAGGCGGGGCGGTTGGCCGTCACGAACGACAGGACGGCTGTCGCGGTAGCGGACCTGGCGCGCCTGGCGACGTCTGCCGGCTCCGGCGCGGTGCGCGCGGAGGCGGCGTACGAAGGCGGGCTGGCTCTGTATCGTCAGCGCCGGTGGGATGAGGCGTACCCGCTGCTGCGCGACGCCTTTCTGAAGGCCGGCGAAGGCGTCCGGCTGGCGTGCGCCAGCTACGGGCTTGATCGGATTCTGCGCGAGCGGCCCGAACTGGAGCCGATGACATCGGGCCTCCGGGTTCAGGTTGACGGCTGTCGTGCCTTGTGGACTCGTGATGTTCAGGTCGCGTTCGATGGAGCCGGCCCGACGCAGCCCCGGACTCGTCTGTTCGCCTGGCCCGGGGTGTGGATCGTCGCGTTCTATCGTCACGCGGTCGGCCCGGCGCTGGGGAACCGGTGCTCGCTGACCCCGAGTTGCTCCCGCTATTTCGCGGCGGCCAGCCGGGCGCACGGGCTGCTGGCGTTCCCGATCGTGGCCGACCGGCTGGTGCGCGAGCCGGGCGTTGTGGCGGCGGGTGAGTATCCGATCATCGTGGGCGGGCATGTCCGGTATGCGGATCCGCTGCAGGCGCACGATTGGTGGCTGGGGGGCGGGCGGCGCTAGGCGCGAAGAGAGAGTGATCAGTGACCAGCGGTCAGTGATCAGTGGGTGATTCAATGTCATCCTGAGCGAAGCGAAGGATCTGTGCGATATGACGGTCACGAATGAGACTCTGTCACGCGTCGGTCTGGTCTGCGCGCTTGTGCTGACCGCGGCCTCGACGATCGCCGGCGAGTCGCCGAGCCAGTTTGCGGTGCAGCTCGCGCGGGACGGGCGCCGGGAGGAGTCCGCCATCGAGTTCCGGCGGCTGGCAATGACGGCCGGGGACGGAGCGGCGCGCAGCGCGTACGGGTGGGCGGCCGCGTTTCAGTATTGGACCAACCGCCAGTACGATCTGGCCGATCGCGTGCTCGACCGCGCGGAGGACGACCTGTCCGGCCGGCCGGCGGAGACGGCGCTGCTGCGCGGCGAACTCGCGATGGGACGCGAGGACTGGGATCAGGCGACGTTCTTTCTGACCAGCGCGGGCGAGCATTCCCCGACGGGCATGCTGAAGACATACACCAGCCGGCGACTGGCGGAGGCGCGCCTGCGGCGTGGCGACATCGCGGGCGCGCGCGACCAGTTGGCCGCGCCCGAGCAGAGTGAGGGGTTGAGGGCGATCGACTCGTACGCCGCCGGACGCGACAAGAAGCCGTGGCTGGGCGGGGTGCTGGGGCTCATTCCGGGAGCGGGATACGCCTATTCGGGTGAGTATGCCAATGCGGCGCGATCGGCCATCCTTAACGGGCTCTTCATGTTCGGCATGTGGAGCACAGCCGATCACGAGCAATGGGGCGGATTCGCCGTGATCAGCTTCTTTGAGCTGACGTGGTACACGGGCAGCGTGTACGGTGGCGTGGACGCGGCGCACCGGTATAATCAAGGGCGGCTGGACGACTGCACCGACGCGATCACGGGCGGCGCGTCGTTCGAGCCCGACTACGGGCAGCTGCCGATTCTTTCGATACGCTTTGCGTTCTAATGTGCCGTCTGGCGTGCGATCATGGAAGGCATCGAGGCGACTGTCATTCCGAGCGGAGCGAGGAATCTCATCCGAGATTGGGAAGCATGAGATCCTTCGCTGCGCTCAGGATGAAACGGCGGCATGAGTACCTGTTTCTGAAGCAGCGGACCAGAGGACGAGCGATATGGCTCAATGCAGATCCGGGTGGGGGACGGGCGCTCGCGCGGCTGTGTGCGCGGCTTTTTGCGCGGTCGTCATGCTGCTGTCGGGGTGCGTCTACGTTCGGCTTCTGGCGCTCAAGAACCAGCTTGCCGAGTTCGACACGTACGTCCAGGTGGAACACACCCCGTCGCTGACCTTCGTGATGAAGGAGCCGGTGCTGCTCGACGAGGACGTGGTGACGCTCGTGGGGAAGATGCCGACCACCGTGTCGTCGAACGGGGCCATCGTGACGTGGGATTTCGCCTACGTCAACGTCGCCGTGCCGCGCCCGGCTGGAGCGCCGCCGGAGCCGCAGGACTTCCACCTGGTGATGCAGTTCCGCAATGGGCTCCTCCGGTCGGTTGTCGCACCCGTCCAGATCGTCGATCTGTGGGGCGAGGGATTCCTGGCCGCCGCGGCTCAATCGCTCGGCCGCGCGCGGATCATCCAGCGTTCGTACGACATGGCGTGGTCGGGCATCTTCCCGCCGGGGAAGGCCCCGCCGGTGCCCACTCAGGAGGACATCGTTCGCCTGCTTGGGGTGCCGCTGAAGGCTTCCGAGAAAGGCCGCGAGGCGGTCGTCGACTATGAGTACGGCATCCTGCCTCTGGGGCCGGGTGACACGGACGGGGGACGCATACGCTCCACGTTCCGATTCCTCAAATCGGACGGCCGCATGGTGCACGCGGCCATGCGGATCGGCCGCTCGCGGATCGACGTGAAGGGCGTGGACAAGCCGTAGCGCGCGGCTGGCGATCCACGGTCCGCAGCGGGCTCAGGAAAGTAGCTGCGGCCGTAAGGCCGCGGCAGATGCCACGCGCTCACGCGCGCGGCTACGGCTAACCGTCGGCGCCCCTCTCAGTACGCGTTCCGATGCGCGACGAACGTCTTCACGATGATCTTGAAGTCGAACGAGAGCGACCAGTTTTCCAGGTAGTAGAGGTCGTACTTGATCCGCTCCTCGATGCTCGTGTTGCCGCGAAGGCCGTTGACCTGCGCCCAGCCCGTCATGCCGGGCTTGGACACGTGGCGCCACATGTAGCCGCTGATGTCCTCCTTGAACTTCTCGACGAAGTGGGGGCGCTCGGGCCGGGGGCCGACGAGGCTCATGTCACCGCGCAGCACGTTCCAGAGCTGCGGCAACTCGTCGAGGTTATGGCGGCGCAGGAATGCGCCGACCGCCGTTCGGCGGGGGTCGTTTTCCGTGGCCCACACGGGCCCCGTCGCGTCCTCGGCGCCCTCCTGCATCGTGCGGAGCTTGTAGAGCGTGTAGCGGCGCCCGTTCTCGCCGCAGCGCTCCTGCCGGTAGAACACCGGCCCGGCCGAGCTGCGACGGATCGCGGCGGCGGCGGCGGCGATCAACGGGGCGGTCAGGACGAGCCCCACGACGGCGCCGGCGATGTCCTCCGCGCGCTTCAGGCAGCGATTCCAGAAGAAGTCCAGCGGCCAGCGTCCGACCCCCAGCAGGGGGATGTCGTCGACCATCTGCATGTCCACGCCAGCGGTGAGGACGCGAAACAGGTCCGGCACGAGGTTGAACTGAATCAGGTGCTTCTCGCACAGGAGGATGATCTCGATTACGCGCTGGGGGGGGAGGCTGGATGCGGCCAGGATGAGCTGGTCCACCCGCTGGCCGTCCAGCAGCGCCGGGATGTCGTCGACCGCGCCGAGCACGCGCTCCGGCGAAATGGCCGCGTCCGGATCCGCGCCATCGACCCGGACGAACCCGACGACCTCGGATGCGAGCCGGGGATCGCGCTCCAGCGCGCGGCGCAGCCGGGCGGCCACTTCGTCGGTTCCGAGAATCAGCACCCGGTTCCGCCCCTTGCGCCGCCGGGCGTAGCGGATTTCGGCCCGGAACAGCAGCCAGCGCTCGAGTATGAGCAACGCGCAGACGATGGCGAACGACAGCGCCATGGTGATGCGGCTGAACGGGGGGTCGGTGCGGATGGCGAATGCCAGGGCCGTGGCGAGCAGGATCCCGAGCGCGGTCGCCCGGACCAACCGCGGCACCTTGTTGCCGAAGTTCCCGACCTGCGGCCGGACGTAGAGGGCGAGAGAGCGGAAGAGGAACAGGAAGAGCAGGGCGGCGAGGGCCGCGCCCCAGCCGTACATGAAATACAGGTCGGGCGGGGGTTGCTCGCTGGGCACCTCCGCGTGGATGAACCACCAGTCGATGCGGAGCGCGAGCGGGATCAGGCCGCTGTCGAAGCGGATCCACGTGGCCAGAAGGAATCCGCCGAACACGGCCGCTGCGTCCGCGACGACGGCGGCCGAGCTGGCGAGTACGTCCGCTGTGTCTTTCTTTCGCACGGCGGCATGGTAGGGAAAGCGACGCCGGCCCTCAAGAGCGACTTCGCTTCTCACCCGGTCGGCGGCCGTGTACTGTAGCTGCATTCGCCGGATCGATCCCGTGGCACGCGGCGAGGAACCATGGACGAGCTTGAGCCCATCGAGATTCCGATCGACGGCGTTCTGGACCTGCACGCCTTTCACCCCCGGGACGTGAAGGATCTGGTGATCGAATACCTGACGGAATGCCGGAAGCGAGGCATCCTGCGGGTGCGCATCATTCACGGCAAGGGGATTGGAGCGCTGCGCGAGACGGTTCATTCCGTCCTGAAGCGGCTTCCGGAAGTGGAGTCGTTCGGCCTGGCGCCGGCGACAGCCGGCGGGTGGGGCGCCACCGTGGTCGTTCTGCGGCCGTGACGGCGGACGCATGGAGGAGGCGAGGATGACGGCAAGTCCTGTACACCGTGAGTGTTTCGGCCGCATCATGGCCGGGCAGCCTTCGGACTGGATTCCGAACTACGAGCTGGGGTGCTGGGGGCAGACGATCGATCGCTGGCTGCGCGAAGGCATGCCGGCGGACCGCGTATACCTGGGCGACATGTTCGAAGGCGAGCCGCTGTTCCGGATCGATCGCCGGGCGTTCGGCCGGATCGGCACAGGGATGGTTCCTGCCTTCGAGTACCGGGCGCTGGAGGAGACCGATGAATACCTGGTGGCCCGGCACGGGAACGGAATCGTCACGCGCGCCCTCAAGACCGGCACCGTCCGCGGGACGCGGATGAGCATGGACACGTACCTGTCCTTTCCCGTCACGGACCGCGCCTCGTGGGCCGACGTCAAGCGGCGGTACGATCCGGCGACGCCCATCCGGTATCCGTACTGGTGGGATGAGATGGCTCGGACGTGGCAGGATCGCACCTATCCCGCATGCCTGCTGGGCAACGGGACCTACGGCCTCTATTCACAGCTCCGCTCGTGGGTCGGCACCGAAGGCATCTCCTACCTGTTTTACGACGACCCGGCGCTGGTCGAGGAGATGGTCGAGTTCTGGGCCGACTTCTTCCTCGCGCTGGTCGAGCGGGCGCTGGAGGACGTGCAATTCGACTACTTCAGCTTCTTTGAGGACTGTGCGGGCAAGGGCGGCCCGCTGTTCGGCCCGGAGCTGTTTCGCCGCTTCTTCGAAAAGCCGTACCGCCGCATCATCGAGCGGCTCAACCGGGCCGGCGTCCGGAGCATCTGGGTGGATTCGGACGGCGACATGGAAGCGCTGATCCCCTCGTGGATGGACGTTGGGGTGAACTGCTTCTGGCCGCTCGAGCAGGCGTCGGGCATGGATCCCGTGCGGCTGCGTCGCAAGCTCGGGCCGGGCGTGGCGCTCTGCGGGGGCATCGACAAGCGCGAAATCGCGAAGGGCCGCGCGGCCATCGACCGGGAGCTTCAGGCTAAGATTCCGCCCATGCTGGAGCAGGGCGGCTTCATCCCCCACATCGACCACGCCGTCCACCCCGACATCTCGTACGACGACTTCATGTACTACATCGAGCTCAAACTGAAGCTGCTGGGGCGGTGAGCGCGAACAGGAGGTTGGACATGCAGTACGAAGTGACTCTGAGAATGATGGTCAAGAGCTCTTGCGACGCCGATCGGGTTGCCAGACAGACGGAGTCAGTGTTCGAGTTTGGCACTGTAAGGGAAGCCATCGCTGAAGGGCTTCACCTCACCGACGATCCGCACCTCGTGGATATCGCTGTTCGGAGACTCGCTCCAAACCGGTCCACACGAACATGAGGTTCAGCTGCCGGTCCCGTTCGGTGGCGTCTGTCCTGCCGGGGTCCACATCGCCTCCAAGCTCTCGAATCGGATGACGCGTTGATTCTCGCGGATTCCGGGAACGGATTCAAAGCGTCGAACGTCGAGACGACAAGGAGCTCGGACGTGCTCGCCCGGTGCCTCGAGGACAGCCACCTCAATCGCCCCCGTTCCGGCTTCGTATCGTCGTCCAAAGCGGATCCAGACCAAGGCGTCCGCTTTGAGATCCTTGTCCTTCAGTTCCTGAAAGGCATGCTGCCCCGTGGCTTTCACCTCGATCCGCATGACTCGGCCAGTCTCGCGGTTCTGGATGAGAATGTCGGCCTCGTGTCCGCCGTGCCGGCCACCCCATGACGGGCCAAAGAGGATCGGTACTGCCGCAATGGCAATGGATTCACTGAATATTGAGGGAAGAGACGGGAACTTGATGTGTCTTGCGACGGGGTTCCTTGCGCGAAATTCCCGGATCGTTCTGAATACTCCGGTCAAGGCGCGGTCCAGATTCAGTATCTCGGGCGGTGTCAGAGGCTGCCGTACATGTCCGATACTCTTGCCAACCGCAGCACCAACGGGAGTCTGACGAGTGGTTGCCATGCTACCGTAGCGAGGGGGCTGACGCTTCGGAGCGCGCAAGGAGCTCGGAGGGCTTTACGTCCAGCGCCAACGCAATGCGCTCCAGGGAATCGATGGTCAGAGACCTCTGCGACCTCTCGATCAGGCTGATATAGGTTCGATGCAGACCAGCGCGGAAAGCAAGCGCCTCTTGGCTGAGGCCCTTCTTCTGACGAAGACACCGGATCTGTCCTGCGAGGGGCTTACGCAGCAGCGCTTTGTCGGCAGTCGCGGACATGCCGAGAGTCTTGCATACGCTCCGCATTCCGTCGTCAGACTATAGTCTGCAATGCTTCCCGCCGAGGCCCGGTGAGCTACCGTTCGAGCGCCTGATGGGGCGCGAGGCAGGGCGCGTCAGAACAGGCTCGGCTGTTGGCCGAGGAGCTTGGTGGACACGGCACGTGCCGAGTCCCTCCTCATGCAAGCCATGATCTGTGGCCTTGCCTGCTACATTCGATAGGGCACCATCACGAAGGAATCGCGGCCTTCCCGGAAGTCCTTCTCGTTGCGGGTGACCAGAAGCCAGTCGCGTCGTTGCGCCACGGCCGCCTGAAAGGCGTCGGGCAGCTTCCAGCGATGCTGCCGACGCAGCCGTGCGGCCGTATCCGCCGTCTCGGCATCCAATGCAACGCAGTCAAACAGATCACAGAGAACCTGCGCAGCCATATGTTCGTCCTCCGTGCCGCCGGAGAGCACCTCGGCCCGGGTGATCACCGAGATCGCCGCCTCGCCCGGATGAAGCCCCTCGACCCAGCGCACGGCGGCGGGCACACCCCTGAGGACATCGATCAGGATTGCTGAGTCGAGCAGGTAGCGGGTCTTCACGGGTGGGCGTCCCATTCCTTGCGGAGGCGATCCACGTGCTTTTGGCTGTCAGTACGGACCGACTTCCACGCGCCCGCGCATGCCCTTACGGTCCCTCGGAATTGCGACGAGGGCTCGGCATGGCGCAGGCACGCCACGGCGCGGCGCACCAACTCGGCTGTGGACACGCCTTGCCGACGGCCGGTCTGCTCCAGCCACTTCTTCTCGCGTTCAGGCAAAGACACGATCATCCGGATCATCTTCACTTCTCCTTGGGGCTACGCATGCCGTGGTTGATGTATATCACAGTTGCGATATCACAGCAATTCGTTGCGAATGCACGCGGGACGTCTCATGCGAGGGCCGTGTCGGTTCGTTGGCGGAAGCCTTCCGCCGGGCCGAAGGGGGCGAGGCCGACGGTGATGTAGGAGTTGATGGCGGTGTCCGACTCCCGGTGGGCGAAGCGCCACATCCGGCCGCACATCTCGCGCTTGATCTCGCGGTACGCCGG